>JAMPYF010000001.1 GCA_023700805.1 Sulfuritalea sp.
CACCACGGCGACGAATCGCCGTGGTGTCAGCGCCAACTTTCAATTGGGTCAGTCGAAGCCTTCGTCACCTTCGGCTTCGGCTTCCATGGCGCGCTTCTTGGCAGCCTCGCGCTCTTCGATCAAACGCTTTTCCTGCACCTTGGCCAGACGCTCCTGCGCTGCCTCCGTATTGAGCGCGATGCTCTCCTCGCCGAACAGCACCTGGCGCAGGAAGCGGAAAGCGAATTGCAGCAGGGCAACATCGTCCTTCAACAAGACGGCCTTCTCCTCTTGCGGCAGATCGAACAGCTTGGCAAAGGATTCGGCACTGACGAATTCGCGGAAGCGGTCGATGTCGTAGCAGGCCATGAAGAACAGCTGGCGGCTGCGCAGGCTCGGCTTGCCGATGGACGGGCCGGAGGACTTCTTCTTCAGTACCAGCTGGCGCCAGCCGCGCGCGAGCTCGTCGTATTCTTCGAGCCCCTGCTCCTTGCGATAGTCGGCGATGGTGATCGGGCGATTGACCTCGTGGCCCTTGCAATGATCTTCCTTGACGATGGCGTAGGAGTCGCGGTCGACGTACTCGTCCTGCTTGCGCATCGACAGCAGGGCCACCGGGTAGTAGCGGCAGGCGGTAGGCCGATCCGTATAGATGTCGCAGCCCTCGGGCTTCATGAAGCGGCAGGCGCTGCCACCCTCGATCGGGCGGAACTTGATGCCGGCGATGCCGTCCTTTTCCATCTCGTAGGGCACCGTGTAGTCCTTGAGGAACTCGGTCGAGGTAATGCCCAGCCGCGTCTTCATGCGCAGCACATCATAGGGCGTCAGGGAAATGTCGATGTTGGAACAGCAGGCGTTCCAGCATTTGATGCCCTTGTGGCAGGAGAACTGGATGACGTGCGTGTCCTCCATCATGGTGGGGACGACCGGACTGTTGGGAAAGGGAATATCGGGCTGGGACATGAGAAACCTCTTTACATCAATGGTTGGCGCCTGGCCATAAAGCAAACAGGCCGGAAGCCCTACGGCTTCCGGCCCGAATCTTACAGCCAGAGCGGGTTTAGTGCGGCGCCGCGGCCTTGAACAGCTTCGACTTGTCGACCAGATCCACGTGCTTGCGCTTGAAGCAGGTCCACTTCTTGGTGTGCTTGTCGTAGATCGAGTTCACGAAGCAGTGCCAGTTCTTTTCGTCGACGAAATTCTTGTCGGTGCGATAGTAGAAGCCGGGGTAGCGGCTTTCTTCGCGGAACTGGATGTGCTTCA
Organism: Sulfuritalea sp.; assembly: GCA_023700805.1. Taxonomy (GTDB): domain Bacteria; phylum Pseudomonadota; class Gammaproteobacteria; order Burkholderiales; family Rhodocyclaceae; genus Sulfuritalea. Next base: position 1,243 of record JAMPYF010000001.1, read on the forward strand.
TGTGGGCTTCGGCCGTCAGGATGCGATGGTAGTTCTCCCAGGCGCGCAGCAACTCGTGCAGATCCTTGGCACGCAGCTTGAGCGAATCTTCCTTCAGCATCTCCAGCTTCTCTTCAGCAACGGCCAGCATCTTGTCGTTGGTGTTGTAGTAGGTGGCGACGCCGGCAACGTACTCGTCCATGATCTTCTGCAAGCGCATCTGCAGCATCTTGGGCGTGATGTAGTGCGGGTTGATATCGATCGCGGTGGTGTAGTCCTTGTGCGTCAGGAAGGTCTTGACCGGCCTCCAGATCGTTTCGGCGATCTGTTCGTGGGTCTCGTCGAACTCCGGCTTGTAGTCCGCATTGTCGAGGCAGTACTTGACCATCGACTTGGCGGCCAGGCGGCCTTCGGTGTGCGAACCGGAGGAGAACTTGTGACCCGAGGCGCCCACGCCGTCGCCGGCGGTGAACAGGCCCTTGACCGTGGTCATCGAGCGATAGCCCCAGTTCCAGCCCTTCGGCAGGTGCGCCGGGACTCCGTCGTACTCTTCCGTGGTCGGCGCGCCGACGTCGGTCGGGCCGGACACCCAGATGCCGCAGCAACCGGAGTGCGAACCCAGCAGGTAGGGCTCGGTCGGCATCAGCTCGGAGTTCTTCTCGCGCGGATCGACGTTCTCGCCGACCCAGATGCCGCACTGGCCGATACACATGTCGAGGAAGTCTTCCCAGGCCTCGGCTTCGAGGTGCTTCACTTCCTTCGGCGTCAGGGTCTCGGCCAGCTTGGCCAGGGCGGTGACGGTGTCCATGTAGATCGGGCCGCGACCGTCCTTCATTTCCTTCAGCATCAGGTGGTTGCGCAGGCACGAGGCCGGCACGGCAGCCTGCCCGTAGGGCGGGTAGTCATCCAACATGGCCTTGTTCTTGACCATGTAATCTTCGCCGTAGGCGTTGGTGGCCTTGGCCTTGAACAACAGGAACCAGGCACCGACCGGGCCGTAACCGTCCTTGAAGCGGGCGGGCACGAAACGGTTTTCCATCATGGTCATCTCGGCGCCGGCTTCCGCAGCCATGGCGTAGGTGCTGCCTGCGTTCCACACCGGGTACCAGGCGCGGCCCGAGCCTTCGCCCACGGAACGCGGACGGAACAGGTTGACGCAACCGCCGGCGGCCAGCATCACGGCCTTGGCCTTGTAGATGTAGATCTTGTTTTCGCGAACCGAGAAACCTGCCGCGCCGGCGATGCGGGTCGGATCGTTCTTGTCGTTGATCAGGTGCACGATGAACACGCGCTCCTGGATGCGGTCGAGGCCGAGCGCCTTCTTGGCGGCTTCGGCGACAATCCACTTGTAGGATTCGCCGTTGATCATGATCTGCCACTTGCCCGAACGCACCGGCTGGCCGCCATCCTTCAGGGCCGGCAGGCCTTCCTTCTGCGCCTCGGCACCGTCGTGACGCACGCCTTCGGCGTCGGTCTTCCAGATCGGCAGGCCCCACTCCTCGAACAGGTGCACGGAGTCGTCAACGTTGCGGCCCACGTCGTAGGCCAGGTCGTCGCGGGTGATGCCCATCAGGTCGTTGGAGACCATGCGCGCGTAGTCGGCGGGATCCTGCTTGTCGCCAATGTAGGTGTTGATCGCGGACAAGCCCTGCGCCACGGCGCCCGAGCGGTCCATCGCGGCCTTGTCTACCAGCTTGATCTTGAGTTCCTTGCCGGTCTCGGCCTTGAGGGCTTCGGCCCAGCGCATGATTTCGTAAGCCGTGCCGCAGCAGGCCATGCCGCCGCCGACAAGCAGAACGTCCAGTTCTTCGTAGACGACTTCCGGTGCTTCAAATGTTCCAGCCATTTTTGGTTCCTCGATTTGTCAATTACTTGCGGATCAGTTCAGCAGGGTTGCCGGCGCGGAAACCGCCCATGACGGCGCGGGTGAACACGCCATCGACGGTGAGTTCGGACATCTTCGGCATCGGCTTGTTGCCGTAAGGATCGATCGAGCCTTCGGCCGTGGTACGGATCGGGAACTTGAAACGCTTCAGCGTGCCATTGCGGAACTTGATGGTCCACATGATGGAATCCGAACCACGCAGCGGCTGTACGGAACCACCCAGCGGCACGATGTCGGCGTAGTGGCGGCATTCGATGGCGCCCTGCGGGCAGATCTTGACGCAGGAGTAGCACTCCCAGCACTGCTCCGGCTCCTGGTTGAAGGCTTTCATGGCATGGCCGGTTTCGGAACCGTCCTTGTCCAGCTTCATCAGATTGTGCGGGCAGATGTACATGCAGGCAGTCTTGTCCTGCCCCTTGCAGCCATCGCACTTCTCGGTACGAACAAAGGTTGGCATTTGGTTTCTACTCCTAGGTTACGGTGTTGATGATCAAAAAATGCACGTGGAAAAGCTGGGGTTCTGATTCTTCAGCGGGCCGAGTGTCCGGACAACTTGACCTCGACCTTCTCATGCTCGGCCAGGCTGGCGTAGTAGGCGCGCAGCACCTCCAGCACCTCGGGCCGTGAAAATTCGGCGGGCACGTCGCCGCCTTCGGACAGCATCTTGCGCAACTTGGTGCCGGACAGCAGCAGGCGGTCGGCCTCGCCATGCGGGCAGGTGCGCGCCGAAGCCATGCCGCCGCACTTGTAGCACCAGAAAGTCCAATCGATCTTCAGCGGCTGGGTTTCCAGTGCGCCTTTGGGAATCTCGTCGAATATATGGTGGGCGTCGAAAGGACCGTAATAGCTGCCGACGCCGGCATGGTCGCGGCCGACGATCAGGTGCGAGCAGCCGTAGTTCTGGCGGAACAGCGCATGCAGCAGCGCCTCGCGCGGACCGGCATAGCGCATGTCGAGCGGATAGCCCGCCTGCAGCACGGTGTTCTTGACGAAGTAGTGCTCGGCCAGCGTGGAAATCGCCTCGGAGCGCACGTCGGCGGGAATGTCGCCGGGCTTCAGGTTGCCCAGCAGCGAATGGATCAGCACGCCGTCGCAGGTCTCGATGGCGATCTTGGCCAGGTACTCGTGCGAGCGGTGCATCGGGTTGCGCGTCTGGAAAGCCGCAACCTTGCTCCAGCCCATGGCCTCGAACTGCGCCCGGGTTTGCTTCGGCGACAGGAAAAGGTCGCCGTACTTCTCGGGGAAATCGCCCTGCGAGAGAACCTTGATCGGGCCGGCGAGGTTGACCTCGCCCTGCTCCATGACCATCTTGACGCCGGGATGCTCGATGTCGGTGGTCTTGTACACCGTGGCGCACTCGTGCGCCTTGTTGATCGAATACTTCTCGGTCACCTTCATGGTGGCGAGAATCGAATTGTCGTCCGGATCGATCAGCGCGATATCGCCCCCGGTGTGGAAGCCTGCGGCAGTGGCCGTGTCGGTCGACAGCGTAATCGGGATCGGCCAGAACAGCCCGTTGGCCATTTTCATGCCGTCGCAGACACCCTGCCAGTCGGTATGGGTCATGAAGCCTTCGAGCGGCGTAAAGCCACCGATGCCGAGCATGATGATGTCGCCCTTTTCACGCGAGCTGACCTTGACCTTCGGCAGCGATGAAGCACGTGCCAGTTCGGCGATCAGCGCCTCGCCTTCGAGCAACAAAGGTCGCAGACTGCCGCCGCCGTGCGGATTGACCAACGCCATGCCAAGCCTCCTCGAATAATGGTTATCGTTTGATAGCCGGCAGGTTAACAATTTCCCCTCTGCGCGCCAATGCGATTATTTCTATTTGGCGATAAGGGGATTGTTTATGGACCCTGCAGGGCGAGGCTGTCGGCTGCTCTGGTAACATTTGCCGGGCTCAACACTGCCCAACCCACACGGCCCAACCAATCCATCCCGAAATGAAAGCAGTGATACTTGCCGGCGGACTGGGTACTCGGCTGGCTGAAGAAACCGTGCTCCGACCAAAACCCATGGTCGAAATCGGCGGCAAGCCGATTCTCTGGCACATCATGAAAGGCTATGCGCACTTCGGCATTACCGAATTCGTGATTTGCCTCGGCTACAAGGGTTACATGGTGAAGGAATACTTCGCCAACCTGGCATTGCACAATTCGGACGTGACCATCGATCTGGCGCAAAACCGCGTCGATCTGCATCAGAACCAGTCGGAGCCCTGGAACATCACGCTGGTCGATACCGGCGACAGGACGCAGACCGGCGGCCGCCTGCGCCAGGTGCGCCGCTTCGTTCACGACGAAGATTTCTGCATGACCTATGGCGACGGCGTAGCCGATGTCGACATCGGCGCCTTGCTTGCCTTTCACCGCGCTGAAGCCTGCCTGGCCACGGTCACCGCGGTGCGTCCGCCGGCGCGCTTCGGCCGCCTCGACCTGGAGGGTCGGCGCGCCCGCGGGTTTCAGGAAAAGCCGCGCGGCGACGGCGACTGGATCAACGGTGGCTTTTTCGTGCTGTCGCCTGCAGCACTCGACCATATCGGCGGCGACGACACCCTGTGGGAGAAGGAGCCGATGCAACGACTCGCCGCCACCGGCCAACTGGCCGCCTTCCGCCATGACGGCTTCTGGCAACCCATGGATACCCTGCGCGACAAGCAGCATCTGGAGGATCTCTGGGCCAGCGGCAACGCCCCCTGGAAACTTTGGTCATGAACCCGGGTTTCTGGAAGGGCCGCCGGGTCTTCCTGACCGGACACACCGGGTTCAAGGGCGCCTGGCTGGCGCTGTGGCTGCAGAAAGTTGGCGCTGACGTGACGGCGTTTTCGCTGGCGCCCCCGACACAGCCGAGTTTGTTCGAGGTGGCGCAGGTGGCTCGCGGCATCACGTCGATCCGCGGCGACATCCGCGACTATGACGCGCTCGCCGCGGCGTTGCGCGACAGCAGGGCCTGCATCGTTTTTCATCTCGCGGCCCAGGCCATCGTGGCCGAGGGCTATCGGTTCGCGCGCGATACTTTTGCCAGCAATGTGACGGGCACCGTCAACCTGCTTGATGCCATGCGCGGCTGCCCGACCGTCGAAGCTGCGGTGATCGTGACCAGCGACAAGTGCTACTTGCCCTCTCAGGAAGGCAAGCCTCTGCAGGAAACCGATCCGCTGGGAGGCAAGGATCCTTACAGCGCCAGCAAGAGCTGTGCGGAAATCGCCACGGCCGCCTGGAGAGAGTCATTCTTCGACACCAGCGAATCACCGCGCATCGCCACGGCACGCGCCGGAAACGTGATCGGTGGCGGCGACTGGGCGGCGCACCGCCTGCTGCCCGACCTCGTGCGCGCATTTGCCGCTGACCAAGCACTCATGCTGCGCATGCCCGGCGCGATTCGGCCTTGGCAGCATGTGCTTGAAGCCTTGTCCGGCTACCTGGTGCTGGCGCAGCAATTGTGCGATAGCGATGGGGCACGCTTTGCCCGGAGTTGGAACTTCGGCCCGGCCGATGCAGACCATCTGACGGTGGGAGAAGTTGCCGCGCGCTGCGCCGGTCTCTGGGGGGCCGGCGCCCGCATCGAAGTCGCCGCAGGCAGTTTCCGGAAGGAAACCGAAACCCTGCGCCTCGACGCCACTCTGGCGCACCAGGAACTTGGCTGGCGCCCGCACTGGTCAGCGGACGAAGCCCTGCGACGCACGCTGGACTGGTATCGGGCCTGGTATGCACAGCCGGACGGCACTAACCGCATGCATGCCCTGACGTTGGCCCAGATCGACGACTACACTTCCGTTCCATGACCCTCGACCAGCAACGGCTGCAGATTCTCGCCCAGGTGCGCGACTATGCCGCGCAGAAGGAGCAGCGCGCGCCCTTCGTCCCCGGCCAGACCGCCGTGCCCCCTGCCGGACGCGTGCTCGACGCCGAAGCCTACGTCGCCATGATCGACGCCGCGCTCGATGGCTGGCTCACCACCGGCCGCTTCAACGATGAATTCGAGCGCCTGATTGCGCAACGTATTGGTGTAAAGCGGGCACTCACAACCAATTCCGGTTCGTCGGCCAATCTGCTGGCGCTTTCCGCCCTTACCTCGCCCTTGCTGGGCGAGCGCTCACTGAAGCCAGGCGACGAGGTGATCACCGCAGCGGCCGGCTTTCCGACCACCATCAACCCGATCCTGCAAAATGGTTTGGTGCCGGTTTTCGTAGATTCGAAGCTGCCGGAATACAACCCGACACCGGAATCCATTGAAGCCGCCATCGGCCCGCGTACCCGCGCCATAATGCTGGCCCATGCTCTGGGCAATCCTTTCGAGGCCGACGTACTGCGCCGTCTGGCCGACCAGCATGGTCTGTGGCTGATTGAAGACTGCTGCGATGCCTTCGGCTCGAAGCTCCACGGCAGGAACGTCGGCAGTTTTGGTCACCTCGGCACCCTGAGCTTCTATCCGGCGCATCACATCACCACCGGCGAAGGCGGCGCCGTGTTCACCGACGATCCCATCATCGCCCGCGCCGTCGAATCCTTCCGCGACTGGGGCCGCGACTGCTACTGCGCACCGGGCAAGGACAACACCTGCGGCAAACGCTTCGACTGGCAACTGGGCGACCTGCCGCGCGGCTACGACCACAAGTACACCTATTCGCATGCAGGCTACAACCTCAAGATCACCGACATGCAAGCCGCGCTTGGTGTCGCCCAGATGGCCCGCCTTGATGAATTCATCGCCGCGCGCAAGCGCAATTTTGCGCATTTGAGTGCGCGGCTCGCGGCCTGTGAGGAATTTCTGATACTGCCCGAGGCAACTCCAGACAGCGATCCGTCGTGGTTCGGCTTTCTGCTGACCCTGCGCGAAAACGCTCCGTTTAGCCGGGTAGACCTGCTGCGCTACCTAGACCAGCACAAGATCGGCACGCGCTTGCTGTTCGCCGGAAATGTCACGCGCCAGCCCTACATGCAGGACCGCTCCTATCGCGTCGCCGGAACCTTGACCAACGCCGACATCATCACCGAACGCAGCTTCTGGATCGGCATCTATCCGGGACTGACGAAAGAGATGCTGGACTACGCCGCGGAACGGATCGGCGAATTCCTGGGAGTAGGACTCTGAACCGCCCTTGTCCGCCGCTACCCACCGCCGACCTGGAGCACGTCCTTGTTTACACAGCGCCCCTGTGGCGCGAAATGGCGGGCTCCCGGATCTTTATCACCGGTGGCACAGGGTTTTTTGGCATCTGGCTGCTGGAAAGCATCGCCGCAGCCAATGACGCGTTGAAAGTTGGCGTTGGCGCCACGGTGCTGAGCCGTGACCCGCAGCGCTTTCTCGCGCGCATGCCCCACCTGGCAAAGCGACCCGAATTCGACTGGCTTTGCGGCCACCCGGCGAATTTCAGTTTCCCGAACGCCCATCACGATTATCTGCTGCATCTAGCCACCGCCACCAGCGCGCACCTGGACCGCACCGATCCGGTGGAGATGCTGAAGAACAAGCTCTTCAGCATTGCCCACGTGCTCGACTATGCGCGCCACGCCGGTATCCGCCGCATGCTGGTCACCAGTTCCGGTGCCGTCTATGGCTCGCAACCGACAGAACTCAACTGTATTCCGGAAAGCTACCGCGGCGCGCCCGATCCCCTCAATCCGGCCTCCGCCTACGGCAACGGCAAGCGCTTGATCGAGCAGATGTGCGCACTGACGCCCGAGGTCAACACTGTGATCGCGCGCTGCTTTGCTTTCATAGGCCCGCACCTGCCGCTGGATGCTCGGTTCGCGGCCGGAAATTTCCTGCGCGATGCACTAGCGGGAGGTCCCATTGTCATCAATGGCGACGGATCTCCCGTGCGCAGTTATCTTTACGCCGCCGATCTTGTCATCTGGTTGCTCACCCTCCTGCTCAAGGGCCAACCTAATCGCGCCTACAACGTCGGCTCTGATCGGGCAATCAGCCTTGCCGAATTGGCGACGGAGATTGCCACTGAGTGCGGCAACGTAAACGTAGAAATTACCCGCACTTCGACATCAAATTCGGTTGAGGTCTACGTTCCCGACATTCAAAGAGCCCGAATCGAACTCGGCCTGGACGTATTCATACCGCGCCCGGAGAGTCTGAGAAGAACCGTCGTTTGGACAAATTAGCCATCCTGACTAGCAGTCCGGCACAAACTATTTCACTGCATTGCGGATTCGCCGTCAGCCAACGCAGCGACGCAGCGGCCCGATAGAATGCCCATATGACTACCAACCCCATGTCAATGCGATGGCGCCTGATCGACGGTCACCCACCCGGGCTGCTTGAATATTGCCGGGAACTCCATCAGTACCGCGAAGTTGCCTATGTATTGATCCGCCGTGATCTCATCATCCGTTTTCGGCAAACCTATTTCGGCCTCGCTTGGCTACTGTTCAAGCCGCTGATGCTGATGGCAGTCATGAGCTTTGCCTTCGGCTTTCTCGCCGGCTTCGACAGCAGCCATAGCACTCCCTATCCGCTCATCATCTTCTGCGGAGTCATTCCATGGTATTTCTTTTCGAATGCCGTACCCGACGGTATGAACTCCCTGCTTGGTCACATGCACATCATCCAGAAAACCTACTTCCCGCGCGCCATCCTACCCATAGCCGCGGTAGCGGTGGATGCAATCGAGTTTATTGTAGCCTGGCTGCTCTTCGCGCTTGGCTGCCTGTGGTTTGGCTACCTTCCAGGCTGGCAGATCGTCTGCTTCCCGCTGTTCTTCCTGCAACTAATCGTTCTGTGCGTTGTTGTCGGCCTCTTGCTATCGGTGATCAATGTACGGTTCCGCGACATTCGAAATCTTGTCCCTTTCTTGCTGACCATAGGGTTTTTTGTAACTCCGGCAGGCTATACGTCGATGCGTATTCCGAATCAATGGCAGCTTCTATATGCACTCAACCCGCTCGTCGGCATCATAGAAGGGCTGCGCTGGAGCCTGTTGAACGGTCTGGATGGCTTCCCTTTGATTTCAGTAGGATTTTCGATAGCCACCACGCTTGCCATCGGTTTGATCGCAATGCGTCAATTTCTTGCTACCGATAAAGATCTGGTCGATCTGGCCTAGGACTGTTCGGTCGTGAGCAACGTCGTCATCGACATCAACAACGTGTGCAAGCGGTACGCGCTGTCACACCAACATCGTCCTGACTCTCTCAAGACCTGGCTGAAGAGCTTGGTCAAAGGCGCTGCGAGCGACGTTGATACACCATCCGAAGAAGAGTTCTGGGCCCTCAAGAATGTTTCCCTGCAAGTCAGGCAGGGGGAATGTCTCGCATTGATTGGCAAGAATGGATCGGGGAAATCGACGCTATTAAAAATACTCTCACGCATCATCCCCCCGACCAGCGGCCACATCCGCGTTCGCGGCCGCATTGCCTCGCTTCTGGAAGTAGGCACCGGCTTTCACCCCGAGCTCACCGGGCGCGAAAACGTTTTCCTCAACGGCGCGATGCTGGGCTGTCCTGAGCAGGAAATGCGCCGCCGGTTTGACGCCATTGTGGACTTCTCCGGCGTCGAGCGTTTCATGGATACACCCGTCAAGCACTATTCAAGCGGGATGTACGTGCGCCTAGCCTACGCCATCGCTGCACATGTCAACGCAGACATCATGATCCTCGACGAGGTGCTTTCGGTTGGCGATGCGGAGTTCCAGCGAAAATGTCTTGGACATATGCAAAAGCAGCGTTCAGAACATAGAACCTTCGTGCTGGTCTCGCATAACATGGAAAGCATAAAGCGCTTGGCAACGCATGTCGCCTGGCTGCGGGAAGGCCAACTGTGCGAAGCAGGTCCAGCCGACTCTGATATCCTGCAACGCTATGCGGCGTGCTAGTCCTTTGCCGCGCAAAGAATCCCGAACCGGAACGCGCCGCCCACCGTGAATTTGTTGCGCAAGATCATCGCCCGCTTCATCGAACTGCTCGTCGAACGTTTGCACAGGGACTTCGGGCAGGATCTCGAGCAGCGTCTGCGATTGTATTTCCTTGACCTGAACGCCCGTCTCGATACACTGGAACGAGCGCTGGTGCCACCCTTTCTGGCTACAGTGCTCAAGAACGAAATGCAGAATCTGGACTGCCTGCCAATGCGGCTGCTGGAAGATCTGAAAGAGTTGACCGTCGTCGGCTACTACGCAGAAGATCTCAAAGCCATCCTGCCGACATGCCAAGTAGCCTCGTTCCCTGACTGGCTCGAATCCAGGGAAACAATCCGCATGGAGGCGTCGTTCTACAACCTGTTGTTCCTCGATGAGTATTACTTTATGCGGACCATGGAGCGACTGCTTCCATCTGCTGTTCAAGTTGCCGATACCATCATGGTCGCCACCCGCTTCGCTTATCTGCCGGAGGAACGCTGTCGTACCATCCTGCATCAGCTTGGCTATATGGAAATCGTCCTCGTCACGGTCGACAGCTTGACCGGCGAACTGGCGACCTGGGCGGTCAGCCATGCCCGTCCAATCACTTGCGATCCATTATTCATCGATCAGCGACGACCGGTAACTGAGCCAGAGAGCCCGATAATCTGGCTAATTGCGCGCAAGGCAGCCATGTACGGCAACCCGGAGTGGCCCAATGCTTGACCGCTTGAGGAGCGATTACGTCTTCTTACTGGCGGGCTTCGGCAGCGAGTATTCGCTGCAACCCATCGCACATTATCTGGCCGAGCAAGGCTACAGCTTCGTGGTGGCCGATATGCAACAAACTCCGCTACCGCCACCACCACTGCAGGCAACGGTATTTATCACCTCCCAGCATCCATCATGCTCCTCAGCGGTATTCAGAATCCACACGCAGGAAACGCCACCTTTTTCAAACTACATGAGTCCGCTGGAGATCATTCATCAACTGCGGCCAGCGTGTTCCGTCTTTGTGCCTCACGATCTCGAAGCGCCTATTCGCCCCTATGAGTTTGCCTTCATGACGGCGTTCGATATCTATTGCGCGCCTTCGGCGAAAGTAAATCCGGCGTTGCGACATCTGTGCAAGGTCATTCCTGCAGGATGGGTAAAACACCATCATTTCGACGTTCTCGCGGCCGATATCAGAGCCATGGTCGAGTCCAACGGCATGTTCTTCCTGAACCAGGTGGTTACCCTGATGCGCGCCGGCGGCGCGGTTTTTGTTCGGGACAACTACCCCGCCATCTTCGCCGCGAACCTACCAGTCAAGTTGCCCGCCTGGCCCGGCTGCGAGCTCATGGCGGATGAGTTGCGGCAAATGGGCGCAACCGTGCTCGCCACCGAGATCAACTCGACCAAGCTGATTGCCGCCAGCCCGCGCATCTACGTCAACGCGCCGGGATCGGTGATCGCAGAAGCAAAGTATGTCGGTACTCCCGTCATCCTGGCGGGCAAGGCCGGGGAGCCCGATCAGTTGCTGATCCCCGACAGTTCCGAGCAGACAAGACCCGAGTTCGACTTCAACTGTCTGCTGGCTGCGATTGCCGCCCACGTAGAGGAAAACACATGAACCCATTACCCACCGTTGTCATCAGCGCTGCCGGGCGTGGCACGCGGATGGGGCAGCCGCGGCCCAAATGCCTGATCCCTATCCTTGGAAAACCGCTGATTCACTGGCAACTGGAGGCGATTCAGGTTTTCCCTCGCCTGATTGTGGCGGTGGGATTCCATGCTGAAGAAGTCATCGCCACCGTACGCGCAATCCGCCCCGACGCCGAATTCGTCGTCAACCACGAGTATGAAACCACCGGCACCGCGTCCAGCCTTTCCATAGCCCTGGCACACGGCGGTCATCCGGCGATCTCCGTCGATGGCGACCTGCTGGTTCATCCAGCCGACTTGCTCAGCCTTGCCAGCGGTCCCGTGCCGAGCATCGGGGTTTGCGACATCCAAAGCCTGGCGCCGGTGCTGACGAGTATTCAGAATGCAAACAACGGCGACTTGCAGGCAACCTCCTTCCATCATGGCGAAACAATGGACAGCACCTCCGGCATGCTCGAATGGACCGGGCTTGTCACCATTGACCCGAGGGCACATCCAGTTAAGGGGAATGGCCACGTCTATCAGATGATACTGCCCCTGCTACCCTGCCGAGCGGTGCATGTGCGCTGCCGTGAAATAGACTATCCGGCCGAGGTACCCCTGATGGAAGCCTGGCTTCAACCCTTGATCGGAGAAGGAGTCTTCCGTGGATAAGAGAGTCATCGACCAGTTCTGGCGCCAACGCGCGACTGAGGGTGGTGGCCGCTGGACGGAACCGGAAATGCTGGACTACGAACTCTCCATGCTGACGCCTTATGTCGGCGCCAACTGCCATATCCTTGATCTCGGCAGCGGCCCCGCCGCACTTTCAACACGCTTGCTGGGCCCATCCTGCCGCCTGACAGCCGTTGACAAGTACCAGAGCTTTCTCGACAGCATCCCGTCGGATCCCAGGATCAACACGGTGTGCAGTGACGTGGTCAATTTCAGCTATACGACGGCAACCTACGACCTGATCCTGCTCTTTGGCGTCGTTACGCACCTGGACCTGGCAGAGGAACTTGCAGTGTATGAAAATGCCGCCAGGGGGCTCGCTGACTCCGGTGTCCTGGCTGTCAAGAATCAGTCTTCCCACCATGGGGAAAAACAGGTTGACGGTTATTCCGAAAGCTTGAAGTGCCATTATGTCGGCCGCTATCCCGATATTCCGGGTCAAGCCGCGCGGCTCGGCCGCTTCTTCGGCAAAGTTGAGATACGGCACTATCCGCCTGCATTCGACAAGTGGCCGGATACCACGCATGTCTGCTTCCTATGTTCAAGCAGGAAGTGAACACCAGCCGATGCCCGTCATAGATTGAAGACCGGAGTTTACGTCAAGCCGACGCCGGGCAGAGCCATCGTATTGACAACGAGGAAATCATGAAACGCGCCTTGATCACTGGCCTGACCGGAATGGTTGGCTCACACCTGCTGGATTACCTGCTAGAACATACCGATTGGGAGATTTGGGGCATGCTGCGCTGGCGCAGCCCCCTCGACAACATAGAGCATCATCTTGACCGAATCAACCGCGGCGACCGCGTGAAACTGGTCTACGCCGACCTGCGCGACACCATGTCGATCGACACTGCCATCAGCACATCCCGCCCCGACTACGTTTTTCATCTCGCAGCGCAGAGTTACCCCAAAACCTCCTTCGATTCCCCGCTCGACACCCTGGACACCAACATCCAAGGCACCGAGCGCTTGCTTGGAGCGCTGCGTAAGCATGCGCCGGAAGCTAGGATCCACATCTGCGCCTCCTCCGAGGTATTCGGCCGGGTATCCCGCGACAAGCTGCCGATTGATGAGGAATGCAGCTTCCATCCGGCCTCGCCCTACGCCATTTCAAAGGTGGGCACCGATCTGGTTGGACGCTATTATGCCGAGGCCTATGGCATGTGCGTCATGACCACCCGAATGTTCACCCATACCGGTCCGCGTCGCGGCGACGTCTTCGCCGAATCGACCTTCGCCAAGCAGATCGCCATGATCGAGCATCGCACGTCACCGCCGATCGTCAAAGTGGGCAACCTCGACTCGCTGCGAACCTGGGCCGACGTCCGCGACGCCGTGCGCGCCTACTACATGCTGGTAACGGTCAAGCCAGTGCCAGGCGCCTACTACAACATAGGCGGCCAATTCACCTGCACCGTCGGTCAGATGCTCAATACCTTGCTGTCGTATTCGGACCGGACCGACATACGGATCGAGTCGGATCCCGAGCGGATGCGCCCCATCGATGCAGACCTTCAGGTTCCAGATACCACGAAGTTCGAGCGCCATACCGGGTGGAAACCGGTCATCCCGTTCGAAACCACGATGCGCGATCTACTCGCTTACTGGCGCGCCCGCGTCGGCGCCAACCAATCCTTCCTTTCACGCTGAACTACCGCTGCCATACCCATGAAAATAGACGATCGCATACTTATCACCGGCGCCAGGGGGTTGGTCGGCTCGGCACTGGCGGACCACTTGCGGCAAGCTGGCCATGTCAACCTGATCGAGGTCGGACGTGACACCTGTGACCTAACCGATACCGCAGAGACAATCGCCCTGTTCGAAAGGGAGCGTCCGGATTATGTATTTCACGCAGCGGCGCGCGTCTACGGAATCATGGGCAACCTGAAGAACAAGGCACTATCGTTCTTTGACAACGTAATGATCAACACCAACGTCGTCGAGGCTGCTCACCGTGCCGGGGTAAAGAAGATATTGGCGATGGGCACCGGCGCCGTCTATCCCTATCCTTCGCCAAGTCTGCCGTTGCAAGAGGACATGATCTTTCTGGGCAAACCGCATCCGGCAGAAGACTCGTATGCCCACGCCAAGCGCGCCATGCTGGCGATGCTGCATGCCTACGAGGAAAGTTACGGCATGCAGTGGGTGTACATCGTGTCCTGCAACTTGTTCGGACCTCGCGACAAGTTCGATACGGAATTCGGCCACGTTGTCCCGTCGCTGATCAAGAAGTTCCGCGATGCGCAGCAAAGCGGCGGGAGAGTGCTGGTCTGGGGCGACGGATCGGCCCAGCGCGACTTTCTCTATGTCAAGGATGCGGCACGCGCCGTTCATCTGGCCATGAACAACTGCATTGGTGCGGTCAATATGGGCAGCAGCGAAGTGCTACGCATTCGCGAAATCGTCGACATGATTACCCAGGTCAGCGGAATGCAGGGCCGAGTAGACTGGGATGCCAGCAAACCCAACGGCCAGGACTATCGCGCCTACGACCTGAGCAAGCTTGCAGCAACCGGATTCAAACCCACGTACTCCATACTCAGCGGACTCGAGGAAACTTGGGACTGGTATTGCCGAAATGCGCAGGCCGAGCAATCGCGATGAGCAACGATACACCCCGCCTGCTGCTTATTTCGCAGTGGCCAAAGGTTCGCAACGCCGAATTCGAATTGATCGAGAAGATTCGCAAGACTGGCTACGAAATCACCGTCGTCGACTTTCTTGGCCGGGACGTCGACACGGGCAAAAATAAAAACAACGTCGATCTGCGACAGCACTGCGATTTCGCGCTGTCATTTCACTATGACACGCCAAAATTCATCGATATCCCGACTTTTCTCTGGGTAGCCAATCCACTGGGCTACATGCATCTGCGGGATGACTACCGGGCGTCGATCTTCCATAATCTGAGGGCCTACGACGACTATCTTTATAACGGTGCGCCGCTGTTGAAAGAGCACATCAGGCAAGTAGTCGGCGGCGAGTGGCGCGACAGCGAACTCCACTTTTACGCGTCGACTTCGATCGCGGCCCTGCAAACGCCCGAGCGGACCGGGATTGATGCGCCCAACGCAGAGAAGATATTCTATTGTGGGATTAACTGGGAGCGCGTCGAGGACCACAAAGGTCGCGCTCACGGACTACTGGAGCATTTGCAGGAAAGGAACGCCGCCGACTTCTTTGGCCCGCAAAAACTCGAAGGGTTCAGAACATGGAAGGGATTCCCGTCCTACCGCGGCGAGATACCATTCGATGGCGTGAGTCTAGCCCGGACCATGCGCCAGTATGGCGCAGTGCTGGCCCTATCGTCCCCCGCACATATCAAGTCAGGCACCTCGTCGAGCCGGGTGTTCGAAGGCTTCGCCGCCGGAGTGCCGGTCATTTCCGACCACAATCCGCATGTGCGGTCCCTGTTCGGCGATCTGGTCTGCTACTTTTCCGGCGACACAGACTGTGAGCGTGCCGACTCGATTCTGGCAGTCAGGGATCAGATTCTAAGCTCACCACAGGCTACGATCGAACGGGTTCGTCAAGCCCAGGCGCTGATCGCCGAAAAGTACTGCTTCGAGACCACGCTTACCGCGGCAGCCAGCGCTGCAAGGCGACGCCGCCAGCATCCGACCGGATTCGGATCATCAGCACCGGCAGCCAATCGACTCGCAGTCGACGTATTCCTGTTCCAGCATGATCCGTATTCCGCGGCCGATGCAAGCGCCCCGGCAGCCTTTCCCAATCTTGCCAATGTCCTGGGAAGTCTGCACCCCATACGCGGTACGGCACGCATAAGGCTTCTGACATTTGCCGGCGACGGCGGAGAATGGAAAGGCCGTCTTGCCGAAGACGTTTTCAGCAAGAGAAGCGAAGAAATCGAATGGCTGGACCTCGACTCCGATCAGGCTTTGCAGTCCGACTGGCCTCGCCTCACGCTGGGCGAAAAGTTCGCACGACTGGCGGTTCACGCCGGCCCGGGACTATCGGTCTATTTCACCGCGGCCGACTTTCCCCATCACGACTATTTCACAAGCCTGCTCGACGATACAGCCGCCGAACCGAATGAAACTGAACAACGCCGGCTCCAGATTGCCGGATTCTACGTCGACGACCTTTCAGGAAAAGCTCCGCCGACGGCTGCTGAGGTTCGACACAACAATGCATCACTACCCCTTTACCAATGGTCGAAGGCCAGTCCTGGCGAACATCAACTCGGTCAGCTGGCGCTGAATGGCGCACTGCTTGCGAGCCTGAACCTGAACCGGCTGCGCGGATTCGACGTCCTGCTGCCGATTGCCATCTATCTTGAAGCGCGACGCAATGCTGCGGAAATCAGTCGCTGCCGCAAGATCCTGCTGCGCGTTGCCCAGGGCTACTTCGCGGCGCACGAAGCCGCTCTCAACAGTATTCAGCACAAGGGATTCTGGGCCACGCACTATGAACTTCCGACAAACGTCAAGCACGAGATCAACGCACTCTACGATGCTTTCCATGAATCGGACGACGCAGTCAAAATCATCGATGCCTTGGCGGGCAGGGATCTGCCTTCAGTTTCCCTGCCTCATCCAACCGTGGTCAACGTACTCAATACGCTGTATGGACGAGCAATTCCCACCTATATGAAATTAAGAAGATTGAAACGGATGTTGTGGCCCAGGCCGCGCTAGTCCTTGCCCAATCTCGAAACTAAGGCCAAGCCCGGAATCCTTTGTTGCCATCCTTGACCGCTCCCGACAGGCATCACCAGTCCGGCAGAAGGATTCTGCTGGTCTCGTATTACCCGCCCACGCGGCGCCATGCCGGCGGCCTCCGCCTGCTGGACTTGTACTCGCTGATTCGTCGGGTGGAACCTTCGCTGCTAATCGATCTCGTCACCTGCTCGGACAGCATGGCCGACGAACTCACCGAAGCCGACAGGTCGATATTCGACAGGATATTCTTGTTGCCGGTGAAATGCTTCGACATGCGCGGCTTGACGAACGCTGGCATCATGGACAATGCGTACGACGTTGCCGACTTCCAATACTGGCAGTCAGGTCGCCTGATCGACGGCTTTCGTCGTCGACAGCGGGCGAGGATCATTTTTTCTCCCATGGAATCGAATGCAAGAGCATTTCTCACGGACCTCCGCATGCTGGGGAGGACGTCGGCGTTGCGCCCGCTGCTGGAGCATGCGGCGATCGGTACGTTGGAGCTTTACTACTCGTGGAAAGCTGATGCCGTCCAGTGTGTATCGCACCCAGACGCGACGACGATAGCCGCTTGTTCGCCAAGAACTCATGTCGTCACCGTCGAAACCGGCCTTTCCGCCATCGAGTTTCCGCATCTGGCACGCAGTGGGCCGGTACGGCGCGAGCCGGGTGCCGCGCGCGAGCTAGTGTTCGTCGCCTATTTCGGTTCCCGCAACAATGTCGATGCCTTGTTCTGGTATCTAAATAATGTTCACCCGGAGCTCTGTCGCCGCATCCCGGGTTATCAATTCGTCGTTGTCGGTCGAGGCAGCGAAGCACTCGGTCTCCGTTCCGACGAACATCTAGTGATCCGCGGCGAAGTCGAGTCCGTCGAGGAGCACCTGCTGCGAGCTACCATGAGCATTGCTCCAGCATTTTCCGGCGCCGGCTTTCGCGGCAAAATCGTCCAGTACGCAGCAGCCGCCTTGCCATGTGTAGCTTCGCCGCTGGCCGTCGAGGGCCTGGCATTCATCGACAGGGAAAGCGTCCTGATCGCCAATGATGCAAAGTCGTTCATCGACGACTGCACTGCCCTACTGACGTCTGACAGTTTCAACGCCCTTATCGGCGAAGCGGCCCGCAAGGTCTGCATGTCAGAATATCTATGGGAAAATCGAGTCCCGACCATTACCCGGCTTTATGAGTTGCGCACTGCACTTAATCAAACTGGTGGATTCTCATGAAATGCGTCAGAGCACGCGCGCCGCTACGACTGGGTCTGGCCGGAGGCGGCACGGACGTCTCCCCGTACTGCGACGTCTACGGCGGGTACGTCCTCAATGGCACGATCGACCGATATGCCTATGCGACGATCACCCCGCTATCCGAACCGGACGTGCGCCTGATATCGACCGACCGACAGCTCGGCGAGTCGAAGCCACTCGCCCACGTCAGCGAACTGGGACAGACCCTCGATCTGCACGCTGCGGTCTATCGACACATCGTTTCAAAGTATGGCGACGGCAAGCCCATCGCACTGGAACTCAGCACCTTTTGCGACGCGCCGGCGGGATCCGGCCTTGGCGCCTCCTCCACCCTCGTGGTGGCAATGGTCAAGGCATTCGTCGAGTTCCTCAACCTTCCTCTGGGCGACTACGACATTGCTCGCGTGGCCTTTCAGATAGAACGCATTGAATGCGATTTGCATGGTGGGCGACAGGACCAGTACGCCGCAACCTTTGGCGGCTTCAACTTCATGGAATTCTATGCAGATGAGCGTGCCGTCATCAACCCGCTGCGCATCAAGGAGTCGATACTCTGCGAACTGGAGGCGTCCCTGGTGCTGTTTTACACAGGCATGTCGCGAGAGTCGGCGACGATCATCGCCGATCAGCGCTCCAACGTCATGGCCGGCGAAGTATCGGCCATCGAGGCCATGCATTCGATGAAGCAAGAGGCGCTGCAAATGAAGGAATGCCTGCTCAAAGGTGATTTTGAAGGAATCATCGACTCCATGCGTTCCGGCTGGGAGGGTAAGAAAAGGTCGGCGCGTACGGTGTCAAATTCGCTGATCGAGGACATTTACGATCATTCGCTTGCAGCGGGCGCCCGGGCGGGCAAGATATCGGGAGCCGGAGGTGGCGGCTACATGATGCTATTTGTTCCTGCGGAACGACGGCTGGATGTCATCAGAGCATTGGGCAAGTTCGGCGGACAGGCCAGCAACTGTCATTTCACCGCGCATGGTACCCAGGCGTGGAGAACCTGATCGTCGGCAACTGCGAGATTGTCCTCCCATGAATCTGGAGGGAATCATCCTCGCCGGTGGCTTGGGAACCCGCCTGCGCGACACCGTGCCGGGGCAGCCGAAGCCGATGGCACCCGTCGGGCAACAGCCTTTCTTGGCCTGGTTGCTGGATTATCTGGAAGGCCAGGGTTTCGATCACATCGTTCTTTCGATCGGCTACCTGGGTGAAACTATTACTGAATATTTCGGCAACCGATACCGCAACATCAGTATCGACTATGCGATGGAGGCATCTCCTCTGGGAACTGGCGGCGCGACGCTGGGCGCCATCGGCAACTGCCGCGGAAGTCCGTTTTTCGTGATCAATGGCGACACATTTCTCTCCCTGGACTACAGAGCAATGCATACCCAGCACATTGCCAGTCAAGCAGGCTTCACCATGGCGGTCAGAGAGGTCGAGGACGTATCCCGTTATGGACGAGTAGTGCTGGACGGTACCAAACTGGTGTCCCTGGAAGAGAAATCCGCTGCCGGCCCAGGGCAGGTCAATGCCGGTGTCTATCTGTTCGACCGGAGTTTTTTTGCGGACGTGAGTCTGGCTGGCCCCTGCTCACTGGAACGTGACATCATCGCGCCGAGTTTGCTTCAATCCAACTGCCGGGTTTTTACCAGTAGCGGCTACTTTATCGACATCGGCATTCCGGCAGACTACCAGCGCGCCCAAATAGAACTGGCAAACTCGATACAGGGCGCTCACCACGCCACCGGATCCTTCCGAGCAACTCCGCCCTTGTGACACAGCATGCCAAATTCCTGCAACTCCAAGGGCCCTCCTGATCTTTGTGTCGTCATAGTCAGCTACGGGGCACGTCACCATCTACTGAGCGAGGTCACGGATCGCGTCTTACGCGAGGACGTCGGGCATATTGTGATTGTCTTCAACGGCAACTTCGCGGAAGGGAACTGGTCCGATCATCCCCACATCACTCTGGTTCCCGTCGCCGAGAACCACGGCAGCGCAGTCGGATTCGGGATCGGCATGGAACGGGCTCGCGCTCTCGGGGCCAAGTTCATCCTGTTGCTGGACGACGACAACCTCCCGCAAATCGGTTCCATAGCCAAGCTACTGGCCACCCACGACCTTCTGGGCGGCGGCGAAGATGTGTGCTTGCAGGCTTACCGACCACAACTGGATTGGCACAGCCTGCTCCTGCACACTGGCGTCGAGACTATCGCCTTACCCAACACCTTTGCCTGGTTTCACCTCGCCAATGAACGGCATCTACTTCCCAAGCAGTTGGGCGGCCACTCCGTCCAAAATCGAAGTGCGCCGGTTCGATTTCCTGTAGCCAAGTCACGCGTGGCCTGCTACGGAGGTCTGCTCTTTCCCGCTGCCTTGCTGAATGTCATCGCCGTCCCCGATGCGCGGTATTTCTGTTATTACGACGACATTGAATTCACAAACCGAATCTCAGCCGCCGGCATCAGCATTTATCTATGCTCGTACGCGATTGTGGAAGACATCGAGACCTCATGGCACGTCAGCACCGACTCCTATCATCCGGCGTTCTCCCCATTGACCCCAGACCGACGTATTTATCTGGACATACGCAACGCGACGCATTTCAACCACCACCGCGTCGACAACCGGGCCATGTACCTCGTCAACGCAGTCCTGTTCTGCGTCGGACTACTGGGTCTGGCACTGTTCCGCTCACCCGGTCTTCGTCTATCCATGTCGCGGCTCCAGCTAATCTTCCGCGCTGTCAGCGCCGGACTGCGCAATCAGCTGGGGCCTTATGAATAGCCAACAACGATCCGACACACGCATGTCAGCACCGCGGACTTTAGCGCTGAAGATATTGACGCCGTGGCGCCAGCGCCAACTATTGCCCTGTTCGCAACGGCTAGGTGCCCAGCCCGCCGCGAAGCCGCCAGCAAGATGATTCCCATGATCACAGTCGCCACTTACCTGTCGCAACACCTCGCCGACGAAGGCCGCCGTCATGTCTTCCTCATCACCGGTGGTGGTGCAATGTTCCTCAATGATGCCTTGTGTCATCAGGCCGGCCTCTCGCCCGTGTTCTTTCACCACGAACAGGCCGCCGCCATGGCAGCCGAAGCCTACGCTCGCATTGCCGTGCGGCCGCCAATCCTCAACGTCACCACCGGCCCCGGCGGCATCAACGCCATGAATGGCGTGTTCGGCGCCTGGACCGACTCGATACCGATGATTGTCGTTTCGGGTCAGGTCAAGCGCGCAACCTGCCTGGCCACGACGCCCGTGCCAGGATTGCGGCAATTGGGAGATCAGGAGGGAGGGATCATTCCCATGGTGCGCGGCATCACCAAGTACGCTGCCGTGGTCGAGCGCCCGGAAGACATCGCATGGCATCTCGATCAGGCGCTTTACCTGGCGACAGAGGGCCGTCCGGGTCCGGTTTGGCTGGACATACCCATCGATGTGCAAAGCGCGCCGATCGACCCGACGGCCCTGCGGCGCCAAAAGCCCCCGCCCTCGGCCACCAGCCTGCCCACCGCTACGGATATGGCGGCGGTTATCGAACGCCTGCGGACGGCAAGACGGCCGGTGATCCTAGCCGGCACCGGTGTTCGTGCCGCACATGCCGCTGCCGAATTCGACGCCGTGATTCGCCGCCTAGGTATTCCCGTTACCACTGCCTGGACGCACGACCTGATCGGCTCCGACGATCCGCTGTTTTGCGGCCGCCCAGGCACCATCGGCACCCGGGCCGGCAATTTCTGCGTGCAGAACGCCGACCTGCTGCTGATCCTCGGCAGCCGCCTCAATATCCGCCAGGTCAGCTACAACTGGCAGTCTTTTGCACCGCGCGCCTTCAAGATTCAGATCGATGTCGATCCGGCCGAGCTCGCCAAACCCACAGTCCAGCCAGACATCGGCATTAAGGCGGATCTCAAGCCTTTTCTCGCCGAGCTGGACAAGGGACTTGGGAATTGGGAAACGCCACGCTGGCACCGCGAATGGCTCACGTGGTGCAAGCAACGCCTGGCTCACTATCCCAACGTGCTGCCACGGCATCGCGAAGTCAACGGCAAGATCAATCCCTACCATTTCGTCGAAGCGTTGTTCGACCAACTCGATACTGATGACATCATCGCCTGCGGCAATGCCACGGCGACCATCGTGCCGTTTCAGGCCGGCCATATCAAAGCCGGCATGCGCATGTTTTCCAATTCCGGCAGCGCCTCGATGGGCTACGACATGCCCGCAGCGATCGGTGCATACTTCGGCGCCATCGCCGCGCGCGGAACGCAGCGCCGTGTCATCTGCCTGGCCGGTGACGGCAGCATCATGATGAACCTGCAGGAACTGCAGACCATCGCTCACCACCGATTGCCGATCAAGATTTTCGTACTCAACAATCGCGGCTATCTGTCGATCCGCGGTTCCCAGAATAATTTCTTCGGCCGCCTGGCGGGTGAAGGCCCGGACAGCGGCGTCAGCTTTCCGGATTTCGTCGCGATCGCGAACGCCTTCGGCATCCCCGCGCGCCGTATCGCCAGTGCCAACTTTCCGGAGCATCTGACCGAAATCCTGACGATGGATGGCCCGGTGTTGTGCGATGTGATCCTTGACGACACGCAGGGCTTCGAACCGCGCCTGACTTCGCGCAAACTCGACGATGGAACCATTATTTCCCTGCCGCTGGAGGACATGTTTCCGTTTCTGGACCGCGACGAACTGGCACGCAACCGGTGGCCAGGCGACGATGCCGACGACCGCAGCTGATCCCTTCGATCACCACCGGCGCTCGGCAGCCGGCTGCCTGTGTTGCGGAAACGAGAGCCTGCTGTACGAGACGCAGATCGTCTCCGGCTTTCTCGCCGCCCGCGCTTGGGGCGGACCGCCCGAAATAACCCGACTTGCAGCCTGCCCTGCCTGCGGATTGCGTTTTTTTGATCGGGGATTGAGCGACGCCGAAGCGGAGCGCTACTATCGTGCCTATCGCGATGCCGAATATGTTCGTGCACGTTGGCGCTGGGAGCCCTTCTACACTTCGACACAGCATGCGGCGCTGCTAGCGTGGTCAAGCTCGGCACCACGTATCGAAGCATTGCGCGAAGCGCTCGCGCAATCCAATGCGCCGCATTGTTTCGCGTCGGCACTGGATCACGGCGGCGACCGAGGCCATATGCTGACGGCGGTCAATGCCAACCGCAAAGCTGTATTCGACCCATCCACCTGCGCCACTCTGCCAGGCATCGAGCGCTACTCCGATGACGCAACACTGCCCGGCGCCTGGGATCTGATCCTGAGTTGCCAGGTACTCGAGCATGTTTCAGCGCCCGACGTTTACCTGCGGAAAATTGGGGGCTTGCTCGCCGAGTCTGGCTGGCTCTACCTTGAAGTCCCGGCCGAAAATTGGCGTCCGGCGCCGGGCAGCGAAGCGCTGCGCGCCGCCTGGCTGAGGCAGATGCTGCGTTGCCGCCCGCTGCTGATGGCCGCGGACCTATTGTGCACCGCCAGCCGGATCAAGCTCGGCCGCTTGCCTCCGCTCGGTTTCGTCGCGATGCGAGAGCATCTTAACTACTTCACGGCCGATGCGCTGAATGCAATCCTCACCAACAACGGCTTCACGATTGATGCCTGCGGCATCAATCGTGCCGGACAATTGTTTGCCGTTGCGCGGAAATTTGCCACAAGCCAAGACCGAATCGGCAACACGGCAGCGGTGATCACGTGATAAATTCGCCCTTTCGTCAGGCCTCTCAAGCAGCATGAACCACTCCCGAGTTTTCGAAGATCTGTTTGTTCTCGAACTCGCCAACAATCACTGGGGGCGAGTCGAGCGCGGCCTGCGCATCGTCACCGATTTCTCACGCATCGTGCGTTTCAACAACGTTCGCGCCGCGATCAAGCTTCAGTTCCGCGACTTCGATGCCTTCATCCACAAGGATTTTCGGGATCGCGACGATATCCGCTATATCAAGAAGACGCTCGACACCCGCCTCAAGCGCGACGAGCATGCGGCGCTGGTTGCCACGATCCGCAAGGGCGGCTGCATTCCAATGGCTACGCCTTTCGACGAATCCGCAGTCGATTTATGTGCCGACCTCGGCATCGAGATCATCAAGCTCGCCAGTTCCGACCTCAACGACTGGATACTGATCGAGAAGATCGCAACCACGCGCAAACCCGTCATCGTCTCAACCGGCGGCTCATCGCTGAAGGACATTGACGACCTGGTAAAGTTTTTCGACAATCGGAACATCCCGCTGGCCATCAACCATTGCGTCTCGCTGTATCCCTCTGAAGACCACGAACTGGAGCTCAACCAGATCGATTTTCTGCGTGATCGCTACCCGCACAACGTGATTGGCTACTCGACCCACGAGTATCACGACTGGACCAGTTCGGTGATGATGGCCTACGCCAAGGGCGCGCGCACCTTCGAGCGCCATGTCGACATCGACGCCGACGCCATTCCGGTATCGCCTTACTGCAGCCAGCCAGCGCAAATCGATGCCTGGTTCAAGGCGTGGAAAAAGGCCGTCGAGATGTGCGGCGCACCAGGGACGCGCAAGCGCATCCCTCCGCAGCGCGAAATCGCCTACCTCGATGCACTGGTCCGCGGCGTCTATGCCCGGCATGACCTGCCTGCAGGACACATCCTGTCCGATGACGATGTGTACCTCGCCGTGCCGCTGCAGAAGGGGCAGATTTCCTGCCGCGAACTGATGCACGGCGAAGTCCTGCTGCGGCCGGTTGCAGCAGATGCGCCGGTTCGCATCGACGACATCGACAGTCCCTATGCGAGCAATGATGCGCTCAAGGCACTCATCTACTCGCGAGGCCTGTAGTGGCTGAGCGCAAGCTGATTTCCATCGTCACGCCCTGCTTCAACGAAGCGGGCAACGTAGAGGAGTTGCATCGCCGCATCGCGGCCCAGATTAAGCAGTTTCCAGAATACGACTTCGAGCACATCTACATCGACAATGCGTCCACGGATGGTACCGTGGCCGAGATACGCCGTCTCGCCAGCGCCAACTCTTCGGTCAAGGCCATCGTCAATAATCGCAATTTCGGCATCGTTCGTTCGTCCAACTACGGGCTGTTGCAGGCACGCGGCGACGCCATTATCAATATGGCGTCTGACATGCAGGAACCGCCGGAACTCATCGGCGATTTCATCCGCCATTGGGAACAGGGCTACAAAGTGGTGGTCGGCGTCAAACCGGAGAGCCATGAGACTGCGCCAATGTTTGCGCTGCGCCGGCTTTACTACGCCACCATCGGTCGCATCGCCGATGTCACGCTGATCCCGCACTACACGGGCTTCGGCCTCTATGACCGCGAGGTCATAGAGGCGCTGCGCAGGATCGACGATCCCTACCCCTACTTCCGCGGACTGATTGCCGACATGGGGTTTGCCCACGCGCAGGTGCCCTATGTCCAGCCGACACGCAAGCGCGGCATAACCAAGAGCAACTTCTATGCGCTGTATGACATGGCTATGCTCGGCATCACCAGCCATTCAAAGGTGCCCCTACGCCTGGCGACCATGGCGGGTTTCGCACTATCCGCGGTGAGCCTGCTGATCGCCCTCGGCTACCTGGTTCTGAAAATGGCCAGCTGGGAGCAGATGTCATTCGGCCTGGCGCCAATACTGATCGGCTTCTTTTTCTTTGCCTCGGTGCAGCTGTTTTTCATCGGACTGCTGGGCGAATACATCCTCCAGATTCACACCCAGGTTCAGAAGCGCCCCTTGGTGATGGAACGGGAGCGGATCAATTTCTAGGATGAGCACTCCGGCGGATTCGCATCCGAGCGGCGACCAGATAGATGCGTTGGTGGCCCTGTTTCAACAGGGGAGCTACGACCAGCTCGTCGTCCTCGCCGGGGAAATGACCGCGAGATTTCCCCGGCATGGTGTCGCCTGGAAGGCCCTCGGCGTGGCCTACATGCAATTGGGCCGGATCAGCGAGGCGCTGCATCCGATGCGGCAGGCGGTGGCGCTGTCGCCGGACGATGCGGAAGGGCACAGCAATCTCGGCGACATCCTCAATACCATGGGGCAGGCGCACGAAGCCGAGGCAAGCTGTCGCCGGGCTCTGGAAATCGATCCGGACAACGTTCAGGCCTTGAACAACCTGGCAAACGCGCTACAGGCCATCGGCAGGCACGACGAGGCGGCGGGCCATTATCGACAGGCACTGCAACTACGGCCAAACGACGCCGATTTGCATTGCAACCTCGGGTATGTGCTGTGTGGTCAAGGATACTACGACGACGCCCTGGTGCATTTCAGGGCCGCCCTGGACATTTCGCCGCGGCTGATCAATGCTCTGCAGGGCGTGCACGACATCCTGACCCGCCTAGTGCCGCAATGGCATGTGCCGATGATGAACGAACAGAAACGCAACGCAGCCTACCACGCGGCGCTGCAATCTGCCGTCACGCCGGAAACCGACGTTTTTGAAATCGGGACCGGTTCGGGCCTATTGGCGATGATGTGCGCCAGCATGGGGGCAAGAAGCGTGACGACCTGCGAGACTGTTCCCATCATCGCGGAAACGGCCAGGCGCATTATCGCGGGAAACGGCTACGCCAGCGCCATTCGGGTTGTCGGCAAGCGCTCGGACCGCGTCGCCCTGGGCGAGGACCTGCCGCAAAAAGCCGATATCCTCGTTTCGGAGATATTTTCCAGCGAACTCATCGGCGAGCATGTGCTGCCATGCATCGAAGATGCCAAAAGCAGGTTGCTGAAGCCCTCGGGGCGCGTGATTCCCCGTGCCGGAAGCATCATGCTCGCCCTGTTTTCCGGCGACGACCTCAGGCGCAACTTGATCGCCGAGGATTTTCTCGGATTCCGGCTAGGGGGCTTCAATGCGATAGTGTCGGAAAAATGCACAATCTCCCGCAGCGACTTGGCCGTCGAACTGCTCACGGACGATGTCGAGGCATTCCGCTTCGATTTCGAACGGGAAAGCTTCTTCCCGGCACAAACCAGGAAGCTGCGCGTCCCCGTCAGGACTGCCGGCATTTGTCACGGGATCATCCAGTGGCTACGGCTGGAAATGGATGGCGAAACGGTTTTCGAAAACCACCCCGGGGAAAGATCCAAGGTCTCCAACTGGCAAAGGGTGGCCTATGTCCTTCCCGAGGCGAAAAGGCTCGAATGCGGCCAGGTCGCGATCCTTTCCGCCGCTCATGACCGGAACCTGCCTTGGTTCCGTCTCGAAGGCGTTGTCCCGGCCTCCGCGGCGCAGTCTGCGGAGGCCGGCTGATTGCCGGGCGCATCCGGCAACGGCGACCTGAATGATGATCCGTTTCCCGGATTCATTGGCCGCGGCGGCGCTGGCCTATCTAGCGGCGCCCTCCTTCGTCTTCCTGCTCGCCTGGTTGCGACCGCCGCTGGGTCTGGCGGCAGCTGCCATGCTGGCCATCGCCCTGTATCAGTTACTCAAACGCCTGCCTCCAGCAGCCGCGCCCCATACCCGATCGGCATTGCTCTTCCTAGTGATCCTGGCTTTCGCCTGGGCCGCCCTCGGTGGTGCCGGGCATTTCGTCTACGCCAACAGCGACTGGCGCACCCGCGACGCTGTCTACGGCGACCTGATCCTGTCGGCATGGCCGCCGGCGTATGGACTGCACGATGGCGTGCCGCTGATACTGAGGACCGCCATGGGCTACTACCTCCCGCCCGCCCTGCTGGCAAAACTGGCGGGGATCGAGTTCGCCGCGCTGATACTATTCGGCTGGACTGCGCTCGGCGTAGCACTGTTCCTGCTCCTGCTGCCGCTGCCGCGACGGCTGGGTTGGCGCCTTATCCTCCACGGCTTGGTGGTGGTCTTCTTCAGCGGCATGGACTGGCCCGCGATCGCACTGGTACACGGTCATCTCCCCATGTTCCCCCTGCCGCTCGAGTGGTGGCGGCCATGGACCTACACTTCTCTAACGGGGCAACTGTTCTGGGCGCCAAACCATGCGCTGGCCCTCTGGCTGGGGACCGCCCTGTTCTATCGCCATCGCGAAAATCCGGTCCTGCCGGTACTGGGATTGGTACTGCTTCCCCTGCTTCTGCTCTGGACCCCGTTCGCGGTCATCGGCCTCCTGCCCTGGTTCCTGTGGGGAACGATTCGGGCACGGCCGCCGACAGGGTCGCCTGCACTCGGCACCACGGCAGTGCAATGGGCCTCCGGCACGATACTCACTGCGGTCGTCGTCAGCCTGCTCACCCGTCCCGCGATTGCCGCAGCTTTTGCGCTTGCAGAACCGGCGGGTGGCAACGCCGCGGCGAAGGCCGCCGGCATCGACGGCGACCTGATTGCAGCCTACGTCCAGTTCGTCGCCTTCGAGTTCGGCCTGCTCGTCCTGCTGTTGCGGCCGAACCATGCCGACGCCAAACAGGCCTTGGCGATTGCCGCCGGTCTGCTGCTGCTGCTGCCCCTCGTCAGCCTGGGACCTTCGAACGACTGGCTGCTGCGGGTATCGACGCCGAGCCTGCTGATCCTGCTGTGTCTGGCACTGGCCGAACTTGACGTGCCGGGGCGAGATATCCGCCGCTCGCTTCGCCTGACCGCAATGGTCGCGATCCTGGTCCTCGGGGCCATCACGCCGGTCTTCGAGATTTCCCGTGCCCTTCTCTGGC
The DNA here is from genome assembly GCA_023700805.1 of Sulfuritalea sp. GTDB lineage: Bacteria > Pseudomonadota > Gammaproteobacteria > Burkholderiales > Rhodocyclaceae > Sulfuritalea. Next base: position 29,870 of record JAMPYF010000001.1, read on the forward strand.
CGCGAACGCCGCCCAACTATGGACAAACCCTGGTCGAGCAACAGGCCGGCTTCCTGGCCCCGCACTACGTCGGGCGGCTCGACCTCGCCACGCTGCGGGCGATCTTCAAGACGCCGACGTCGGTGCCGGCCGCGGCTGATCGCCAGAGGCTGTTGTCGCCGTCCATGCGTCATCCGCCATCTTGAAGTAGAGGCTCTCGAGGTCGCGCGTAAATCCCGCCATGTCGAAGAGCGGAGCCGTTTGGCGCGCCAACTTCAGCCGCTCGCGCAAACCGGCAAGCCGGGCGCGATCATGATACAAATCCAGCACCAGCCTCGCGTAGCCTTCATCGTCGTCGGCAATCAGTTCCGGCAACCCGGCAGCACTGAGCAGGCTCGCGCCGACCCGACCGGCAAAGGTGTCGCCCAATTTCGCAACCATCGGCACACCCGCCCAAAGCGTATCGGCGCCGGTCGAATGAGAATTGTAGGGAAAGGTATCCAGCGCCAGATCGGCAAGTTGCAGACGGCCGAAATGGTCCTTCGACGAGTTGACATAGCGTGCCAATATCAGGCGGCTTGGATCCATACCGCGACGACCAAATTCTTTCTGCAGATTTGCGGCGACGGTATCGTTGTGACGGGGCAGCCACAGCACAGCGTCCGGCATTTCGGCCAGCATCCTGCACCACAAGTTGAACAAGCGGGGATTGAACTTATAGCTGTTGTTGAATGAGCAGAGGACAAATGCATCGTCTGGCAGGCCCTCGGCCTGCCTCGTTGGCGGCGCGCCGATTGCCCGTCTCGTGTCAAAAGGCATGAAGCTGTGCGGCATGTGCACGATCTTCTCGGTGTATGCGTCCTGCGCCGAATGCGGCGTCGCGACAGCATCACCGATCAGGTAGTCCGCCAGTTTGGGATGCCCCAGCGTGCCGCAATACCCAAGCCAATTGACCTGGATCGGGGCGCATCGGATTGCAAGGCTCTCAGTGCGCCCAATACCTGTCCATCCTCCCAGGTCCACCAGCAGGTCGATTTTGTCGCTCTGTATCGCTTGCGCCAGTGCATGGACCGACATGGTGCTGACATCGCGGAAATGCTCCAAAGTTTGCTCGAAATACTCGCGCAAGTCACTTTGATCGTTTTTACCTGTCGAGTAGGCAAATAGTTCGATACGGCTTCGATCGTGCCGGGCAAGGACCTCCGCAATAGCGACTGCCACCGCATGGCGTCGAAAGTCCTCCGACAGGTAACCAACTCGTAGTCGTCCCGATCTATTTTTCCAGGTCGCCGCCAAATGGTTTCCCGAATCCAGATATGTCCTTGGTATTGATGCATACGCATAGCTTCTCGCCATCAACGCGTGGTCCTGGCTGTCAAGCCCAGGGATGCATAATGCAAACGCGGCATTCCCTACCGAATTGACGAAGTTGTTGGAAAGCTGCCTAAGCTTGGCACAGTTCTCCTCAATCTCGCCCCAATCGCACCGACGCAGGTCAATGAAGACCAGTGCGTAGTGCAAGCCTGCATCACTCGCAGTGGCATCGGAATGGAGAGCCCGACATACCGTGGAAGCTTCGTCCATCCGCTGCGCGTTTATCAATGCCCAGACCAACAGGTAGATTGCTTCCAGATAGTCGCCGGGATGGGTCTCAATGGCTTTCAGGAAGGCATCAATGGATTCATTCCAGCGCCCCATCCGGAAATACGCGACACCCATGTTCTTGTGGATTTCCGGATCGTTCGGTGCAAGACGCAAGGCCTCCTGAAAATCTCCAATTGCGTCGTCCCAACGCAACCGGTTCGACAACGCGATTCCACGGTTGTTGTATAGCTCGCCATCAGTCGGCGCCAGGGGCAAGGCCCGCGCGATCACCTGCAAAGCCTCTTCGTCGCGCCCGAGGCACAACAAGGCAAACGACAGCGCCTTCAGCGCCAGTACGTGATGCCCATTGCGTGCCAATACCGACCCTGCAAGCGCCTCGATGTCGGCGTATTGCCTCGCCTCGACCAGGCGCATCAGTTCGACCGAGTCGGCGTCCATCGCCGGTCGCCTTGCGCCCCGCTTGCCTATGATTTTCATTACTGCCCCTACTTGGTCACAATCAGGTTGAGCGATATGCGCCTGCCGCAGACCGTCAGTTCTTTGGCATCGCCGAACAATCCGAAGGACTCAACATGCTCTACGCTATCGAAACCGACATCGGCAAGGTAGTCCACCAGAAAATCGAAACCGAGGCCGCTTCGGTTCATATCGCGGTCCGTATCCTGCGTACCGAACATCGTCCGCATGACCTGGAACTTGTCGGCGTTGGACAATTCTGACGACGAGAACAATGCCGCCAGCTCATCGAAGTCGGGAACCGAAAGGTAGAGGGTCCCGCCCGGCACAAGAATGCGATGTATGTCGTTCAGGACCGGCAGCATGTCCTGCGGCGGCAGCCTCTGGAGCACATGCGAAGCGAGAATCTCTGCACAGCTCTCGTCAGCAAATGTTGACAGGATGCGGACATCGCCAACGAAGTCGACGCAGCCGTCCTGAGCCGAGGCGACTCTCCTCCAGCCTTCGCGCGGCGGCAAACCGTCGCCTATTTGCAGACGCATGGACTCGTCTTGGTCGTCGCGCGCTGTCGATTCGACGGGTAGATCTGCCGCAAACCGACTACAGTGGTCAAGCCACATACCGCGCAGCGCCTCGCCAAGATCCTTGCCGAACGCGCGGCTGTCCATGAGCCGGCTGGCGAGCATCCGCGCGCGCATTCCGCGGCGCAGCGCGACGAACCTGCCGGAATCAGCCGCGAGGCCGCTGGCAATACTCAGGTATTCGTCCGGGGTCTGAGCGATCAACTCCGGCAAACCCAGATTCATCAGCAGGCTTTCGCCCACTCTTGCTGCATGGCGGTCGCCCTTCAAGGCGATGACGGGCACCCCCATCCAGAGCGCCTCGCAGGTCGTGGTCGTACCGTTGTACGGAAAGGTGTCGAGCGCGATGTCGATCTCCGAATACATGCCAAGGTGATTTTCGAGGCCGGCGACCTGGGCATGGACGTCGATCCGCATTGGATCAATTCCTCGGTCGACGAAGCGATTCAACAGACCGCGACGACTCATCTCGTCCTCGGTGCCCTGGATCGACTTGAGCACTAGGCGGGACGATGGAATTGCTTCAAGCAAGCGCAGCCAAAGTTCCAGGCAACTGTCCGATATCTTGATACGGTTGTTGAAGGAACCAAAAGTCAGGTAACCGTTCTTGAGCAGCGGCGGATCGGCAACATCCAGCTGATCAAGCGGCGCCGTGTAGCAAAGAAAAGTATTCGGAAGACGCCACAGAGTTTCGGAATGAAACTCGTCGCCTCCCCCCTCGGGATCTGCCCAGCGATCCGTCAGGCGATAGTCCATGCAATCGAGACCGGTGGTGTTCGGATACCCCAGATAGGTTACCTGGACCGAAGCCGCCCGACGTGCAAACAAGCGCATTCTGTTGCTGCCGGTGTGTCCGGCCAGATCCACGAGAATATCGATCCGATCACGGCGAATTTGCTCCAATACAACGTCATCAGTCTTTGAGAAGATATCTCGCCACTGATGAAACATCGGCTTCAGATTTATGCTGACAGTATCCTCGGAATGGTGATCGAAATAGGCATAGAGCTGGAACCGCCTGTGATCGAGATGCGCCAGCGCGCCTTGCACGAAATATCCTACCGAATGACGTCGGAAGTCGGCCGACACGAAACCCACGCGCAGCCGCCGCTCTGAATCCGGCCGCTGGGCTGCCGCTTCAGGCTCCTGCACTGGACCGAGCCTGCGGCGAATCCAGCTGCCAAACTCGGCATGCCTTTGCCAAACCAGCTCGCGCGGCATTTGCCGATAATTCGCCCAGAACGCCCGATTCGCGTGGGGTATGGGATCGTCGTCGTCCAGCGCCATGGCTTGCAGATAAGCAGCGTCGCTTTCTTCGTAATGCCCGAGGGCCTGGAGAACGCCCCCAAGGGAAACCCAGGGCGATGCGACGGCGGGATCGATTTCGATCGCGCGACGCAGTTCCGCCAGGCTTTCATCTATCCGCCCCAACTTGCCGAGAGCTAGGCCCGCGCGTTCGATCGCCAGAGCCGAGTCCGGCTTGAGTTCACTGGCGCGACGCGCAAAATATAGCGATTCGAGTGATCGCGAAGCGACAAACAGCAACCTGGCCAGATTGATGTGGGCCTCGAAATAGTTCGGATTATTCGCCAGTGCATTGCGGTAGCAGCGCTCGGCCTCGTCCCAGTTGCCGCGTGCGAAGAGCAGCACACCAAGATTGCCATAAGCCTCTACGTAGTACGGGGAAAGTCGAATGGCCTCGCGGTAGGAGGTTTCGGCATCGTCAGGCAGCCCTTGGCGGGCCTGGGCGGTCGCAAGTTTGAAATACCCCTTTGCCAGATCCGGCGCCGCTTCCACCGCCTGGCGATAAAGCGCCAGCGCGCCGGAAAGATCTCCGCCATCTCGTAGCCGATCGCCGCAGGCCAGCAGGTCCTCTAGACCTTCCGCCGAAATCATCCGTGATTCGCTTTCATTTACCCGCGTCCGACCACATGCATAAAGGCCGATTCTAGCGAGAGCGTCGGTTTTACTTCAATCAAAACGTGGCCATTGGTTCGCAATTGGTCGAGCTTCTGCCAGAGATCCGTGCGCGGGACTTCCACGACCCACTGTCCGGACGCCTCGGCGTGCCAGCCACTGAGGGGATTGCTTCCCTGCGAACGCACGATCACGATGTCTTCAGCGCCCACGAGTTCGCTCGGCGATCGGACCGAACGCAGGCGGCCCTCGTGGATGAGCCCGAAGCGGTCCGCCAGGCGCTCCACATCGTGTAGTACATGAGAAGTAAAGAACAAGGTACCGCCCTGTCCCTTGTATTCGGCAAGCAAGTCGACAACTTCTCGCCGTCCGATCGGATCCAGGCCGGACAATGGTTCATCGAGGATCAACAAGCGTGGCCCTATGCACATCGCCTGCGCCAGCGCGACACGCTGGGTCATGCCTTTGGAAAACGATCGTACCGGGGAACGCGCAACTTTTGCCAAATCGAAGCGTTCGAGCCATTTCAGCGCATGCGCAGAAATGGCACCATCCCGTGTCCGATGCAGGCGCATGCTCATTTCGAGAATTTCGAACGGCGTCAGGTAGTCATAGAGACAGGGATTCTCGGGGACATAGCCAACCCCGCGTCGCGCATCCGGGCACATGGCATCCTGGCCGAAGAGCAGCACGGTACCGGCTGTCGGCCGAGCGAGACCCATGAGAATACGGATCGTGCTGCTCTTGCCCGCGCCGTTCGGCCCGACAAAGCCGAAGGCTTCGCCCTTTTCAATCTGCAGGGAAATGCCGCACACGGCGCGCACCCGTTGGCGCAACACACCCTTGGCATAGGTCTTTTCCAGATTGTCAATCTCTACTGCATACATCAGTGACCACCCGCATTTCCAGAATCTCGAAAAATCGGCTCCCCCGCTTGATTCACTGCGAACCCAATGCCCAGAGGATCGACCGGAACCCGATCGATCAGGCCAGCGTCGACCAGGTCTTCGATTCTCGCCGGAGCCTGGCCGCGCATTGTTCGATATTCCTGCGCCAACATCGTCAAGCGATCGAGCTGAAGCAGACGCTCAGTTCGCTTCTTCATGTAGCGACGAAACCCTCCTGGCGGAGCCTCCTCCGCCATCCGCCCGACGATGCGGGCTGCCTCGCCGGTATGGTAGCCGCGTTCTATCCATCGTGCGGCAAGCGCCTGCAAGCCCCATTGCTCGGCTATATCATCCGTGCGAGCTACTCCCTCGAGCAGCGCCTGGGCAGCCGCTGCAGGATTCTTCTCGAAATGATAAAGATTGAAAGCGTAGTAGAACAGCGGTGTCCAGTCGCGCGGTCTTGCATCTGCCGCGCGACGCAGGACGTACTGAGCCGCTGGCACCAGATGGGGCTCCGACAGGATCGCGGCGGCGATGTAGTAGTTGTCTTCATGCGCCGGGTTGAGCCATGAAATATCCTTCTGCAACATGGCCTGAATCGCGAACTCTTCCGGTTTCATGCGAAAGGTATCAGCGACCAGGACGCGAAATCCAGCCAGATTGGCAGCCAGATAGCGGTCGCCACCAGCCAGCATGACCTGCGCTGCGAGCGGCAGGCGCACCATAAGTTCAGGGCCGCGCAATGACAAGCGCTGGCCAGAGAGCACATTTACCGCGAAAAGATAAACCAGCAATGCGGATACCAGTATCGCCAGAAAGCCCTTCGAAGGTAATCTTGCACGACTCACCTCTATCCAAACTCCCGGCGCTCAAGCGCCTTCCAGCCAAGAGCGAGCACGATTGCAGCATAGGCCAAAGCCATCAGCACGGACCAGGTCAAGGACTGCAAATGGGGCGGCACTCCGTACAGCGGCCAGTCGCGCCAATCCAGGCGCGAAAGGTCCGGGATCAGCCAACGAATCGCCTCGACTGGCCCCCCCCAGGTTTCAAGGAAAGGGGTATCGCCATCGGCACCACGCGCAATATAGTCTGCCGCCGCACCCAAGGATTTGCCAGCGATCGCGAAGCCTGCGCCGATCAGCAGCGGCAATAGCGATACCGTTGATACTGTTGCCGTCGCCAGGGCGACGGCCGCAACCACACTGACGTCGAGCACCAGGCCCGCGATCGTCGCCCAATACGGCAAGCCAAGACTGACGCGAAATTCCTGATCAAAATTAGGGCTCGACAGGCCGACAGCCAGCAACAGGCTTAGCGCCAAAATAGCGGCCGACAGGCAGACCAGACCGAGTACGGCAAAATATCGCCCCAGCAGGAAAGCCGCACGCGAAACCGGGTAAGAAAGTGACTGCAGAATGATCTTGCGATCGACCTCGCGCGCCACGAGATCCTGCACCCAGAACAGGCTAAGCAGGATGAGCGTGAAGCGCATGCCCGAGAATCCGATATCGAGGGCAACCGTGCGCGGATGGCGGGGCGAGAAACTCGCCGAAAGATAGGCCACGGCCACCAGAACAAGACCCAAGGCGAACACGATCTGTACGCTGCGTCCCCTGATTCCCGAGCGCAATCCGGAAACAACGAATTCAAACATTGGCTGATGTGCAGAAATCAAACGGGCGCACCGTATGGCGCGCCCGTCGATACTGCAAGGAACTGAAACGAATCAGCCCGCCGTCGGGGCGAAGGTGCTCGTCGCCGCCGCGCTGGCATCGGTTGCGGCACAACCGGTAGCGCACGCAGACGCACTGGAAACCGAGCCACCCGCCGTGGAGCCTGCAAACGAACGCCCCCCCTTGACCGAGCCAGAACCGACACGCATATAGGTCGCATTCGCACTTTCGGCCGTCAGATGCACATTGGCCGAGCACTTCGCCGTGAACGCATTTTTGACGAAGTCCGTTGCGGCACCAGCACCCGGGTTACTCGTTGCGCTGGAAGCCGACGAACCGCCTGCACAAACCGCCGTTGACGCAGCATTGGCAGTACCGGACGCAATCGCACTGGCAGCAAGCACGGAAGCCAAAATTACCTTTTTCATAAATATCTCCTATTGGTCGAGTCGCGTTAGTTGGTCGAATTCGCGACGGACTGAGTCAACAGATTCTTGGCGTCCGACTGAGCAGCCTTGTCTTCGCCCTTCTTTGTGTACTCACTGAACTGGGGAATCGCGATGGCGGCCAAGATACCGATGATGGCAACCACGATCATCAACTCGATCAGGGTAAATCCCTTTTGCAGCTTTTTCATGCATTTCTCCTTTCGAAAGAGCCCAAGCCGGCTTGGGTAAACTTGGTCAAGCAGGAACAATGCCCGAATTGATAGCGTCCTGCGGTATCAATGGCATCAAGCACAATGAGGTTCCGCGCCATGCGATTGAGCGCAAATCGCGTCTTTACGCGACCACAAAGTCGACCAGGTGCGTCACGCCCTGACAATTTTTGGCACTTTTGGCCCCGAACTGGCGTTTGCTGCCGGTCATGTGGTCGCCTCCAAAGTCCGGCAATGCCGTTGCCACATGGCTCTATAGCGCGATTCGAGTTCGCCGCTGAATCTCTGAGTATCGAAGAGTGGCGATGACAGCCGGTTCATTCTCAGTTTGTCGCGAATCGACAGTAAACGACGGGTATTTGACGCCAGATCGAGTGCTTTTGCGCGGTACTCCTCGATCGAACCGACCGCCAACTCTCCCAAGCCTACTGCATTCAGCATGCTACCGGAAACACGACTGGCAAATGTCTCGCCCATCATCGTCAACACGGGAAGCCCAGCCCAAAGAGCGTCGCTTGTAGTGGTGTGGGCGCCGAAGGGAAATGTGTCCAACGCCAGGTCGGCCAGCGCCAGGCGCGCCAAATGCAGTTCTGGAGGCCTTGCAGCGGCGAATATGAGCCGGGAGTCGGCGATTCCTCGCCGACTTGCTTCGGCCACAAGATTTATCTTTGCCAGATCGTTGGCAGCGTACAGCCACAGCACGCTGCCGGGAAGTTCGCTCAGGAGATCGCACCAACAATAGAAGATCTCTGGGGTGATCTTGAGGGGGCGGCTGAAACAACAGAACACGAATCCATTTTCCGGCAAGCCCTCTTCCTGACGGGTTCGCGTTTTTCCGATCGGGCGACTTGAATCATTCGGATGGCAGCAATTTGGCATCAGGACCAATTCTTCCGCGAAATTCTGCTGGTCCGCAAGAGGTGTAGAAATCGGATCCCCGATCAGGTAGTCGACCAAAACTCGACTGCCCAGCGTACCGGAGTAACCCAGCCAATTGACCTGAATCGGCGCGGGTCGGTAGCCGAGCGCTGCAGTCCTGGTATTGCCGGTCCAACCAGCAAGGTCGACAAGTATGTCTATCGATTCATCGCGAATGCGCCCGGCAAGGATCTCAGGTGAACATCCCCGAACATCGTGGAAAGAATCGCAGGCTGCAACAATCCGTCGCCTCATCACGCCCTGGTCGTCGCTGCCATAGGAAAAGGCGTGTATCTCGAACTCTGCATGCTCGTGATGCTCCAGCACCCCGATCAGCAAACGCATGACCGCATGGTCATGAAAATCCGCTGAAAGGTAGGCGATGCGCAAGCGCCTGGCCGGATCCGGATTAACGCTGGCAGGCATCTGAACAGCTGGGTGAGGAAGCAGGGATTCCGCAAAATCCCCGGTCAGCGCCAGTTGCTCTTCTGCAGTGATTTCAGGCAGCAAAAGAAATGTAAATGGCTCCAGCGGAGTCCTGCCCTCGCCGATGAATTGCTTGCAGCGGTCGACCATTTCCGGAATCTGTCGCCAATCGCACAACTCCAGCCGACAAAAGAGAAGCTGGGACAATAGGTGGAAGTCCTCTGTGTCCTGCGGCCTCCCTGGACACAGGCTGGCGAGAAGACGTTCGCTGTCTTGTGGACGTCCCGCATCGGCAAAAGCAAAACCGGCAAAGCGCAATGCATTCGCCTGGCCCTCGCCGTCAAGTGCGGCCGCCTGCAAGAATGCCCGGGCAGCATCCAGATGAGCTGACCTTGCATAACGAAGCCGTCCGAGTTCAATCCATGCCGCCTGATCAGCCTGGTCAAGTTCGGTTACGCGCAGGAATGCTGCCTCTGCCTCCCGGGCGCGCTTCATGCCATTTAGCAGTATCCCGAGATTGAACCAAAGATTCGGATCTTCCGGACTAAGTTCAATGCCTGACCGCAGCGTGGACTCTGCATCAGACATTTTTCCCGCCATATGCTGGACGTTGGCCAGATCAGACCATGCTTCCTGATTCCCTGGCTCAGCTTCACAAGCAATTTGGAGTTGCCGTATTGCCTCTTCGTAGTCGCCAGTCTGCGTTAGCACGACCCCGTAAAAATGCAGATCCCGAACCTTGACCGGAGGCTGTGTCAATACTTGCTCAAGTATGGCTTTTGCTTCGTCATGGCGGCCGCTTTGCCATGCAATCAATGCCATCTCCCTCAATTCCATATCTGACCCAGGCTCCGCAACGAGGTACTCTTATGTGCCTTGACAGCATATAGATCAATGGGCGGTGAGCTCACAACTCCTTGCATCTAGGAATTGGGCCCGCACAATAAGAATACCAGCGCGCCAATCTGCCGTGCCCATTGCGGCTGTCAACGCAATATCGGGGGAACGCTGCTAACGCAGAATCGTCTGCTCATCCACCGCGTCGATTTGCCCCGCATCGAGAAACTGCTCCGCATAACGCCGATATACGCCCTGCTTGACGAATACATCGAACAGATCGGGGTCGATATGGCCGCCCTTCTTGAAGTTGGCCATGATGGACATGGCCTGCGACAGCTTCATGCCGTGCTTGTAGGGGCGGTCGCGGGCGGTCAGGGCCTCGAAGATGTCGGCGATGCCCATCATCCTGGCCTGGACCGACATCTGCTCTCGCGTCAGCCCCTTGGGATAGCCTTTGCCGTCCATCCGTTCGTGATGGCCTCCGGCGTACTCGGGTACCCGGGTCAGGTGTTTCGGCCACGGCAGCTGTTCCAGCATCTTGATGGTGGCGACGATGTGATGGTTGATGACGTCGCGCTCCTTCAGCGTCAGCGTTCCGGCGCGGATGGTCAGGTTGACGACTTCGTCGGCGGTGAGGAACTCGGTTTCGACGGCATCGACGTTGCGCCACTTGCGGCCGCTGCCTATGTCGCGCACGCGCTGCAGGTCCTCGTCCTTCATGGCCTCGCCACCGACATTGGCCTTGCGCAGGAACTCCCGGTCCGCGTCGAGGGCGCGGACTTCATCCTGATAGGCGTGCCAGATACGGTCTTCCGCCTCGGGGTTGACGTTTTGGCGCAGGGCCAACTGTTTGCGCAGCGCGTCCAGTTCCGCGTCGCGCTTGAGCACTTCGAAGCGGGTGTCGATCAGTTGGATGCGGTCGAACAGGGTTTGCAGCTTGGTCGCCTTGTCCACCACATGAACCGGCGTCGTCACCTTGCCGCAGTCGTGCAGCAGACCGGCGATCTTGAGTTCGTAGCGATCGCGCTCGTCCATCTTGAACGAAGCCAGGGGACCTTCCTGCGTTGCGTCGGCCGCTTCGGCCAGCATCATGGTCAGGGCCGGCACGCGCTGGCAATGGCCGCCGGTGTAAGGCGATTTCTCGTCGATCGCCAGGTTGATCAGGCTGATGAAGGCCTCGAACAGTTCTTCGAGCTGGGTGATCAGCAGGCGGTTGGTCAGGGCGATGGCGGCCTGGGAGGCGAGCGACTCGGCCAGGCTCTGGTCGGCGGATGAAAAAGTCGTAACCTCGTGTGTATGCGGATCGAGCGTGTTGATCAGTTGCAGCACGCCGATGATCTCGCCCTCATGATTCTTCATCGGCACCGTGAGGAAAGACTGCGATCGGTAGCCTGTGCGCGCGTCGAAGCTGCGGGTGCCCGAAAAGTCGAAACCCGCTTCGGTGTATGCATCGGCAATATTGACGGTCTTGTCGTGAATGGCGGCATAGGCGGCCACCATCGAATCATTCGACTCGCCCTTGTCGTTGATCAGCGGCAGATTCGGAAAGTTGATCGCATTGCCGGTGGTGCCACCCATCGCGATGTGCAGCGAATCGGTGCGCAGGATCTCGAAGCGCAGCGCGCGACCGTCTTCGGTTACGCGATAAAGCGTGCCGCCGTCGGCATGGGTGATGGTCTTGGCTGCAATCAGTATCGACTCGAGCAGGCGATTGATGTCGCGCTCCTTGGAGAGCGCGGCGCCGATTGCATTCAGCTGTTCGAGACGGCGAAACAGATTGGCGGAACTGTCCATGTCCGTTCCCTATTTGATGCAGACGGCCCGCACCTGCTTGAGATCGGTCACGCCCTGCAGCGCCTTTTCCAGGCCGTCCATCTTGAGGGTCAGCATGCCGTCCTCCAATGCTTGGGCGAACAATTGCGCGACACGGGCGTGCTCCTGGATCAGCTTCTTCAGGGGTTCCGTACCGATCATCAGTTCGTGCAGGCCGACGCGTCCCTTGTAGCCGCTGCCGCCGCAGGTGTCGCATCCCTTGGCCCGGGTGAACACCAGATGCCCGTCCTTGCCGTAGTCCTTGATCAGGCGCTCCAGCGTCGCCTTGTAGGCGGCGTCCTTGTCCTTGAGGAAAGGCCCGGTGTTATCGAGCTCGCTGCAATACTCCTTCATGAACAGCCTGACCTCATCTGCATCCGGCGTATAGCTTTCCTTGCACTTGCACAGGCGCTTGGCCAGGCGCTGGGCCAGAATGCCCAGCAGCGCGTCGGAGAAGTTGAAGGGGTCCATGCCCATGTCGAGCAGGCGGATGATGGATTCCGGCGCGCTGTTGGTGTGAAGGGTGGCGAACACCAGGTGGCCGGTCAGGGACGCCTCGATGCCGATGCCGGTGGTTTCGGCGTCGCGCATTTCGCCGACCATGATGATGTCCGGGTCGGCCCGCAGGAAGGCCTTCATCACCGTGGCGAAATCCATCACCTTTTTGTTCACCTGCACCTGACGCAGGCCTTTTTGCGTGATTTCGACCGGGTCTTCGGCGGTCCAGATCTTGGTATCGACGGTGTTCAGATAACCCAGCACCGAGTGCAGCGTGGTCGTCTTGCCCGAACCGGTCGGACCGCAGACGAAGAACAATCCGTATGGCTTGGAAATCGTTGCCTTGAGCTTGGTCAGGTTGGTCGGCAGCACGCCCAGCTTGTCCAGCGGGATCGGCTCGCCGCCAGCCAGGATACGCATCACGACATCCTCGACGCCGCCGGTGGAGGGAATCGTCGCCACCCGCAGTTCGATGTCCAGCGGGCCGTATTTCTTGAACTTGATCTTGCCGTCCTGCGGCTTGCGGCGCTCGGCGATATCGAGATCGCACATGATCTTGAGCCGCGCCACCATCGCGTTGCGGTAACTGGCCGGCACTTCGATGTACTTCGCCAGCGAACCATCGCGGCGGAAGCGGATCAACACCTTATCCTTGCCCAGACCAGGTTCGATGTGGATGTCCGAAGCACCCTGCTGATAGGCATCGATGATGATCTTGTTGACCAGCTTGACCAGTTCATTGTCCGCCGCCGCGGAGATGTCGTCGGCGGCACCGCCTTCGCCCTCGCCCTCGTCCTGATCGAGGGTCGACAGCAGGTCGCCTACCGAACTGTCGTCGGTAAAGCCGGGAACGCCGCTTGCACCGAACAACTGATCGACCGTTTGCCCGAATTCGTGATTGGTGGTGACTCGATAGACGACCTTGGCCCTTGGAAACACGTTGTTGACGACGCGCGAACCCTTGACCTGCTCGGGGTCCATACAAACCACCATGACGCCTTCCGGTCCTTCTTCCACCGGAGCCCATTTGGCCTGCTCCAGGAAATCCCGCTTCAGGTTCTTGAGCAGATCGACCGGCTTGATACGGTCGGTCCGGAACGGCTCGTAGGGCACATTGAAGAACTTGCCCAGGGCCACGCCCAGCGCCTGATGCTTGACCTGGAACTCATTGACCAGCACTTCCTCGATGTCGAGATTCTTGCGCCGCGCGGTGCGCTGCGCAAGCTCCAGTTCCTGCGCCGAAATGACCGCGTCGGAGACCAGGAAGTCATATTTTGTCTTGACCGCCTGGGCGGGCTTGCTGCGCTGATTGAAGGCGATCGCCAGGGTCTCGCACAGTCCCTTGACGCCTTCCTGTGCGACTACAGCGAATGGCGTGCCCGCCTTGTTGTTGATGATCTGGACCACACCCAGCAGTTCGCCGCTCTGTGCATCCACCACCGGCGCCACCAGCATCTGCTTGGTGCGATAGCCGGTGCGCTTATCAACTTCCTGCAGGAAGCGCAGCGAAGGATTGATCGCCTTGAGCTCCGCATCATCATAGACGTCGCGGATATTCACGGTCTTCTTGGCCAGCGCGACATGACCGGCAATACTCTGGTCGGCGATCGGCAGGCGCAAATCCTTGAAGGAATTCAGGCCGGTCTTCACCTTGGAAACGATGGATGCCTTGTCATCGCCTACGGTATAAATCGTGAGCCGATCGGCATTGAACAAGCTGCAAATATCGCCGGACAGCTCCAGCATGATTTCGTCGATGTTGGATGTCGCATGAATCTTGTTGGTAACGACCTGGAGGTTCTTGAAAAATGCAAGGCGGGAGTCCACATCGGACCCGGCGGCCTCGGGGGATGCAGTAGGCACGGCACTCATCGGACTGACTCCATGGCGTCAGCGTAAGCCCTCATGCCGCCATCGAGGAGGACAGCATTGAAGCCACGCTGGGAAAGCAAAAACGCAGCGGCGGAACTGCGACGTCCGGTCTGGCAATACACAATATATTCCTTCGACATATCTAGCGCCGCCGACGCCTGACGAATGTCATCCAGTGGAATGTTGATCGCACCGGGATAACCGTCGCTCCTGTATTCGGCGGGAAAGCGCACGTCGATCCAGGTCGCGCCTGCGGCAACCCGCCTCTTGGCCTCGTCGCCGGCGACCTTCTGCAGCAATGGCGCGCGCAGCAATTCATTGAAGTCCTGCTTGGCCAGGCGCAGCAACATCCCATCCGTCTCCATTATTACGGTAGCATTGCGTACGGTATCGGCCACCAGAGCCTCCTCGCCGAAGGCATTGCCTTCCTTGAGTTCTGCCAGCTGCATGCGGGAACCGGCGACCAGCCGGGAAACCTTGCAGCGTCCACTTTCGATCAGATAGTAGTAGTCGCCGGGATCGCCCTGTCTGATTATCGTCTCGCCGCGCTTGGCCGGAACGCGCACGAACTTGGCCAGCAGGGCCTGAATGTGGGCGGGAGGCAGAGAAGCAAACGCACCGATCGTAAGATTATCCACCGCGAACATGCCGGACATCATGCGCCAGTCGGTGCTATCGCTTCCGCCCTGGGCATTCGCCGCCGGCACGGCCAACTGGGTCCAGGTCAGGACGATATCCAGGGTGTCTTCCTCCAGCGTCAGCAACAGGACGTCGGTTATGGCCTTGCTCATGGCCGGCACTTTGCCGCCGCGCGCCAAGGGCGCAGCCGCCAGATCGAGGCCCCCGACCAGAACCCGCGAGGTGCCGTCAGGCAGGGCCACCAGCAGTTGTCCCCGCACCAGATAGACAACCTGCCGATCGAGGTCGGTGGCGTGAAATGGATCGCTGCCGCGCGCCGCCGTGAACGTGCGGCAACGCGGCAGCAACTCGCGCAAACCCTCGCTGCCAAGCGACATCAATGGTTGCAGGCGGGCCAGCAGTTCAATATTCACCGTATCGGTCATGTTCAGATTTCGAAAATCTGGTTGTTCTGCAACATGCCGGGGCGGAATTCACCGATGCAGTCTTCGATCTCCTGCATCGTCAGTTCGATTTGTCCCGGCTTCAAATGGGTGATGAAGACCTCGGCGTCGCGCTGCAGGTGGGTCAGTTCTTCCAGCAGCATGCTCGGACACAAATGCAAGGATGCGACGGCCAGACGCTTCTCGCTGTCCGAGAAGGCGCACTCGATGATCAGGTAGCGCAGATTGCGAATCATGTTGACCTGATTCCACAGGTCGGGGCACGGCCCGGTATCGCCGGTAAACACCAGACTGCCGTGTCCGGAATCAAGGTGGTAGCCGACGGCCGGCACCGTGTGATTCGCCGGCAGGGGCATTATCTTGCGGCCATCGAGGTCCACTGCCTCGCCGACGCGTATCGTGGCGAAGCGCAGAAACGGCTTCTCCGGCGTCGGAATCACGCTGAAGTCAGGCCAGATCGCCCAATTGAACACATGGGCGCGGATGATCTCCAGAGTCGCCTCGGTCGCATGCACCGTCACCGGGCGGTTGCGCATGTCGCCCACCGTATCGACCATGAATGGCAGGCAGGCAAGATGGTCCAGGTGCGAGTGGGTAATGAACACATGGTCGATCTGGGCGAGTTCGGCGATCGCCAGATCGCCTACCCCCGTTCCGGCATCGATCAGGATATCGTTATCGACCAGCAGCGAGGTCGTGCGCAGATGACGCCCGCCGATTCCGCCACTACATCCGAGGATTCGTACCTTCATGAGTCCTACTTGGTTTCGAAAATGGTGACGCCATCCCAGTTCTCTCCGGGCGGCTCCTTGCGCAGGTGTTCAACGCGCTTGACGTACAGATCATAAAGGTAACGTGGCTTGATGCGCTGCAGATTCATCAACGTCAGTTCCGCCTGATCCCAGTCTTGAGTCCGATAGGCGCGCAAGGCCTGGTTCCACAGCTTGATTTCCTCGAGATCCTCGCGCGCGACCTTGCCTTCCTCGCCGACCGGCTCGTAGATACCCACCGGATCTTCCTTGCCCTTGACCCGCACCCGGTCCAGTTCGCGAAAAACGAATTCCTTCTTCAGCAGTTCGCGCGTGCTTTCGCCGACAATGAAGCCGACCCCATACTGCTTGGTGATGCCCTCCAGACGCGAACCGAGATTGACGGCATCACCCATCACCGTGTAGGACTGGCGCACCGGCGAACCCATGTCGCCGACCGTCATCGGCCCGGTGTTTACGCCGACGCCGATCTTGAGTTCAGGCCAGCCGCGCGCCACCAGGTCCTTGTTCAGTTCGTGTAGCGCGACATGCATTTCCAGCCCTGTAAGGACGGCATTCCTTGCGTGTTCGGGATCGTCCACCGGCGCCCCCCAGAAAGCCATGATGGCGTCGCCGATGTACTTGTCGAGCGTGCCGCGGTGCTTGCGCACCACCAGGGTCATGGCGCCCAGATACTGATTCATCAAGGTCGCCAATTCGTTCGGTTCCAGGCCTTCGGATATGGTCGTGAATCCGCGTATATCGGAAAACAGCACGGTGAGCTCGGCCTTGCGCCCGGCCATGCTGTAGTTCTCCGGATCGCGACTCATCTCCTCGACCAGTTCCGGTGGCACGTACTGCCCGAACAAACCGGTCAACTGGCGTTTTGTTCTGGACTCGACAAAGTAGCCCCAGGACATGTTCATCGCGTAAAGCAGCGCAATCGCGATCATGCCGTTGGCCAGCGGCAGCACCACGTTGGAGACGTGCCAGAAGCTGAAATTCACGCTGAGCAGCAGCAGCAGCACAATGACGCCTACCAGCGTGGCACGCAACGGCGACAGCATGGGCAGCAGAAAAACCATCACCGCACCCGCGATCAGCACCAGAAGTACGTCGGCGCCAAGAATGTAGGGAGGCTTGTGCTTGATCGCGCCATCCAGCATGCCTGCGATCAGATTGGCGTGTATTTCGACCCCCGGATAGGCAGCCCCAACCGGCGTGGCGCGCAAGTCCATAAGTCCCGGCGCTGTGGTGCCGACCACGGCAATCCGCCCGGCCAGGCGCTCCTTGGGCACCTTGTCGTTGAGTACATCGGTAATCGAGATGTAGGGAAAGCTTCCCTGGTAGCCGCGATAGGGAATCAAGGTCGAGGCGTTCTCATCCACTGGAATGCTCATGGCGCCGTTGGCGCCTTTGAGTTCCAGCCACTCCATGGCCGCATAAGAGCCGGGCGCATCCTCGGGATAGCCCGGCGTAATGGGCGGATTGCCCAGCAGGTTGCGTACCATTGCCAGCGAAAGGGACTCGTAGTACTGTCCGTCGTATTCCACCAGCAGGGGTACCCGGCGCGAGGTCCCGTCGATATCCACCAGCGGATTGAAATGCCCGGCGCCGGCCGCCGCCTTCTGAAACTCCGGCAGGTTGCCGCCAAAACTTACCCACTGGGTAAAACCTATGCGGCGGCCGCTGAAAGTCCCGGCCGGGAACACCGGATCCGGAGCTGCCCCGGAACTGACGCCGCCCTCCTTGCTGGAAAAGTAATAGCCAAGAATGACAGGTCGGTTCTTCAGCGAAGCCGCAAATCGAGCATCGTGGTCAAGCTGCGGACGCAATTCGCGCAGCGAGGATTGAAAACCGGCCACATCCCTGAGTTCCTTTTTTGCCAGGGACTCAAGCGACTTGAGGCCGGAACTCTCGTCGGGCTCGGCAAAAACCACGTCGAAGCCCACCAGCCGAATCCCGTACTGGTCGAAAAGTTTATTCATCAAGGTCGCCAGTTTGTCGCGACCCCATGGCCAGCGCCCCTGTTCGGCCAGCGACTTCTCGTCGATATCGAGTATCACCACGCGTTGATCCACGCCCTGCGGCATGGTCAGGCGCACCTTCGCGTCGTAAATCAGCGAATCCATGTGATTGATGAACGGAATCTGGTAAACCCGCGCCGAATGGCCGAGCAGGACCAGAAGTATCAAAAGTCCAAGCGCATATCGGGGCAGATACTGTTTCAAGAGATCTCCAGGGCTTGCCGGTCTTTTGCTTCAGTTCTTCAGGAAGAATTCCATTTTTATGCCCGCCAGTTCGATCACGTCATGGTCCGCAAGTTGATGTGCCTGGGTGCCGAGCGCGGTGCCGTTGACCACCGGGAAGCTGGTACCTTCGACATGGGTAATGAAATAGCCATGCGGCCGCCGCGCAATGACGGCTACCTGGACACCCGGCTTGCCCAGCGTGGTGAGTGTCTTGACCAGTTCCATTTCCTTGCCGGCATTGCCTCCCGACAGGAGCTGGATCACCCCCAGTGGCACCGCCGGGGCTGCTGCCGGCTGGGCTGCAGCGGGTTGCGCGGCCATGCCGGGCGAAGTCGACGTATGTGCGGCAGGGGTAGGTGCAGCGGCCGCTGGCGCGGCGACAGGCTGCTCGGCAGCGGGTTTCTGGGCGGCGCCGGGACGCAGAATCATGGTCTTTTCGAAATCGGCGGCCGCCGTCTGCTGCGGAACCTCGCTGACATACTTCAGCCGGTACTTGCCCAGTTCGATGGTGTCGCCGTTTTGCAGGAAGTGCTTCTTGACCGATTGACCGTTGACGAAGGTGCCGTTGGTGCTGCCCAGATCCTCAAGAAAGGAATCATTGAGTATGGTGATTACTACCGCGTGTTCGCCTGAAATCGCCAGATTGTCGATCTGGATGTCGTTGTGCGGCTTGCGACCGATCGTGGTGCGCTCCTTGGTCAAGGGAATTTCCTTGAGCATTGTGGTTTCCATGCTGAGTATGAGCTTAGCCATTGTTTTCGTCCTTCGAGGTCACTGAGCGCTGCATCACTTGAACCAGGCCAGGAAACGGGACCACCATCCGCGTGCGGCCGGATAGTCGCCCTTCACCTTGACCAGGATTACCGAAACATTATCGCGGCCGCCGTTATCGTTGGCCATCTGGATCAACTGCATCGCGCACAACTCCAGATTCGCCGAAAGGGCGCCGAGAGTCATGGCGATTTCGTCATCTTCAACCATGTCGTTGAGGCCGTCCGAACACAGCAGATAAACGTCGCCGGGAATTACCGCGTGATCGTGAATCTCCGCCGCCACTTCGGGATCGATGCCCACGGCACGGGTAACCAGGTTCTTGTTCTGCGAATGGCGCGCCTGCTCCGGCGTGATCAGGCCGGCGTCGAGTTGCTCCTGCAGCAGCGAATGATCGCGCGTGATCTGCTGAAAATCCTCGCCGCGCAAGCGGTACATGCGTGAGTCGCCGATGTGGCCGACCGTCACCTTGTTGTCGTGGAATACCGCAACCACCAGCGTCGTGCCCATGCCGGCATATTGCGGCTGTGTTTGCGAGGACTGATAGATCGCGCTATTCACCAGGCCCATCAGCGTTTCCAGGGTGATCTCGGCCCACGATCTGCCACCCACCAGGCTGCTTGGTGCGCGTTCGAGGAAGGCTTTGGGAAGTTCCGAACCAAGCATGGTCGTCGCCATGCCGCTGGCGACTTCTCCGGCGTTGTACCCGCCCATCCCATCGGCAAGCACGGCAAACCCGCACTCCGTGTTGGCCATGACTGCGTCTTCATTGTTGGAACGCACCATGCCCGGATTGCTGCTGGTGACAATTTCCAGAACCGTACTCATGTCCATGGATCGGCCCTCAGATGCTGATATCAACGCCCGAATCATCGGCGACAGCAGCGCCACCGGTCATTGTCATGCAGGTACGGATGTCCCGTGCGAATTCGGCACCGGTCTGATAGCGCGCATCGGCATCCTTGGTCAGCGCCTTGTCGATGATCGCCACCAGGCAGTCCGGCAGCGCGGGATTGACGGCGCGGATATCGGGATGCGGCTCGTTCGCAATTCGGAACATCAGCTGCGCCATCGAATCGCCCTCGAAGGGCAGCTTGCCGCAAGACATCTGGTAGAGCATCACGCCGAGTGAAAAAAGGTCGGAACGGCCGTCGATCTTCTTGCCCGCCAACTGTTCCGGCGACATATAGCTGGGCGTACCGAGCACCATGCCGGTCTTGGTCTTCGACGAATCGGTGATGCGCGCGATGCCGAAATCGGTCACCTTGACCTGGTCTGAGTCGGGTTCGTACATGACGTTGGCCGGCTTGATGTCGCGATGCACGACATGGTTGTCGTGCGCATAGGACAGCGCATCGGCCACGCGCGCGACGATGCTCATGACGCGCGGTAGCGGCATCAGGTTGCCCGTCTTGGCGTAGGGCACTAGATCCTTGCCCTTGAGGAATTCCATCGCGATGTAGGCCAGGTCGTGCTCCTCGCCGGCATCGTACATCTGGACGATATTGGGGTGGTTTAGGCGTCCCGCGGTCTCCGCTTCGCGGAAGAAGCGCTCCTTGACCTCGACCAGTTCGTCGGCCTCGAACTCCTGCGACAAGGCCATGGTCTTGATTGCGACGATGCGGTTGATTTTCGGGTCGCGCCCCATGTACACCACGCCCATGGCGCCCTTGCCGAGTTCCTTTTCGATCTGATAGCGGCCCAGCATCGGCTTTTCGACATTGCCCGCGGTATCGATCAGGCTGGCATTGCTGCGCCCGCCGCCGCCGCCGCCGAGTATCACGGTCTCGGACAACTGCCTGGCGCGATTCACGCGGGTTTCGATGTCGCGGAACTTAGGGTTGAAGTCGAAGATGTAGCGGAATACCGCCTCGGCCTTGTTGAACTGGCGCTTGCGCTCGAAATCCAGCGCGAGGTTGTACATGTTTTCCATCAACTGCTCGTCCATCGGGCACTTGCGGAACTTGTCGAAAGCCATGTCGAGCTGGCCCTGGCCCTGGAAGGCCAGGCCCAGCATGCGGTTCGATTCCGCCGAATCGGCATCGGACTTTTCCTTGCCGCGTTCGGTAACGACAAAACGCTTGACGGTCAGCAGTAAATGGCCGACCAGCAACAGGGCTGCCGGAATCATCAACTTCAACCACATCAACTGCGTCGACATCAGCACGAAGTGGATGACGATCAAGGTCACCAGGAGAGCCACGGTGATCCCCGCTGCCAAGCCGGCCTTGATCCGCGGCAACAAGGCAATGAGATAGGCCGCAATCAGCAGGAACACGAGTTTCTCGACCCAGAAGCCCCAGGTCGGGGCGACGAAGAAATGTTCCGAAAGCAGGCTGGAAACCGCATGCGCCTGCATCAGCACGGCCGGCATCGATGGGCTGATCGGAGTCACGAAGACGCTGCCGACCGACGACGAGGTCGGCCCGATCAGAACGATCTTGTCGCGATACTTTTCGTAGGGAATCTTGCCGCTCTTGACGTCGAAAAAGGAATCGACCTGGAACGCCGGATTGCCGTCCTCCCTGTCCTTGTAATAGAAAGTCAGCATCCGCGTATCGATGTCCGTGCCGATGTTGAGCTTGCCCAGCTTGACCGAACTGCCGGCAACGACCCGAATGTCCGCCGGCGTCAGGTTGTGGCTCTTGGCCGCCACCAACAGGGACAGCGACGGGTAGGCCTGATCGAAGTAAGTCAGCACCAGCGGCTCGGTACGAATCGCGCCATCGACATCCGCGGTCACATTGAGGTGGCCGATCGCCGTCACCACCTTGCCCAGCGGCTCGATCACGCCCGCATCGACGCCCAGCGTCGGGTAGGGCGGAGCCTCATCCGCGGCGGACAGCTTGACCGCATTTTTCTTTACGTAATCGGGCAGGTCCTTGTCCGGCCGTCCGCGCGGTTCGCCCAGCACGAACAGCATCGGCAGCGCCACATTGCCCGCCTTGGCGAAGGCATCCGCCAACCGGCGGTCGGTATTCAGCTTCTGGTCCGCCTCGAGCAGGATAGCCTCGATCTGCGGGCACGAGGAAGGCACGATGACCGGATCCGGCGCCGGGGCTGCTGGCGCGGCGGGCGGCTCGCCTGCCACAGGTGCGGCCGTGGGTGCCGGTGCTGCGGCCGGCATTGCAGCGACCGCCACGACCGAGGGCAGCGTGACGCCGCAGGTTTCGATCAGTTTGTTGATATAGGCCAGGCCCTGGTCGCGCTGTGGCTCCGAGTAGAACACCGTGGTGGCGATCACCTTGGCCTTGGCGGCTGCCAGCTTGTCCACCATGTCGGCCATGATCTCGCGCGACCATGGCCAACGGCCTATGTTGTCGAGGCTGGGTTTGTCGATCGCGATCACCGCGACCTTGTCCGAAGGCGCGCGCGAGGTGGCTGCCACGCCCATGTCATAAGCCTTGCGTTCCAGGCTCTGCAGCAGGTCTCCATTACCCAGAATCAGCACGACAATGCTGACCGCAACGCCGAAGAACCAGTCACTCTTCCAGAAGCCAGCCTTCTTCATCAGTCGCTACCCTGTGTCAGAGCCCTCATTAAAACAGGACAATAAGCGCAATTCTTACAGTCCTGCATCAAGTCCGTCAATCAATTTAATGACGTTCGGCGTTGGGTAGCCGAGCAATGTCGCGATTCTATGCGCAAAAAAGCCGCCCCGGTTTGCGCCGGGGCGGCTTTCGCGAAGTCCATGCGCCGTATCGCCAGCGCCAACTTTCGGGATGCTGCTTAGAGCAGTGCCTTGAGCAGCTTGGCCATTTCGGACGGGTTGCGCGTCACGGTGAAGCCGCATTCCTCCATGATCGCCAGCTTGGCGTCGGCCGTATCGGCGCCGCCGGAAATCAGCGCGCCGGCATGGCCCATGCGCTTGCCGGCCGGCGCGGTGACGCCGGCGATGAAGCCGACGATCGGCTTCCTCATGTTGGCCTTGCACCAGACCGCCGCTTCGGCTTCGTCCGGACCGCCGATCTCGCCGATCATGATCACCGCATCGGTATCCGGATCGTCGTTGAAGGCCTTCATGATGTCGATGTGCTTGAGTCCGTTGATCGGGTCACCGCCGATGCCCACGGCACTGGACTGGCCGAGACCGATTTCGGTGAGCTGGGCCACGGCTTCATAGGTCAGCGTGCCGGAGCGCGAGACCACGCCGATGCGGCCCTTGCGGTGGATATGGCCGGGCATGATGCCGATCTTGATTTCATCGGGGGTGATCAGGCCCGGGCAGTTGGGGCCGAGCAACAGGGTCTTCTTGCCACCCTTGGCTTCCTTGGCCTTCATCTTGTTGCGCACGATCAGCATGTCGCGCACCGGGATGCCTTCGGTGATGCAGATCGCCAGATCGAGGTCGGCCTCGCAGGCTTCCCAGATCGCGTCGGCAGCGCCCGCGGGCGGCACGTAGATCACGGAAACGGTGGCGCCGGTGGCGGCCTTGGCGTCCTTGACCGAGGCGTAGATCGGGACGTCGAAGATCTTCTCGCCGGCCTTCTTCGGATTCACGCCGGCGACGAAGCAGTTCTTGCCGTTGGCGTACTCGATGCACTTCTCGGTGTGGAACTGGCCGGTCTTGCCGGTGATGCCCTGGGTGATGACTTTGGTATCTTTGTTGATCAGGATGGACATAGCGCTTCCTTATTTGACGGCAGCGACGATTTTGGCTGCGGCGTCGGCCATGGTGTCGGCGGAAATGATCGGCAGGCCGGACTCCCTGAGGATCTGCTTGCCGAGATCTTCGTTGGTGCCCTTCATGCGCACCACCAGCGGCACGCTGAGGTGGGTTTCCTTGGCCGCGGCAACGACGCCGGCGGCAATCGTGTCGCACTTCATGATGCCGCCGAAAATGTTCACCAGGATGCCCTTGACCTTGGGGTTCTTCAGCATGATCTTGAAGGCTTCGGTGACCTTCTCGGTGGTGGCGCCGCCGCCGACGTCGAGGAAGTTGGCCGGCTCGGCGCCGAACAGCTTGATCGTGTCCATGGTCGCCATGGCCAGACCGGCGCCATTGACCAGGCAGCCGATGTTGCCGTCGAGCGAGATATAGGCCAGATCGTATTTGGAAGCCTCGATTTCGTCGGCGTCCTCTTCATCGAGATCGCGGTAGGCGACGATCTCGGGATGGCGATAGAGGGCGTTGGCATCGAAGTTGAACTTGGCGTCGAGCGCCTTGATGCCGCCGTTGCCTTCGAGGATCAGCGGATTGATCTCGGCCAGGCTGGCATCGGTTTCCATGTAGCAGGTATATAGCTTCTTGAAGGTATCCACGGCCTGTGCCATGGAGCCCTCCGGCACGCCGATGCCCCTGCCCAGTTCAAGGGCTTGCGCATCGGTCAAGCCGGCCGCCGGGTCGATGAAGACCTTGATGATCTTCTCCGGTGTCTTGTGCGCGACTTCCTCGATGTCCATGCCGCCCTCGGAGGACGCCATCATGGCGACCTTCTGCGTGGCGCGATCGGTCAGCGCCGCGACGTAGTATTCCTTCTTGATGTCGGCGCCTTCCTCGATCAGCAGGCGGCGCACCTTCTGGCCCTCGGGGCCGGTCTGGTGCGTCTTGAGCTGCATGCCGAGGATGGCCTTGGCGTAGATTCTGACTTCGTCGGGATTCTTGGCGACCTTCACACCACCGCCCTTGCCGCGTCCACCGGCATGGATCTGGGCCTTGACCACCCAAACCCGGCCACCGAGAGTTTCCGCTGCCTTGACCGCCTCGTCGACGGAAAAGCAGGGAATGCCGCGCGGGGTCGTCACGCCGAATTTTTTCAGGATTTCCTTGCCCTGATATTCGTGGATCTTCATGCGTCTTCCTTGATATATATGGTGCGTTGATCGGGAGCCGACATTTGAATCGGGTTCAGGTGCCGGTCTTGTTGCCGCGGAAGCAGCACGTACCATACCGACGGGGTGATTCCGAAGTGGTGGTGCGCCGCCGCAAGGACAGGGCTGTGCTGTGGCGCGATTGTTGCGGCGCGAAATACTAACATAAGCGTACTTAATGGAAGCTTACAAGCGCCCTTCCCATCTGGTTACAGCCGCGCCGGGAGCCTGCATAATGTTTCCCGTTCAAGCGCCCAGGGCCCGCGCCCCGCCACCTGCAGGAGATCCCGATGAACCGCCCCCGCTTTCTGCTGGCCCTGGATCAGGGCACGTCCAGTTCGCGCAGCATCGTGTTCGACACCCGGGGCCGCATCGTATCCGTCGCGCAAAAGGAGTTCCGCCAGATCTTTCCCCAGCCCGGCTGGGTCGAGCATGATCCGCAGGAAATCTGGGCCAGCCAGCTGGCCACCGCGCGGGAAGCGCTGGCCAAGGCCGGCATCGGCGCCGCCGAGGTGGCCGCCATCGGCATCACCAACCAGCGCGAAACCACCCTGGTCTGGAATCGTCGCAGCGGCGAAGCCCTGGGCAATGCCATCGTCTGGCAGGACCGGCGCACCGAACCGGCCTGCGCCGCGCTGCGCGAGCGCGGCTGCGAAACCATGGTGAGGGACAAGACCGGCCTGGTCATCGATGCCTATTTCTCCGGCACCAAACTGAAATGGATACTCGACAACGCCACGGGTGCGCGCGCCGCAGCCCGTCGCGGCGAGCTGGCCTTCGGCACCGTCGATACCTGGCTGGCCTGGCAACTGACGGGCGGCGCCGTCCATGCCACCGATGTCAGCAACGCCTCGCGCACCCTCCTGTTCAATATTCATCGCAATGAATGGGACGACGAACTGCTGGAACTGCTGGATATTCCGCGCGAAGTCCTGCCCACGGTGCACGCCTCCAGCCACCTCTACGGCCATACCCAGGACGGGCTGTTCGGTGCGCCGATCGCCATCGGCGGCATCGCCGGCGACCAGCAAAGCGCGCTGTTCGGCCAGGCCTGCTTCAGCGCCGGCCTGGCCAAGAACACTTACGGCACGGGCTGCTTCATGCTCATGCACACCGGTGAACACTGCCTCGCCAGCAGCAACGGACTGATCGCCACCCGCGCCGCCCAGACCTCCGCCACGCCGCAGTTCGCCCTCGAAGGCAGCGTGTTCATCGGCGGCGCCGTGGTGCAGTGGTTGCGCGATGGTCTCAAGGCGATCGAGGGCAGTGCTGCCATAGAGAATCTGGCCGCAAGCGTGCCCGACAGCGGCGGCGTGATCTTCGTGCCGGCCTTTACGGGTCTTGGCGCCCCCTACTGGAAGCCCGATGCGCGCGGCGCCATCCTCGGCCTGAGCCGCGGCACGACCGTGGCCCACATCGCGCGCGCGGCGCTGGAAAGCATCGCCTTCCAGAGCGCGGCGCTGTTGCAGGCGATGGGCCGCGACCTGGCGGACAGCGCCGGCGTGACGGAGTTGCGCGTCGATGGCGGCGCCTGCGTGAACAACCTGTTGATGCAGTTTCAGGCCGACCTGCTGGGTATTCCCGTGGTGCGGCCGCAAGTCATCGAAACCACGGCGCTGGGTGCAGCCTATCTGGCGGGGCTTTCCTGCGGCATTTATGCCGGCATCGACGAACTCGCGGCGCACTGGCAGGCGGAACGGACCTTCCATCCGACCATGCCGCGCGAGCGCGCCGACGCGCTGATGCAGCGCTGGGAACATGCCGTGGCGCAGACGGTGCTGTAGCCGCCGTTACCTGCCCGCGAAGCGGCGTCCCAGGTACGCAGAGCGCGCGCCAGCGCCAACTCTCGGTCACTAGCGGCTAGCCGCCGCGCCGGGTTTCCTGCAGTGTCTTCAGTTCAGGCAGCTTGAGCCGCCGCCGGTCGGGCTCGACGGCGGTCAGGGCCTCGACCTCGCGCAGCGTGCCGTGGCAGCGTCTGACCAGATCGTGATAGACGCTCGTGCCTTCGATTTTCCAGGCCATTTCCAGCTCAGTCAGGTCGCGCATCACCTTGGCCGGCACGCCGGCGGCCAGCATGCGCGGCGGAATTTCCAAACCGGCCTTGACGAAGCTCTGCGCCGCGACAATGGCCGATTCGCCGACCACGGCGTTGTCCATGACTACGGCATTCATGCCGACCATGCCGTTCCTGCGCACGATGCAGCCGTGCAGGATGGCGCCGTGGCCGATATGGCCGTTTTCCTCGACGATGGTGTCGCTGCCCGGAAAGCCGTGCATCACGCAGCAGTCCTGCACATTGGCGCCGGCGCCGATGAACAGCCGGCCGAAGTCGCCGCGCAGGCTGGCGCAGGGCCCGACGTAGGCACGCGGTCCGACCACCACATCGCCGATCAGCACCGCCGACGGATGTACGAAGGCCGTCGGGTCAACCACCGGCACGATGCCGTCGATCTCGTAGACCTTCATCGGACTCTCTCCATTTCTCGCCCCGCGCTCTGGGACATGTCAGACGTGGCGCCGGCTCTGCACGACGAAGAAGCGGCCGGCGACAAAGGCGCTGTCGGTCAGGCAGGCGTTCGCCGCAGGATTGGCGCCGGTGGCGTGGAAGTCGGAGAAACCGGCCGACTGATTGACGAAGACGCCGCCGGTGAGATTGATCGACAGCGCCACGCCGACGCGCAGGGCCGCCTCCTCGGCGTGCTCCACGATCAATGGATTGGTCGAATACACGGCAAAGGTGATCGCGCCCTGTTCGCGGATCACGCGCTCGGCGGTGGCCAGGCTTTGCGCCGTGGTCGCAGTTTCCACCACGAGCGTGATCGGACCGAAGCGCTCTTCCATGTAGGCGCGCTCGTCGCTGGCCGCCACCCGGAGGATCAGCGGACTGCGCACGCGGGCCTCGGGCCAGTGCGGGTGGACAACAGCGCCCGATGCGCGCAGCACCTCGCCGAGTCCGTGGGCCGCTTCGAGGCGTGCCAGGGTGGCCGGCGATTGGATGGCGCCCAGTATCTCGACGGCACGCGCCGGGTTTTCGAGGAACTGCGAAACGGCATTGGCCAGATCGCGGCCGAACTGCTCGGCGGACACCACGCCGTCCGGAATCTTCACGCCTTCGCCCGAAACGAAAATCGTCTGCGGCGTGGTGCACATCTGCCCCGAATACAGGGACAGCGTGAAAGCGAGGTTCTTCAGCATCGCCGGGTAGTCGTCGATCGAATCGACCACGATGCAATTCACGCCGGCCTTCTCCGTATATACCAGGGCATGCCGGCAGTGCTCTTCCAGCCAGTTGCCGAAGTCGGGGCCGCCGGTATAGTCGATCAGGCGCACATCGGGATTCATTGCAACGTCCTTGGCGACCGGCGCCGCCGCGTCGTCGACCAGCAGGCTCACCAGATTCGGGTCGAAGCCCGCCTCTTTCAGCACCTGGCGCGCCACCGCGACGCTGATCGCGAGCGGCAGGATCACCGTCGGATGCGCCTTGACGATGACCGGGTTGCCGGTCACGAGGCTGGCAAAAATTCCGGGGTAGCCGTTCCATGTCGGGAAGGTCGAACAGGCGATGACCAGGGCCACGCCGCGCGGCATGACGGTGAAGGTCTTTTCCATTTTCAGCGGCGGATTCTTGCCCTGCGGTTTCTCCCAGAGCGCAGTGCCCGGCACCTGCTTCATTTCCCGCCAGGCGTAGGCCACGGCTTCGAGGCCGCGATCCTGGGCATGCGGTCCGGCGGCCTGGAAGGCCATCATCAGGGCCTGGCCCGTGGTGTGCATCACCGCATGGGCCATCTCGAAACTGCGGGCATTCAGCCGCGCCAGGATTTCGGCGCAAATGCCAGCCCGGGCGTCGGCTCCGGCCTTGATCCAGGCCGGCATGGCGGATTTGGCCGCCGCGATCAGCGCGTCGGCGGCGCAGCGCGGATAGGAGATGTTGAGCGGCAGGCCATAAGGCGAGACTTCCGCGCCGCCGCGGGCGATCACGCCCGGCTGGTCCAGATAGAACTGCGCGCCGCGATAGGCCTCAAACGCCTGGCGCCCGTCCTCGACCGCCGTGTCGCCGTACACCCGCGGATTCTCGGCATAAGGGCTCCAGTAGCCGCGCGTTTCGATCGCCGCAACGGCCTGCTGCAGCAGGGTCTGATGTTTCTCGAACATGGGATGGGGCATTTTGGATCTCCGCAGGAAGGGCTACTTACTTATATTGGCTGTTTTTTGCATCAAGGCAACATCGGAGTTCAGAGCATCGTGACCCATTCCTGGGCCCAGTTCAGCGCCTCTTCGTCGGGCAGCGGCTGAGTGCAGGCATCGATTTCCAGCCGCTCGCCGACCTTGCGCGCACCGCAGCGGGCGAACAGCGCATCCATGTCCTTGCCGGCCTGGCAGAAGGTCGCCTTGTAGGTCTGGTCGCCGAGCGCGATCACGCCGTAGCGCAGATGGGAAAGATCGGGGGCCTCTGCGCGCAGGCGTTCGGCCAGCGGAATGATGTTGTCGGGCAGTTCGCCGTCGCCGTGGGTGGCTGTGCACACCAGCACCACGTCGCGGCCGTCAAGTTCGGCGCTGCCGGCATCGGCGTCGCCCGCCACCTCGACTTCGTGGCCGAGCGCGGGCAGATTGTCCGACAGATGGTCGGCGCACATCTGGGCGTTGCCCGATTCGGTGCCGACGATGATCAGTATCTTGGCCATGATGGCGTTTCCTCTATGTTCCCGCTGCGCGGGAAGGGTGACGTGATACATTTTTATTGTACCCTGCAGGCCTTAATTGTGTCATAATTAATTTGATACTATTTCAACATTTCATGTTTGACATATTGTATCCCTTTACTGCGCGCCGCGAAATACTTCTATAGTCCGGACGCAGGGTATGGACACACATCGTGGAGCGAGACATGCAGAAACAGGATAAGGATTTTCTCGAACGCATCGCCGCCGGTCACAAGATCGGCGCAGCCGAGGGCGACGTGCTGCGTTGCGCCGGGCAGCCGGTGCCTGCGGGCTATCGCAGCGAGCTGATGCGCCTGGTGGTGGTCTTCGCCGATTCCGAACTGGCCGGCGCTGCAGGCTTCTGTCCCTTCATCAACCGTGGCCCCGGACTGCGCGAGCGCATCGTCGCGGCGAAGATCGTCACCGAAAAGTACGTACACGCCGAGATGGCGCTGAAGCTGTTGGAGCCCTTCGGCGTCAATCCCATGCTCTATGTACGCTCCCACGCCTGGGATTCGCGCCTCGACCGCCACATCGATCTCGGCACGCGGCGCATCGGCGGCGACAAACGTCTGAATGTGTTCCACTATCCGCTCGAAGGCTGGGAGGACGCCGTGGTCTTCAACATGCTGATGGGTGCCGCCACCGCGACCCAGCTGGCGGAGATGGCGCAGTGTTCCTATGCGCCGCTGGCTGCCGCAATCGCCCAGATATTGCCGCGCGAACAGCACCATGCGCAACTGGGTGAGTCCGGCGTCAGGCAGGCGATCGAGCGCGGCGGCAACCGGGCCGCCGTGCAGGCCGCGGCGAACTATTGGCATCCGCGCGTCGCTGCCACCTTCGGCCGCGTCGATTCGGATCATGCCATGACCTACATCGAGTACGGCCTGCGCGGTCGCAGCAGCGCGGACATGCTCGCCGACTGGAAGACCCGGTCAGCCGCCGCGCTCAAGCGCCTCGGCCTGGTCATTCCCGACTGATCCCGGAGCCCCGCCGATGAACTACCAGCACATACTTTTCGCGCTCGAAGGCGGCATTGCCCGCCTTACCCTGAATCGTCCCGACCGGCTCAACAGCTTCACCGCGGACATGCATCTCGAACTGCGCGATGCGCTGGCGAGGACGCGCGACGGCGGTGCCCGCGTGCTCTTGCTGACCGGAGCCGGACGGGGCTTCTGCGCCGGGCAGGACCTGGCCGACCGCAATGTCTCGGCCGGTGCCGATCCGGTCGACCTTGGCTACACCATCGAAACCTATTACCGGCCTTTGATACTCGCCCTGCGCGCATTGGAGATGCCGGTGGTCTGCGCCGTCAATGGCGTCGCCGCCGGCGCCGGCGCCAGCATCGCGCTGGCCTGCGACATCGTGCTGGCGGCGCGCTCGGCCTCCTTCATCCAGGCCTTCTGCAAGCTCGGCCTGGTACCCGACGCCGGCGGCACCTGGGCGCTGCCGCGCCTGGTCGGCACGGCGCGCGCCATGGGCCTGGCCATGCTCGGCGACAAGTTGTCGGCCGAACAGGCCGCGGCCTGGGGCCTGATCTGGAAGTGCGTCGATGACGACCAGCTGATGGCCGAGGCCGAGAAGCTCGCCGTGCATTTCAGCAGTGCGCCGACCAAGGGGCTGGCCCGCACCAAACAGGCGATCTACGCCAGCAGCGGCAACACGCTGGAGCAGCAGCTCGACCTGGAGCGCGCCAGCCAGCAGGAACTCGGCTTCGGCCACGACTACCGCGAGGGTGTCGCCGCCTTCATGGAAAAACGCAGTCCCAACTTCACGGGCGAATGATGAACATGACACCTCAGCAGATCGCCGAGCGCTGCACCGAGATCATGTGGCCGGACGACCATGCCGCGCGCGGTCTCGGCATCGTCATCACCAGCACCACGCCGGGTGGCGCCACGGTGACCATGAAGGTGCGCCAGGACATGGTGAACGGCCACGGCATCTGCCACGGCGGCTTCATCTTCGCCGTGGCCGACACCAACTTCGCCTATGCCTGCAACAGCTTCAACCACCGCGCTGTGGCGGCTGGCGTCGACATCAACTTTGTCGCTCCCGCCCATCTCGGCGATACACTTACGGCCGTTGGACGCGCGCGCCATCAGGGCGGCCGCAGCGGCATTTACGACATCGAGGTCACGAACCAGGACGGCAAGACCATTGCCGTGTTTCGCGGCCGCTCCACCCGCATCAAGGGACACTTCTTCGACGAAAGCGAAACAGCATGAACGAGGCATTTATCTGCGACGCAGTACGCACCCCGATCGGCCGTTACGGCGGCACATTGGCAACGATCCGCACCGACGACCTGGCGGCACTGCCGATCAAGGCCCTGATCGCGCGCAACGCCGCGGTGAATTGGGAATTGGTGGAGGACGTCATCTACGGCTGCGCCAACCAGGCCGGCGAGGACAACCGCAACGTGGCGCGCATGGCCGCGCTGCTGGCCGGTCTGCCGGTCGCCGTGGCCGGCGCCACCATCAACCGCCTTTGCGGTTCCGGCATGGACGCCGTGGGCACCGCGGCGCGCGCGATCAAGGCGGGAGAGGCCGCGCTGATGATCGCCGGCGGCGTCGAGAGCATGAGCCGCGCCCCCTTCGTCATGCCCAAGGCCGACAGCGCTTTCTCGCGCAGCAACGCGGTGTATGACACGACCATCGGCTGGCGCTTCGTGAACAAGCTGATGAAGCAGCAGTACGGCGTCGACTCGATGCCGGAAACCGCCGACAACGTCGCCGCCGAGTTCAAGGTCGGCCGCGCCGAGCAGGATGCCTTCGCCCTGCGCTCGCAACAACGCTGGGGTACAGCCAATGCCGCAGGCTTCTTCAAGAGCGAGATCGTGCCGGTCGAGATCGCACAGAAGAAGGGCGAGCCCAAGATATTCGACACCGACGAGCACCCGCGTCCCGACACCACGCTCGAGCAACTGGCGAAGCTGAAGGGAATCAACGGGCCGGAACTGACCGTGACCGCGGGCAATGCCTCGGGCGTCAATGACGGCGCCTGCGCGCTGCTGATCGCCTCCGAGGCCGCGGCCAAGGCGCATGGACTGACGCCGAAGGCGCGCGTCGTGGCCATGGCCACGGCCGGCGTCGCGCCGCGCATCATGGGCTTCGGCCCGGCGCCGGCGGTGAAGAAGCTGCTGGCCCAGACCGGGCTGCGCCTCGACCAGATGGACGTCATCGAACTCAACGAAGCCTTCGCCGCGCAAGGCCTGGCGGTCACCCGCGACCTCGGCCTGGCCGACGACGATGCCCGCGTGAACCCCAACGGCGGCGCCATCGCCATCGGCCACCCGCTGGGCATGAGCGGCGCGCGCCTGGTCACCACGGCGATATATCAGCTGCAGCGCACGGGCGGCCGCTACGCGCTGTGCACCATGTGCATAGGCGTCGGCCAGGGCATCGCGCTGATCATCGAGCGGGTCTGAGGCTCAGGCCGGGCACGGCTAGCGATGGCCGCCGACCACTTTTCGGGCCACGCCGCCGACTACGCCAAGGCCCGGCCCTCCTATCCGCCCGAGCTGTTTTCCTGGCTCGCGCAGCAATGCGCCAGCCATGATCTGGCCTGGGATTGCGGCACCGGCAACGGCCAGGCGGCACGGGCGCTGGCGGGTCATTTCCAGCGCGTCCATGCCACCGACCTTTCCGCCGAGCAGGTGGCGCAGGCCGAACCCCACCCGCGCATCGACTACCGCGCCGCGCCGGCCGAAGACAGCGGCCTGGCGGAGCGCAGCTGCGACCTGGTGACGGTCGCCCAGGCCCTGCACTGGTTCTGCAATGAGACCTTCTATGCCGAAGTGAAGCGCGTGCTCAAGCCGGGTGGACTGTTCGCCGCCTGGACTTACACACTGCTGCGCGGCGACCCGGAACTCAATGCCGTCATCGAGGACTTCTACCGCAATACGGTCGGCCCCTGGTGGCCGCCGGAGCGGCGCTGGGTGGACCTGGCTTACCGCGAGATGCCCTTCCCCATTGCCGATGTCGCCACGCCCGGCTTCGAAATACGGCTGGAATGGACATTGGCGGATCTGCTCGCCTATCTGCGCACCTGGTCGGCGACCCAGCGCCACATCAAGGAACTCGGCAGCGATCCCTGCATCGAACTCGGTGAGCGGTTGCGGGGAATCTGGCCGGACGCCGAAGCCCGAAAGTCGATAATCTGGCCCATTGCCCTACGCTGCGGGAGACTCGAATGAAGACTGAAACTGCCACCTCGGTTACCACCTCAGTTGCCACCTTGGGCGGCGGCTGCTTCTGGTGCCTCGAAGCCGCTTTCGTGCAGCTCGCCGGAGTCGAATCGGTGGTTTCGGGTTATGCCGGCGGTGATATGCAGAATCCGGACTACCGCAGCGTATGCGGGGGCGGCACCGGCCACGCCGAAGTCGTCGAAGTACGCTTCGATCCCGAGATCATCGACTACGGCACCTTGCTGAAGGCCTTCTTCGCGATTCACGATCCGACCACGCCCAACCGCCAGGGCAACGATGTCGGCAGCCAGTACCGCTCGGTGATCTTCACCCATGGCGATCAACAGGAAAAAATCGCCAGGGAATTGATCGCGGAACTCGCGGCCGCGAAAATCTGGCCCGACGCCATCGTCACCACCGTGTCGCCAGCGCCAACTTTCTGGCCGGCCGAGAAATATCACCAGAACTACTACGCCAACAATCCGCAGCAGGGATATTGCCAGGCAGTCGTGGCGCCGAAGGCGGCCAAGCTGCGCAAGGTGTTCGCCGGGCGGCTCAAGACCTGACTTACAGATAGGTTATTCGGCATCCGGCTGCAAGGCCGGCACGGACTCGGCAAACGCCGGCAGCGTCAGGCAGTGTTGGTGTATGCGCATCACCGTCGGCACATGATCGAGCTTTGCCTTGAAGCGCTGCGCATTGAATATCTGCGGCACCAGGCAGATGTCCGCCAGGGTCGGCGTATCGCCATGGCAGCAGACGCCGGTGTGGGGGTCGCCCGCGAGCATGGCCTCGACCGTCGCCAGCCCGGTTTCCACCCAGTGGCAGTACCAGGCGTTGCGCTGTGCTTCTGTCACGCCCAGCGTCTTGCTCAGATACGCCAGCACCCGCAGGTTGTTGAGCGGATGGATCTCGCAGGCGATCGCCAGCGCGAGCGCCCGCACCCGCGCCCGCCCTACCGCGCCGGGCGGCAGCAGCGCGGGCTGCGGCCTCGTCTCGTCGAGGTATTCGATGATGGCCAGCGACTGGGTGAGGATCGTGCCATCGTCTTCTTCGAGCACCGGCACCAGCGCCGCAGGGTTGATCGCCTTGAACGCCGCTGCAAACTGCTGCCCGCCGCCCTGCAGCAGATGGACCGGCACATACTCGTAATCAAGCTGCTTCAGCGCCAGCGCGACGCGCACGCGAAAGCTGGCGGAACTGCGAAAGTAGTTATGGAGCTTCATGGCCATCCTGCAAAAAATGCAATTTAAGGGGTTTGCACTCGCCTGCTCAGGCAAAGCAAGTGTCCATCGCTGAGTCTAGAATGACAGCACTATAGCGCCGCCCAATTCGATGCCCAAGTCCCAGGCAACCACCATCGTCCCCTGTCTCACGCAAGCCGGCCGGATCTGTGCCGCCTTGTCGGCGCTGTGCCTGCTGCCGGCAGCAGTCGCGGCTGTACCCGAGCCGAGCCTGCGCCGCAGCGAACAACTCGACCTGCGCCGTCTGGGCAAGGTGTCGGAAGACGAGCGTTCGGTGCTGCGCATCGAGTGGCGCGTGGGGCTGACCGGCGTCGACGAAGCGAACAGCGTGCAGCACATGCTCGACAATTTGCGGCGCATCGAGCAAACCATGGCCGCGGTCAGCCTTCTGGTGCGCAACATGCCGACCCACAAGCCGGTCGCGGCGCCTGTTGCGGCAGAGCCCGCGCCAGCGGATAACGGCGGCACGCGCCTGATGGTGGCCAATCTCGCGGCGGCGGGCCTGGTCGCCCTCTGGTGGTTCCGCCGGCGCAAGTCCGCCGCACCGACCGCGACGGCAGCCGGTGCACGGAAGGACAGCCCCCCCGGCAAGGCTGCACCCGCTGCAGCCTCATCGACCGGTTTGCAAACATCCCCCTTCGCGCAGGCAATGCGGACCCTGAAGACTGCGCCGCGGATCGAGCCTCGCCTGCCGACCCAAGACCCGCAGGTCGAAGCCGTCGCGGCGGCCGCTGCACCGACGCCGGCCACTCCATTGCCGACGGCCGCGCCCGTCGCAGTCGACTTTTCGCTGCAACACGCCGATCCGGAATCCTTGGTTCAGACAGCGGCCAGGCAGCCGGCTCCGGCCGCGAGAGCTCCAGCCCGCGCCGCGCCCCGCCCGCCGGAAACCAGTCTCGAACCCACGCTGCAGCTGGCCGAGATCATGTTGTCCATGGGGCTCGAACAGGGTGCCGCGCAAGCCCTGGTCGAATACACCGAAGCCAACCCGCGCCATGCCCTCTACCACTGGCTGAAACTGCTCGGCATCTACCGCAAGCGCGGGCTCAACCGGGAGTTCGCGGAAACTGCCGAGCAGCTGCGCAAGAACTTCAACATCCAGGCGGAATTCTCGGCCAGCACCGACACCGACGAGGCACCGACGCTGGAGAAGTTTTCCCGCGTGGCGGAGCATGTGCAGACAATCTGGGCGCAGCCGCAGGAGTGCATCGATTATCTGCGGCACCTGCTCGAAGACAATCGCGACGGTGCGCGCGCAGGCTTCCCGCAATCGGTGGCCGAGGAAATCATCCTGCTGATCGAAATCCTCAAGGAAGAAACCTCCGACCCCGCTCAGGCTGCCGCGACGTAGCGCTCGACGATCTGGTCGATGGCGCCGAAGATGCTGGCGCCGTCGCCGCCCAGCATCTCGATCCTGACGTGATCGCCAAAATGCATGAAGGGTGTTTTGGGTTTTCCGGTTTCTATGGTCTCGTACATCCTGAGTTCGGCGATGCAGCAATAGCCGACACCGCCATTTTCCACCGAGGAACCGAACAGGCTGCCCTGCTTGTTCGACACCGTCCCTGAACCGATCACCGACCCGGCTTCGAGTTCGCGCGTCTTCGCCAGGTGCGCGATCAGCTGGGCGAAATCGAAATTCATGTCCACGCCGGCATTCGGTTTGCCGAAAGGCTCGCCGTTCAAGGCTACGGTCAGCGGCAGATGCAGCTTGCTGTCCTTCCATGCCGCCCCCAGTTCATCGGGCGTGACGGCCACCGGCGAAAATGCCGAGGCCGGTTTCGACTGCAGGAAGCCGAAGCCCTTGGCCAGTTCGGCGGGAATCAGATTGCGCAGGCTGACATCATTCACCAGCATCAGCAGGCGGATCTGCTGCGCGCACTGGCGGGGCGAAGCACCCAGCGGCACGTCGCCGGTCACCACCGCCACCTCGGCCTCGAAGTCGATGCCCCAGGCCTCGTCACAGGCCAGCACCGGATCGCAGGGACCGACGAAGCTGTCGGAGCCGCCCTGGTACATCAGCGGATCGACCAGCAACTCCGGCGGCAGCTCGGCGCCGCGGGCCTTGCGCACCAGTTCGACGTGATTGATGTAGGCCGATCCGTCGGCCCACTGGTAGGCGCGCGGCAGCGGACTGTGGCACTGCGCCGGATCGAAGGGCAGGGCATGGCGCGCGCCCTGCTGCGTGGCGCCGGCATTGAGCATGTCGGACACCTGCTGCAGCCGCGGCAGCACCTGGTCCCAGTTGTCCAACGCCTGCTGCAGGGTGCCCGCGATGCCGCCCACGGTCTGGCAGTACGCGAGGTCGCGGCTGACCACCACCAGCGTGCCGTCGCGGCCGCCCTGCTTCAAGGTGGCCAGTTTCACGATTTGCTTCCCCCCGGCGCATGGCTGCCATCGTGCATCCAGCGCGCATGCCGGGGCGCCTTGCGCGTCAACGCCCATTCGTCGAGCATGTCCCACTTGACTTCGTCGAGGCGCTGCATCATTTCCGGCGTTGCGGTATTGAAGGCGAGCTCCAGGCGATGGCCGCTCGGATCGAAGAAATAGATGGACTTGAAAATCGTGTGATCGGTGGGCCCGACGACCTCGATGCCGTCCGCTTCGAGGCGGGCCTTGGCGGCCAGCATTTCCTCCATGCTGCCGACTTCCAGCGCCAGGTGCTGGGTCCAGCTCGGCGTGTTCGGATCGCGTCCCATCTCCGGCTGGGTCGGCAGTTCGAAGAAAGCCAGGATGTTGCCGGCGCCGGCGTCGAGGAAAATGTGCATATAGGGATCGGGCGCCTTGGTCGACGGCACTTCGTCTTCGGCGATCGCCAGGATGAAACCCATCTTCAGGTACTTGCCATACCACTCGACGGTTTCCTTGGCATCCTTGCAGCGGTAGGCGACGTGATGCACTTTGCGGACCAGACTTGCGGACATGTTCAGACTCCTTCGCGGGCAATTTTCAGGGCTTCGCGCAGCGTGCCGATGTCGCCGACATGATTGGCGAGCAGCAGGATCAGCCTTGCGTTGAGCAGTTCGGATTGCTCGTCGGAAAGGTCGCGGTGCGTGTTGATCAGCAGTTCGTAGAAATCGTCGGCAGGCGTATAGGCGTTGAAGTAGCGCTTGCCGGCCTCGGAAAAGTTCGGATTCAGGTTGAGTGCCATGGTTCTTCTTCCTCTCAGGCGTTGCAGGTCGCTTTGGCGACGGCTGATTTGATCTTCGCCACATCGAGCCCGCGCCAGCGCGCGGCGACATGCTGGTCGGGGCGCAGCAGATACACCGTGCCCGGCTGCGCGTCGTAGCGGCGGGCGGCGACGCCGCGCGCATCGACCAGATGCTGGATATTGCCGCCGACGCTGCCCTCCCGGCGCGAGATCACCAATGGCTGCACGGCAATGCCGCCGCAGGAAAGGCTGGACAAGGCCTCTATCGTCGCCGCGTCGAGCTGCTGTGGATCGTCGGCGAAGTACAGGGCGGTGAAGCGCTGGCCGACCTTGTTGTGCAGCCATCCGTCCACTCCGTTTTCCACAACCGGCGCATCGTCCATCGGCGCGCCGGGCACCATGCGGCAGGAAAATGCGTCGCCTGCGCAGTCCGGCGTATTGAGGCTGGACGTGGTGAGAAAAGCCGGCACCGAAAGCCGCCCGGAATTGACCAGGGCGCGGCCGAAGGCGTGGTCCTTCGCCAGGCCCAGCACGGCGTTGCGGAAAGTCCGGCTGACCTTGCTCTTGGGCGTGATGAAATCGGTCGAGCGCGTCGAGTTCAGCAGGTTCTCGTCGGCGGCGTAGATGCGCTCCTCCGAATAGCTGTCGAGCAGTGCCGCGGGCGCCAGGCCAGAGATGACCAGCTTCAGCTTCCAGCCCAGGTTGTCGGCGTCCTGCAGGCCGGAGTTGGCGCCGCGGGCGCCGAAGGGCGAGACCTGATGCGCGGCATCGCCGATGAAGATCACATTGCCGTGATTGAAGCGCCCCATGCGGCGGCACTGGAAGGTGTAGACGCTGACCCATTCCAGTTCGAACTCGCGCTCATCGCCAAGCATGGCCTTGATCCGTGGCAGCACGTTCTCCGGCTTCTTCGCTTGTTCCGGATCGGCATCCCAGCCCAGTTGAAAGTCTATGCGATAGACGCTGTCGGTCTGCCGGTGCAGCAACACCGACTGCCCCGGATGAAAGGGCGGATCGAACCAGAACCAGCGTTCGGAAGGGAATTCGGCCTTCATCACGACGTCGGCGATGAGGAAGCGATCCATGAAGATCTTGCCTTCGACTTCGAGACCGAGCATGCGGCGTATTGGACTGCGTGCGCCGTCGGCGGCGATCAGCCAGTCGGTTTCGACCGTGTAGAAGCCGTCCTCGGTTTCCACCTTGAGCGTGACCGTCCTGCCGTTCTGCGCCACCGAGACCACCTTGTTCCTCCAGCGCAGTTCGATCTCCGGCCGCGCCGCGGCGCTCGCCGCCAGGTACTCTTCGAGGTAGTACTGCTGCAGGTTCACCATGCCCGGGCGATGGTGATCCGGCTCGGGAACCAGGTTGAAGTTGTACACCTCCTCCTCGCGGAAGAAGGTGCGCCCGACGTTCCACGACACGCCCTTGGCGCAGACCGCATCGCCGACGCCGTAGCGGTCGAGGATTTCCAGCGCCCGCTTGGCGTAGCAGACGCCGCGCGAACCGATCGAGACGGTGTCGTCTTCGTCCAGCAGCAATACCGGCAGGCCTTGCTGTTGCAGGTCGAGTGCCGCTGCCAGGCCGACCGGACCGGCGCCGACCACCACCAGCGGCACTTTCAGCGTCTTGCCGCTGGCGATTTCAGGCGGCCGGCGGTACTCGAACTTCGGGTAGTTGTAGGTCTTCAGCATGGCGCCATTCCCGTCCGCCCTGCAGCTTCAGACCGCCTGCAGCGCATGCCACATCTCCTGGTCGCGCTCGGCTGTCCAGATGCGCGGGTCGCGTATGCCGGACGCCTCGTCGTGGGCGCGCGTCACATCGAAGGGCAGGCAATGCTCGTAGATGAACACGCTGGCAAATTTCGGGTCCATGGCGCGGCGCGTGTGCGCCATGCAGGCGGCCAGGTCCATGCCCTGGGCCACGGCTTCCTGGGCGCTGCGATACAGCGTGGACACGAAGTCGCGGGTGTAGGCCAGACCCTGTTGCACGCGCTCGGGATTCATCAGCGCCGGGCCGCGCCCCGGAATCATCTTTTCCGGCTGCAGCGCGGCCAGCGCGTCGAGAGTCGCCGGCCAGTCGGCGAGGTAGGCGTCGCCCGTGTAGCAGGCGGCATCGGCCTCGACCAGGTCGCCGGAGAACAGGATCTTCTGCTGCGGCAGCCAGACCACCGTGTCGCCCTTGGTGTGGCCGCGGCCCAGATGCATGATCTGCACTTCGAGTTCGCCCATCCACAATGTCATCGCGCGATCGAACACGATGGTCGGCCAGGTCAGGCCAGGCACGCTCTCGACGGCATCGAACAGGCGCGGAAAGCGCCCGATTTCGGAATCCATGTCCTGCTGGCCGCGCTCGACGATAAGCTCGCGCGTCTGCTGCGAGGCGATGATGTCCTGCAGTCCCTCGGCCTTGTAGCCCGAGGCGCCGAGCACGCGCACGGCGTGGTAGTGGGTCAGCGTGACGTATTTGATCGGCTTGTCGGTGATCTGGCGTACATGGCGGATCACGTCCTGCGCCATGACCGGCGTTGCCGTCGCATCGATGATCATCACCGCATCGTCGCCGACTATCACGCCGGTGTTGGGATCGCCTTCGGCGGTATAGGCCCAGGCGTTGTCCGAGAGTTTCTCGAAACTGACCTTTTTCTGTTCGAGGTCAGCGTGCGAGGCAAACTTTTTGTCACTCATGGATGCTCCTTGGCAATGATCCGTTATTTACTGTTGCGTAATTCGATTCCTCTTATCGTAATCATAAATGCTTTAACTGTCAAGCTTTATCGCTGCCGCCGGACTCCCGGAACTCAGGGGGTTGGCTGCGCACTCGCCGGGACCCGTGGGCTGCGCAGGATGGCCGAGGCCTGGCGATAGGCTTGCAGCGCCTCCTTGCGGCGACCGGCGGTTTCCAGCTCGCGGGCGCGGCGCAACCAGTCGTCGGCGCCCGCGCCGGATCCAGGCGCCGTGCCGCCAGCGCCAACTCCCGGGCTGGCGCCGCCCGGGGCTGGCGCCGATTCGCCGGGAACCGCCGGCGCGGCGTAGTCCAGCGCAGCCGACTGGGAACCGGGTTTGTCACGGCGCGCGGTGATGACCATGCCGCTCGCGGCGCGGGCCGATGCGGCAAGGGGTTTTCTTGCCGCATCGGCCTGGCGAATCACGGCGAGCGCCGCGCGGTAGAGTCGCAGCGCCTCGTCGCGCCGCCCGGCGGCCTCCATGCCGCGAGCTTGCGCCATCAGCGAGTCGGCGCGATCCGGCACGGCCTGCGAACGCACGGCAGTCCCCCAGGATGCGGTCGGCCGCGCCGCAACGGCGGGAAAACCCTCGGCGCCGGCGATTTCGCGGGCTATCGTCAGGTTGTTGTGGCGCATCGCCCAGCGCAGCGCATCGTCGCCCCACTCGTTGACGATATCGCGGCGGGCGCCGGCAGCCAGCAAGCGTTTCGCGATCGCCTCCTGTCCTTCGCGCGCCGCCATCATCAGCGGGGTCGAACCGTTGGTGGACAGCGCATTGATGTCGGCACCCTGCGCCAGCAGATAGCTCACCACCTCCGCATGGCCGGCAAACACGGCGTAATGCAGGGCCGCCCATTCCTTGCCTTGGCGATTAACGCTGGCGCCGTGTTCGACCAGCCAGCGCACGGCTGGCAGATGCCCCTTCCAGGCTGCGTGCTGCAGCGCCTGCTCGCCGATGGCATTGACCTTGTTGATGTCGGCGCCGCGCGAGACGAATAGTTCCATCATCGGGATATTGCCTTCCCAGGCCGCGATCATCAGCCCGCTGCCGATCACGCGGCCCTCGAAATCCGGCGCCAGGCCCGCATCCAGCCATTCGCGCGCAGCGGACAGGTCACCGCTTTCGATGGCAACGGTGAATCGTGCCGCGTCGGGCAGAGTCGCCGCGCGCAGGGGCGCGACGGCGGTCAGCAGCATCAGCAGGAAGGAAAGAATTTTCATGGCGAACAGTATAGAGAATGGGAATGACCGGCAAACCCCTAGAATCGTTCCAATGCCGCTCCATGTCGCCCTGCTGCTGAGCCTCGCGCTGCACGCCGCCGTGATCGCCGCGCCGATCTGGCTGGCGGACCGGCCAACCTCGCCGCAGGCCAGCATCGAAGCGCGCCTGGTCCCTGCGCCGCCGCCGGCCGCCGCGGTGGAAGCGGTCAGCACCGAAGCCGCCGACGACACCGCAAATCCGCTGCCGCCGTTGGCCCCCCGCAGATTGCAGGGCAGTTCATTGCGCCGCGCGCAAACGGCGCTGTCCGAGCATCTGTTCTATCCGCCCGAAGCCGTCGCGCAGGGACTCGAAGGCGAAGTCATCCTGCTGCTGGTCCTCGCCGAAGGCGGCAAGTTGATCTCGGCGACGGTGGCGCGCAGTTCCGGCCACGCCCTGCTCGACCAGGCGGCACTCGACGCCGCACGCCGCATCGGTGCCCTGCCGGGCAACCCGCGACAGACCCTGTTTCCGGTGAGATTCCGCCTGCAGTGATCATCCGTAGCGGCGAGGACAGCGTCTTTTGCTGGCCCGCCCGCTACGCAGGGGCTTCATCAGACCGGGTTGTCGATATCGACAAATTCGCAATCGATGCCGAATTTTTCCGCCAGATGCGCGCCTAGCGCCATCGCGCCGTAACGCTCGGTCGCATGGTGGCCGGCGGCGATATAGGCCATGCCGGTTTCGCGCGCCAGATGGACGGTCTGCTCGGAGATCTCGCCCGAGATGAAGACGTCGGCGGCGGCGGCCAGCGCGGCCTCGAAGTAGCCCTGGGCGCCCCCGCTGCACCAGGCAATGCGCGCCACCTTGCGCCCCGGATCGCCGATCAGCAGCGGCGCGCGGCCCAGCGCCCGCTCGATCTGCCGCGCCAGCTCGCCGACAGGAGTTGGCGCTGGCGGCACGCCGACGAAGCCGATGTCCTGCTCGCCGAAGCGGCCGCTGACGGTCCACCCCAGGCGCGCTGCCAGTTGCGCGTTGTTACCCAGCGTGGCGTGGGCATCGAGCGGCAAATGGTAGGCGAACAGGTTGATGTCGTGCGCCAGCAGCCGCGCCATGCGCTGCCGGCGGAAGCCGGTGACACGGCCGTCCTCGGCTTTCCAGAACCAGCCGTGATGCACCAGCAGCGTATCGGCGCCGCGCTCGATCGCCGCCTCGATCAGCGCCTGGCTGGCGGTAACGCCGCAGACGATGCGCTGCACGCGCTCGCAGCCTTCCACTTGCAGGCCGTTTGGGCAATAATCGCGAAAGCTCGCGGCATCCAGCAGACCATCCAGATAGGCGCGAAGATCCTCACGCAACACCGCATCACCCGGCATCATTCACCCCCACAAAATTAAATTATGCGCCGCCTCTGGCTGATT
Organism: Sulfuritalea sp.; assembly: GCA_023700805.1. Taxonomy (GTDB): domain Bacteria; phylum Pseudomonadota; class Gammaproteobacteria; order Burkholderiales; family Rhodocyclaceae; genus Sulfuritalea. The sequence goes on from JAMPYF010000001.1 coordinate 73,282, forward strand.
TTTGCCCAAACCATCACAGTTTGCGTAGCTATCCTGTTTGTCGTGAAGACGCTCAAGCCGGAGTGGCTCGCCCAATGGCCCGGCGAGGGCACGCGCCTCGCCGCCGTGGCCACGGTGCTCGAAGCGCCCGCCGGCAGCGCGGCGCTGCGCCAGGGTTCCTATGCCGATGCGGCGAAGAAGGCGATTCCGGCGGTGGTGCATATTTTCACCAGCCAGGAAGTCAAGGGTGCGCGCCATCCTTTCATCAACGATCCGATCTTCCGGCATTTCTTCGGCGACCGCTTCGGCGAGCAGTCGCAGCGCCGTTCCGGGCTGGGCAGCGGCGTGGTGGTTTCGCCCGAAGGCTACATCCTGACCAATTTCCATGTGGTCGACGGCGCCGATGAAATCGAGGTCGCGCACAACGACGGACGCAAGTACAAGGCGCGCGTGGTCGGCTCCGATCCCGAATCCGACCTGGCGGTGCTGCGCATTCCCGCCGATCACCAGTTGCCGGTGATCGCCTTCGGCAGCAGCGACACGCTGCGCGTCGGCGATGTGGTGCTGGCCATCGGCAACCCCTTCGGCGTCGGGCAGACCGTCACTTCGGGCATAGTCTCCGCACTCGGTCGCTCGCACCTGGGCATCAACACCTTCGAGAACTTTATCCAGACCGACGCCGCGATCAATCCCGGCAATTCGGGCGGCGCCCTGGTCGATTCCAACGGCCACCTGATCGGCATCAACACGGCGATCTATTCGCAAAGCGGCGGCTCGATGGGCATCGGCTTCGCCATCCCGGTCTCGCTGGCAAGAAGCGTGATGGAACAGATCATCAAGACCGGCGGCGTGACACGCGGCTGGGTCGGCATCGAAGTGCAGGAGCTGACGCCGGAACTCGCCGAATCCTTCAAGTTGTCGGGCACCGACGGCACGCTGATCGCCGGCGTAATGCGCGGCAGCCCCGCGGACAAGTCCGGCATCAAGCCCGGCGATGTGCTGATGCAGGTCAACGGCAAGCCGGTGAAAGACGCTCAGGTGATGCTGGAGCTTATTGCCGCGCTGGTGCCGGGCACCAGCGCACGCTTCGACCTGAAGCGCGAAGGCCGCGACGTCAAGGTCGAAGTCACCATCGGCAAGCGGCCGAAGCCGCCGAAGGAAGAATAGCCGCAGGCCGTTCGTGGCGCCCGCGGGTCAAAAGCAGCTACCTGAGCGCGGCGTTGAGCGCCTCCAGGGCCTTGCTGCCGGGACAAAGGTAGGCATCGCCGAGCTGGTTGAGCGGCTTCTCCACCGTGTTCAGGTGACGATGCAATTCCTCGGCGCTGCTGTCGACGTAGAGCAGGCCGGTTACGATCTCGCCCAGGGCGTGGCGTTCCTGCAGATGGTTCATCGCGCCGACCCGATCCGAGGGATCGTAATCCGTGTCCAGCTTGCGCAGGTGCAGGATCGAGCCGTCATGCTGCACGATCCGGCGCAATTCGCCGGGAGCGTAGGAGGTATTGATCTGGTCGCGCGGCAGGATCACATCGAGGCGATTCACGGCGTCGTTGTGTTCGCGCACGTAATCGTAGCTCTTGGTCGAGCCGGCATGGTTGTTGAACGTCACGCAGGGGCTGATGACGTCGATGAAGGCCGGGCCGCGGTGGCGCAGCGCACCCTTGATCAGAGGAATCAATTGCTCCTTGTCGCCCGAGAAACTGCGCGCGACATAGCTGGCGCCGAGTTGCAGCGCCAGCGCCACCAGGTCGATCGGCGTGTCGTTGTTGACCACGCCGCGCTTGCTCTTCGATCCCTTGTCGGCAGTGGCCGAAAACTGCCCCTTGGTCAAGCCGTAGACGCCGTTGTTTTCCACGATGTAGGTCATATTCACGCCGCGCCGCATGGCATGGGCGAACTGGCCGATGCCGATCGAGGCCGAATCGCCGTCGCCGGATACGCCCATGTAGATCAGGTCGCGGTTGGCCAGCGCGGCGCCGGTCAGCACCGAGGGCATGCGGCCGTGGGTGGTGTTGAAGCCGTGCGAGGCGCCGAGAAAATAATCCGGGGTCTTCGACGAGCAGCCGATGCCGGACAGCTTGGCGACCTTGTGCGGCTCGATGTCGAGATCGAAGCAGGCCTGCACCACGGCGGCACTGATCGAATCGTGGCCGCATCCGGCGCATAGCGTCGAGATGGCGCCTTCATAGTCGCGGCGGGTGTAGCCGAGCGTATTGCGCGGCGCGTCGGCGCGCAGCAGTTTGGGTTTGGCGAGATAGGTCATATGGCCACCTGTTTGCGAATCGGCGTCACCTTGTGCTCGGACAGCGCGTCGGCGATCCTGCCGGAAATGAAGCGGGCGGTGATCGGCGTGCCGTCGTAGTGCAGCACGCGGATCAGGCGCTTCGGATCGACTTCGCCTTCATTGATCAGCAGCATGCGCAGCTGTCCGCTCTCGTTCTGCTCGACGACGAAGACCTGGTCGTGCTCGTCGATGAAGTCGATCACCTCGGCGGCAAACGGGAAACCGCGCACCCGCATGATATCGACATGGACACCCTGCGCTTCGAGCAAGGTGAACGCCTCCGCCATGGCCGGACTGGTCGAGCCGTAGTAGATCGCACCGAAGCGGCTGGGCAGCGACGCACGCTGCACCACCGGCGCCGGCATCAGTTTCTTGGCGGTCTCGAACTTGTGCCGCAAGCGCTCCATGTTATAGACGTAGTCAGTCCCCGCCTCGCTGTACTTGGCGTAGGCATTGCGCGTGGTGCCGCGGCTGAAGAAGGCGCCCTTGGTCGGGTGCGTGCCGGGAATCGTGCGCCAGGGAATGCCGTCGCCATCGACATCGAGATAGCGGCCGAAGGTCTTGCCGGCGTCCAGTTGCTCGGCGCTCATCACCTTGCCGCGATCGTAGCGGCGCTGGTCGTCCCACTCGAAAGGCCGCGACAGGCGATCGTTCATGCCGATGTCGAGGTCGAGCATGACGAATACCGGGGTCTGCAAACGCTCCGCGAGATCGAAGGCCTGGGCGCCGAGCGTGAAGCACTCGTAGGGATCCTCGGGAAACAGCAGCACATGCTTGGTGTCGCCGTGGGATGCGTAGGCGCAGGAAATCAGGTCGGATTGCTGGGTGCGCGTCGGCATGCCGGTCGAGGGTCCGCCGCGCTGCACGTCGAAGACCACCACCGGAACCTCGGCGAAGTAGGCCAGGCCGAAGAACTCCTGCATCAGGGAGATGCCGGGCCCCGAGGTCGCCGTAAACGCGCGCGCGCCGTTCCAGGCCGCACCGATCACCATGCCGATCGAGGCCAGTTCATCTTCGGCCTGGACGATCGCGTAACGGGCCATGCCGTTGTCGGGATCGGTACGGTACTTGCGGCAATAGTTGCCGAAGGACTCGATCACCGAGGTCGATGGCGTGATCGGGTACCAGGCGGCCACCGTGGCGCCGCCATAGACGGCGCCCAGGCCGCAGGCGTCGTTGCCATTGATGAATATCTTGTCGCCGACGCCGTTCAACCGTTCGACGCGCAGACCGATGGGGCAGGCAAGATTCGCCTGGGCATGGTCGTAGCCAAGCTTGAGGGCGTTGACGTTGGCGCCGATCAGCTTGTCCTTGCCGCGGTACTGATCGGCAATCAGCTTCTCGACCACGGCGAAGTCCATGCCCAGCAGCGCCGTGAGGGCGCCGACGTACATGATGTTCTTGAACAGCTGGCGCTGGCGCGGATCGCTGTACTCGCGGTTGCAGATCTCGGTCAGCGGAATGCCGAGCACCGTGATGTCCTCGCGGAAGCGCGAGCGCGGCAGCGATTTCGTCGAGTCGTAGAACAGATAGCCGCCGGCTTCGATCTCGGCGATGTCGCGGTCCCAGGTCTGCGGATTCATCGCCACCATGAGGTCGCAACCGCCGCGCCGGCCGAGCCAGCCGGCGCCCGAGACGCGCATTTCGTACCAGGTCGGCATGCCCTGGATGTTCGACGGGAAAATATTGCGCGGCGCCACCGGCACGCCCATGCGCATGATGGCGCGCGCGAACAGTTCGTTGGCCGAGGCCGAACCGGAGCCGTTGACGTTGGCGAACTTTATGACGAAGTCGTTGGCGCTCTGGATTGCTTGGGTGGCACTCATGTCTTTCTGACCTCCGTTCCCGCTTCGGCGCATTGCAGGAAGAATTTCTGCATGTCCCAGGCGCCGGTCGGACAGCGCTCGGCGCACATGCCGCAATGCAGGCAAATGTTCTCATCCTTGACCATGACCCGCCCCGTCTTCAGCGCATCCGAGACATACAGCGCCTGATCCGCGTTCTTCGCCGGCGCCTTGAGGCGGCCGCGCAAGTCGTCTTCTTCGCCGTTGCGGGTGAAGGTGATGCATTCGGTCGGACAGATATCGACGCAGGCATCGCATTCGATGCAGGTCTTGACCGTGAATACCGTTTCGATGTCGCAGTTGAGGCAGCGCTCGGCCTCGGCGCAGGCCATGAAGGGATCGAAACCCAGTTCGAGTTCGAGCTTGATGTCCTTGAGGGTTTTCTCCAGCGCCTTGACCGGCACCTTCTTGCGCTCTTCCTCGGATACCTGGTTGTCGTAGCTCCACTCGTGGATGCCCATCTTCTGGCTGACCAGATTGACCATGGGCGGCGGGCGCTCCTGCAGCTTCTTGCCGCGGCAGAACAGGTCGATGGAAATCGCCGCCGCATGGCCCTGCGCCGCGGCGGTGATGATGTTCTTCGGACCCAGCGCCGCATCGCCGCCGAAAAATACCTTGGGCAGCGTCGATTGCAGCGTTTCCGGATCCAGCACCGGCATGCCCCACTTGTCGAACTCGAGGCCGATGTCCTTCTCGATCCAGGGGAAGGCATTTTCCTGGCCGATGGCGACCAGGACCTCGTCGCACTCCATCAGCTCGTCCGGCTCGCCGGTGGGAATCAGGCTGCGCCGGCCCTTGGCGTCGTACTCGGCGCGGACCTTTTCGAACAGCACGCCCTTCAGCTTCCCATTGTCATGAACGAACTCCTTGGGCACCAGCATGTTGAGGATCGGAATGCCCTCGTGAATCGCCTCTTCCTTCTCCCAGGGCGAGGCTTTCATTTCCTCGAAACCGCTGCGCACCACCACCTTGACGTCCTCGCCGCCCAGTCGCCGCGCCGAACGGCAACAGTCCATCGCGGTATTGCCGCCGCCGAGCACGATCACGCGCTTCGAGATGCTCGTGGTGTGGCCGAAGGCGACATTGGCCAGCCAGTCGATGCCGATCTGGATGTGCGCCGCCGCTTCCTTGCGCCCCGGAATCTCGGCGTCGCGTCCGCGCGGTGCGCCGGTGCCGACGAAGACGGCGTCCCAACCCTCGGCAAGCACCTCGCTCAGGCTGTTGACCCAGTGGTTGTAGTGCGTTTCAACGCCAAGATTGATGATGTAACTACATTCCTCGTCGATGACGCTGTCGGGCAGCCGGAATTTCGGAATCTGGCTGCGCATCATGCCGCCCGGCGCTGCGCCGCTGTCGAATACCGTAACCTGGTAACCGATCGATACCAGGTCGCGCGCCACGGTCAGCGAAGCGGGACCGGCGCCGACGCAGGCGATGCGCTTGCCGTTCTTCTTTTCCGGCGCCCGCGGCAGGCGGTCCTGGATGTCGTCCTTGAGGTCGGCGCAGACACGCTTCAGGCGACAAATCGCGACCGGTTCCTTATCCACCCGGCCGCGGCGGCAGGCCGGCTCGCAAGGCCTGTCGCAGACGCGACCCAGAATTCCGGGAAAGACATTCGAGCGCCAGTTGATCATGTAGGCATCCGAGTAGTGCCCTGCAGCAATCAGGCGAATGTACTCGGGAACGGGGGTGTGGGCCGGACAGGCCCACTGACAATCCACGACCTTATGGAAGTAGTCGGGGGCGCCGATGTTCGTCGGTTTCACGTGCGCGCGGTCTCCAGTTACTGTCTGCTGCATCAAGAGCATTAGCGATACGCTTAAGCTCATTCGTGCACTTTATCATCGTCTGCGGCCTTGAAAAACCGGCGCCACTTCTTGCCGGAAAAATATATGCGCGGGCAGATTTTCTCCAAAGCAAAAAATCGGCTAGTCTTTATACTTTATGCCTTGTCTGAGGGTGACTCGTTATGGCTTTGCGCGCGCTCATTTTTGACGTCGACGGAACTCTTGCCAACACCGAGCGCGATGGCCATCGCCCGGCGTTCAATGCGGCCTTCGCCGAAGTCGGTCTGCCCTGGCACTGGGACGAAGCCTTCTATGGCACCCTGCTGGATGTTGCCGGAGGCCGCGAGCGGATTCGTCACTACGCCGAAAAGTACGATCCGGCAACGCGCGCGCGGCCCGATTTCGACGAACTGCTGCAACGCATACACGACATCAAGACGCGGAATTACCAGCGGCTGCTGGCTGCCGGAGCGATTCCGCTGCGTGCCGATATCGGGCAGTTGATCTGCGACGCGCGCACCGAAGGCGTGCGGCTGGCGATCGCTTCAAGTTCCAAACTGGAAAATGTGGTGGGCCTGCTGCGGGCCAATCTTGGCCCGAATGCCGATACCTGGTTCGACGCGATCGCCTCCGGCAGCGTGGCGGCGGCCAAGAAGCCGTCGCCGGATATCTATCTGTGGACCCTGAAGCAACTCAACCTTCCGCCGCGCGACTGCCTCGCCGTCGAGGATTCCTCCCATGGACTGGCGGCCTCCCTGGCGGCGGGAATCCCGACCGTCATCACGGTCAGCGACTACACCATCCATGAGAACTTCGAAGGCGCGCGCATGGTCCTGGCCGAGGCCGAGCTGGTTACGCTGGACAAGTTGAGACTCTGGCATGCGACCGCAAGCACTTCCTGAACTCCGCCGTGTGTCATCCTTGCTGCATCAACGCGCAGAGGCGGGAAAATATTCTCACCCAGGCAATATAATTTAGCCGTATGGAACTCCGGGAAATACCTGTCGACCAACTCGTTTTTGGGGCGTACATCTCCAAACTGGATCGACCTTGGACTGAAACTCCCTTCGTATTTCAGGGCTTTGTCCTGAAAAGCGACAAGCAGCTCGATGTCCTGAAAAAGTACTGCAAGCACGTCTACATCGACCCGGAGAAGGAGGAGCGGCGGGAGCTCGGCCGCGTCACCGCCGAGGACCTGGCGAAAGTGCGCGGCACCACCGTTTACAAGGAAGTGGCGAGCGTCGAGGCCGAACTGCCCAAGGCGCAGAATGCGTTCGCGAACACGACCGTAGTCGTGCGGGAGCTCGCTCGCGCGGTCGAAATCGGCAACGCCATCGACAGTTCGCGGTCGCATGAGGCGGCTGCACAGATCACCGAAAGCGTCGTGCGCAATCCCGATGCAATGGCACTGCTGATCAAGCTGCAGGAGAAGGGCGGCGAAGCATTGAGCCGCGCCGTGGGGATCTCGGTCATGATGACCATTTTCGGGCGCTTCCTCCAACTGCCGCCTGACCGCATACAAATGCTCGGCATGCTGGGTTTGCTGCAGGACGTCGGCAAGTTGAAGCTGCCCGCCCAACTCGCCGCGCGCGGCCCCGCGAACGCGGAAGAAGTCGAACTCTACAAGACGCATGTGAACCATTCGGTGCGTACGCTCAGCGACACGCCCGGCCTTCCCCCGGAGCTGCCGGGACTTGCCTCGCTGCACCACGAGTGCTTCGACGGCAGCGGCTATCCGCGCGGATTGCGCGGGGACGCGATTGCCCTGCCGGGCTTGATCGCGGGCATCGTGGATAGCTTCGACACGCTCACGGCACCGCGACCCTTAGGGGAAAACCTGTCTCCGGCAAACGCCTTGAGCCTCATCTACAAGGAGCGCGGCAAGCGCTTCCATCCGGCACTGGTCGAACAATTCATCCAGTGCATCGGGGTTTTCCCGGTCGGCAGCGTGGTCGAGCTGAACAGCGGCGAAGTCGCCATCGTGATCGCCCAGAACATGGTGCGCCGCATGCAACCGCGCCTGATGGTGGTCAGGGACGCCAAGGGCGACCCCTTGGTGCCCTACAAGATGCTCGACCTGATGAAGGACCCCAAGGTCCGGCCCGGCGAGCCTTACCGGATCCAGCGCTCGCTGGAGTATGGCACTGTCAAGATCGATCCGCGAGAGCTGTTCCTATGAGCGAGGAAGGGTCCGCAGAGCCCCCAGCGGCGGATAATCATTCGGTTGCCGGGACAAGCGGGGTTCTGCAGGCGCTGCGCGGGACAGTCGAGGAAAGAAAGTCCGACGGCGGGAATCTGGCGGTACTGGTCATCGACTGCGGCGTGATAAGCCGCATCGACGCGGTGTGGGGTTACCAGGTCGGCGATGCCGTGCGCAACCGTGTCGCCGCCTCCCTGCGTATCGACGTGCTGCGACCGGACGATCTGGTTGGCGCATTGGGCCGGGACGATTTTGCCTGCGTCCTGTCGACCGTCGAGGGGCCTGCCGTGGCGCTACTGGCGGCGAAGAAACTGCTGCGCGCGCTGGATATGCCGTTCTGGATCGGTGAGGAGGAAATCTACGCCAACCCGGCGATCGGAATCGCCATGTATCCGGAGCATGGAGATCAGGCGGAAACCCTGTTGCAGAGGGCCAAGAGCGCCTGCACCCGCGCCCGGGAGCTGCCGGGCCGCGTCGCCGACCACGCCGACGACTGCGACAATTCGGCCGCAGCGCAGCTCCTTTATGAAAATCGCCTGCGCACGGCAGTTTCGGAAGATGCGCTCGAACTGGTATTTCAGCCCCAGTACGATCTGCGCCGAGGTCAGGTCATGGGTGCCGAAGGCCTGCTGCGCTGGCGCGATCCCGCGCTGGGCATGATCGACGCGGAGCAGGCCTTCGCCGCGGCGGACGCGGCGGACAAGGTTGCCGACCTGGTCTCCTCGATCCTGAATCGTGCGCTGCGCAATGTCTCCGAGTTCCGCTACAGCGCAGGCCTGGACTTGCGCATCGGCGTCAAGCTGCCGGCCCGCGCGCTGCGCCATACGGAACTGCTGGACGTGGTGCAGCGTGCGCTGGGCACCTGGAGCAGGCGGCCGGGTACGCTGATTCTGGGTATCGGCGAGACTTCGATACTGGGCGAAGAAGCGATTACGCGGGAAACGCTTGGTCGCCTCAAGGACCTCGGCGTGAAGCTGTCGATCGACGATCCGGGCATGACCATATCATCGCTGTTCGGACTTTCCGGCATGCCGTTTCAGGAAATCAGGATCGACGTTTCGGCGGCACGCGACCTTGCCGGCGCGCCGAAGTCCGAACATATCCTGCAGTCGATGATCGCCATGGCCCACCTCCTGCGGCTGGACGTGGTGGCCGTCGGTGTCGCCGACGAAGCGGCGGCGGGCCGACTCAAGGAACTCGGCTGCGACTACATGCAGGCCGATTTCAAGGGGCCCGCGCTCGAACCGCAACAATTCGTCGAACGCTTCGGATTCAACGAGGGTTGAGGTCGCCCCGGCCCCAGCGCACCACGGTCGCGCCCCAGACGTAGCCGATCCCGGCGGCGATGGCGACCATCAGGTCGCCATCCTTCAGGCGCCCCTGGCGCAATCCTTCATGCAGGGAAACCATGAAGTCCACCTGCCCGGCATGGCCGTAGTCTTCCAGGTACACCGACTTCCCGGGTGCAAGGCCGAGGGTTTCCAGCAAGCCGCCATGCATCGAGCGCTTGAAGTGCAGCACATTCAGAAAATCGATGTCGGCGCGCGTCGCCCCGCTCTTTTCCAGCGCCCGATCGATGCAGGCCAGCCAGTTGGGCATGGAAACCTCGTTGAGACGCGTCTTCATGTGCTCGGCGTCGAATACGCAAAGGCTGCGGTTGCCGCGCACGCGCAGTTCGTTCAGCGTTTCCTCCGGCAGTGACTCGATCGGCTGCACGGTGCCGCCGTAGCGCACGCCGGTGTCGCGCGAGAAGGAACCGTCGGTGATGATGTGGCTGCCGAGCACGAGGTTGCGGCCCAGGCCGCGCCGCAGAATCAGCGCGCCGCCGGCCGCCGCCAGGTCGTACATGAAGGAGACGTCGGGATCGGTGTAGTCGATCAGATCGCCATTGCGGTAGCCGCCGACGATCAGCACCGTCGCGATCTCCGGATCGGCGGTCATCATGTCCTTGGCGATCTTGATCGCCGCCACCGTGGTATTGCAGCGCTGCTGGAGGTCGATGCCCCAGGCGCGGCGCGCACCGATGCGCTCCTGGATGTGGATCGCCGAGGTGGTCAGCGGGTACTCCTTCCACTCCTCGCCCATGCACAGGATCAGGTCGATTTCCATGGCATCTAGGCCGCAGCGCGCAAGCGCGTCGAGCGCCGCGCGGGCGCCCATCTCCTGGGTGCCGTCCTCGCTGCCGGGAACGGTCTTGCGCACGATGCCCAGCTTGTCACGCACCGCCGCCGCCGACCAGCGGCCCTCGGTCGCCGCGGCGATGTCGGCGGCGCTCATGTGCTGCGCCGGCAGATACAGGCCGTAACCGAGTATGCCGACCTCGTTCATGCGGATTCCAGCCCCGGCTTGTTTGCGAGCTTGTTCACCAACTTACTTTCCAACTTATTTTCCAAATTTCTCACCAGCACCAAGGCCTCGCCGTCGCAGACCACGCAGCCATCCGCGGTGGCGACCCGGGTCGCCAAATTGACCAGTTCCTTTTCCGCGCGCAGCCGCGTAATGGCAACCGTCGCCGTCAGCGCCTCGCCGGGGTATGCGGCCGTCGGATAGCGCAGCTGCTGCTTCATCCATCCCGTGCCGCGTCCCGGCAATCGCGTGCCGAGTAGGTCGGAGAACATGCCTGCCAGGAGCGGCCAGGGCATGATGCGGCCGCTGAAGCCCCGCGCGCGCGCTTCGAGGTCGTCGCGGAAAATCGGGTTGCGGTCGCCGCTCAGGTCGCCGTATTCGTCGAGATCGGCGGCGCCGAAGGTGCGCGTGGCGCTGGCGCTCATGCCAGGTCGCAGGCCGTAGAGTTCGGCGTCGCCCGCCTCGGACGGATGTGGCGCCGGAGGCACCACCGGCACGGCGACGCCCGGCGCGACGACGCGACAACGTCCGACTGCGGTTGGAATCGGCGTATCACCAGCGCCAACTTTCGTGACCTCGGCAAGGATATCGAGCAAGCCCCCCCTTTCCGCATCGACCTGCAGATCGATGCGAAGCCGGTCGCCGGCATAGGTCGGATTGGGAAACATCAGCGCCTGCTCCGTCTGCACCACGCCGGGCCCGATCTGCTCCGTCAGCGCCTTGCAGATGCAGCTGTAGAGCATCATGCCGTGCGCCACGGTGGCGCCGAAATGGCTCTTCACGGCGAAATCCGGATCGCAGTGGATCGGATTGTTGTCGCCGGTGAGCTTCGCGAAACGGTCGAAATCGCTTTGCAGCAGGACGCGCTGGTAACTGCTCATCAAACAGCGTCTCCGAACTGCTTGCGCAGCGTCGGCTTGTCCAGCTTGCCGGCGGCATTGCGCGCCACGGCGGGAACGAAGACCACGTATTTGGGCGCCTTGAAGCCGGCCAGCCGGGCCTTGCAATGCGCGACGACCTCTTCGGCCGTCACCGTCGCGTCCGGCTTCAGCGCCACGATGGCCTTGCCGACCTCGCCCCACTTGTCGTCATGGACGCCGATCACCGCCGCCTCGGCGACGCCTTCCATCTGGAATATGACGTTTTCCACCTCGGCCGGATAGACGTTCTCGCCGCCCGAGATATACATGTCCTTGGAGCGATCGACGATGTAGTAATCGCCCTCCTCGTCGAAATAGGCGATGTCGCCGGTGCATAACCAGCCGTCCGCATAGGCCTTGGCCGTCGCCTCCGGATTGCGCCAGTAGCCGGGCGTGAGGCCGGGGCCGCACAGCAGCAGCTCGCCGCGCTGGTTGGCGCCCAGCGGCTGGCGCGTGGTCGAATCCACGACCCGGCCTTCGACGTACATCACCGGCTTGCCGACCGTGCCGACCTTCCTGCGCGCCGTAGCCTCGTCGGTGAGGAACACGGTCGGCCCGGTCTCGGTCATGCCGAAGCCGAAGCAGATCGTGACGCCCTTGGCCAGGTACTGCTCGAGCAGGGTTCTGGGGATGGGCGCGCCGCCGCAGGCCCAGTTGCGCACCCGCGAAAAGTTGGCGCTGGCGAAGCGGCGATGCTGGCTCAGGAACAGGTAGATCGCCGGCACGCCGAACATGATCGTGGCTTCGCGCTCCAGCAGTTCCATGGTCTGGTCCACGTCGAACTGGCGCATGATCAGCGTGGTGCCGCCGACCATGATCATCGGGTTCAGGTAAAGGTTCAGGCCGCCGGTATGGAAGTAGGGCAGCACCGAAAGCAGCTTGTCCTCGCGCCGCAGGCCGACCGCGAGCATGCCGTTGACCGCGTTGGTGAAGGCCATGCCCCAGGTCTGCAGCACGCCCTTGGGCTTGCCCGTGGTGCCGGCCGTGTACAACAGGTACCAGACGTCCTCGTGCTGGCGCCAGGGCATCTCGATGCTGGCGCCCGACATCTCGGCCAGCGCCGCCTCATAGCCGGCCACCTTGCCGCGCGGCGCGCCAACGACCATGCGCCGCGAAAGCCCGCAGGCATCAGCCAGCGCGGCACCGGTCTGTTCGAACTCGTCGCCCCAGACGATCGCCGCCGGCTCGGCGTCGGCCACGATGCCGGAGAGTTCGGGCAGTGCCAGGCGCCAGTTGAGGCAGACCATGATGGCGCCGAGCTTGCCGCAGCCGTAGAGCATCTCGACGTAATCGGAGGAACTGTGCGCCAGCACCGCGACCCGGTCGCCGGGCCGGATCTGCCAGCGCTCGCGCATGTACTCGGCGAAGCGGCTGGCGCGTTGGTTGAGTTGCGCGTAGCTGACCGAGCGCTTGCTGTGCAGATCGACCAGCGCGACCTGCTGCGGAAACTGTGCGGCATGCTTTGCCAACCAGTCGGGTATCAACATATGGCGTCCTCCAGATCCGGGGCGTCGGGGTAGTCGGCGAAGTCGCGCAGGAAGGCATCGACGCCGGCCACGGCTTCCGGCGCGGCGATCAGCTCGACGAAGCGGGCGCGCTCGGCGTCCAGGTCGGCGGCAAGCTGCGCGCGATCGCCCCACAGCAGCCCTTTTGCGGCGCGCATGGTGCCGGCGGGATAGGCTGCGACCTTTCTTGCGGCAGCCATTGCCGACGTCTGCAATTCCTCGGCGGCGACCACCTCGCTGGCCAGGCCCCAGGCCACCGCCTCTTCGGCCCGAAGGCTGCGGTTCAGCAGCAGCGCTGCCGCCGCCCGCCGCCGCCCGGCAAGGCGGCTGACCAGCGCGGTCCAGCCGCCGTCGGGGCCGAAACCGGCGGTGGCGTAGTGCGCCTTGAACACGACCGGCGGCGCCAGCATGACCAGATCGGCGGCCAATACCAGGCCGATGGCACCGCCGGTGACGAGGCCATGCACCGCGGCCACCACCGGCTGCGGCAGGTCGATCAGGGCGAGGATGGCTTCATTGAGTTGCCCGACCAGCCCTGCACCATAGGCGCGCAAATCGCCGCGCTCGCGTTCGCGCCGGAAGCGGCGCATGTCGCCGCCGATCGAAAAAGCCGGGCCCTCGGCCGCCAGCACCACGGCGCGGCAGGAGGCATCGTCCTGCAACCTGGCCAGCGCGGCCAGCAGATCAGCGAGCAGTTCCGGTACCAGGGCATTTTGCATCCCTACCCGACACAGCACCACGCGCGTCACGGCGTCGGCACGTTCGACCCGCACCAGGCTCATCGCAGTCTCCGCAAGGCAGCCCTGGTCCGCAGCCGGCCGACGATGCCGGTGGGGAAGAAATACACCGAGAGCACGAACAGCACGCCCAGCCACAGCAGCCAGCGATCGGGATGGAACAGGTTGGCCAGCAGCGGCACGCCGGCCATCGCGCCGGAGGCTTCCTTCATCAGGACTTGCAGGTAGTTCTGCATCAGGATGAACAGCGCCGAACCGATCACCGCGCCATAGACGGTGCCCATGCCGCCGATCACCACGATCAGCAGGATGTCGGTCATGACCTCGAAGGACAGCATGGTCTTGGGGCCGACGTAACGCAGCCAGAGCGCCATCAGCACGCCGGCCAAGGTCGCGATCAGGGCCCCGAGGCAGTTGGCCAGGGTTCGGTAGATGACGGTGCGGTAACCGAGCGCCTCGGCACGAAAATCGTTTTCGCGGATTGCCTGCAGTACGCGGCCAAAGGGCGAATTGACGATGCGCAGCATGAACAGGAACAGCGCCAGGGCGGAGCAGAACACCAGGTAGTAGGTGATCAGCTTGCCGTCGATGGCGCGGCCGAGGATCTCGCCCTCGAACAGATGGAAGCCCGGCTGCAGGAGTTCCGGCACCCTGAAGGTGCGGCCGTCCTCGCCGCCGGTGAGGTCGGACAGCTGCGAGGCGAGCACGGCGAAGGCCGAAGCCACCGCCAGCGTGATCATGGCGTAGAAAATCGCCCGCACGCGCAAGGAGAATAGGCCGATGACCAGCGCCAGCACCAGCGAGAGCGAAAGCGCGCCCGCCGTGCCGACGAAGATCGCCCACCAGCTCGGCCCCATGGCGTGCAGGGCCAGGCCGACGCCGTAGGCACCGATGCCGTAGAACATCGTGTGGGCGAAGGAGACGATGCCGGTGTAACCCAGCAGCAGGTCGTAGGAGGCGACCAGCACGATGAAGACGCAGATGGTCGCCGCGACATTCAGCGAGCGCGCGCCGGGAAACAGGAAGGGCGCCAGGGCAAGGCCGAACAGCACCACCAGCAGCAGTGCCGACAGCAGACGGCTGCGCGGCAGGTCACCGGAAAGCAGGGTCTTGATCATGATCTCAGCGCTTCGCCACGGGATACAGACCCTGCGGCCGCCACAACAATACCGTGACCATCAGCAGGATGTCGGACACCAGCGCCACCTTGGGCGCGAGGAAGCCGGCATAGTTCGCAACCAATGCCACCAGCATGGCGCCGATGAAGCAGCCGCCGACCGAACCGAGCCCGCCGATGATGATGACGATGAACACCAGCACCGTGATCTCGCCGCCGATCGCCGCCGTCAGCGTCTCCTTGTAGAGGCCCCACATCACGCCGCCGAGTCCGGCCAGCGCCGAGCCGGCCATGAAAACGCCGACGAACAGGCGCCGGATGCGATAACCCAGCGCCTCGACCATTTCGCCGTTCTCGACGCCGGCGCGGATCAGCAGGCCGACCTTGGTCCGGTTGAGCACCAGGAACATGGTGACGAACACCGTGAGCCCGACGCCGACAGCGATCAGGCGGTATTTTTCCAGCGCCGCGTCGCCGATGATGAAGGCGCCGCGGAAGGTTGTCGGCAGTTGCAGCGGAATCTGCTCGGCGCCCCAGATGACATGGATCAGTTGCTCGGCGACGATCATGCCGCCCATGGTGATCAGGATCTGCTTGAGGTGGAGGCCATACACCGGGCGGATGATGATGCGCTCGAAGGCCCAGCCGAGCATGCCGGTGACCAGCATCGCCAGCACGATGGCGAGACCGAGCACCGACAGGTTCAACAGGATCGAGTCGGCCTCGACCCAGCCCTTCATCGGCAGCAGCACCAGCGTGGCGGTGAAGGCGCCGACCGAAACGAAGGCGCCGTGGCCGAAATTGAGCACGTCCATCAGGCCGAAGATCAGCGTCAGGCCGCTGGCCATCATGAACACCATCATGCCCATGGCCAGCCCGGCCACGGTCAGCGTCACCCAGGTCGGGAAGCTGCCGACCAGCGGCAGCATCGCCAGCGCCAGTACAGGCACCAGCAGCAGCGGCAGGATGTCCACGCGAAGCTTGGGCAGGGCCGAGTCCTGAGCTGCGACGGTCGCTATCGTCGTCATATGTCCGCTCCTATTGGTGAGTGTCCAGCGACAGACCGAGCAGCTTGTGCTGCAAGTCCCGGTCTTCCGTCAGTTCGGCCATCGACCCCGAATGCACGATGCGTCCGCCATCCATCACCGCCACCGAGTCGCCCAGCGCGCTGACGAAGCTGAAGTTCTGCTCCACCAGAAGTATGGTTTCGGTCTGCTTGAGTTCGCGGAAGGCCGCGATCATGCCCTGGATGATGGCCGGCGCCAGGCCCTTGGTCGGCTCGTCGATCAGCAAGAGTTTCCTCGGTTCGACGATGGCACGGGCAATCGCCACCATCTGCTTCTGGCCGCCGGACAGGGTGCCCGCGGGCTGGTTCCAGAATTTCTTCAGGGCGCCGAAGAAGCCGAAAATCCATTCCAGGCGCGCCTCGTCCATCTGGTCCGCGCTCTTGACGCCGCGCGCCGCCAGAAACAGGTTTTCGCGCACCGTCAGGTCGGAGAAGATGCTCATGGTCTCCGGCACATAGGCGATGCCGGCGCAGGCGATCTCGGGGGTCGGGCTCTGCGTGATGTCGCCGCCCGCGAAACGCACGGTGCCGCGCGAGGCATGCCAGAGGCCCATGATGGTACGCAGCGTGGTGGTCTTGCCGGCGCCGTTGCGCCCCAGCAGCACGGTGATGCCGCCCTTGGGCACCGCCAGATCGACACCCTGCAGGATGTGATACTGGCCGATGTGAGTATGCACTCCTTCGAGTTGCAGCAAGAGCTCAGACATGGCGCCGCCCGGCCGCCCGAAGGCGCCATGAAGTCAAATAATTGGAAGCCACAGTCTTACAAAGACTGTGGCTGAACCCTGATCGCCCCTTTCCTTGGGAAAGGGGATGGGGGAAAGGTCTAAACATGGTCGGCCATCCCCGTCCCCAGATAGGCTTCCTGCACGATCGGCGAGGCCATGACTTCGGCCGGATCGCCGTCGGCCACCAGGTAGCCGTTGTGCAGCACGATGATACGATCGGCCAGTGAGCGCACCACGTCCATCTTGTGCTCCACCAGCAGGATGGTCTTGTCGCCCTGGGCCTTGATGTGGTGGATCAGGTCGAGCACCACGGGCACCTCGTCCACGCTCATGCCGGCGGTAGGTTCGTCGAACATGAAGATGTCCGGCTCCAGGGCCAGCAGGATCGCGATTTCGAGCTTGCGCTTGTCGCCGTGCGACAGCGCCGAGGCCAGTTCGTCGCGGCGCTCCCTCAGTGCGGTGACATGCAGGAAATGCTCGGCCTTCTCGATCAGTTCGACATGGCTGGCCCACATCGAGACCATGTTCAGGCCGAGCCCGGCGCGGCTCTGCACCGTCAGGCGCACATTTTCGAGCACGGTCAGGTTGGGAAACAGGTTGGTCAGCTGGAAGGCGCGGCCGATGCCGCGCTTGGTCCGCTGCGGCGCACCGAGGCGGGTCACGTCCTCGCCATACAGGCGCACCGTGCCCGAGGTCGGCGGCAACTGCCCCGACATCAGGTTGAAGTAGGTCGTCTTGCCGGCGCCATTGGGCCCGACGATCGCGGTCAGGGTTCCCGGCCGGAATTCGCAGCTCACATTGTTGACCGCAACATGGCCGCCGAAGCGGATGCTGAGACCGTGCGTCGACAGGACGGGATGCTCGTTGTTCATGGCAATGAATTCACCAGGGCGATCATGGCAAGCCTCGGACACGGGCCGGAGCATGGCGACTCCGGCCCTGCGCGCAGCAGCGGGCCAGGCCCGCCCTGCTGCCGGTCCTTCAGCGCTTGTTCTTGACCGGAACCGGCAGTTCGGCGGCCGGAAACTCGCGCACCAGTTCCAGCAGGTCCCACTCGTTGGCCTGGGCCTTCTTGATGCGGAAGTGGAACATCGGCTGCATCGCTTGGTGGTCTTCCTTGCGGAAAGTCATCTTGCCCTTGGGTGTATCGAAGGACAGGCCCTCCATGGCGGCGATCAGCTTCTCGGTGTCGCTCGAGCCGGCCTTGGTCAAGGCCGTGACCACTGCGCTGGCCGCGGCAAAACCGCCTGCCGTGAAGAAATCCGGCGGCTGCTTGAAGCGCTTCTGGTTTTCGGCGACCAGCCAGTCGTTCATCGCGTTCTTCGGGAAGGCGTAGTAGTAGTAAATGCTGCCTTCCATGCCGGCCAGATTCTTCCAGCCCTTCATGACTGGCAGGATGTTGCCGCCGGCGGACAGTTCGATGCCATAGCGCTCGGGCTTCATGTCGGCGATCTTGGTCAGCGGATTGGGGCCGGCCCAGTAGATGGAAAGAATCTTGCGGCCCGGCTTGTCTTTCAGCGCATCGAATATGCGTTGTGCCGAGGCGGTGAAATCGGTCGCGTTCTGCGGCGCGTATTCCTCATGCACGACCTTGGCCTTGCTCTTCACGGCCGCCAGCGATTCCTTGAAGGCCTTGATGCCGTCGCGGCCGAAGGCATAGTCCTGCGCCAGGAAGGCGACATTGACGTCGCCCATCAGGGTTGCCGCGGCAGCCAGACCGTCCTGGGTGGAATTGCGGCCAGTGCGGAAGATGTAGCGATTCCATTTGTCGCCGGTGATCGCGTCGGCCACGGCCGGTTCGACGATCAGGACCTTCTTGTACTCCTCGGCCACCGGCAGCATCGCCAGCGCCGCACCCGACGAGGTGGTGCCGACGGCGATATCGACCTTGTCGTCGCCGTAGGCTTCGGCCAGGGCAGCCTTGGCCAGGTCCGGCTTGCTCTGGTCGTCCTTGACGATGACCTTGATCTTGCGCCCGTTGAGCGTCATGGTGCCCTTGGTCAAATACTCGAGGCCCATCATGAAACCGGCTTCGGTTTCCTTGGCATAGGCTTCAAGGGCTCCGGTCTTCCCGGCGATGAGGGCAATCTTGAGCTCCTGGGCGCCGACCGGGGCGGCGAGTGTGACCGCCATCGTCGCCAGGGATGCAAAAGCCAATGTCTTCAATTTCATGTCTGGTCCTCCTTGGATGAAATGATGCCCGCAGGAACGGGTTCGGCTTTAGCTTATGCAGGAGATGTGCCAGCCCCCTGAAATCCTGGCAGGTCATATATATGACCGATATTCTGCTGACTTGATTGAGCCCCGACTGTCCTGATGTCCGGACACGAAAATCAATCAATTAACTTAATCTATTGAACTTATTGACTTTTTAAAAAGTGTCCGGAAAACAGGACAAGCGCTCAGGTGTCGGTTTCTTGAGACAGGATGCCAAGGATGGCGAGCTTCTCGTAGAGCTGGGCGCGGCTGATTCCCAGCAACTTCGCCGCATGCAGCTTGACCCCGCCCGTGGCTTCCAGCGCGCGCAGGATCTCCTGGCGCTCGGCCGTGGCGACGGCCTCGCGCAAAGGACGCACGCGTGGCTCCAGGGAATTCGCCACAGATTCCATCACATCTAGCTGAGCGGCCACCTGGGGCGTCGGCAGCATCGGAAAGTCGGCGCTAGTCAGACGGCGGCTATCGGACTGTGCCATCGCCTGTTCGAGCACGTTGCGCAGTTCGCGCACGTTGCCCGGCCAGTCGTAGGCTATCAACCGTGCCAAGCCATCGGCCGCCAGCGTGCAGGACGCTTCGCCGCCCTGCTCGGCAATCTGCTCCAGCAGGGTTTCGCACAGCATCGAAACGTCTTCGCGCCGCTCGCGCAGGGGCGGCAGACGAATCGGCAGGACGTTCAGCCGGTAGTACAAGTCGGCGCGAAAACTCCCGGCGTCCACCATGGACTTGAGATCGCGGCTGGTGGCGGCGATCACGCGGACATTGACGGCGCGCAACTGGTTGCCGCCCAGGGGCTCGACTTCCCCCTCCTGCAGGACCCGCAACAACTTCGGCTGCAGGGACAGTGGCATGTCACCGACCTCATCGAGAAACAGCGTGCCACCGTCGGCGAGCTGGAACTTGCCGCTACGCGACTTGGCCCCGGCACCGGTATAGGCGCCCGGCTCGACGCCGAACAGCTCGGCCTCCAGCAGGGCTTCGGGAATCGCCGCGGCATTGAGGCTGACCAGCGGCCCCTCGGAGCGCCGGCTCGCGGCATGAATGGCATGCGCCAGCAACTCCTTGCCGGTGCCGGTCTCGCCCAGCAGCAGCACCGCGCCTTCGCGCTCCGCGGCGCGACGCGCCAGCTCCTTGGTGTCGACCGCGAGGCGGCTGGCGCCGATGAACTGGCTGAAGCGATACTTGGCCTGGCGTCCGTCCGCGAGTTGCTTGCGCACCGTGGCGAGATCCGTCTGCATCTGCTGGAACTTGGAGACTATCGGCTTCAAGGCCTGCAGCCGGTCGTAGAGAATCACGCCCAGGGCGCCGATCACGTTGCCGGCTTCGCCATGCAGCGGGATGCGCGACACCACCATCTGGCGCCGCCCGAGGGTCAGGACATCCAGCAGGTCCGCCTGCCCGGTCTCCATCACCTGGCGCAAACGGCTGTTGGGCAGCACTTCCTCGATGGCACGGCCCTCGATCGGCTCGCTGCCGTTCCAACCGATCAGCGCCTTGTACTTGTCGTTGATCCAGGTGATGCGGCCGTCCTGGTCGATGACCACGGCGCCTTCGTAGAGGCTGTCGAACAGCTTGACCAAGGATGAGGCGGCGAGCGCCCGAACCTCGGCGTCACTGGAAAGCCGCGCGGGAACCTGCCTCGCCACGGGTCAGCGCTCAGGTCTGCTGGTCGCGCGCCTGCTGCTCTGCGCGATCGAGCTCCTGGTTCATTTCCGCGTCGGAAGGCGGCCGATAATCCGACTCGCCTGCGGCGACCGCGGCCGGACGCACGATGAGATTCGCCAGTATGATGCCAAGCTCATAGAGCAGCCACAGCGGCACCGCCATCATGAACTGCGAAATCACGTCGGGCGGCGTGAACACCGCACCGACGATGAAGGCGCCGACGATCACGTAGGGCCGCCACTCGCGCAGCTTGACCACATCGACCACGCCGATCTTGACCAGCACGATGACGATCACCGGCACCTCGAAGGTGACGCCGAAGGCGAGGAACATGGTGAGGACGAAGGAAAAGTATTTCTCGATGTCGGTCATCCAGGCCACGCCTTCGGGCGCGAACTTCGCCATGAAGCCGAACACCATCGGGAAAAACGCAAAATAGGCGAAGGCCATGCCGATGAAAAACAATATCACCGAGGCCGCCAAGAGCGGCATCGCCAGCTTCTTCTCGTGGGCGTAAAGGCCAGGCGCGACAAAGGCCCATATCTGATACAGCACGTAAGGCAGAACCACCAGGAAGGCCACTGCCAACGCAACCTTCATCGGCACCAGAAAAACGCCGACCACGTCGGTGGCAATCATCTGCCCGCCGGCGGGCAAGGTTGCCAGCAGAGGCGCGGCGAGCACCGAGTACAACTCGCGGGCAAAGAAGGCCAGGGGCACGAAGACCACGCCGACCGCGATGACAATGCGGATCAGGCGGTCGCGCAGCTCGACCAGATGCGAGAAAAATGTCTCCTGTTCTTCGGCCATCAGGATTTTGTTGTTTCGGCGATGACGGCTGGCGCAGGTTCGGCACCTGGCGCCGCCCCGGACTCGACCGCCGCCTCAAGAGTTGGCGCTGACGGGACGGCGGCATCCGTGGCCAGGGGCTCGATCGCCTTGTTGACCGAGGATTCGACTTCGCGCATTTCGTGAGTCACCGAGGCCTCGAGGCCTTTAACCTGATCGGTCATCTGCTGCTGCATCTTCTTCAGTTCGTCGAGCTGCATTTCGCGATTGATGTCGGCCTTGACGTCGCTGACATAGCGCTGCAGGCGACCAAGGAGAAGTCCGGCCGTGCGCGCAACCTTGGGCAGGCGCTCCGGGCCGATGACGACCAGCGCCACCACGGCAATGACCATCAACTCGGTAAGACCGACGTCGAACATGGCTGCGCTGGGAACTCTAAATTGACGGAATGGAGCAGAGAAGAACGCTGCCGACTAGCTGCCGAGGGCAGAAGTCGGCAGAACGCAAGCGTCCGGAATCAGGATTTGGTCTGCTCCCGCCGCGACTCGACATCGATCGTCTGGCCGGTGACCTGTTGCGGCTCGGCTGGCTTGTCGGCGGATTTGTCGGCCGTGGCTTCCTTCATGCCGTCCTTGAATCCCTTCACCGCGCCGCCGAGGTCCGACCCCATGTTGCGCAGCTTCTTGGTGCCGAACACCAGCATGACGATTACCAGGACAATCAGCCAGTGCCAGATACTAAAAGAACCCATTACGTGTCTCCTCGCGCTCAGTGAATTCTCAAGGCGCCTTGCGTTTGAGCATGGACCCCAGGGGCTCGGGGCCGCCCAGAATATGAACGTGGAGATGATACACCTCCTGATGTCCGATCCGCCCGGTGTTGATGATGGTGCGAAAGCCTTCGGTCAACCCCTGACTCCTGGCCAGTTCGTTGGCCTTGGCCAGAATGCGGCCGAGCACCATCTGGTGACTCATGTCGGCCTCCATCAGCGAGGCGATATGCAGCTTGGGCACGATCATGAAATGCACCGGCGCGATCGGGTTGATGTCGTGGAAGGCGAAGATTTCCTCGTCTTCGTAAATCTTTTTTGCAGGAATTTCGCCACGCGCAATCCTGCAGAAAATGCAGTCGCTCATGGTTCAGGGTTCCGGCTGTTCTTCTCGTCGATGCCGGAAATGCCTTCGCGGCGGCGAAACTCGACCATCACGTCGTCGACACCGATGCCGAACTGGGTCAGCAGGACCATGCTGTGGAACCAGAGATCCGTCACTTCCCGCACCAGATGCAGGCGATCGCCGTCCTTGGCCGCCATGATGGTTTCGGCCGCCTCCTCCGCCACCTTCTTGCAGATCGCGTCGGTACCCTTGGCATACAGGCTGGCGACGTAGGATGAGTCGGGCGCCGCGCCCTTGCGTTCGAGCAGCGTCGCCTGCACGCGGTGCATGACTTCGAGATCGATCATTTGTATATCTCCTTCGGGTCCTTGAGGACGGGCTCTACATCCTGCCAGCCCGAGGTTTCAAGTCGGTTGAAAAAACAGCTGCGGCGGCCGGTGTGACAGGCGATGCCGCCGCTCTGCTCGACTTTCATCAACACCACATCCTTGTCGCAATCGGCGCGCAACTCAAGCACCTTCTGCGTGTGGCCGGACTCCTCGCCCTTGTGCCACAGGCGCCCGCGCGAACGCGACCAATACACGGCATGGCCGGTTTCCGCGGTCAAGGCCAGCGCCTGACGGTTCATCCAGGCGAACATCAGCACCTCGCCGGTCACCGCATCCTGGGCGATCGCCGGAACCAGGCCCTGCTCGTCCCACTGCACCTCGTCCAGCCATTGGCTGCTGCGCGGCGCGCTCACAGCCTGACCTCGATGCCGCGGCTCTTCATGTATTCCTTGGCCTGGCGCACGGTGTATTCGCCGTAATGAAAAATGCTCGCTGCCAGTACCGCATCGGCCTTGCCGAGCGTGACCCCGTCCGCCAGATGCTGCAGCGTGCCGACGCCGCCGCTGGCGATCACCGGAATGCCCACCGCTTCGGCGATCGCACGGGTGAGCGGAAGATCGAAACCTGCCTTGGTGCCGTCGCGGTCCATGCTGGTCAGCAGGACTTCCCCGGCGCCCAGGCTCTCGACCTTGCGTGCCCACTCGATGGCATCCAGTCCGGTGTTCTTGCGTCCGCCGTGGGTGAATACCTCCCAGCGGCCGGGCGCCGTCTGCTTGGCGTCGATGGCCACCACGATGCACTGCGCACCGACCCTGGCCGACGCATCGGCCACCAGTTGCGGATTATTGACTGCGGCGGTGTTCATGCTGACCTTGTCGGCCCCGGCATTCAGCAGCCGGCGCACGTCCTCGACCTGGCGCACGCCCCCGCCCACGGTCAGCGGAATGAACACCTGCGAAGCGACAGCCTCGACGATGTGCAGAATGATGTCGCGGTCGTCGGAACTGGCCGTGATGTCGAGGAAGGTGAGTTCGTCGGCCCCCTGCTCGTCGTAGCGGCGCGCGATCTCGACCGGATCGCCGGCATCGCGCAGTTCGACGAAATTGACGCCCTTGACCACGCGGCCGGCGTTGACGTCGAGACAGGGGATGATGCGTTTGGCGAGCATTGGGTGTTAAAGCATTTGAAGAAATCGTAGCGAGCGGGCCGCAGCGGGGTGCGGCCGGAGCGCAGCTACCGGAATGTACGTTTCTGTACATGAGGATAGCGAGCACCGCCCAAGCCCCGATCCGGCACGCGCAGTAGATTTATTCATATGCTTTCAGCGGCCGGAGAGCTTGTCCGCCTCAGCCTGGGCTTTCCTGAAGTCCAGCGTGCCTTCGTAGATCGCACGACCGGTGATGGCGCCGGAAATTCCTTCGCCCTGTACCGCGCAAAGCGCCTTGACATCCTTCATGCTGGCGATGCCGCCGCTGGCAATCACCGGTATGCGCAGCGCCTGCGCCAGCTTCACCGTGGCCTCGATGTTCACGCCGGAGAGCATGCCGTCGCGCCCGATATCGGTATAGATCACGGCTTCGACGCCATAGTCCTCGAACTTTTTCGCCAGGTCGACCACGTCGTGCCCGGTCATCTTCGACCAGCCATCGACTGCAACCTTGCCGTCCCTGGCATCAAGGCCGACGATGATGTGGCCGGGAAATGCGCCGCAGGCATCGTGCAGGAAGCCGGGATTCTTCACCGCGGCGGTGCCGATGATGACGTAGGTCAGACCGTCGTCGAGGCAGCGCTCGATGGTATCCAGATCGCGAATGCCACCGCCCAGTTGCACGGGGATCTCGGTGCCGACTTCCTTGAGGATGGCCTTGATCGCGGCTTCATTCTTCGGCTTGCCGGCAAAGGCGCCATTCAGGTCGACCAGATGCAGGCGGCGCGCACCCTGGTCTATCCAGTGGCGGGCCATGGCCGCCGGCTCCTCGGAAAACACCGTGGCATCGTCCATTGCGCCCTGCTTCAAGCGGACACAGTGACCATCCTTGAGATCAATCGCGGGTATCAGCAGCATAGGAAGATGTGGAGGCATGAAAAAACCGGAGGCGGTCGGATCAGGGATTCCAGCGCATGAAGTTGCCGAGCAGCCGCAATCCGGCCTGGGCGCTCTTTTCCGGGTGGAATTGAACAGCGAAGATGTTAGCGCGCGCAACCGCGCTGGTAAAGGGGATGCCATAGTTGGTCGAACCGGCTATCACCTCGGGATTCTGCGGCTCGACGTAATAACTATGCACGAAATAGAAGCGCGCATCGTCCTCGATACCATCCCAGAGCGCGTGGGTCTCGGCCTGATGCACCTGGTTCCAGCCCATGTGCGGCACCTTGAGCCGCGTGCCGTCGGGCGCCACCATGGCCGCGAGGGGGAAGCGCGGTACGCGGCCCGGCAGGATTTCGAGACCCATGACATCGCCTTCCTCGGCATGGCCGAAGAGCATCTGCAAGCCGACGCAAATGCCGAGAAAAGGCTTTTCGGCGGCGGCACGAATCACCGCCTCGCGCAGGCCGCGCGCCGACAGTTCGCGCATGCAATCCGGCATCGCGCCCTGGCCGGGCACCACGACGCGGTCCGCGGCGGCGATCTCGCCCGCATCCGAGCTGACGCGAACATCGGCCTCGGGGGCCACGTGCTCGATGGCCTTGGCCACCGAGCGCAGGTTGCCCATGCCGTAATCGACTACAACGACCTTCATGGACCATCCCCCCATCCCCCTTCCCAGGGAAGGGGGTGACAGGGGTTCGCCGCTTCGCGGCTCCATGTCATTGACTGCGCCATCCTTGGGACGGCCCGGCGAACGGCGCTCATGGAAGGATCAGAGCGTGCCCTTGGTCGAAGGAATGGCGCCGGCGGCACGCGGATCGGCTTCCACCGCCATGCGCAGCGCGCGGGCGAAGGCCTTGAACACGGTCTCGGCCTGATGGTGGGAGTTGTCGCCGCGCAGGGCGTCGATATGCACCGTGATCGCGGCGTGATTGACCAGGCCCTGGAAGAACTCGCGCACCAGATCGACATCGAATTCGCCGATCGTGGCCCGCGTGAAAGGCACGTTGAAAACCAGGCCCGGCCGTCCGGACAGATCCACCACCACGCGCGACAGCGCCTCGTCGAGCGGCACATAGGCGTGCCCGTAACGGCGCAGGCCCTTCTTGTCGCCCAGCGCCTTGGCGAGCGCCTGGCCGAGGGTGATGCCGACATCCTCGATGGTGTGATGCGCGTCGATGTGCAGATCGCCCTGCGCCTCGACGTTCAGGTCGATCATGCCGTGGCGCGCGATCTGGTCCAGCATGTGGTCGAAGAAACCGATGCCGGTGGCGAGTTTGGAGACGCCGGTGCCGTCGAGATCGAGGGCGACGCGGATTTTTGTTTCCAGGGTGTTGCGCGATATTTCGGCTTGCCGCATGACGGTGATGATCAGGCAAAGGGTCGAGAGCTGCATGATACCATCGGCCTAGCCGGCTGCACGCCGCAGCCGAACCTCGATCACTACCACCGAACCCGCCATTCCACCTAGCCATGAGCCGCTTCTGGAGCGATGTCGTCAAGGGGCTCAAGCCCTACGTGCCGGGCGAGCAACCCAAGCTCGCCAACCTGGTGAAACTCAACACCAACGAGAACCCGTACGGCCCTTCGCCGCGCGCGCTCGAAGCGATCCGCGCCGCCACCGGGGAATCGCTGAAGCTCTATCCCGATCCGAACGCCGAGCAGCTCAAGCTCGCCATCGCCAAGTATCACGCCGTCGATTCAAGCAATGTCTTCGTCGGCAACGGCTCGGACGAAGTCCTCGCCCATGTCTTTCTCGGCTTGCTGAAGCAGGCGCGGCCTATCCTGTTTCCCGACATCAGCTACAGTTTTTATCCCGTGTATTGCGGGCTGTACCAGATGGACTTCGAAACCATCGCGTTGGCGGAGGATTTTTCGATCCAGGTCGGCGCCTACGCCCGACCGAACGGCGGCATCATTTTCCCCAATCCGAATGCGCCGACCGGCTGCCTGGTGCCCCTGGCCGACATCGAGCGCCTGTTGCAGTCGAACAGGGATTCGCTGGTGGTGGTCGACGAAGCCTATGTCGATTTCGGCGGCGAGAGCGCGATCCCCTTGACCGTCAGCTACCCGAACCTGCTGGTAGTGCAGACGCTGTCCAAGTCGCGCTCGCTGGCCGGATTGCGGGTCGGCTTCGCCATCGGCCACGCCGACCTGATCGAGGCGCTGGAGCGGGTCAAGAACAGCTTCAATTCCTATCCGCTGGACCGCCTGGCGATCGCCGGCGCCGTGGCGGCCTTTGAAGACCGCGAGTATTTCGACAAGACCTGCGAGGCAGTGATCGCGACGCGAGAAAAGCTGGTCGACGACTTAAGGGCTCTGGGCTTCGAGGTGCTGCCCTCAGCCGCCAACTTCGTCTTCGCCCGCCATCCGCGGCGCGATGCGCAAGAGTTGGCGCTGGCGCTGCGGCAACGCAGCATCATCGTGCGCCACTTCAGGCTGCCGCGCATCGAACAGTTCCTGCGTATCACCGTCGGTACCGACGGGCAGTGCGCGGCACTTACCGCTGCGCTGAAGGAAATTCTCAGGGCTTGATGCGCAGCTCTGCCGCGCGGGCATGGGCGGTGAGCCCTTCGCCATGGGCCAGCGTCGCGGCAATCGGCCCCAGGGTCTGCGCGCCGGCCTGCGACACCTCGATCAGGCTCGATCGCTTCTGGAAATCATAGACCCCGAGCGGCGACGAGAAGCGCGCGCTGCGCGAAGTCGGCAGCACATGGTTGGGGCCGGCGCAGTAGTCGCCGAGCGACTCGGAGGTGTAATGGCCGACGAAGATCGCGCCGGCGTGGCGGATTTTTTCCACCAGCGGTGAGGGATCGGCCACGGCGAGCTCCAGATGCTCGGGTGCGATCCGGTTGGCCAGCATGCAGGCCTCGTCGAGGTCGGCGACCAGGATCAGCGCGCCGCGGCCCTTGAGCGAGGCGGCAATCACCTCGCGGCGCGGCATGGCCGGCAGCAGCCTTTCGATGCTGGCGGCAACCCGCGCGATGAACCCGGCATCGGGACTCAGGAGGATGGACTGCGCCAGCTCGTCGTGCTCGGCCTGGGCGAACAGGTCGATCGCGACCCAATCGGGGTTGGCCGAGGCATCGGCGATGATCAATACCTCCGAGGGCCCGGCCACCATGTCGATGCCGACCGTGCCGAAGACGCGGCGCTTTGCCGCCGCGACATAGGCGTTGCCGGGACCGACGATCTTGTCCACCTGCGGTATGGTCTGCGTGCCGTAGGCCAGCGCGGCCACGGCCTGGGCGCCGCCCAGCGTGAACACCCGGTCGACGCCGGCAAGGCAGGCAGCGGCCAGTACCAGCGCATTCTTTTCGCCGCGCGGCGTGGGCACCACCATGATCAGCTCATTGACGCCCGCCACCTTGGCCGGCAGCGCATTCATCAGCACCGAGCTCGGGTAGGCTGCCTTGCCGCCCGGCACGTAGAGGCCGACCCGGTCCAGCGCCGTGATCTTCTGCCCCAGGCGCGTGCCGTCGGCTTCGGTGAAGCTCCAGGATTCGAGCTTCTGCCGCTCGTGATAGGAGGTCACCCGCTGCGCTGCGGCCTCGAGCGCGGAACGCTGGGCCGGCGGCAGGCGATCGAGCGCCTGGCGCAACTGGCTGCGCGGCAGTTCGAGTTCGGCCATGGTGGCGACATCGAGCTGGTCGAAGCGGCGCGTGTAGTCCAACACGGCGGCATCGCCCTCGGCGCGCACGCGCCTGAGGATTTCGGCGACGGTCTGCTCGATCGCACCGTCGGTCGAATCATCGAAGTGCAATAACTCGTCGAGCGTGGCGAGAAAGCCTGCATCCCGGGTAGACAAGCGGCGCATCATCGGATCGCGCCTTCGATCGCGGCGATGACAGGCTGCAGCAGATCGCGCTTGACCTTGAGCGCGGCCTGGTTGACCACCAGGCGCGAGGAAATGCTCATGATCTGCTCGACCTCGACCAGATTATTGGCCTTCAAGGTGCTGCCGCTGGAAACCAGGTCGACGATCGCTTCGGCCAGAC
Organism: Sulfuritalea sp.; assembly: GCA_023700805.1. Lineage (GTDB taxonomy): Bacteria > Pseudomonadota > Gammaproteobacteria > Burkholderiales > Rhodocyclaceae > Sulfuritalea. The sequence continues at coordinate 101,991 of JAMPYF010000001.1, forward strand.
CCGCCAGCGGCGCCAGTTCCATCGAGCCGTAGAGCTTGATCAGATCGACATGCACGCCCTTGGCGGCAAAATGCTCGCGCGCGACGGCGATGTACTTGGTGGCGATGCGCAGCCGCGCACCGCGCCGCACTGCGGCGGCGTAATCGAAGCCGGCCGGCGCCGCGACGCACATGCGGCATTTGGCGATGTTGAGGTCCAGCGGCTGGTACAGCCCGACTCCGCCATGCTCCAGCAGCACGTCCTTGCCGGCGATGCCGAGGTCGGCCGCGCCGTACTGCACATAGGTCGGCACGTCCGAAGCGCGCACGATGACCACCCGCACGTCAGCGCGATTGGTACCGATGATCAGCTTGCGCGACTTCTCCGGATCCTCGGCCGGCACGATGCCCGCCGCCGCCAGCAAGGGCAGGGTTTCCTCGAAGATGCGGCCCTTGGAGAGGGCGATGGTTATTCCGCTCATGCGGCTATTTTACCCGGCGAATGTTGGCGCCCAAAGCGGCCAGCTTTTGCTCGAGTCCTTCGTAACCACGGTCGAGGTGATAGATGCGCTCGATCAGGGTTTCGCCCTGCGCCACCAGGCCGGCGATGACCAGGCTGGCCGAGGCGCGCAGGTCGGTGGCCATCACGGTCGCGCCATCGAGTTTGGAAACCCCCTTGACGAAGGCGGTGTTGCCGTCGATCTTGATGTCGGCGCCAAGGCGGATCAGTTCCACGGCGTGCATGAAGCGGTTCTCGAATATCGTCTCGCGCATCACGGCGGTGCCTTCGGCAACGGCGTTGATGGCCATGAACTGGGCCTGCATGTCGGTCGGGAAGGCCGGGTAGGGCGCGGTGCGGATGCTGACGGCGGTCAGGCGCCGCGGCGCCTTGAGGCGGATCGCATCGCGCTCGGCGATGATCTCGCAGCCGGTATCCATCAACTTGTCGATCACGGCATCCAGCGAAGTGGCCGAGGCGCCGGTCAGGCGTATCTCGCCACCCGTGGCGGCGGCCGCGCACAGATAAGTCCCGGTCTCGATGCGGTCGGGCATGATGCGATGTGTCGCGCCATGCAGGGCATCGACGCCCTGGATGCGGATCACGTCGCCGCCGGCGCCGGAAATCCGCGCGCCCATGGCGATCAGGCAGTTGGCCAGGTCCACCACTTCCGGCTCGCGCGCCGCGTTCTCGATCACGGTTTCGCCCTCGGCAAGGCAGGCGGCCATCATCAGGTTCTCGGTGCCGGTCACGGTGACCATGTCGGTGAACAGCCGGGCGCCCTTCAGCCGGGTGGCGCGCGCATGGACATAGCCGTGTTCCACCGCAATCTCGGCGCCCATCGCGGTGAGGCCCTTGATGTGCTGATCCACCGGCCGCGCACCGATCGCGCAGCCGCCGGGCAGCGAAACCTTGGCCTCGCCCGTGCGCGCGACCAGGGGCCCCAGCACCAGGATCGAGGCACGCATGGTTTTCACCATTTCGTAGGGCGCGACGGCATTGTCGAGACCCGAAGCATCCAGTGTCACCGTGTCGCCAGCGCCAACTCTTGCCGCTTCGCGCGCAACCTTGACGCCCATCTGCGCCAGCAGCTTCAACATCGTGCCGATGTCGTTCAGGTGCGGCACGTTGGTGAAGGTCACCGGCTCTTTGGTCAGCAACGCCGCGCACAGCAGCGGCAGGGCGGCATTCTTCGCGCCGGAAATCGCCACTTCTCCCGAGAGCGGAACGCCTCCCGCGATCAGCAGCTTATCCATTGGCTTTCCATTCCTCGGGGGTCAGGGTCTGCATCGACAGCGCATGCAGTTCGCCCGAATCGAAGCGCGCCTTGAGAATCGCGTTGATGCGCTGCTGGCGCTTGACGCGGTTCAAGCCGGCAAACTCGGCGCTGACGATGACGGCGGCGAAATGGTGGCCGTCGCCGTCGACCGAGAGATGTTCGCAGGGCAGACCGGCAGCGATCCAGGTTTCGATTTGTTTGGGGTCTAGCATTTGTCGCTCCTCAGGCACGCAGCTTGTAGCCGCGCTTCAGCAGATTCAGGGTAAATACGGTCAGCACCGCCAGGCAACTGCCGACCACGGCCAGGCTCAGCCACGGCGAAGCGTCGGAGACGCCGAAGAAGCCGTGGCGAAAGCCGTCGATCATGTAGAACACCGGGTTCCAGTGCGACACCTGCTGCCAGAAAGGCGGCAGCGAGTGGACAGAGTAAAACACACCGGACAGAAAGGTGAGCGGCATGATCAGAAAGTTCTGGAAGGCGGCGAGCTGATCGAATTTATCGGCCCAGATGCCGGCGATCACGCCAAGGCTGCCGAGTATCGCGCCACCCATCAGGGCAAAGACGACAATCCACCAGGGCTCGGCAAAGTCCAGCGGGGCGAACCAGAAGGTGGCCAGCAGGACGCCCGCACCGACCACCAGGCCCCGCACCACGGAAGCCAGCACATAGGCCAGGTAGAACTCCAGATAGGAGATCGGCGGCAACAGGACGAACACAATGTTTCCCGTGACCTTGGACTGAATCAGCGACGACGAGGAATTGGCGAAGGCATTCTGCAGCACCGACATCATGACCAGCCCGGGAATCAGGAAGGCGGTATAGACGACGCCATGCACCTGCACATGTCCTGCCAGCACATGCGAAAAAATCAGCAGATAGAGCAGCGCCGTGAGTACCGGCGCCCCGACGGTCTGCGAGGCTACTTTCCAGAAGCGCAGCACCTCCTTGTAGAACAGGGTCGAAAAGCCGTGGCCCATCTCAGCCCGCCTGACCTTCGTGCTGCCCCTGCATGACGCGGACGAAGACTTCTTCGAGATCCGGCTTGCCGATTTCGAGGTCGTCGATCCTGCAGCCCGCCGCGCGTATCCTCGCCAGCATCGGCTCGACCTGGTCGAAGGCATCGAAGGGCAAGGACCACCAGCCGCCATTTTGTGCCGCGTCACGGGCGAGTTCGACCGGCATCGCGCCGTCCGTGCGCATGCGCAGGCAATGCGTGGAAAAGCGGCGCAACAGCTGCGCCGTGGTGTCGAGGGCGACGACGCGGCCGGCCTTCAGCATCGCGATGCGATTGCACAGGTTTTCGGCCTCTTCGAGATAATGCGTGGTGAGGACGATGGTATGGCCGGCCTCGTTGAGCCGCCTTATGAAGGCCCACAAGGTCTGCCGCAGTTCGACGTCGACACCCGCCGTCGGCTCGTCCAGCACGATCACCGGCGGCCGATGCACCAGGGCCTGGGCAACCAGCACGCGTCGCTTCATGCCGCCGGACAGCATGCGCATATTGGCATTGGCCTTGGACGTCAGGCCGAGATTTTCGAGTATCTCGTCGATCCAATTGTCGTTGTCGCGAATGCCAAAGTACCCGGACTGGATTTTCAGCGACTCCCGTACCGTGAAAAACGGATCGAAGACCAGTTCCTGAGGCACCACCCCCAGCAGGCGGCGAGCGGCGCGATAATCCAACTGCACATCGTGGCCCATCACGTTCAGGCTGCCGGCATCGGCACGCACCAGCCCGGCCAGCGCCGAGATCAGCGTGGTCTTGCCCGCACCATTGGGTCCCAGCAGGCCGAAAAACTCTCCCCGCTGAACCTCGAGGTCGACGTGGTCAAGCGCCCGGACGCTGCCGAAGCACTTGGAAACCTGTGTGATGCGGATCGCGGCGGACATTACGCGAGACCAAGCCGAAGGCCAGGGTCGGAACTCTCAGTGCTGCGGCAGAAGGTCGGCAACGTCGTAGACGGCAGCGAGACTCAGCAGGCTCTGGGGTGGATTCAGCAGGCGCAAGGACTTTCCGGCGGCTTGTGCGGCACGCATCCAGGCAAAGACTACCGCCAGGCAGGACGAGTCCATTTCCGTGACCGCAGCGAGATCGAACACCGAAGCATTGGACGCGATTGCCGCTTCGCCTTCGGCAAGCAAGGCGGTGGCGCCGGGCAGTGTCATCGGACCCGACACTTCGACGCGATCGCCGGAGATGCGGATCATGGCCTGTCGCCGGGCAGCCCCAAGGCGGGCCCTTCAGGAGCCTGCAAACGAAGCAAGCCAAAGTCACCCCTTTGCTTGGAAAAGGGGAAGGGAGAAAAGTCGTTCATTTCTTTACGGACGTCGCCTCGCCCGACTTGTTCTTCGCCTGCAGGGACTTGATCAGGCCCTCGATGCCGGTTTTTGCCACTTCGGTGGCGAAGGATTCACGGTAATTGGTGACCAGGCTGACGCCCCCGACTTCGATGTCGTAGACCTTCCAGCCGTTGCCTTGCCTTTCAAGGTAGTAATCCAGTTCGATGTTCTTGCCCGCGCCGGCCTGTTTGATTTCCGTGCGCACACGAACATCGGTCTCGCCGGGCTTGAGCGCGAAAGGCTTGTAGTTGATGGTCTGGTTCTTGTATTCGGTCAGGGCCTTGGAATAAGTCCGCACCATCAGCAGGCGGAACTCGTTGGTCAGAACCTGTTGCTGCGCCGAGTTCGCCTGGCGCCAGTTACGGGCCACGGCAAGTTGCGTCATGCGCGTGAAATTGAAATGCGGCAGTACCTTGGCTTCCACCAGATCGATCGCCTTCTTGGTGTTGCCGGACTGGATATCCTTGTCCTTGCGCACGATGTCGAGCACCTCTTCCGACACCGTCTTGATCAGAGTATCGGGAGCGACATCCTGGGCCATTGCGGACGCTGCGATCAGCACGCCGCTGAAGAATGCAAATAGGGATTTCATTGGAATTTCCTGTGATTATCTGGGACCGGGGCAACAAGCCCTGCTGCGGTCGTTATTTCGCTTCTGCCGTGTCCGTGCGCGCAGCCAACACCGCCGGCACTGGCTGCCCCGGGACAGCCTCGGCCCGAGGCTCCGGAGTTCCCGCTTGCGCCGTCGGCGGAAGATCCGCTGGGTCCGCGCTCGCCTCGCGCTCGCGCGGCGGGTTGCCGTCATGGATCAGGTTGCGGCGACGCTGCAGATAGGCATCGCGCATGTAGGAATACTTGTCCAGCGCCGCTTCGTCGACGACCTTGTCGGCCGGCAGCAGGTTGGCCCGGTCATTCACCAGACGCAGAACCAGTGCCAGATCGCGGACTCGCGCCGGTTCGTGATTCGCCACCGGATCGGCCGCCACGTCGAGCACCAGGCCCACGGTGTCACGCACGGTGCGCGGACCGAATACCGGAATCACCACATAGGCGCCATTGCCGACGCCCCAGCGGCCGAAAGTCTGGCCGAAGTCCTCGTCGTGCTTTTCCAGACCCGCATCGGACGCAAAATCGATCACCCCAAGCAGGCCGATCGTGGTGTTGATCACGACCCGGCCCAGATCGCTGACCGCTTCCGGCACCTTGCCCTGCAGCAGGTTATTCACACCGATGAAGACGTCTTCGATATTACTGAAAAAATTCGTCACGCCCGTCCGCACCGGAGAAGGCAACACGGCCTCGTAACCGGTGGCGACCGGTTTGATGATGGCCGAATCGAGCCCTTCGTTGAAGGCAAACATGGCGCGATTGAAGCCCTCGATCGGATCCTTCGGATTTCCCGAACTCGCGCAGCCGGACAACAGGCTGGCTGCGACCAGGGCCACGGCGACGGATTTGATGCCGACAGGCTGCGTTGTTTTCATTTTTTCAGTCACCTGGGTACTACTTGTTGTTGCCACCGTCCTCGGCAGCCTTGTTGAACATGAACTGGCTGATCAGTTTCTCCAATACCACGGCCGACTGGGTCTTCTTGATCGTATCGCCCGCCTGCAGCATCGCCGTATCGCCGCCCACCTCGAATCCGATGTACTGCTCGCCCAGCAAACCCGAGGTGTTGATCGTCGCGAAGGTATCGCGCGGAAACTTGTAGCGGGAGTCCACATTGATCGTCACCACCGCAAGATAGGCCTCGGGGTCAAAGCGGATATCCGTTACGCGCCCCACCACGACGCCTGCGCTCTTCACCGCGCCGCGTACCTTCAGGCCGCCGATGTTATCAAATTTGGCATGGATTGCATAAGTATCGCCACTATTGGACGATGCCATATTGCCCACTTTCAGGGCAAGGAATAGCAATGCCCCCAATCCGACGGCGACGAAGAATCCGACCCAAAGGTCAAGTGTAGTGCGGCTCATGTCATGTCCCTGTAAACATGAAGGCGGTGAGAATGAAGTCGGCGGCCAGAATGGCCAGCGAGGATGTTACAACGGTCCGCGTGGTCGCCCCGGAAACGCCTTCGGCGGTGGGCTCGGCATCGTAGCCCTCGAATACGGCGACCCAGCTGACGATGATGCCGAAGACGAAGCTCTTGATCACGCCATTGAGGATATCTTCGCGGAAATCCACGGATGCCTGCATTTGCGACCAGAACGAGCCTTCATCGACCCCGATCAACTGTACGCCGACCAGATAGCCGCCAAAGATGCCCATCGCGGAAAACAATGCAGCCAGTAGTGGCATCGAGATGACGCCGCCCCAGAAACGCGGCGCGACGACGCGGGCGATCGGATCGACCGCCATCATCTCCATGGCGGAAAGCTGCTCGGTGGCCTTCATCATGCCAATTTCGGCCGTGATTGCCGAGCCGGCACGGCTGGCAAACAGCAGCGCCGCCACCACCGGCCCCAATTCGCGTACCAGCGACAAGGAAACGAGGACGCCGAGCGCCTCCGTCGAACCATAGCGCTGAAGGGTGTCGTAGCCCTGCAAGCCGAGCACCATGCCGACAAACATGCCCGAGACCAGGATGATGATCAGGCTCAACACGCCGGTGAAATAGATTTCCCGGATCGTCAGGTGCAGTCGCCGCAGCGCGGTGCCCGAATGCAGCAGGATGGCCAGAAAGAAACGGCTGGCATAGCCAAGTCGCCAGATGCGCGAAGTCACCCGCTGACCGAGTCCGCGCAATGCCTGCGCAATGCCATTAGCCACGGCGCACCGCGCTTTCCAGCAGTTCTTCGCCATAGGGCCGGGCCGGGTACTGGAAAGGTACCGGACCATCGGCCTCGCCCCAGACAAACTGATGCACGTAGGGTACCGTCGAGTGTTTCATCTCCTCGGCGGTACCTTCGGCAACGATCTTTCCTGCGGAAACAAAATAAACGTAGTCGACAATCTTCAAGGACTCCTGCACGTCATGGGTCACGACGATGGAACTGGCACCCAGGGCATCGTTCAGTTTGCGAATCAACTCACCGACGATGGACAGCGAAATCGGATCGAGGCCGGCGAAAGGCTCGTCATACATGATCAGCATCGGATCCAGCGCTATCGCACGCGCCAGGGCGACCCGGCGCGCCATGCCGCCGGACAGTTCGGCCGGCATCAGGCTGTGGGCGCCACGCAATCCCACCGCATGCAGCTTCATCAATACCAGGTCGCGAATCAGCGTCTCCGGCAGATCGGTGTGCTCACGCATCTGGAAGGCGATGTTGTCGTAAACCGACATGTCGGTAAACAGGGCGCCGAACTGGAACAGCATCCCCATGCGCCGCCGCAGACCGTACAGACCTGCAGCGTCGAGTTCGTGCACCACCAGCCCGCCGACTTTCACGGTGCCGGATGTCGGCTTCAACTGGCCACCAATGAGACGCAGCGTCGTGGTTTTGCCGCAGCCCGAACTTCCCATGACAGCGACCACCTTGCCGCGCGGAATCGTCATGTTGATTCCGGTGAGCACCGGCCGTTCGTCGTACGTGAAGTTCAGATCGCGGATCTCGACTAGGGATTCCTGGGACATATTCACACCGGGAACCCCGGTCATTTTCACAGCCGGCGATTCTAGCAGAATTGATTGATCCCTCAATCGACTGCAGCCGGCGAAGAGCGGGGTAAACCCTGTCCAGAACCGAAATTGGCCAACCCTGGTTTCCGCTATGATGTTGAAATCAAATCGACCCATTTCCTCTCTTGACTGCGTCCAACGGCAAAACCGAGCTGCTGATTGTCGACGATGATCCCTTGATCGCCGACGCGCTGGGCTATTTCCTGGGCCGCGACTACCTGGTAAGCACCGCCTCGACACGCGCTGAAGCGGTCGCGTTGCTGCGCTCCCGAAAGAAATCCCCAGCCCTGGCATTGATCGATCTCGGTCTGCCGCCGACGCCGCATCGGCCGGATGAAGGCTTTGCACTGATTGCGGACATCCTGGCACACGCACCGGACATTCGCATCGTGGTCCTTTCCGGCCAGAGCGACGAGATCAACGCACGCCACGCGCGCGCGCTGGGCGCGACTGAATTTGTGGGCAAGCCGGCCGATCCGGAATATCTGCGCAAACTCATACATCGGGTGTTGTCATTCAGAGACACATCGACGGAGGTGGATGACGGTCTGATCGGTGAAAGCGCAGCGCTGCAAAAATTGCGCGCCCAACTCAGGCAGTTCGCGCATTCGCCATTTCCGGTCCTGATCGAAGGCGAATCGGGCAGCGGCAAGGAACTGGCCGCCACGGCATTGCACCGGCTGTCCGAGCGTGCCTCGAAGCCCTATCTGGCGCTCAACTGCGCCGCGATTTCGCCAAACCTGGTCGAGGCGACCCTGTTCGGTCACAGCAAGGGGGCATTTACCGGTGCCAACGGCCCGCGCGCCGGCTATTTCGAGGATGCGTCGGACGGCACGCTGTTTCTCGATGAAATCGGTGAATTGCCCCTCGATCTGCAGCCGAAACTCCTGCGTGTGCTCGAAAACGGCGAGTTCCAGCGCATCGGCGAGACTGCGGCACGACATTCATCGGCGCGCATCGTCACCGCTACCAATCGCGACCTCAAGAAGGAAGTCCGCGAAGGGCGCTTCCGCGCCGACCTCTACCACCGGCTTTCGGTGTTCACGGTGGCCATCCCGCCGCTGCGCGATCTCGGCGACGACGCCGTGCGCCTGCTGGAACATTTTCGCGCCGTCTACGCGGCACAGGCGGATTTGCCGCCGTTCCGGCTTACCGAAGCGGCGAAAAAGCGACTGTTGAATTACCCCTTCCCCGGCAACGTCCGCGAACTGCGCAATATCGCGATTCGCCTGACGACCAAGTGTGCCGGCAAGCAGGTCGACGTCAGCGACCTCGAAGGCGAGCTCGATCTGGGCAATCACTCGCCGGCCGCCGGCGTACCGCCGGCACCGGCTTCAGCAAGCCTGGCGGAACTGGTGTCGATTGCCCTCAACGACATTCAGAGCCGTCACGACTTCAATCTCGATGCGACGCTTCATCTCTGGGAGCAGGCTTATATTGAAGCCGCGCAGCAGCTCGCCCATGACAACATGAGCCAGGCAGCCCGACTGCTCGGCGTAAACCGCACCACGCTCTACAATCGCATCGACACGCTGGCCCGCGAAAACGAAGGCTCAGGGAAGGCTAACGCCGGCCTCATCGGCGTTAAACGCAGTGGCCATAACTAAAATGCAACGAAGCGAAATTTTGAAGGCTGACACCGGCCTTAACGGTGTTAAACGCAGTGGCCGCAAGCAAAAGCGCGCCACATAGCAACAAGCCAAGGGATCGCCTGACCGACACGATGTATCTCGACCATTTCGGACTTAACGAACCGCCCTTCCGCATTACGCCCCATACCGACTTCTTTTTCGACGGGGCCAATCGCGGTGCAACGCTCGACGCGCTGATCTATGCCATCACCCACGACGAAGGCATCGTCAAGGTCAGCGGCGAAGTCGGCAGCGGCAAGACCATGCTGTGCCGGGTGTTGATGGAACGCCTGCCGGAAAACGTGACCATCATCTATCTGGCCAATCCGTCCCTCTCGCGCGACGACATTCTCTACGCCATCGCCGACGAACTGCGTCTTGAAGTACCCGACAATGCCCGCTCGTCAGTGGTCATGCGCGCCTTGCAGGATCACCTGATTCAATCCTTTGGCGAAGGACGGCAGGTAGTGGTGCTGATCGACGAAGCCCACGCCATGCCGGTGGAAACCCTCGAGGAAATCCGCCTGCTCTCGAATCTTGAGACGAACCGCAGCAAGCTGCTGCAACTGGTGCTGTTCGGCCAGCCCGAACTGAACGACGTGCTGGCCCGTTCCGACATGCGCCAGTTGAAGGAACGCATCACCCATAACTTCGGCCTGGAACCGCTGGTGCGTGACGACATCACCCACTACCTGGATTTCCGCATGCGCGCCGCAGGTTATCGCGGGCCCAGCGTATTCTCCCCGGCGGCGCTGAAATTGATTACCCAGAGCTCGCTCGGGCTCACCCGCCGCATCAACATTCTCGCCGACAAAGCCTTGCTCGCGGCCTTCTCCTCGGGAAGCCACCAGATAGGGTCGAAAGAAGTCCACGCCGCCATCCGCGACTGCGAGTTCAGCGATGCGACCTATGGCGGCAGGATGGCGCGCAAAACCAACACCACCGCGATCGCTGCCGTGCTGATCGTTGCTGTTCTGGCAAGCGTCCTCTGGCTGGCGCTGATGCGCAACGACGACGCTCCGCTGACTTCGATCACCGCCCCTGCGCACCCCCTCAGCAGTCCAATTGCTGTCGCCAGCCAGCCGGCCGAACCGATCGCAGTCCAGGCGGCCGCAGCCACCGCGCCGACAGGCTCTGCGCCGGTCGCCGCCGCCGCGGCAGCGGCCGTGGCACCAGCACCACCTGTTGCAGCCACTGCAGCTCCGGTTGCGCCCCCTCCCGTCGCGTCGCCCGCACCGCCCGCACCGCCCGCACCGCCCGCTCCACCCAGCGCGCCCCCGGTCGCCGCCGGGATGCCGGCGCCACCACCGCTGCCACCAGGCATCGGACCGCTGACCCGTGACCGGCTAGAAGCGGGACGTACCTGGCTGCAACAGCAGCCGGACGATCGCTGGTTCATTCAGATTTTTGACACGGCTGCCAGCCAGCATGGCGACGTCGAAACCCTGTTGCGCCGGCTCTCACGCGACAGCGCCGAAATGGGTAACATCCATGTCTATTACTCCGATCTCAGCGGCACGCCGCGCTATGGAGTCACCTACGGAGACTATTCAAGCTGGACGGCAGCGGTCACCGCGATGCGCGGCCTCCCCAAACTCCTGCGGACCACCAAACCCTACCCGCGGCAAGTCGTACGTTTGCGCTAGGACGCTGGGTGATGACTGAAACTGAAGGAGTCAGACCAATTAAATCATTGAGTTGCGTCGCAAATATAACGTGTTATGCTAACTTGTAGTTACATTGACATATCTGATCGGGGATCCGTTTGCGTCCACTCCTGATTCCGCCGTTCCCTGTTGCGCTGGCCGCCGGTCTGATGCTTTCGGCATGCAGCAGCATTCAGCCGCAGCCGCCGTCCGCCGGACACATAAACGCCGAGGCGCGGGTATCGCCAAATCCGGACATTCCGCTGCCGGTGGGTTCGACGGTCATGCTGGCCCGTCCCAAGGCGGCGGCAAAGGCCGAGTCCTACTCGGTTTCCGTGCGCAACATCGCCGTCCAGGATCTGCTCTTCGCCCTCGCCCGCGACGCCAAGATCAATGTCGATATCCATCCCGGCATCAACGGCATCGTCACCATCAATGCCATCGACCAGACGCTGCAACAAATCCTGACGCGCATAGCCAAGCAGGTCGACATGCGCTGGGAACTGGACGGTCCCAACCTTGTGGTGATGCAGGATTCACCCTTTCTGCGCAACTACAAGGTCGACTACGTCAACATGTCGCGCGACGTGAGCGGCACGGTTTCGATCAACACGCAAATTGCGTCGACCAGCACCAGCGCCAGCGGCGGTGCCGCGAGCAGCGGTGGCGGGAACAATTCGAGCACCTCCGTCAAGAGTTCCGCGCAAAACAATTTCTGGCAGTCGCTGGAAAAGAACCTGAAGGACATACTGCGCGAAAGCGACAAGATACTGCCGGAAGGATCGAGCGAGACCGTCATCGAGCGTTCCGATCAGCAGGCCACTACCGGCACCGGCGCTCCGAGTGGAACTGCTTCCGCTCGATCAGGCAACCAGAGCGCCAGCCTGGCCGGCAGCCCCAACCCGGCCAGTTTGCAACAGCAGGGCACCACCGTGGTCAAGCGCACCACGTTCCGCGAAGCCGCCTCGATCATCGTCAATCCCGAAGCCGGCGTCGTGGTCGTGCGCGCGACGGCCAGGCAGCATGAGAAGGTTCAGGAATATCTCGACCTGGTGCTGTTGAATGCGCGGCGGCAGGTCATCATCGAAGCCACCATCGCCGAGGTCAACCTGAGCGATCGCTATCAGCAGGGGATCAACTGGCAGAGCTTGCGCTCCCTGCGTCCGGGCGCTCCGCAAGCGGGATTCTCGATCGCCCAGAATCAGACCGGTCTACCCGTGCCGGACCCATTCGCCGCCGCGGCAGGCTCATTCACGGCGCCCACGCCATTCTCCTTCCTGCTCAATTACGTCGCGCCCGGCATGGGCATCTCCTCGACACTGAGCCTGCTGGAGACCTTCGGCAAGGTCAAAGTCCTGTCCAGCCCGAAGATCAGCGTGCTGAACAACCAGACGGCGATGCTCAAGGTCGTCAATAACGTGGTCTATTTTCTGATCAAGAACGACTCGACCACCACCACGACCGGCACCACCAACAACTTCACCTCCACACCCCAATCGGTGTCGGTGGGACTGGTCATGAGCGTCACGCCGCAGATCAGCGAAAACGGCAGCATTCTGCTCAATGTGCGGCCCACCATTTCGAGCCTCCAGGGTGCCGGCAAGACCGACCCGACCCCGGGACTCGCGGTTCCGAATGTCGTTCCCGAAATCCAGACGCGCGAAATGGAATCCATGCTGCGCCTGTCCGACGGGGAAGTCGCCGTGATGGGCGGGCTCATGGAAGACCGCGTCAATTACACGTCCAATGAGATACCCGGGCTGGGCGGCCTTCCCGGCATCGGCAATTTCTTCCGCAATCGCGACGACACCAGCACCAAGACCGAACTGGTCATCTTCCTCAAACCCACCATCATTCGCGACCCCAGCATCAACGGCGACTATCGCAACTTTGCCACCCAGTTGCCGGGCAAGGAATTTTTTGCCAACAAGCCCGGGACCACCGAAACCCCGGGAGCAGACTCCCGATGAGCCTGTTGATGGACGCCCTGAAGAAGGCCGAACTGGCGAAGCGCCAGGGGCAGGGCGAAGACGCGGGTGATTCGCCGCAAGCCGAGCCGCCGGGGGAACTCTCGCTGCAACCGATTTACGACTCGAATCCGATCGAACCGGCGGCAAGCAATCCAGCCGCCCAGGATGAGCCTTCGGCAAACAAGCTGCCCCCGCTGGGCACCGACCTCGAAGAACTCGATGCGCGCTTTCTTGCCGAGGCTCAACAGGCCGCGGCCGCCCGACTGCGCACGACACCGCCGGCCATGACGCCCAAGACGGAAGCGCCGACGACTCAGCCCGCAGGGACGGACACGCCGCCCCGCGCGGCTGTTGCCGCGGACCCGCGTCGCCGACAGCCGGAACAGGCCACCCCGCAGGGCAAGGCGGCCGCGCAGAACCTGTTCGCCGCCAAACAGGCCGACAAGCCGCCGGCGCGAAAATCCTTTGCGATCGCCATTGGCGTGCTCACGGTCCTGTCCGTTTCCGCCATCGGCGGATACTTCTGGTGGCAATTGCAGCCGAAGAATACCTTGTTCGCCAGCCGCACCCCGCCGCCTCCTGCTGCGGCCATATCGGCGCCGGCCGCCGTGGCGCCAGCACCAACTCTCGCCACTGCGCCGGTCGGCATACCGGGGGCCGGCCAGCCCGCCACGCCGACGCCCGACGAAGGCGACGACGATGCGGCCCCGGTTGCGGCGCCCAAGGCGCCGACCAAGCCGCGGCGTGCCGCCGCTGCGACGGTACCGCGCGAGGCCGAGGCCGAAGGTCCGGTACGCGTAACCAAGGCGCCGCTGCAAGTCAATCCGGCACTGCTGCGCGGCTTCGATGCCTTCAACCGCGGGGAACTCACCCTGGCGCAGCTCGAATACGAACGCGCGCAGAAAGCCGACCCGCGCAATACCGACGCCCTGCATGGCCTGGCTGCCGTCGCCGTGCGCCAGGGCCGCCCCGACCAGGCCGAGTTCCTCTATCAACGCATCACCGAGGCCGACCCGCAGGATGCTGTGGCGCAGGCAGCGCTGATCAACCTGCGCGGACAGATCGATCCCAATGCCGCCGAGAGCCGCCTCAAATCGCTGGCGGCGGCGCAGCCCGAGCTCGCGGCGCCGCATTTTTCCCTGGGCAACCTGTATGCCCGCCATGGCCGCTGGAACGAGGCGCAACAGGCTTATTTCCGGGCCTACAGCGCCGAATCCGACAATCCCGACATCCTCTACAACCTTGCGATCAGCCTCGAACATCTGCGCCAGAACAAACTCGCCGCGCAGTACTACAACCTGGCACTGGCCGCCGCGCAAAACCGGCCGGCTGGATTCGACAAGACCCAGGCTGCTGCAAGACTGCGCGTCCTCCAGCCCTGAACGGCTTTCGGGCGCCACGGGACTTGCCCTCGCAGGCAGATGCAGGATAATGATGCTCGTATGAATTCGCCAACCACCCGCCGACCCATTGGCCAGATTCTCATCACGCAGGGCGTGATCAGCGAAGATCAACTTCGCATCGCCCTGCTGGAGCAGATGAAGTCCAACCAGCCGGTCGGCAAGCTGCTGGTTTCCCTGGGTTTTGTCTCCGAGGCCACGCTGCGCGATGCGCTCGGCGAGTCGCTCGGCCACAAGGCCGTCGACCTCGCCAACTCGATCGTCGATCCCGACGCGCTGCGCATGGTGCCGCGCGACTTGGCCAAACGGCACCTGTTCCTCGCGCTCAGCTATTCGCAGCGCGAACAACGGCTCAAGATCGCCACCGCCGATCCCAACGACATCGTCGCGCTGGACAAGCTGCGGACGCTGATTCACCCGGAACTGGTCATCGAAACCCTGCTCGCCGGCGAATCGGAAATTGCCCGCGCCATCGACCAGTATTACGGTCACGAGTTGTCGATCGACGGCATCCTGCACGAAATCGAGACCGGCGAAATCGACTACCGCAGCCTGTCGGCTTCGCTCGACGAATACAGCCAGCCGGTGGTGCGCCTGGTAGACGCGCTGCTCACCGACGCCGTCAAGCACGATGCCTCCGACGTGCACTTCGAGCCGGAAGCCAGCTTCCTGCGCATCCGCTACCGCATCGACGGCATCCTGCGCCAGATCCGCGCCCTGCACAAAACCTACTGGGCGGCCATGGCGGTACGCATCAAGGTGATCAGCGGCATGAACATCGCCGAGACCCGCGCGCCGCAGGACGGCCGCATCTCGATCAACATCAGCGGCCGCGCCGTCGATTTCCGCGTCGCCTCGCAACCGACCATCCATGGCGAGAACATCGTCCTGCGCATCCTCGACCGGCAGAAAGGCATCGTGCCGCTCGACAAGCTGGGCCTCGACGACCATCAAATGGGCCTGATGAAGCTGATGGTGGCGCGCCCGGAGGGCATCATCCTGGTCACCGGCCCGACCGGCAGCGGCAAGACCACCACGCTCTATTCGGTGCTCAACCACATCAACGAAGAGGGCGTGAACATCATGACCCTCGAAGACCCGGTCGAGTACCCGATGGCCATGATCCGCCAGACCTCGGTGGCGGAATCGGCCAAGCTCGACTTTGCCAACGGCATACGCTCGATGATGCGCCAGGATCCGGACATCATCCTGGTCGGGGAAATCCGCGACGCCGACACCGCGGAAATGGCTTTCCGCGCCGCCATGACCGGACACCAGGTGTATTCGACGCTGCACACCAACTCGGCGCTGGGCGCCATCCCGCGCCTGCTCGACATCGGCGTGCTGCCCGACATCATGGCCGGCAACATCATCGGCATCATCGCGCAACGCCTGGTGCGCCGCCTGTGCACCCATTGCCGCAAACCCTATCCCGCCGAATCCCACGAATGCAAGCTGATCGGCGTGGTCAGCGGCCAGCCGGCACCGATTCTGTACCGTGCCGCCGGCTGCGACCACTGCGAATACCAGGGCTACCGGGGCCGCATTGCAATCTTGGAAATGCTGCGCCTCGATCACGACCTCGATGACCTGATCGCCCGCCGTGCGACCCAGCGCGAGATTCGCAACCTGGCGCTCGACAAGGGCTTTCGCCCCCTCTCGGATGACGGCTTGCGGCGCGTGCTCGACGGCACCACATCGATCGAGGAAGTCGGACGCGTGATCGACCTGACGGAGCGGATGTAGCCGCACCGCATCGCACCTACAGACCCGATTGACCATGGCCCTCTATGCCTACAAGGCAATGAACACCCACGGCAGGACGGTGCTGGGGCGTCTCGAAGCGATCAACCTGATCGACCTCGAAATGCGCCTCAAGCGCATGGATCTCGATTTCATCAATGGCGACACGGTCAAGCAAGGCGGCCTGATGAACCGCGCCGGCATCAGCCGTCCGGAACTGATCAACTTCTGCTTCCACCTGGAGCAGCTCGCGCGCGCCGGCGTGCCACTGATCGAAAGCCTCACCGACTTGCGCGACACCATCGAGAATCCGCGCTTTCGCGAAATCATTGCCGGCATGGTCGAAAGCATCGAGGGCGGCAAGACACTCTCGCAGGCGCTGGCCGAGCATCCGCAGACCTTCGACGAAGTCATGGTCAGCCTGATCCGCGCCGGCGAGGAGACCGGGGCCTTGCCGCAAGTGCTCAACAATCTGCTCGAATCGCTCAAATGGCAGGACGAACTCGCTGCCCACACCAAGAAACTGATCATGTATCCGGCCTTCCTCGGCACGGTGGTGGTCGCCATCACGCTGTTCATGATGGTCTACCTGGTGCCGAAGATGGCCGGCTTCATCCGCAGCATGGGCCAGGAAATGCCGATGCAGACCAGGATTCTGATCGCCACCTCGGACTTCTTCGTCAACTACTGGTATGTCGTGCTCGGCCTGCCGCTGATCCTTGCCGTTCTCGTCGTGTTTCTGGTCAGAACCAGCCAGGCGGCGCGCTACCGCTTCGATGACGTCAAGCTGCGCCTGCCCTATATCGGCAGCATCCTGCGCAAGATCATCCTGTCGCGCTTCGCATCGGTGTTCGCCATGATGTATTCGTCGGGCATCACCATCCTCGACTCGATCAAGGCCACCGAGGACGTGGTCGGCAACCTGGTGATCAGGGAAGGCCTGGAAAAGGTCGGCGGCCTGATTGCCGAAGGCCAGAACGTGACCGTGGCCTTCCAGAATGCCGGGATCTTCCCGCCGCTGGTGTTGCGCATGCTGCGCGTCGGCGAGAACACCGGCGCGCTCGACACGGCGTTGACCAATGTCAGTTACTTCTACAACCGCGATGTACGCGAATCGATCGAGAAGGTCCAGTCCATGATCGAACCGGTCATGACCGTGACCATCGGCCTGATTCTCGGCTGGATCATGATGGCCGTGCTGGGCCCGATCTACGACATCATCACCAAGATGAAGACCTGATGGCGGCCAAGCGCATTCTCCTGCTGGATGGCCCCGTGCTCACGGCACACCACTGGAGCGCCGGTCGCCTCAAGGTCGAGGGCGAATTCAGCCACGAACCGGTGGGTCTCGAAGCGCTCGCCACCTATGTGCAGAAACATCGTTCCAGTCTTTTCTACCTGCTGGCCGATATCGCCGAAGAAGGCTTCCAGCTCGAAGACCTGCCCTATGTCCAGGGCGGTGACCGCAACGCGCTGTTGCAGCGGCGACTCAGCCAGTATTATTACAACACACCCTTGTCCACTGCCATTTCGCTGGGGCGCGCAACGAGCGGCCGGCGTGACGAAAAGCTGTTGTTCGCCGCCCTCACCCGCATCGAAACCTTCGCGCCCTGGCTCGACACGCTGCGGGAAACGGAGGCCATACTTGCCGGTGTGTATTCGATGCCGCTGGTGCTGGCCGGATGCGGTCCGCAAATGGTGGGCGAAAACGGCCCGGTGCTGTTCATCAGCGTAACCAGTGGCGGCGTGCGGCAAACCTTTTTCGATCAGGGCAAGCTGCATTTTTCGAGGTTGTCGCAGCTCGCCACCCGCAATCTCGACGAAATCGGCCGCACCTGCGCCAACGACTCGGCCAAGATCTTCCAGTACCTCGTCGCCCAGCGCCAGGTTCCGCGCGGCGTCGCCTTGCGTACCGTGGTTCTCGCCAGCCCCGCGCAGACGCCGGTCCTGCAGGACTTCTGCCGCAACAGCGGCGAGCTCAGTTTCGAGTTCATCGACATCGCGGCCACGGCGCGCCAGTTGGGACTCAAGGAAGCCCCGGTCGACAGCAATGCCGACCAGTTGTTCATGCATTGCCTGGCGACCAAGACGCCCGTCCAGCAATTCGCTCCGGCAAACGAAAGGCGCTTCTACAAGCTGTGGCGGATCCGCTCCGCACTTACCAGCGCAGGGTGGATAGCGCTTGCCGGCTGCCTGCTGTTTTCCGGCAAGACCGGCCTGAACATTTACGAACTGCGCGAACAGACCGCAGCCACCCAGGCCATCACGGCTGCCGACATCCAGCGCTACAACACGATTCTCGAAGGACTGCCGAAGATCGACCTGACGCCGGACAAACTGCGCGCGCTGATCGGGCGCTTCGAGGCGCTGCAGAAGCGCACGCCGGCCCTGGAGCCGCTGCTGACGCATTTGAGCCTGGCACTGAACGACAGCCCGCGCATTGAACTGACCCGCCTTACCTGGAAGATCGTCGATCAGCTCGATGCCGGCGGCAAACCGGCGGCGGAGCCGAAACCCGCCGGCGCCGCGGCGCCGGCCGCAACAGGAGGCTGGGTGACCCTCGAAATCCAGGCTCAGCTTCCGCTCGGCCTGGTCACCGATCAACGGGCCCAGATCGACCTGATCGAAAACTTCGCCGCCCGACTGCGCGGTCCCCAGACCGATGTCAGGATCATCAGCCGGCCCTTCGACATCGAATCCGACAAGCCGCTCAAGAGCGCTGGCGAGATTGGCGAACTGCAAGCCGCGGACGTGCCGAAATTCGCGCTGCGCATCGCGCGCCTGATGTGAGACACTCGATGACGAATGGGGTGAATCAGGCATGAAGCTCGACACCAGCGATCTCAAGCGCCTGCAATGGGCCATCGCCTTCCTGATCGCCATGGCCCTGGCCGGCGGCGCGGCGGTATGGACCACCCAGCAGCTGAAGAAAAGCAGCGAAAGGGATTTCAAGCAGGCCTCGGCCGCACGCGTCGACATCCAGGGCAAGCTCGCACGGGCACGTGAGGAACAGGCGGAACTGCGTGACAAGATCGGGCGCTTCCAGGCGCTCCAGCGCCGCGGCTACATCGGCCCGGAACAACGCCTGGACTGGATCGAGGCCATCGCCCGGATCAAGGCCGCGCGCCGCATCTTCAAGCTGGATTTCGATTTCGCACCACAACGGCCCGTGGATGGCGGCATATTGCCCGGCGGGGCCGCCGCGGGAGGATACGAAATCATGTCCAGCCAGATGCGCCTGCAGGTACAGTTGCTGCACGAGGGCGAACTACTGGACTTTCTTGCGGAACTGCGCGACGCGGTTAGGGCTCTAATAAATATTCGGA
The DNA here is from genome assembly GCA_023700805.1 of Sulfuritalea sp. Lineage (GTDB taxonomy): Bacteria > Pseudomonadota > Gammaproteobacteria > Burkholderiales > Rhodocyclaceae > Sulfuritalea. The sequence goes on from JAMPYF010000001.1 coordinate 121,430, forward strand.
GTTGCACCATGGAGCGGATTGCACCGGGCGGGGCCGGGCGCGGCAACAATGCCCAGCTGAGGGCCGAGTGCACGCTCGAATGGATTACCTTCAGGGAAGGTAAATGAGATTTACATCGCGCTTAGGTCTTGGCGGTCTGCTTCTGCTGGCGGCGGCCCATGGCGCCGCGGCTCAGGAGTTGGGCCGTCTGTTCTTCACGCCCGAGCGGCGTGCCGCGATGGAGCGCCAGCGCACCTTCAACATCCAGGAAGCGCAAACCCTGCAGGGCACCACGATGAGCCTGGACGGTGTGGTCTATCGATCCAGCGGCAAGACCACGGTCTGGATCAACCGCACGGCGCAGACCGAGGGTGAAAGTGCGCGCACCGGCGTCAGCGCCGTGGTGTCGCCCAAGACACCGGGCAGCGCCCTGCTGGCGCCGGGTGACGAAACGCCGGCGCAGCTCAATGTCGGCGAAACCATCAACCGGGCCACCGGCGAGCGCAATACGCGGCTCGGCGGCGGCGTGGTGCTTACGCCGGCCAAGCGCGGGCGCTGAACCCGATCATGCGCAGCTCGCGCCTTTCCCTGCCGCGCCGCGCCGGCGCGCAAGGATTTGCGCTGATGGCCCTGTTGATCCTGCTGACCATGGGCGGCCTGTACTTCTTCATCAGCAATCTGACGCCAGGTGCGGTCGAGGCGCGGCGCAATGAGCAGACCGACGATGCGCTGATCCAGGCCCGCGACGCCATGCTCGGCTATGTCCTGCGCTATCGCGAGGCCAACCCGGACAGCAGCACCAAGGAGTTCAAACAGGTCTACGGCTACCTGCCGATGCCGGATCTGGGAACTTCGCGCAACAACAACAGCAGTTGCACCACGGAGGGCTGCGAGGCCGCCAACTTTTCCGGCAACGCCCTCGGCGTTACCGCCATCGGCCGCTTTCCCTGGCGCTCTCTGGGAGTCACGGCACTGCGCGACGGACACGGCGAATGCCTCTGGTACGTCGTTTCGGGCGGACACCAGCGCATTCAACAAACCAGTCCGATGAACTGGGACACGCTGGCGCACCTCGACCTCAAAACCGCCAACGGCAGCGCCGCGCTGGCGGCCTTGCTGACCGACGCGCAAGCGCACGACCGCCCGGTCGCCATCATCTATTCTCCCGGCCCGACTCTTTCAGGACAGGACCGGACAAAATCCGCCGACGACAATGTGGACACTTGCGGCGGAAACTACTCGGCCAGGAATTATCTCGATCCATCCGTCGCCACTACGCTGGGTACGGTGAGCAATTACTTCGACGAGGCCACCAACCAGGCCAGCCAGACGACCTCGGCCGAGGCGCCCAAGGCGATGCTCGCCCTGCAGGTCCAGAAGCGCAGCGACGGCACACTGTGGCCGGGAAAGAACTGCCCGTGGTCCGACTCGACGAGTTGCGAAACCGCGGTGAATGACCAGGGCCTGAGCTTCACCAGCGATCTGATCTTCTCCCGCCTGCGCAAGCGCGCGGCATTTCGCAGCGACATCAATGCCATGCTGGACCGGATGGTGCCCTGTCTGCGCGATGCCATCGTATCGGGAAGCCTGCCGTCCCTCCTCGCCCCCAGTGCCACCCACGCCGAAAAGCAGGTAGGGCGGATTCCCGACAGCAGCTGCTATGACACGGACCACGACCCTAAGGGCTACTACCCGCACTACCAGGACCAGATCTTCGTCGCCAACTGCACCAGCGGCAACTGCAACGTCACGGTCGATAACGTCCTCACAAGCTGTCGCGGCGCGCTGGTGTTTTCCGGCCAACGACAGACCGGTCAAACGCGGGCCACCGCAAGCCAAAGAAACAGCTTGGGCAATTATCTGGAGGGTGCCAACCTCACCAGCTTCACCACCCAGGGCGAAATCAGCTTCTCCGGCCCCGGTCGTTTCGACGCGGTCTCCGCCAGCCAGTCCGCAAGCCAGGACATCGTACGCTGCATCCCCGGCACCGCCAGTTTCACCGCCGTCTCGTCCCCGGTACTGGCCAGCCTGGGCTACAACCAGCTCGCCAGCTACGACGCCGCGAGTCGTACCCTGACGCTGGGTGCCTTCGGCGTGACATCGACTTTCGGCGCGCCGGCGTATGCGCTGTTCGGCTGCGCCTGGACTCCCGAAACCCGGACCACCGGCAGCGGCCTGCGCAGCTATTTCCGCGCAACAGTCGCTGACCGCGGCGATGGTTTCGTCTTCGCCATGATCGACGGCGACCGCAACTCGGCCAGCGTCTGCGGCGCGGCGCGGCAGCATCTGGGCTACTCCGGCAACAATGATCCGGACCAAGCCACCAACGGCAACGAAACCACCGCCATCACCCATCCCAAGATAGGCATCGAATTCGATCGCACGCGGGCCGGCGGTTTCAGCACTTCGGGCAATCCGCTCTCGACTAGCCGCAACGATCCCGACTACACGCCGCCCAACGCCAATGACGCCCACGTCGGCATCGCCTATTGGGGCACAGAATCCGCTATTCCCGCCACCGACACCTTGGGTATCCCAACCGCCTGCAACGGCTCGGGCCAATGTCCCTGGACCGGCTCTTGCGGCTTCCTGGCCAACGGCTTCCCGAACGGCAACTGTCCGGCGATGCGCTACTGCGCGGCGGACAATTTCTGCTACCTGGCACCGGAATTCGACGACAACGCCCACGCCCGACCGGCGACCGCCGATCCCACGGCGCCCACCAATCCGGCAGCCGTTTCGCCTTTTCCGTCCCCACCGCCTTACCCACCGTATGAACTGGCACCACTGCCACGTCTCGGCAGCACCATCACCAGCGATCGCGATTTCCACGTCCGCGTCGAACTGGCCCGCGCGCGCACGCCGGAAATCCGCGAAGTCCGCCTCCTTGCCACCGACGACAGCCTTGCCTTGAGCGGCCTGCCGACGCTCGACGGCGTCACCGTGGCGGCAGGCGACCGCATCCTCGTCGCCCGCAGCGGCAAGCCCTGGCTCAACGGCGTGTATTCCGCGGCGGCCGGCGAGTGGACCCGCCACACATTGGAAGACGAGGCGCGCGAACTATTCACCGGCAACATGTGGATCGTACGCCAGGAGCTGAAGGACGACGGCATCACCGCCTATCCCTACCGCAACACCGTATGGCGCGTCGGTTCGAGCTTTACCACCGACGGCGAACTGGCGCTCTCCCCCGCGCGCCTGGGCGAGGCGGTGCGCGTGGTCGCCAGCAGCAACATTCCGCTCGCCAACCTGCCGGTCATCGACGGCGTGGCCCTGGTCAATGGCGACCGCGTACTGGTCGCCGGTCAGAACGACAGTGCGAAGAACGGCGTGTATGTCGCAGGCAGCGGCGACTGGGCCCGGGCATCCGCCGAAAGCGCCATGTCCGGCCTTGGGCACGGCGTGGCGTGGAGGGTGAGCGAGGGATCGAGCAACAAGGATTCGCTGTGGGTTGCGCTGAATGATTCCGGCCTGACGCTGGGCACCGCCGCACTGGCGTTCAGGCGCATGGATGTCGCCATCGCCAAATTGCGCGATCCGGTGCAAGCCGTCGCCACTGGCAACATCACGCTGTCCGGGCTGCAGACCGTCGATGGCGTGGCGCTCGCCATCAACGACCGCGTGCTGGTCACCGCCCAGAGTGACCCGGCGCGCAACGGCGTCTATGCCGCAGGCCTCTTCTCCTGGTCGCGCACGACAGCCGAAGGCAGCGCTTCCGGCCTCGCTGCCGCCACCCCCTGGGTGGTCAACAATGGAACCGCCCACAAGAATTCGGTATGGATACTCTCGGCCAGCGACGAGATCACGCCCGACGTCAGCCCGCTCAGCTTCAAGCTGGACAGCTCGCCGTATGGCCTGCTGTCGGTCGTGACCACCCGCGCCTGGGTGATCCCGGAAGGAGCCAGCGATGCGAACTGGCTGCTGCAGCTGAAAGCCGTCAGTCGCTCCATGTCGAGCCAGACCGATGCCGCCGTCGTCCGCCTCGACCTGTGCGGCGCGGGCGATACCTGCACCACGGGCACCTGCGGCGGCACCGAGGCCGACGGCAACAAGTACTGCTACACCGGCATCAAGCAGCTGCCGACCAACACCGTCACGGTGCTGCACGACACCGCCGTGATCCACGACCTTCCCCAGGGCGCCTGCGATGCGAACAAGCGCTGCAGCGGGCCACCCTTGCTCAAGCACAGCAGCTGCGGCAGCGGCGGCAGCTGCCCCGGCGGCCAGGTCTGCGGCGCCGACAACTCCTGCTACGATGCGCTCCACAGCTGCGGTTCGGACAACATCTGCTACGGCGAGTCCCTGCGCACCATGCGCCTGGGCTTCACCAATGGACAGGGAACCCAGGACCAGGTCGTCAACATTACGGATTTCGCCAGCACATGGCTGCCATGATTCCCGCCGTCGCGCCAACGCCAACTTTCGCCCAGCGCGGCTTCACGCTGATCGAGCTCGCGATCGTGCTGTTCATCGTCGCGCTGCTGCTCGGCGGCATGCTGCTGCCGCTGTCGGCGCAGCAGGACATCCGGGCGCGCCAGGAAACGGAAAAACTGCTCGCCGAAACGCGCGATGCGCTGCTCGGCTATGTCGTGGTGAACGGGCGCCTGCCCTGCCCCGATACCGATGCCGACGGCGCCGAAAACGGTTCGTCGGGCGCCTGCACCGCGCAGGAAGGCGACTTCCCCTACCAGACCGTCGGCACGACGCAATCCGACGGCTGGGGTTACCGCCTGCGCTATCGCGTGTCGTCGGCGTTCTCCGGCACCATCGCCCTGACCAGCACCGGCGACGTCTCGGTCGTCACCCGCGGCGACGATCCGACCACCGGAGGCAGCACCGAAGCAAAAAAGGAAAATGCGCTCGCCACCGCGCCGGCCGTGATTCTTTCCGTCGGCAAGAACGGCTACGGCGGCACGCCGCGCGGCGGCGGCACCGTCAGCTCGCCCACCGCGGGAACGGACGAAGCGCTGAACAACAGCGGCGCCAAGAAAGTCTCCCGTTCGCCGATGCCGATCACCTCGGGTTGTGCCGACAATGAAGTCGAAGGAACGCCGCTTTGCGAATTCGACGATCAGCTGGTCTGGCTCTCCGCCAACACGATCTTCAATCGCCTGGTTGCCGCCGGCAAGCTCTGAAAGTTGGCGCTGGCGACGCGGTGACTCGCCTCAGGCAAAGCCCTGCGGGTTCCGGCTTTGCCAGTTCCACGAATCGCGGCACATGTCTTCGAGCGTCCTGCGCGCGGTCCAGCCCAGGCGCTGCCGGGCCAGTGAAGGGTCGCCCCAGTAGGCGGCGACGTCGCCGGCACGGCGCGCCACGATGCGGTAGGGAATCGCCCGTCCACTGGCCTGTTCGAAGCTCCGCACCACGTCCAGCACGCTGTAGCCCCGGCCGGTGCCGAGGTTCGCCGTCAGCACTTCGCGCGGATCGCGCAGAACCCAGTCCAGCGCCGCCCGGTGGCCGTCCGCCAGATCCATGACGTGGATGTAGTCGCGCACGCCCGAGCCGTCCGGCGTCGGGTAGTCGCCGCCGAAAACCTGGAGTTCCGGGCGGCGGCCGACCGCGACTTGCGTGACGAAGGGCATCAGGTTGTTGGGAATGCCGTTCGGGTCTTCGCCGATCAGGCCGGACGGATGCGCGCCGACCGGATTGAAATAACGCAGCAAGGCGACCGACCAGTCGGACGCGGCAAGCTGCAGGTCGCGCAGGATTTCCTCGACCATCAGCTTGGTGCGGCCGTAGGTGTTGGCCGGGCGCAGCGCGGCCGATTCGGCAATCGGGCTGGCATCCGGTTCGCCGTAGACGCAGGCCGACGAGCTGAAAACGATGCGCCTGACTTCCGCCCGCTGCATCGCTTCGAACAGGGCCAGGCTGCCGCAGACGTTGTTGTCGTAGTAGCGCAGCGGCTCGGCAGTCGATTCGCCGACCGCCTTCAGTCCGGCGAAGTGGATCACGGCATCGATCGAGTACTGGTCGAACAGGCCGTCCAGGTCGGTGCGCGAACGCACATCGCCCCTCACGCAGGGCACCGGCCGGCCGACGATCGCTGCCAGCCGCTCCACCGCCAGCGGCTTGCTGTTGCAGAAGTTGTCGAACAGCACCACGTCGTGGCCCGTCTCGATCAGCACCGCGGCGGTGTGCAGCGCGATGTAACCGGCGCCGCCTGTCAGCAGAATCATCTATGCAATCCCGTGGATGGATGGCCGGGATTCTAGCCGCGCTTATGGCCGCCATCACAAATCCTGAATCCGCCGCGTTGCGCCGCCGGTAGAATCTTTCCATCCACTTTCGGGAGTTCACCGTGTCCAAGACGTTCAGGATCGCCCCCAGCATTCTTTCCGCCAATTTCGCCAAGCTCGGCGAGGAAGTCGACAACGTGCTCGCCGCGGGCGCCGACATCGTGCATTTCGACGTCATGGACAACCATTACGTGCCGAACCTGACGATCGGCCCGCTGGTCTGCGAAGCGCTGAAGAAGCACGGCGTCACGGCGCCGATCGACGTGCACCTGATGGTCAAGCCGGTCGATCGCATCATCCCCGACTTCGCCAAGGCCGGCGCCACTTACATCACCTTCCACCCGGAAGCTTCCGAGCACATCGACCGCACCATCGGCCTGATCCGCGAATGCGGCTGCAAGCCGGGCCTGGTGTTCAACCCGGCGACGCCGCTCGACGTGCTCGAATACACGCTGGACAAGCTCGACATGGTGCTGCTGATGTCGGTCAACCCCGGCTTCGGCGGCCAGAAATTCATTCCCTACGTGCTCGACAAGGCGCGCAAGGTCAGCCAGATGATAGCCGCGCGCGGCTTGAACGTCAGCCTGGAAATCGACGGCGGCGTCGGCCCCGCGAACATCCGGGAAGTGGCGCAAGCCGGGGTCGATACCTTCGTCGCCGGCTCCGCCGTATTCGGCGCCGGCCGCGACGCCGATCCGCACCGTTACGACACGGTGATCGCCGCGCTGCGCGCCGAACTGGAAAAGGCCTGAAGCGGGCCGCAAGCTCTCAGAGCACGCCTTCGAGTTTCAGCAGGAATTCCTTGCTGTCGATGCCGCCGGCGTAGCCGGCCATGCTGCCGTCGGCGCCGATCACGCGGTGGCAGGGCAGGACGATGCCGATCGGGTTCCTGCCGTTCGCCGCGCCGACCGCCCGCGCCGCATTCGGCCGCCCGATCGCACAAGCTTGCTGACCATAGCTGCGCGTCTCGCCGAACGGAATCGCGGCGAGAAATGCCCAGGCCTGCTTCTGGAATGCCGTGCCCTGCGCCGCCAGCGCCACGCCGAAGCGGCGCAGGCGGCCGGCGAAATACGCATCCAGCTCGCGCCGCAACTGGTTCAGCACCGCGTCGTGCGGCCCGGGCACCCAATCGGGCCGAATTTCCGGCAAGTATTTCCCGGCACGCAGATGCACATCGGTGATCGCCTCGCCGCTGCCCGCCAGCAAGAGTTCGCCCAAGGGCGATTGATGCCATTGATAGTATTTTGTCATCGCTGCTCCTTCGCTTCATTTACCGTTTCCAGCTTGCGCCAGGCATGCAGCACCGCATAGCTGCGCCACGGGCGCCACGCTTCTGCCATCGCGTCGGCGGCGCGCTGGCCTGGCGCGGTGTTCGGCAGCTGCAGGGCGCTTAGCAAAGCCACGTCCTGTGGCGGCCAGGCATCGGGCCACGCCAGCGCGCGCATGGCGATGTAATGGGCAGTCCAAGGGCCGATGCCGCGGATGCGGCACAAGCTTTCGATCGTCTCTTCCGCTTCGCAGGCATGGCCCAGCACCAGCGTGCCGGCAAGCATCGCGCGGGCAAGCGCGATCATCGCGTCGGCGCGCTGGCCGACGATGCCGAGGCGGGCGATCTCGTCGCGCCGCAATTCCGCCACGCCTGACGGCAACGGAAAAGCCCGCGTCAGATCCGCAAACGGCGTCGTCACCGGTTCGCCATAAGGCTCGACAAAACGGCTCGCCAATGTGCGTGCCGCCTTCACGCTCACCTGCTGGCCGAGGATCGCCCGTAACGCCAATTCGAACGCATCGAATGCGCCGGGCAGACGCAATCCCTCGGCACCCTGCGCAAGCGCTCCGAGCACCGCGGCGATCTCCTGCGGATCGGCACCGACATCGAATGCCTGGCGGGTAAGTGACAGCAATTCCTGGCTCGCGGCGGCGAGCGTCGCGGAAAAACGCAACTGCAATGCGTGCCGCTGCGGAACCTGGCTCACTTCGAGCCAGCCGATCGCGGCAGGATTCGACGCGACCCGGACGACGCGGCGATACGCAAATTCGCCGACGGATTCGACGCCCGGCATCGCCCGCATGCCGAAGAACGCCAGCAGGCGCGGGAAATCGTAAGGCGGCCGGTACGGCAGGATGAAGCTCAGCGCATGCTGATCGACGCCGGCATCATGCTGCCCGCCTTCCTTGCGCAGCCGTGTCGGGCTGAAACCGTAACGCTGCGCGAACAACGCATTCATGCGCCGGACGCTGGAAAAACCGCTGGCAAATGCGACATCGACGACCGGCAGCGGAGTATCGGTCAGCAAGCGCTTCGCCAGCAGCAAGCGGTGCGTCTGCGCATACTGGACCGGCGCCACGCCGAATTCGGCCGCGAATATTCTGCGCAAATGCCGGTCGCTGACGCCGATACGCCGCGCGACGAACGCGAGATCGACATCCGTGGCGACGCCGTCCTCGATCATCCGGGCGGCAGTTCGCGCGAGCTTTGCGCTCGCTTCGGTCGCCGCGAAACCGGGAGCGAGTTCGGGTCGGCAACGCAGGCAAGGACGAAATCCGGCCGCTTCCGCCGCTGCGGCGCTCGGATGGAACGAACAATTTCCGGGTTTCGGTAAACGTACGCGGCAAATCGGTCGGCAATACACGCCGGTGGTCGACACGCCGACGAAAAAATGTCCATCGAAGCGCGCATCGTGCGCTTTCATCGCCTGGTAGCAGGCCCTCGGATCGAGCTGGGTGAATTGCATGGCTGCAGTTTAGCCACGATGGGCGCGGACACTCGCCGTTTTCGGACCTCATGATCGGGGCCGGGGCGACCGCGGCCCGGCCGGTTCAGGCAGCTTTGCCGATCTTCTTGCCGCTGCGGCGCTTCGCCGCGAGCTCGCGCCGCAATTCGCCACGGACCACATCCAGTTCAGCCAGCATTGTCTCGATGTTACGTCGCCGCGTATCGAGCTCCGTCATTGCTTCATCGATGCGCCCGATCAGGTAATCGAGCTGCTTCGCGTGACCTTCGCCATGATCGCCGTACAAGGACAGGATGTGCTCGATTTCCGCCAGCGACATGCCGACCGCCCGCCCGCGCTGGATCAGCCCCAGGCGCACCCGGTCGCGCCGCGAGTAGGCGCGGCCGCCATTGATCCGGCGCGGCGCGAGCAGCCCTTTATCTTCGTAGAAACGTATCGCGCGCAGCGAAATTCCGAACTCGCGCGACAGCTCGGTGATGCCGAACAACTCGCCGTCCGCCGCCGGACGATGGCTGGCGACAAACGCCGCCGCATTCTTCGTTGCACATCTGCCTGGCTTCGTCACGCGCCGCTATCCTTTGCGTCCATTATCGATGGATGGTTTGCCGCCATCCTAGCAAGTGCAATTCGCGCATTCAAGATAATTCTTTCCTTTACGCGATCATGTTGACGTTAACGGCAGCTGCCGGTAGCATCGTCGCGAACTTGCCGATTCGGAGCGGCGATGCGCGAAGGAGTGCCGATGAGCAGCAGACCTTACAGCAGCGTGTTACGCGCCGGCTTGTTCGCCGGCGAAGTGCATTGGATCACCGGCGGCGGCAGCGGCATCGGCCGCTGCGTCGCCCACGAACTGGCCTCGCTCGGCGCCACCGTGATCCTGACGGGCCGCAGCGCCGACAAACTGGAACGGGTGGCGGCCGAGATCGCCGAAGACGGCGGCCGCGCCGAGATTGCCGCATTCGACATTCGCGACGAAGACGCGCTGAAGGAAGCGATACAGCAGGCGGTGACACGCCACGGACGCATCCACGGTCTGGTCAATAACGCCGGCGGCCAGTTTCCTTCGCCGCTCACCGCCATCAGCAAGAAAGGTTTCGAGACGGTGCTGGCCAACAACCTGACCGGCGGCTTCCTGATGATGCGCGAGCTTTACCTGCAGACCATGCAGACGCACGGCGGCGCCATCGTGAACATGACCGCCGACATGTGGAACGGCATGCCCGGCATGGGCCATTCGGGCGCCGCGCGCGCCGGCATGGCGAATCTGACCAAGACCGCTGCGGTCGAATGGGCGGCCAGCGGCGTCCGCGTCAATGCCGTCGCGCCGGGCTGGATCGCGTCTTCGGGCATGGACACTTACAAAGGTCCGGTACGCGAAATGATTCCGAAGCTGAAGCAGCACGTGCCGCTGCGCCGCCTCGGCACCGAATCCGAAGTCAGCGCGACGATATGCTTTCTGCTCTCGAAAGGCGCGTCCTTCATCACCGGCGTCACGCTGGCGATCGACGGCGGCGCGCCGCTCGACACGCCGCTGTTCCCGATTCCCGACCACCGACGTGCCGAAGCATTCGATGGCTTCCATCGCAGCGTAAGGCCCGACGTGCTGAAGGAAACCTGATGCCAGTGCTGAAATCGGCCATCGATACCGGCTCGGCCGCCTTCGCCGCCAACGTCGCGCGCATGTCCGAGCGGCTGGCCGAGGTGCGCGCGCTGGAACAGAAGGTGCGCGATGAGTCGGCTTCCAAGCGCGACAGGTTCGAGAAGCGCGGCCAGTTGCTGCCGCGCGAGCGCGTCGCGCGCCTGATCGACCGCGGCAGCGATTTCGTCGAGTTCGCCACGCTGGCCGGACTCGGCATGCACGACGACGACGGCGACAAGTCGGTGCTCGGCGGCGGCTCCATCATCGGCATCGGCACGGTGGCCGGCAAACGCTGCGTGGTGCTGGCCAGCGACAGCGCGATCAAGGGCGGCACGATACCGCCGATGGGCCTCAGGAAAAGCCTGCGCGCGCAGGAGATCGCCCGCGACAACCGCCTGCCGTTGATTTACCTCGTGGAAAGCGGCGGCGCCAACCTGATCTACCAGTCGGAAATCTTCATCGAAGGCGGCCGCAGCTTCGCCAACCAGGCGCGCCTGTCGGCCGCCGGCATTCCGCAGATCGCCATCGTGCACGGCGCTTCCACGGCCGGCGGTGCTTACCTGCCGGGGCTCTCGGATTACGTGATCCTGGTGCGCGGCCGCTCCAGCATTTATCTCGCCGGCCCGCCGCTGGTCAAGGCCGCCATCGGCGAGGATGTCGACGAGGAAGCCCTGGGCGGCGCCGAGACCCATGCCGGCGTCACCGGCCTCGGCGAATACCTGTGCGAGAACGACGCCCATGCGATCGCCACGGCGCGCGAAGTCATGGACAAGCTGAACTGGAACGCCGTACCACCAGCGCCAACTCTTGTGCCTCCCCGCCATTCGCCCGAAGAGCTGCTCGGCCTGGTGCCCGCCGACGAGCGCGAACCTTACGATGTGCGCGACGTCATCGCGCGACTGGTCGATGCCTCCGACTTCCTCGAATTCAAGGCCGCCTACGGCAGCGACACGATCTGCGGCCACGCCCGTCTGCACGGCCATACCGTGGGCATACTCGGCAACAACGGGCCGATCCAGCCCAATGGCTCGACCAAGGCCGCGCAGTTCATCCAGCTCTGCGACCAGAGCGCGACGCCCTTGATCTTTTTGCAGAACACCACAGGCTACATGGTCGGCTCGGTGGCCGAACGCGCCGGCGCGATCAAGCACGGCTCGAAGATGATCCAGGCCGTGGCCAACGCCGGCGTGCCCAAGCTGACCATCGTGCTCGGCGGTTCCTACGGCGCCGGCAATTACGGCATGTGCGGGCGCGGCTTCGATCCGCGCTTCATCTTCGCCTGGCCCTCGGCGCGCACCGCCGTGATGGGCGCGGCGCAGGCGGCCAAGGTCATGGAAATCGTCGGCCGCGCCAAGCTCGAACGCGCCGGCCAGCCCGCCAACGAAGCGGCGCTGGCGGCCATCAGCGAAGGACTGCGGCTGCGCCTGGAACAGGAATCGACCGCGCTGTTCGGCACCGCGCGCATGTGGGACGACGGCATCATCGACCCGCGCGACACGCGCCGCATCCTCGGACTCTGCCTCGATATCGCCGCCGAAGGCGCTGCGCGCACGCTACGTCCCAACACCTTCGGCGTGGCGCGGCTGTAGTTTCAGACAAGTTCAAATCTTTTTAACCACCAAGACACCAAGGACACCAAGATGCACCAAGAAAGGCAAGACCTGTTCAGGGTAAGGTTCTCTTGGTGCCCCTTTGTGTCCTTGGTGTCTTGGTGGTGAATGCCTTTCCGCCTTGGAACTATCGCAATGGAGAGCCTCATGCAATTCACCGCCGAACATCGCCAGCTCGCCGACACCGTCGCCCGCTTCGTGCGCGAGGAAATCAATCCGCATGTCGCCGCATGGGAAGAAGCCGAGCAGTTTCCTTCGCACCAGGTGTTCAAGAAGCTTGGCGACCTCGGCCTGTTGGGCCTCAAGTACCCTGCGGAATACGGCGGCCAGGAACTCGATTTCTCCTATTCGATGGTCATGGCCGAGGCGCTCGGCGATTGCGCCTGCGGCGGCGTGCCGATGGCCATCGGCGTGCAGACCGACATGTGCACCCCGGCGCTCGCCCGTTTCGGTTCCGAAGCGCTGAAGCGCGAGTTCCTCGCCCCGGCGATCGCCGGCGATAGGGTGGGCTGCATCGGCGTCTCCGAGCCCGGCGGCGGCTCGGACGTCGCGGCGCTGAAGACCACGGCAAGGAAGGACGGCGGCGACTACCTGATCAACGGCAGCAAGATGTGGATCACCAACGGCATGCAGGCCGACTGGTGCTGCCTGCTGGCCAACACCTCGGAAGGCGCGCCGCACAAGAACAAGTCGCTGATCATGGTGCCGATGGACACGCCCGGCATCAGCCGGCAGAAAATCATCAAGATCGGCATGGACGCCTCGGACACCGCGCAGATCTTCTTCGACGACGTGCGCGTGCCCCAGGCCAACGTCATCGGCGAGGTCGGCATGGGCTTCACCTACCAGATGCTGCAGTTCCAGGAGGAACGCCTGTGGGGCGCGGCGAGCAGCCTGCGCATGATGGACAACACGATCGACCAGACCATCGCCTACACGCGCGAGCGCCAGGCCTTCGGCAAGTCCATCCTCGACAACCAGGTGGTGCATTTCCGCCTGGCCGAACTGCGCACCGAAGTCGAGGCGCTGCGTTCGCTGACCTGGCGCGCCGTCGAGGAATACATCGCCGGCCGCGATGTGACGCGGCTGGCATCGATGGCCAAGTTGAAGTGCGGCCGGCTCGACCGCGAAGTGGCCGACGCTTGCCTGCAGTACTGGGGCGGCATGGGCTACACCTGGGACAATCCCGTCTCGCGCGCCTGGCGCGACGGCCGCCTGGTGTCGATCGGCGGCGGCGCGGATGAGGTGATGCTCGGCATCATCTGCAAGCTGGAAGGAACCCTTCCCCGCCCATGAGCTTCAGCAAGATACTGGTGGCGAATCGCGGCGACCAGCCGCGCAGCGGCGCAGCGGCGAAGCCAAATCGCCTCGTGCGCGAAGCGCACTCAGGCGATCTCGCCGCGGAAGCTGCACATGTTTAGGAAAATTCTTATAGCGAACCGCGGCGAAATCGCCTGCCGCGTGATGCGCACGGCGCGCACGCTGGGCTATCGCACGGTCGCCGTGTATTCAGACGCCGATGCCGGGGCACCGCATGTCGGCCTCGCCGACGAGGCGGTGCACATCGGCCCGCCTCCGGCGGCCGGGTCCTATCTGAACATCGCTGCGCTGCTCGCCGCCGCAGGGAAAACCGGTGCCAATGCCGTCCATCCCGGCTACGGCTTCCTCAGCGAGAACGCAGATTTCGCCCACGCCTGCGTCGAGGCCGGCCTGGTCTTCATCGGTCCGCCGGCCGCGGCGATCGCCGCGATGGGCGACAAGGCGGACGCCAAGCGGCGCATGATCGCCGCCGGCGTGCCGACGATACCCGGCTATCTAGGCGAGGACCAAAGCGACGAAGAACTGACGGCCGCTGCGCAGAAGCTCGGCTATCCGCTGCTGGTCAAGGCCGTCGCCGGCGGCGGCGGGCGCGGCATGCGCCTCGCGCAGGCTAGCGCCGACCTGCCCGAGGCGCTGGCCGCTGCGCGGCGCGAGGCGCAGGCCGCCTTCGGCGACGCCACGCTGATGCTGGAACGCCTGATCGCGCACGGCCGGCATATCGAGATCCAGGTCTTCGCCGACGCCCACGGCAATGCCGTGCATCTGGGCGAGCGCGACTGCACGACGCAAAGACGGCGGCAGAAAGTCATCGAGGAAGCGCCCTCGCCCATCGTCACTCCGGTCATGCGCGAAACCATGGGACGCGATGCCGTGGCGGCCGCGCTGGCGGTCGGCTACCGCGGCGCCGGCACCGTCGAGTTCATCGTCGACCAGGAGCTGCGCCACTACTTCCTCGAAATGAACACGCGGCTGCAGGTCGAGCACCCGGTCACCGAAATGCTCACCGGACTGGATCTCGTCGAATGGCAGCTGCGCGTCGCGGCCGGCGAGCCGCTGCCGGCGCGCCAGGACGAAATCGTCTGGCGCGGCCATGCGATCGAGGCGCGGCTGTATGCCGAAGATCCCTATTCACCCGGGGCCGGCTTCGTCCCGCAGGCCGGTCCGGTGCTGCATTTCCGGCCCGAGGCCGCGTTGCGAGACGGCGTGCGCATCGACGCTGGCATCGCCGAAGGCGGCAGCGTAACGCCCTTCTACGACCCGCTGCTGGCGAAAGTGATCGCCCACGGCAGCGATCGCACTGACGCGATCCGTCGCCTGATGGCGGCACTCGAAGACGCGCCGCTGCTGGGCCTGGCTACCAACGGCCGTTTCCTGCGCGACCTGCTCGACCACGAGCGCTTTCGCAGCGCCACGCTGCACACGACGCTGCTCGACGAATGGGCGGCAAGCGGCGCAGCCATCCTGCAGCGCCCGCAGCCGAACGATGGCGACTGGCAGCTTGCCGCCGCGATCTTTGCCGGCGCAACAGGGTGGCGTGCAAAGAGCGTCGCGGGCTTCGATCTGACGCTGATGTGCGGCGCTGAAACACGCAGGACAAGAGTTGGCGCTGACTCGCCTTGCGTACCTGGAACGCCGCTTCGCGGGCAGGTAACGGCGATCGATGGGCGCATCGACGACAACGGCCGCCTGCGCTACACCATGGATGGCGTCACGCGCCACGCCATCGCCCACCGCGAGGGCGACCTGCTTCACCTGGCGCGCGACGCCGCCGTCTTCGTCTTCCGCGAAGCTTCGCCCTTCCCCGCGACCGAGACCCGCCACGATCCGCTCACGGCACGCGCCGCCGTGGCCGGCACCGTGACCCGCCTCGAAGTCGGCGCCGGCGACACCGTGAGCGCCGGCCAGACCCTGGCCGTGATCGAAGCCATGAAAATGGAAATGCGCGTGACGGCGAACGCCGCCGGCATCGTCGCCGCGGTCCGCGTCCTGCTCGGCCAGCAGGTCGAGGCCGGCGCCATACTGGTCGAACTCAGCATCGAGGAAATGCCATGCCTGCCCACGACAAAGCCATCCTGACCTGCGCCCTGACCGGCGTGCTGACCGATCCAAAACAGCATCCGGTGCCGGTCACGCCGGCGCAGATGGCCGCCTCGGCGCGCGAGGCCTACGACGCCGGCGCCAGCATCATGCACGTGCATCTGCGCCAGCAGACGCCGGGCAAGGGCCATCTGCCCTCCTGGGACCCGGAAGTCGCCGCCGAAATCGTCGACGCGATCCGCGCCGCCTGCCCCGGCGTCATCATCAACCTCACCACCGGCGTCATCGGCGCCGACATCTCCGGCCCCGCCGCCTGCATCCGCCGCGTCAGGCCCGAGATCGCCGCCTGCAACGCCGGCACGCTGAACTACCTGAAGCTGCGCGAGGACGGCCGCTGGGCCTGGCCGCCGATGGTGTTCGACAATCCGGTGGAGAAGGTGCAGGCCTTCCTCGACGTGATGCAGGAAACCGGCACGCGACCCGAATTCGAATGTTTCGACGTCGGCATCGTGCGTTCGGTGGGCATGTACCGCATGGCCGGGATGTCATCCCAACTCGCGGACCACGCCGAATACAACTTCGTCATGGGCGTGGCCTCGGGCATGCCGGTCGACGCCGACCTGCTGGCCCTGCTGCTGCGCTGGATCGAGCCGGGTTCGCCATGGCAGGCGACGCTGATCGGCCGCCAGGAAATCTGGCCGCTGCACCAGCGCGTCGCCGAACTCGGCGGCATGCTGCGCACCGGCCTCGAAGACAGCTTCTACCTGCCCGACGGCAGCCGCGCCGCCGGCAACGGCGCGCTGATCGAAGCGCTCGCGGCCTGCGCGCGCAATGCCGGGCGCGCGATTGCCAGCCCCGCCGAAGCGCGCACCATGCTGAATCTGGCCAGCAGATGAAACCCCTGGCCGAACGCCGATAAATCCCGGCTATCGGGACATCCACGCCCCTTGGCGTGCGCCCCCGGCACTCATGCTATCGTCGCGCCGATGAACACCATCCGCTCCGTCACCATCGATCTCGATGGCACCCTGCTCGACACCGTTCCCGATCTCGCCGCGGCGGCGAATGCCATGCTGCGCGAAATGGGCCGCCCCGAATACCCGACAGCCACCATCGCCGCCTTCATCGGTCGCGGCATTCCCAAGCTCGTTGCGCGCTGCCTGCCCGACCTCGACGAGGCCGCGGTGGAACAGGCCCAGGCCATCTTCCGCCGCCATTACGCGATCGAGAACGGCCGCCGCTCGACGCTGTTTCCCGGCGTGCTCGAAGGCCTGCAGGCTTTCCGCGCCGCCGGCCTGCCGCTGGCGGTGATCACCAACAAGGCGGCGGCATTCACCGAGCCACTGCTGGTCGCCACGAAGCTCGGCATCTGGTTCAATTTCGCCGTTTCCGGCGACAGCCTGCCGGAGAAAAAGCCCCATCCCCTGCCCTTGCTCCACGCCTGCCAGCGCATGGGCACGCTGCCCGCCGAGAACCTGCACATCGGCGATTCGCGCCACGACGCCGCCGCGGCGCGCGCCGCCGGCTGTCCGGTGTTCCTCGTGCCTTACGGCTACAACGAGGGCGAGGATGTGCAAGGAATCGACTGCGATGCTATAGTCACATCGCTGGCGGAGGCGGCGCGCCGTGTCGCCAGCACCAACTTTCGAAAGATCGCCTGAGCACCATGCTCCACCGCAACCTGCAAATGACAAGGAAACACGCCCTCGGGGCGGAGGCCTGGCCCTGGCGGCCCTGGCTCGCCTGCGCTATCTGAGCGCCTGATTTCCACCGCGCCGGGGTTTTCGATCCGCGCACCTTGTCCTTGCAGCACCCGTATCCGTGGAGTTTTCCCATGACCGAATCCGATTTCAACCGGCTCGCCGCCGAGGGCTATAACCGCATCCCGGTGACGCTCGAAACCTTCGCCGACCTCGACACGCCGCTGTCGATCTACCTCAAGCTGGCCAACGATCCCTACTCCTACCTGCTCGAATCGGTGCAGGGCGGCGAGCGCTTCGGCCGCTATTCCTTCATCGGCATGGCCGCCAGCACGCGCATCGCCGTGGTCGAGGGCGCGATCATGCTGCTGACCGGCAATCGCGTCGCCGAGCGGCGCGACCACACCAACCCGATGAGCTACATCAGCGAGTTCATGGCCCGCTTCAAGGTGCCCGACCTGCCCGGCCTGCCGCGCTTCTGCGGCGGCCTGGTGGGCGCCTTCGGCTACGACACGGTGCGCTACATCGAAACCAAGCTGGCGCGCAGGAAAATGCCCGACCCGCTCGGCGTGCCCGACATCCTGCTGCTGCTGTCCGAGGAAATCGCCATCGTCGACAACCTCTCGGGCAAGCTGACCCTCGTCGTCTATGCCGAACCGGGCTTTCCCGGCGCCTGGAAGCAGGCCCAGGCCCGGCTCAGGGAACTGCTGGCGAAGCTGCGTGCGCCGGTCGAGATTCCGCCCGAAGTGCGTGCCGCCTCGGCACCCGCAGTCTCGGAGTTCGGCGAGGAGGAATTCAAGGCCGCCGTGCGCCGCGCCAAGCAATACATCGTCGATGGCGACATCATGCAGGTGGTGCTCTCGCAGCGCATGAGCAAGCCTTTCGCCGCGAGCCCGCTGGCGCTGTATCGCGCGCTGCGCACGCTGAACCCGTCGCCCTACATGTTCTATTTCAACTTCGAGGACTTCCACGTCGTCGGCGCCTCGCCCGAGATCCTGGTGCGCCTCGAACATGCGGACGGCGCAAAGCGCGTCACCGTGCGGCCGATCGCCGGCACGCGCAAGCGCGGCGCCACGGCGATGGAAGACGAGGCGCTGGCCGCCGATCTGCTGGCCGATCCGAAGGAGCGCGCCGAGCACCTGATGCTGCTCGACCTCGGCCGCAACGACATCGGCCGCGTCGCCAAGACCGGCACGGTCAAGGTCACCGACCAGTTCATCATCGAACGCTACTCGCATGTGATGCACATCGTCTCCAATGTCGAGGCCGAACTGAAGGATGACGAGGGCGCGCCCGGCGTGCTCAAGGCCACCTTTCCGGCCGGCACGGTGTCCGGCGCGCCGAAGGTGCGCGCCATGGAAATCATCGACGAACTGGAACCCTCGAAGCGCGGCATCTACGCCGGCAGCGTCGGCTACCTGGGCTTCAACGGCGACATGGATCTGGCCATCGCGATCCGCACCGCGGTGATCAAGGACGGCCGGATCCATGTCCAGGCCGGCGCCGGTATCGTCGCCGACTCCGATCCCGATTCGGAATGGCAGGAAACGCTGAGCAAGGCAAGGGCGCAACTGCGCGCCGCCGAGATGGCCGAAGCCGGCCTCGATACGCGTTTCGACTAGGGAAATATATGGCCCCCACGCTCACTATGTTCGCTGCCCCCCAAGGGGGCTATGCCTCCCTCGGGACGGCCCTTCGGGAGTCATCGCCATGCTGCTGATGATCGACAACTACGACAGCTTCACCTACAACCTGGTGCAGTATTTCGGCGAGCTCGGCGAGGACGTCAAGGTGTTTCGCAATGACGCGATCACGCTGAAGGAAATCGCCGCGATGAATCCGGCGCGCATCGTGATCTCGCCCGGGCCCTGCTCGCCGGCCGAAGCCGGCATCTCGGTGGCCGCGATCCGGGAATTCGCCGGCAAGATTCCGCTGCTCGGCGTCTGCCTCGGCCACCAGAGCATAGGCGCGGCCTTCGGCGGCGAGATCGTACATGCCAAGCAACTGATGCACGGCAAGACCTCGCCGGTGATCCACGAAGGCAAGGGCGTCTTCGCCGGCCTGCCGAATCCGCTGACCGTGACCCGCTACCATTCGCTGGCGATCCGCCGCGAGACGCTGCCGGCCTGCCTGGAAATCACGGCCTGGACCGAGGACGGCGAAATCATGGGCGTACGCCATCGCGAACTCAATGTCGAGGGCGTGCAGTTCCACCCCGAATCGATACTGACCGAATGCGGCCACGAGCTGCTGAAAAATTTCTTGAAGGAAGCCTGATCATGATCACCCCCCAGGAAGCGCTCCAGCGCACCATCGAACACCGCGAAATTTTCCACGACGAAATGCTGCACCTGATGCGGCAGATCATGAAGGGCGAAATCTCGCCGCTGATGGTCGCCGCCATTCTCACCGGCCTGCGCGTGAAGAAGGAAACCCTCGGCGAGATTTCGGCCGCGGCCATGGTCATGCGCGAACTGTCGACCAAGGTCGACACACCGCACAACCCGCACTTCGTGGACATCGTCGGCACCGGCGGCGATGGCGCGCATACCTTCAACATTTCCACCGCCTCGATGTTCGTCGCCGCCGCAGCCGGCGCCACGGTCGCCAAGCACGGCAACCGCAGCGTGTCGTCGAAATCCGGCTCGGCCGACGTGCTCGAAGCGCTCGGCGCCAAGATCACCCTGAACCCGCAACAGGTCGGCGAATGCATCGAGACCATAGGCTGCGGCTTCATGTTCGCCCCCAACCATCATCCGGCGATGAAGAACGTCGCCCCGGTGCGGCGCGAAATGGGCGTGCGCACGATATTCAACATCCTGGGCCCCCTGACCAACCCGGCCGGCGCGCCGAACACCCTGATGGGCGTGTTCCATCCCGACCTGGTCGGCATCCAGGTGCGCGTCATGCAGCGCCTGGGCGCCGATCACGTCATGGTGGTCTGGGGCAAGGACGGCATGGACGAGATTTCACTGGGCGCGGCGACCCTGGTCGGCGAACTCAAGGACGGCAAGATCACCGAGTACGAAATCCATCCCGAGGATTTCGGCCTGGCCATGGTCTCCAACCGCAGCCTGCGCGTCGCCGACGCCACTGAATCGAAGACCATGCTGATCGAGGCGCTGGAAAACAAGCCCGGCACGGCGCGCGAGATCGTCACGCTGAATGCCGGCGCCGCGCTCTACACCGCCAACCTGGAAGACTCGATCGGCGCCGGCATCGCCCGTGCGCGCGAAGCGATCGTCAGCGGCGCGGCGCGCAAGAAACTCGACGAGTTCATCGCCTTTACCAGCAAGTTCGAATAGAGAACATCTTCACCACCAAGACACCAAGGACACCAAGGTGCACCAAGAGATCGACAGCGAACTCGATGAACTGGCGCGCGCGGTTGTGGATAGCGCGTTTACTGTTCATAAGATTCTTGGGCCCGGACTGCTTGAGTCTGCCTATTCGATCTGCCTTGGACTCGAACTGACCAAGCGCAAGATCCCTTTCGCTGCTGAAGTTCCAATG
The DNA here is from genome assembly GCA_023700805.1 of Sulfuritalea sp. Lineage (GTDB taxonomy): Bacteria > Pseudomonadota > Gammaproteobacteria > Burkholderiales > Rhodocyclaceae > Sulfuritalea. The sequence continues at coordinate 142,199 of JAMPYF010000001.1, forward strand.
GACGTGACCTATGAGCAGCAGCGTGTTGCCTCAGCGTATCGCCTTGACTTTTTGGTGGCGAATCGCCTTATCGTTGAACTCAAGTCAGTGGAGAAACTTCTCCCCGTTCACGAAGCACAGATCCTGACCTACTTGCGACTTTCAGGTCGTCGTCTCGGTCTGTTAGTCAATTTCAATGCGCCTCTTATCCGTGACGGCATCCGCCGTCTCGTGATCTGAATTTCTTGGTGCAGCTTGGTGTCCTTGGTGCCTTGGTGGTGAAAAGAAATGTCTGACATCCTCAATAAAATTCTCGCCGTCAAGCGCGAGGAAGTCGCGGCGGCTTCCGCTGCCAAGCCGCTGGCGGTCGTCCGCGCGGCAGCCGAAGCGCAGCTGACGGCACGCGATTTCGTCGGCGCCATACGTTTGAAAGTTGGCGCTGGCGACACGGCGCGCAATGGAAAAATCGGCGCGGCGATCATCGCCGAAATCAAGAAGGCCAGCCCGTCGAAGGGCGTGATCCGCGCGGATTTTCGTCCGGCGGAGATCGCCGCGGATTACGAGCAGCACGGCGCCGCCTGCCTCTCGGTGCTGACCGACCAGCCCTTCTTCCAGGGCTCGGAAGCCTACCTGCGCGAGGCGCGCGCCGCCTGTTCGCTGCCGGTGCTGCGCAAGGATTTCCTGGTCGATTCCTACCAGGTCTATGAAGCCCGCGCCATGGGCGCCGACGCCATCCTGCTGATCGTCGCCGCACTGTCGCTGTCGCAGATGCAGGAGATGGAGGCCATCGCCCAGGCCTTGGGCATGGGCGTGCTGGTCGAGTGCCACGACGCCGCCGAACTCGACATCGCGTTGCAGTTGGCGACGCCTTTGATCGGCATCAACAACCGCAACCTGCGCACTTTCGAAGTCAGCCTCGATACCACGCTGTCGCAGCTCGGTCGCATTCCGGCCGGGCGCATCGTCGTCACCGAATCGGGCATCCTCGCGCCGGCCGATGTGGCCCTGATGCGATCAAACGGTGTGCATGCCTTCCTCGTCGGCGAAGCCTTCATGCGCGCCCCTTCGCCGGGCGCGGAGCTCGCCAGACTTTTCGCTTAAGCGCAGCTGTTGCCGGTCGATTCCGGCACGCCCAGCTTCTTCAGGATCGAATCCAGCGGGCAGAACTTGGTGAATCCGCTCTGGAACAGGTTGGCGCCGACGAAGGCGGTGAACCACAGCCAGGACAGATTGCTCATGTCGACCTGGCCCATTGCGTGGGCGAGGCCGAGCGAAGCCATGATGAAGAAGCCGGCGACGATGCGGACGATTTGATTGACGGTCATCTGAAACACTCCTGATTAATGGTAGGTTGGGAAATCAACTGGGCCGGATGCGATCTTTCATCGCGGCGTAGTACAGCACCGGGATCACCACCAGCGTCAGCAGGGTGGAGACGAAGATGCCGAAGATCAGCGACAGCGCGAGGCCGGCGAAGATCGGGTCGTCGACGATGAACAGGGCGCCGAGCATGGCCGCCAGCCCGGTCAGCACGATGGGCTTGGCGCGGATCGCCGCGGCCTGGATCACGGCTTCGGCGAAGTCCATGCCGTCGGCCACCTGCTCGTTGATGAAGTCGACCAGCAGGATGGAATTGCGCACGATGATGCCGGCCAGCGCGATCATGCCGATCATCGAGGTGGCCGTGTACTGCGCGCCGAACAAGGCGTGGCCGGGCATCACGCCGATGATGGTGAGCGGAATCGGCGCCATGATGACCAGCGGCACGAGGTAGGACTTGAACTGCGCGACGACCAGCAGGTAGATCAGGATCAGGCCGACCGCATAGGCGGCGCCCATGTCGCGGAAGGTCTCGAAGGTCACCTGCCATTCGCCGTCCCACTTCAGCGAGTACTGGGCGTAGGGATCCCTGGGCTGTTTGAAGAAGTATTCGCCCAGCGTGCCGCCCTGTGGCAGGGCGACACCGGCCAGCTTGTTGCGGATGTCGAACATGCCGTAGAGCGGCGAATCGAGCTTGCCGCCCATGTCGCCGGTGACGAAGACGACCGGCAACAGGTCCTTGTGATAGATGACCTTCTCGCGCAGCATGCGCTTGACCTCGACCACTTCCGAGACCGGCACCAGCGCGCCGTCGCGGCCGCGCAGCTTGAGCTTGAGCAGCTGGTCGATGTTGTTCTGGCGCTCGGCCGGCAGCACGATGCGCACCGGTATTTCGTACTTCGCGTCGCCGTCATGGACGGGGGTCACATCCTCGCCGGACAGACCCATGCGCACCACCTCGACGATGTCCTTCTGTGCCACACCGAGCAGCGCCGCCTTGGCCTGGGACACGCGCAGCACCAGTTTGTCGGCGTCTTCATCGACGGTATCGTCGACGCCGATGATGTCTGCGGTGCTTTCGAATGCGGCGCGCACCTGCTTGGCCACCGCGATCTGGCCGGCGTAATCCGGACCGTAGATTTCGGCGACGATCGGCGACATCACGGGCGGACCCGGCGGCACTTCGACCACCTTGACGTTGCCGCCATGCTTTTTCGCCACAGCGACCACGCGATCGCGCACCGACACGGCGATCTCGTGGCTCTGCCGGTCGCGGTGCTTCTTGTCGACGAGATTGACCTGGATGTCGCCCATTTCCGGCGCGCTGCGCAGGTAGTACTGGCGCACCAGGCCGTTGAAGTTGATCGGGCTGGCGGTGCCGGCATAGGCCTGGTAGTCGGCGACTTCAGGAACTTGCGCGATCTCGGCCGAAATCTCGCGCAACACTTTCGCGGTTTCCTCGAGCGGAGTGCCGACCGGCATGTCGAGCACGATCTGGAATTCGCTCTTGTTGTCGAAAGGCAGCATCTTCAGCACCACGAGCTTGAAGAAGCCGAGACTGACCGAGGCCAGGATCGCGACCAGGATGCCGAGCCACAGCTTGCGCCGCGCCGCCCTGCCGGTCTGCGGGTCGAGCAGCGGTGTCATCAGGCGGCGGAAGAAGCGGTCGAGCTTGCCCGTCAGCGGATCGGCGTGGGCACCGCCGCCGTGGCCGGCCGGCTTCATCATCTTGAGCGCGAGCCAGGGCGTGATGACGAAGGCGATCGCCAGCGAAATGAACATGCCCATCGAGGCATTGATCGGGATCGGACTCATGTAGGGGCCCATCAGGCCGGTGACGAAGGCCATCGGCAGCAGCGCGGCGATCACGGTGAAGGTGGCGAGTATGGTCGGCCCGCCGACTTCATCGACGGCGGGCGGGATGATCTGCCACAGCGGCTTGTCCGGTTCCAGCAAATGCCAGCGATGGATGTTCTCGACCACCACGATCGCGTCGTCGACCAGGATGCCGATCGAGAAGATCAGGGCGAACAGCGAGACGCGATTCAGCGTGAAGCCCCAGGCCCAGGAGGCAAACAGCGTGGCGGCAAGCGTCAGCGTCACCGCCGCGCCGACGATCACCGCCTCGCGCCGGCCCAGCGCGAACAGCACCAGCAGCACGACGAACATCGTGGCGAAAACCAGCTTGCCGATCAGCTTCTGCGCCTTGTCGGTTGCCGTCGCGCCATAGTTGCGCGTGACCGTGAATTGGACGCCCTCGGGGATCACCGTGCCCTTGAGCGCCTCGGCGCGGGCGATCACGGCTTCGGCGACGTCGGCGGCATTGACGCCGGGCTTCTTCGACACCGAGAGCGTCACCGCCGGGAACTCACCCTTGCGATCGCCGTGCCAGACATAGCGCGAAGGCTGGTCGGCGCCGTCGACGACCTGGGCGACATCGGCCAGGTAGACCGGCCTCTTCTCGAAGACGCCGACCACCAGACGCTTCACGTCGGCCGCGGACTCGATGTAGGTGCCGGTCTGCACCAGGATCTCGCGGTTGCCGGCAACCAGGGCACCGGCCGGCTGCGAGGCGTTCGACACCTGCAAGGCGGCCTTGAGGTCCTGCGCGGTGATGCCGTGCGCGTTCATGCGGTCGGCGTCCATGACGACGCGTATCACGTGGCCGGGGCCGCCGATGGTGGCGACGTCGCGCGTGCCGGCGATGCGCTTCAGGTCGATCTCGGCGGCGCGCGCCACCTGCTGCATCTCGAAGGCCGACTTCTCAGGATCGGTGCTGTGGAAGGTCAGCGTGACGATGGGCACGTCGTCGATGCCCTTCGGCTTGATGATCGGTTCCATGACGCCGAGGTTGGGCGAGAGCCAGTCGCGGTGCGAATTGATCGTGTCGTAGAGCCGCACCAGGGCCTGGATCGGGTCCTCGCCGACCTCGTACTGCACGGTGATCACGGCCATGCCGGGGCGCGAAACGGAATAGACGTGCTCGATGCCGGCGATGCGCGACAGCACCTGCTCCGCCGGGCGTGCCACCAGCGCCTCGACATCGCGCGCCGACGCGCCCGGGAAGGGCACGAAGACGTTCGCCATGGTGACGTTGATCTGCGGCTCTTCCTCGCGCGGCGTGATCAGCGTCGCGCCGATGCCCAGCAGCAGCGCGATCAATGCGATCAGCGGCGTCAGCGAGTTTCTGAGAAAGTATTCCGCGATGCGACCCGATATGCCCACTATGACCTCATCTGAAACTACCGAAAAAAACCGGCGCAAGGATGCGGAAGAACAGCAGGGAGTCAGGGTCCGTTTCGGTCAGGCCTCTCCGTTTGTCTATCCGCAGCGTTCTCGTCCTTGCGTCGGCAGTCTGCTTACTTGTCCTTCAACTTCATGATGCCCAGCGAATTGAGCACCATCTTTTCGAAAACATGCTCGCTGGTGCCCTTCTTGATCTTGCGCATGTAGAACTTCTCGAAGGCGATCTTGGCCAGGTGCACCCACTTGCCCTGGGAGAACCAACTCACGTTGCGCGGCGGAATCTGCGGCAGGGCGACGAAAGCCGCGCCGTTGTCGCCGAAGTCGGCCAGGCACACGGCATTCCAGGTCGCCTTGTGGCTCGGCTCCTTGCCTTCCAGCGCTTCGCGGATGTTATGCACCGTGGCGCTGACCATGGACTCGATCATGTAGCCGGTCTTCGGCGCACCGGTCGGCACCGGGGTTGCCTCCACCGGCGGAATCGCGACGCAGACGCCGACCGAATAGATGTTCTTGAATTTCGGATTGCGCTGGAAGGCGTCGATCAGGATGAAGCCGCGCGGATTGGTCAGGCCCTCGATGCCGATGACGGCGTCGATGCCCTTGAAGGCCGGCAGCATCATCGAGTACTTGAACTCGAGCACATGTTCCTTTTTCGGCGTGCCGTCGTCATTGTGTTCCGTGACGTACATCTTGCCGGCCTCGACCTTGGTGGTCTTGGCGTTGCAGATCCACTTGATGTGGCGGTCGCGCATGACGGATTCCATCAGTCCCTTGGAATCGCCGACGCCACCCAGGCCGAGGTGCCCGATGTAGGGTTCGGCGGTGACGAAGGTCATCGGCACCTTGTCGCGGATCTTGCGCCGGCGCAGATCGGTATCCATGATCATGGCGAACTCGTAGGCCGGGCCGTAGCATGAGGCCATCTGCACCGCGCCCACCACGATGTGGCCGGGGTCCTTGACGAATGCCTGCCAGGCGACCTCGGCCTCGACCGCGTGATCGACGTGGCAAATCGAATGCGTATGACCCTTCGGTCCCAGGCCTTCGACTTCCTCGAAAGCCAGCTTGGGCCCGGTGGCGATGACGAGGAAGTCGTAGTCGACGCTGCGACCGTCGTCCAGCTCGATCTGGTTTTTTTCCGGATGGACCCGCTTGGCGCCGACCGGGATGAAGTCGATGCCCTTCTTCGCCAGCAAGGGACCGATTTCCACCTCGATTGCGTCGCGCTTGCGCCAATCGACGGCAACCCAGGGGTTCGAGGGCGTGAAGTGATGCTTCGGATTATTCGAAATCACCGTCAGCTTGTCGCCGGGACGAAGCATTTCACGCATCTCGTATGCCGCAGGCATGCCGCCGATGCCGGCGCCGAGAATTACGATATGGGCCATGTTGTCTGCTCCAGAGTCTGGTTATGAATGAACCGGAGAGTATCGGACCATCTCAGGAAAATGGTTATTACTCCCGCGATTGCAGGCATGACTGAAATTTATGGGATCAGTGGGCGGCCAGGGCCTTAAGGTCGATGCCGGTTTTCAACGGCACCAGACTGACCCGCTCGCCGGAACTGAGGCCGGCCAGCACTTCGAGTTCTCCGCCTGCCAGCGGCTCGCCGAGACGCACCTGGCGCAGGCTCGCGGCGCCCTTGTCGTCGAGCACATAGATCGCGGTCACCTCGCCCCGACGCAGGACCGCCGCCGCCGGCACGGTGAGCTTCTTGGCCTGGCCGATGGTGAAATGCGCCCGCGCGTACAAGCCCGGTACCACGCCCTCGATGTTTTCAGGCAGGTAAAGACGCGCCGTCGCGGTGCGGCTGCGCGCGTCCACCGTCGGCAGGATTTCGACCCGCTGCACGTCGATCCACTTTCCGGTTTCAGGAAATTCGACACGGGCGCGACCGGCCTTTCTGAGTTCGGCAAGCTTGTATTGGGGTAGGCTGGCAATCACGCGCATGCCCCTGGGGTCGAACAGCGTAATCAGCGGCAGTCCCGGCGTCGCCATCTCGCCGGGTTCGACATGGCGTTGCGCCACCACGCCGGCGATGGGCGCCGTCACCACGCCATGCGAGGCGCCGGCCCCCGTGGCGGCGGCCGCACCCTGGGCGGCCTTGAAGGCGGCCGCGGCCTGGTCGAGCGCGGCCTGGCTGATGAATTTCTGGGCATGCAGGTTCCTGCTCCGTTCATAGGCGGCACTGGCCTGCGCCAGCGTGGCCCGGGCGCTGGCGTCGGAACCGGCGGCTTCGCGCGCGTCGAGACGCATCAGGAGTTCGCCCTGCTTCACGCGCTGTCCGGCATCGACGCGAACCTCAAGCACGCGGCCGGCAATTTGAGCGGCCACCGTGGCCTGGCGCACGGCTTCGACCGTCGCCTCGACCGGGAAACTCAAATCGACGTCATGCAATTGCACCACAACACTATTCGCCGCGGCGTCGGCAGCGAAAGACCTGCTCGCCGGCATGAGGCCGGCGAGCAAGGAAACAAGGGCCGTCAGGAGGAGGAGAAGACCCTTGTGGAGGAAACGCTTGTCTGTCTGTGTCATCAGATGTATCAGTATATGCTTATATTCAAAAAAATCAAGCGTCCTAGTCTGAAACTTCCGGAAAATGCACCATCCTTGGCTCTGCGCCTGGCTTCGCCGGAAGCGCATTGAACCAAACCAATTTCAACCTCAACCGTTGCGAAATCCGATCGATATCATGAACTTGGCGCCTGCCAGCGCGAATTGACACGCATCAAGGACTTTCCAATGGATGTCGGGCATGTTCCGCGCTCACAATAAATCTTATCGATGGATCAATAGCCAAAAGTGGAGAAATGTATGGAGAAAGGCAGTTATTCAAGCTTGCGCAAGCTCGGGTTGATCGTGGCGCTGACGTTGCCGCTGGGCGCGGCCAGCGCCCAGGATCAAGCCAAGCCCGGCGTGACGGACACCGAAATGAAATACCAGGCCGGTGATTCGCCGCTGGGCAAGGTGGAAATGCATCAGAACATCAATCCCAAGGCGCCGCCGATGACCAAGGCCGAGTTCGAACAGGCCAAGGAAATCTACTTCCAGCGCTGCGCCGGCTGTCACGGCGTGCTGCGCAAGGGCGCCACCGGCAAGCCGCTGACCACGGACAAGACCCTGGCCTCCGGTACCGAATACCTGAAGGTGTTCATCAAGTACGGCTCGCCCGCGGGCATGCCGAACTGGGGCACCTCGGGCGAACTGACCGACCCCCAGGTCGACCTGATGGCGCGCTACGTTCAGCAGGAGCCGCCGACGCCGCCGGAATGGGGCATGAAGGAAATGCTGGCCTCGCAAAAGGTCACCGTGCCGCCCAGCCAGCGCCCGACCAAGAAGATGAACAACCTGGACCTCGCCAACCTGTTCTCGGTCACTTTGCGCGACGCCGGCGAGATCGCGCTGATCGACGGCGCCAGCAAGAAGATCGTCAAGATCCTCAAGACCGGCTACGCGGTGCATATCTCTCGCATGTCGAAGTCCGGACGTTACCTCTATGTGATCGGCCGCGATGCCCGCATCAACCTGATCGACCTGTGGATGCCGGAACCGACCAACGTCGCCGAAATCAAGGTCGGCCTCGAAGCACGCTCGGTCGAGACTTCCAAGTACAAGGGCTACGAAGACAAATATGCGATAGCCGGCACCTACTGGCCGCCGCAGTTCGTCATCATGGAAGGCGACACGCTGAAGCCGCTCAAGATCGAATCGACCCGCGGCATGACGGTGGATACCCAGGAATACCATCCGGAACCGCGCGTCGCCGCCATCGTCGGCTCGCACTACAACCCGGAGTTCATCGTCAACGCCAAGGAAACCGGCAAGATTCTGGTGGTCAACTACAAGGACCTCAACAACCTCAAGGTCACCAGCATCAACGCGGCGCGCTTCCTGCACGACGGCGGCTTCGATTCCACCGGCCGCTACTTCATGGTCGCCGCCAACGCCTCGAACAAGATCGCGGTGGTCGACACCAAGGAAGACAAGCTGGCCGCGCTGGTCGACGTCGGCAAGATTCCGCACCCGGGTCGCGGCGCCAACTTCGTCCATCCCAAGTTCGGCCCGGTCTGGGCCACCAGCCATCTCGGCGACGAGACGGTGAGCCTGATCGGCACAGATCCAGTGAAGCACAAGGACCAGGCCTGGCGCGTGGTGCAGACGCTCAAGGCACAGGGCGGCGGCTCGCTGTTCATCAAGACCCATCCGAAGTCGAAAAACCTCTGGATCGACACGCCGCTGAACCCGGAAGCCAAGGTCAGCCAGTCGATCGCCGTATTCGACATCAACAACCTTGAGAAAGGCTTTGAAGTCCTGCCGATCGGCGACTGGGCCGGCATCAAGGACGACGGCGCCCGGCGCATCGTTCAGCCCGAATACAACAAGGCTGGCGACGAAGTCTGGTTCTCCGTCTGGAGCGCCAAGGACAAGACCTCGGCACTGGTGGTGGTCGACGACAAGACGCGCAAGCTGAAGGCCGTGATCAAGGATCCGAAGCTGGTCACGCCGACCGGCAAGTTCAACGTGCATAACACGCAGCACGACGTGTATTGAATCGGTCCATCTGCCACAAGTGAAACGGGGGCCCGCGGGCCCCCGTTTTCTATGCTCGCATCGCGGAGTTCACGCGTCGGGCTGCGCCTTCAGCGCATAGTCGGCCATCGCCGCAAGAACGGAATCCGCCTCGCCCACCGGCGCGGCGAGCTTGATGACCAGGCCCGGGTGACGGTCCATGGCATTCGCCGCCAGTTGCGGCAGATCCTTCTTCACATGGCTGCCTGCGGCCATGAATATCGGCACCACGACGATCAGCGTCGCGCCTTGGTCCACGAGGCAGGCAACGCCCTCATCGAAGCTCGGCCGCATCAGTTCGAGGAAGCCCGGCTCGACCAAAGCCTTCGGGTCGCGCGCCTTGATCGCGGCGCGGATGCGATGAAAAGGCTCAGCCCACTCCCGATTGCGCGCGCCATGGCCATAGAGCAGGATTGCCTTCACTTCTTGTTCCCAGTTATCCAGATGTTGCGGCAGCCGGTTTCCCGGACGAACAGCGTTGCGACCCAGCCGGCGGCGGCGGCAGCCGTCAATAACAGCATGCCGTTGCGCCAGTCGCCCGCCGAATATATACGCACGCCGGCCTCCATTCTGCCATCCCAGGTCCGCTCCATGAGCCAGCCAACCATAGGCTGCAGGATTGCCGGGCCGAGAAAGATGCCGACATTCACCACGCTGGTGGCCATGCCGGAAAGCTGCGGCGGATTGACTTCCTTGGCGCTGGCCCAGGACAGCGTGAAGCCGGCCGTGGCCAAGCCCATCGTGACGCACAGGCCATAGGTCGCCGCCAGCGGCAAGACTCCGTCGGCGCGCCAGGTCGCCCACAACCAGACACCCCAGCCCAGCACGTGCAGGCCGGAAACCGCCAGGGCGACCGCCTTGCGCCGTCCCACGGCGTCGGAAACGCGGCCCCACAAGGCAGAGCCGACAGCGAAGCCGAGGAAGTAAATGCTCACATGATTGGAGGCGACCGCGCGCGACATCGCATGCATCTGCGTCAGGTAGGGCACGGCCCAGAGTCCGGCGAAAGTGAAGAAGGCGCCCGACAGCCCGGCGTTGGCGAAGAAGCCGGGCCAGGTCGCGCGGTTCTTCAGCACCGAAACCAGACCGGACAGCCAGGCCGTGCGATCCACCTTGCCGGCCGGGGTTTCGATGACCCAGGCGCGGCTGGCGAAGGCCAGCGCGAAGGACAGCAGGCCGACCACGACGAAGACCTGGCGCCAGCCCGCGGCCTGGGTCGCCCAGGCCAGCGGTGCGCCGGCCAGGATCGAACCCAGATTGCCGATCAGCATGCACAGGCCGGTCAGCGTGGCGAAGCGGCGTTCGTCGAAACCGATCGCCAGCAGCTTCAGCATGGCGATGAAGGTCACCGACACGCCGAGGCCGACCAGGGTGCGGCCGACGAAGGCCAGCTCGAAGCTCGGCGCCAGACCGAACAGGATCGCGCCGACGCCGGCCACCAACCCCCCCCACCAGAGGATGCGGCGCGGGCCGAGGGTATCGGCCAGCACCCCGGTCGGGATCTGCATCAGCGTGTAGACGTAGAAGTAGGTGGCCGCCAGCGTGCCGAGTTGCGCGCCGCCAATGGCGAAGCTGACCTGCAGGTCGCCCGAAATCGCCGCCGGGGCGACGCGGTGGAAGAAGGACAGCAGGTAGGCGGCAATCGCCACGCCGAGGCCGAGCAGCACGGCCGGCCGGGTGGCGGAGCCGGTCATCGCAGCACTTCGGGGTTGAGCAGATTCGGCGGCCGCTGGCCTCCGAGGGCGGCGATCAGGTTGTCGGCCGCCGTCATCGCCATGGCCATGCGCGTCGCCCGCGAACTGGAGCCGATGTGCGGCGTCAGCGCGACGTTGTCGAGTTCGAGGAAGCCGGGATTGAACTTCGGCTCGCCCTCGAACACGTCTAGCCCGGCACCCGCCAGGCGCCCCTCGCGCAAGGCCGCAATCAGCGCCTCGTCATCGACAATGCCGCCGCGCGCGACATTGATCAGGTGCGCCGTCGGCTTCATCAGCGCCAGTTCGGCGGCGCCGATGGTGTGATGGCTTTCCGGCGAATAGGGCAGCAGCAGTACCAGGAAATCGGCTTCGCGCAGCAGGGTCTGCTTGTCCACCCATTTCGCGCGGCATTCGGCCTCGCGCTCGGCCGGCAGCGGCGTGCGCTTGTGGTAGATCACCTTCATGTCGAAGCCCAGCGCGCGCCGCGCCACGGTCTGGCCGATGCGCCCCATGCCGAGGATGCCGAGCGTGGCGTGATGCACGTCCGTGCCCAGCCACTGAATGAACTGCCAGCCCTTCCACTCTCCATTGCGCAGCCAGCGTTCCGCCGCCGGCAGGCGACGCGCGCTGGCCATCAGCAGCGCCCAGGCGAGATCGGCCGTGGTGTCGTCGAGCACGCCGGGCGTGTTGGTCGCCATCACGCCCGCCTTTGAGCAGGCGGCGAGGTCGATATTGTTGTAGCCGACGGCGAAATTGCAGATCGCTTTGAGCCCCGGCGCGGCGGCGATGACCTCGGCCGTGATCGGATCGGTGGCTGCGGTCAGGGCGCCGGCCTTGCCGGCCAGGCGTGCCTTGAGCCCTGCCACGCCGAGTACCGCATCCGCCTGATTGTCATCGACCTCGAAGTGCTGGCGCAGGCGCTCCAGCACTTCGGGAAAGACTTCGCGCGCGACAAGAATTCTCGGTTTCATGATCCTTCCCGCTCAGTTTGCATAGAGCACGCCGGGCAGCCACATGCCGATCTCGGGGAAGATGTAGAGCAGCGCCAGGGCAAACACCTGAATGACCATGAACGGCATCATGCCGGCGAATATCTGGTTCAGGCTCACGTGTGGCGGCGACACCCCCTTCAGATAGAAGGCCGCCATCGCCACCGGCGGCGACAGGAAGGCCGTTTGCAGGTTGAGTGCGACCAGCAGCCCGAAGAACAGCGGATCGACGTGGAAATGCGGCAACAGGGGAATGAAAATCGGCATGAAGATGACGATGATCTCGGTCCATTCCAGCGGCCAGCCGAGGATGAAGATGATGAACTGGGACAGCAGCATGAACTGCAGGGGCGTCATGTTGAGCGACAGCACCCATTGCTCGACCAGATTCTGCCCGCCCAGAAGCGCGAAGGCTGCGGAAAAGATCGAGGAGCCGACAAACAGCCAGCAGACCATGGCCGAGGTCTTGGCCGTGAGGAAGACCGACTCCTTGACCACGGCGAAGTTGAGCTGCTTGTAGGCCGCGGCAAGAATGAAACCACCCGCCGAGCCGAGAGCGGCCGCCTCCGTCGGCGTCGCGAAGCCGAAGACGATACTGCCCAGCACCGCAAGAATCATCAGCGCCAGCGGGAAGAAAGATCCCAACAGCATCTTGAACACTTCGAGGCGAACGAAGGTAAATATGGCGTAGAAGCCCACCGCACTGGTGACGCTGACGCCGAGCACGATCCAGTACCAGAGGGGAATCGGCCGACGCTCCGCGTCAGGAGTTGTGCCTCCGGCAGCGCCGGAGGCGGTATCCCCTGCGGATGGCGCTGACGGTGCGGCGGCAGTTGCCGACTTGACCGGCTCCGCAGCGGAGTTGGCCGCTGGCGGCTCCTTGACGCCGTCCGCGGGAGGTTCCTTGAGGTCGCCATCGGCAGGCGGCTCCTTGAGATCGCCGCCCTCGTCCTTGGGTTCGGCCAGGCCGCCCTCTTCCTTGGGCTCGTCGAGCCCGCCGGGGGTTCCCTCGGCCGCCTCTTCGACGACGCCGCCGCCCATTTCGACCAGGCCAGCGGCTTCGTTCGTAAGCACGGGCTTGGTCGCCAGGTGCCAGGTGAAGCCCAGGAACAGTACCAGCGCCATCGCCGGCAGCAGCGCCACGAATCCCTGTTTGGCAATCACTCCAGTACTGATGCCCAGGTTGCGCGAGCCCTTCAGGGCGCCGATCAGGCCCGGCAATACGCGATGGCTGATCGCATCGCGCATCTTTTCGTTGGCCGCCGGCAGGTCGACGTGGCGTTCCTCCATCGGCAGTGGCGGCGCCAGGTGGGGCTTCCACTTGGCGACGATGATCACGTAACCGATATAAAGGCTGGCCAGCATAATGCCAGGGAAGAAGGCGCCGGCGTAGAGCTGCACCACCGATACACCCGCCGTGGCGCCATAGACGATCAGCAGCACCGAGGGCGGGATCAGGATGCCTAGGCAGCCGCCGGCGGTGATCACGCCGGCCGAAAGCCGCACGTCATAGCCGGACTTGAGCATGGCCGGCAAGGCCAGCAGGCCCATCAGCGTCACCACGGCACCGACGATGCCGGTGGCCGTGGCAAAGATCGCGCAAGTCACCAGCGTCGCCACGGCCAGTGCGCCGGGCAGGCGCGCCAATGCCAGTTCCAACGCACGGAACAGCTTGGCGATCAGGTTGGCGCGCTCGACCAGGTAGCCCATGAAGACGAACAGCGGAATCGAGATCAGCACGTCGTTGGACATCACCGAATAGGCACGCTGCACCATCAGGTCCAGCGTCTGCCTCACGGCAAGATCCGGGTTGCCGCTGCGATAGGCCAGCCAGGCGAAGAACACGCCCATGCCCATCAGGGTGAAAGCGGTCGGAAAGCCGAGCATGATCGCGACCACCACCAGCGAGAGCATCAGCAGGCCGATATGGCCGTTCTGCATGTTGCTCCAGGGCATGAAGATGACGGTGACGGTTAGGATCGCCGCCATCAGCGAGAAACCGAACCAGAGTTCCTTCCTGATCTTCATTTGGCCGCTCCACCGTGAGCCGAGGGATGAGCCCCTTCCTGGGCGACGACAAAGCGGTCGAGGGCGGCGATATCTTCGTCCTTGACGTGCACCATTTCCTTGAGTTTCTTGAGGTCGACTTCCTCGACGTCCTGCTCGCGCGACGGCCATTCGCCGTCACGGATGCAGATGATGCAGCGAATGATCTCGACCACCCCCTGCAGCAGCAGGAAAGCGCCGGCCACGGGAAGCACGGTCTTGAACGGGTAGACCGGCGGACCGTCGGCGGTGACGTTCGAATGCTCGTTGATGGCCCAGGCCTCGTCGGCGAAATTGTAGCCGGCCCAGGCCAGTGCGAACACGCCAGGAATGAAAAACAGGAAATACAGCAGCAGGTCCAGGCTGGCCTGGACCCGCGGCGAAAAGAATCCATACAGAACGTCGCCGCGCACGTGGCCATTCTTGGACAGGGTATAGGCGCCGGCCATCATGAACACGGTGCCGTACATCATGATCATGACGTCGAAGGCCCAAGGGTGCGGGTTATCGAAGGCATAACGCGAAACCACCTCCCAGGTGATCATGAAGGTAAGCGACACAATCAGCCAGGAAAAGGCCTGGCCGACAAAGGTGCTGATCTTGTCTATCGTCAGCAGAATATTCTGGATTTGCATAACTTGGCCTGCTGAAAAAAATCAACCACCCGGAGCCCGTCCGGATGGTTGATGGATGATCATGGTACGGGAACTTCTCAACCCTTCTTCTTGGGTGCAGCGGCCGCCTTCTTGCCTCCGAAGAAATGGCTCACCGCCATACGACGGCTGACATAGGTGTCCTGGTCCCATTTCACCGCGCGCTCGGCGAACGCTCTTTGCGATGCGGCGATTTCCTTGAACAGGGGGTTTTCCGCCGACTTCTTGTCCATGATCTCGGACCACAGCGTCAGCTGCTTCTGCAGCACCGCATCCGGGGTCTTGTAGAACTTGACCTTGTCCTTGGTCTGGAGCTCGATGTAGTCCTTGGAATAGCGATCGATCGCCTTCCAGGACATGTCGGCCGACGCCGCTTCCACCGCACCGGCGATGATCGCCCTCATTTTCGCCGGCAAAGCATCGTACTTCGGCTTGTTGAACATGATCTCGAAGGTCTCGGCGCTCTGGTGGTAGCTCTGCAGCATGCAGACTTTGGACACGTCGGCGAAGCCGAGCAGGCGGTCCGAGGTGGCATTGTTGAACTCGGCCGCATCGAGCAGGCCGCGATCCATGGCCGGCACGATCTCGCCGCCGGGCAGCGCATTCACCGCGGCGCCCATGGCCGTGAACAAGTCGATGGCGAGGCCGTTGGTGCGGAACTTGAGGCCCTTGAAGTCTTCCGGCTTGGTAACCGGCTTCTTGAACCAGCCCAAGGGCTGCGTCGCCATCGGACCGTAGAGGAAGGACTGCACCGTGGTGATGCCGATCGACGCATACAGCTTGGCCAGCAATTCGGCGCCGCCGCCGTACTTGTGCCAGGCCAGCAGCATGTTGGCGTCCATGCCGAAGGCCGGACCGGAGTTCCACAGCGCCAGCGCGTTCTGCTTGCCGTAGTGGTAGCCCAGCACGCCGTGGCCGCCGTCCAGCGTGCCCTTGGACACGGCCTCGAGCAGACCGAAGGCGGGAACCACCGCACCGGCGGGCAGCACTTCGATCTTGAGGTCGCCGCCGGTCATGTCGTTGACCTTCTTGGCGAAGTCCAGCGCGTATTCGTGAAAAATGTCCTTGGCCGGCCAGGTGCTCTGCCAGCGCATGCTGATCGGCCCGGCCTGGGCCGCGGCGATCATCGGGAAACCCGCTGCTACGGCGCCCACTGTGCCGGTGGCGGCAGCAGCGAGGAACTTGCGGCGGGACGGTTTTTGCTCGGTCTGCTTGGTGTCGGACATAGTCTCCTCCTGGGAAAATTTGAGATCTGGCAGTCGCCGGACTATTGCCATGGCGAGCTGCGATCCTGTTTTTGAACCAACGGTGCTGCAACTGACGAAGGCACTTTACCAGAAAGAGAATTTGTCTGACAATAGGACAACTATTAATATTTATCCATGCCGACCACACCTTCGAAAACTGCGGAACCGGGCACCGAACTGAGCCGCATCGCTCGGCCCTTGCGCCTTTCCGAAGAGGTTTCCGGTGATCTGCAGCGTCGTATCGCACGCGCCGAGCTGAAACCGGGAGACCGGCTGCCGACCGAAAAGGCGTTGGGCGACGCTTTTGGCGTCAGTCGCGCCGTGGTGCGCGAGGCGATTGCGCGGCTCAAGGCTGATGGCCTGATCGAAACCCGCCAGGGCTCGGGGGCCTTTGTCGTCGAGGCGCCCAAAACCATCAACCTGCGCTTCTGGCAGGGCGCGGGGCCGGAACTCGACGAACTGCGCGACATCTTCGAACTGCGGGCCATGGTCGAAGGCGCCGTGGCCGAGTTGGCGGCGCAGCGCCGCGATGAAAGCGACCTGAAGACCATGGCCGAACATCTGCAGGCGATGGACGAAGCAATGGCCGCCGGCCGCGACGGCACGGAAGCGGACGACAATTTTCACATCGCGCTGGCCAGGGCAACGCACAATGCCTACGTCAGCCAGCTGGTGGAATTTCTTGGGCGCCATTTTTCCGATTCGCGCAAGCTCTCCTGGCAGGGAACGCGGCGCGAACTGGCTCACCCGCACGAAGCCCAGAATGAGCATCGCGCCCTCTTCGATGCCATTTCGCGTGGCGACGCCGAAGCGGCGCGCCGCTGTGCACAGGAGCATCTGCGCGGCACCGCCGGCCGCTTCGGCATCAAGCTGGCACTCGATCTCGACAGAAACCCGCCAATGGCGGAAAAAATCCCTCGCAAACGCTAAACTGGCGGCCGCGCCCATCCCAGCATAACCACGTCCCCACCTCCATGCTCGATATTTCGACCGCCGCATTCTGGATCGCCGTACTGCAAATAATCCTGATCGACATCCTGCTCGGCGGCGATAATGCCGTAGTCATCGCGCTAGCCTGCCGCAAGCTGCCCGACGAGCAGCGCAAAAAGGGCATTTTCTGGGGCGTCGTGGGCGCCATCGGCCTGCGCATCGTGCTGATCTTCTTCGCCCTGCAGCTTTTGGCCGTGCCCTGGCTCAAGATCGTCGGCGCCCTGCTGCTGTTCTGGATCGGCGTCAAGCTGTTGCTACCCGAAGATGACGGGCATGGCGAGGTCGCCGCATCGACCTCGCTGGCCGGCGCGATCAAGACCATCATCGTCGCCGACGCGGTGATGAGCCTGGACAACGTCATCGCCGTGGCCGGCGCCGCCAACGGCAGCATGCTGCTGGTGGTGTTCGGCATCCTGGTCTCGATCCCGATCGTGGTCTGGGGCAGCCAACTGGTGCTGAAGCTGATGGACCGCTATCCCGTAGTGATCACGGCCGGCGGCGCCCTGCTCGGCTGGATCGGTGGCGGCATGATGGTTTCCGATCCGGCCTTGCCGGCCGGGCTGCTCGACGGCATACCCTATGTCAAGACGATTGCGGCGACGATCGGCGCCGCGCTGGTGGTCGCCATCGGCAAATGGCTGTCGCTGCGCGCCACGCCGCGCGCCGCAGTCGAACTTACCACCGAGGACAAGAAATCATGACCCAAAAATGGCTGGTACCGGTCGACGGCTCAGAGATCGCGTTGCACTCGATAGACTGGATCATCAAGCACGCCGCGGATTGTCGCGAGCCGCCGCAGATCCTGCTGATCAACGTCCAGATGTCGCTGCCCAACGATATCGGCCGCTTCATCAACGCCGACACGCTGCGCGAGTTTCACCTTGAAACCGGCATGGCGGCACTCGCCGCGGCGCGCGACCGGCTGACGGCAGCCGGCTTCGCCGCCGAGTTGCACGTCCTGGTGGGCGACCCGGCATCGACCATCACGGAATTTGCCGACAGCCATGGCTGCAGCCAGATCCTGATCGGTACCCACGGCAACAGCGGGCTCACGGGCAGCTTGCTCGGATCGGTGGCGATGAAAGTGGTGCACCGGGCGAAATTGCCGGTGCTGTTGATCCGCTGAGCCCCGCCCCGCGGCCAAACCGGCTGCAGTCACCGGTCGCTTCGGCGTCGAACGGCCATGCGAACTCCGCTTGGTCGGCACATGCCTAGAAAAGCTTTATGGCGATCGCACCCGCGCATACGGTAATTATCGACACGTAGCGGATTCGGGTGATCGGTTCTTTCAGGAAGGACGCCGCGATGATCGCGGCAAAGACCACCGAGGTTTCCCGCAGCGCCGCGACAAGCGCTATCGGGGCGCGGGTCATGGCCCAGAGCGCCAGTCCATAGGACGCCAGCGTGCAGGCGCCGCCGAGCAGGCCCATGCGCCAGCCGCTCCGGATGCGATGCACGATCCCCCGACCTTGACCAACTGCCGCTATCGCAAGCAGCAAGGGCGCTGTCAGCAGGAACATCCAGCCGGTGTAGCTGATCGCGTGCCCGGACAGCCGTGCGCCCTGGCCGTCGATCAGGGTGTATATGACAATCACACCGGCGTTGCTCAACGCGAACGCTGCGGAAGCGGCGCGAAATGTTCCCAATCGCAGGGAATCGCCGGCGAGAACCAGCACACCGCACGATATGAGCACCACGCCGGCCCAGCCGCCCGGCGAGGGCGACTCGTTGATCAGCAGCAATCCGGCAACTGCAGTCAGCGCGGGGGCGGAGCCCCTCATCAGCGGATAGACGAAACTCAGCTCTCCACTTCGATACGAAACGGCGACGAGGACAAAATAGGCGACATGTATCAACACCGACGCCGCGAGGTACGGCCAGCTTTCCACGGCGGGGCTCGGCATCAGGGGCAGCAGGGCAGCAGTCCACACCCCGGCGCCGAGGACGATCAGGACCGTATCCAGGAACTTGTCCGCGGAGGCGCGAACCAACGCGTTCCACGCGGCATGCAGCGCCGCGGCAAACAACACGATAGCCATCACGTCGAGTGACAAGACTTGCCTCCTGTATGCGGCCCACCGCCTGACCAGGGCCGATGTTAAGGCCTTCCTCCGCGCGGTGAGGTGGCGGCGTTGCGGCGGAAGCCGCCAGCGCAGCGGCCGGCCCATTTGCCGGCCTGACGAGAACGGGTGGGAAGTCCGCCGATAAGCCGGGTTCTGTCGTGGGCAACCATTCCTCTGGGACCGCCGTTACCGACGGCCTCTAGCAGCCTACCCGGGAGCGACGCGAGCCACGCCAATGCTCCCCTATTTGGCCTTGCCCCGAATGAGGTTTGCCGTGCCGTCCGTGTTACCACGTCCGCGGTGGGCTCTTACCCCAAGGCCGCTTGCGCGGCCTTGGCGCACCTCGCGGCATCGCTTTCGCGACGCAACAAGCCACGCCACCATTTCACCCTTACCGGCCCTTCCATTCCTTCATCGCAGCGAACTGCGCTTCAGAAAGGGACTTTGCCGCCTCGCGGCGTCAAAGTCGGGCTTAGGCGGTATCTTTCTGTTGCACTGTCTGTCGCCTTGGGTCGGGCGGCTTGCGCCACCCGACTTATAGCGCCCGGCCGTTAGCCGGCATTCCGCTCTATGGGGCCCGGACTTTCCTCCAAGCACTTGCGTGCTCAGCGGTTGCCTGGCGAACTTCCCGGGCGCATTGTACGCGCCGGGCGGAACTGCCGCGTGTCGTCGTAGTAATCGGCATGCTGATTCTCCGTCGTCGCGCCGGGTATGCCGAGCAGGGGCAGCGGCCGCCAGTCGTGCGGCGAAAAACTGCCGCTGTCGAACAAGTTCGCCAGACGCCTGTCGAGCGAGGCCGGTGCCGCCGTTTCCGGCAATTCCAGCCATGCCGCGTCGACCTCGACGAACAGCGCCTTGCCGCACAGCCCGACAAAGGGCGCCGCCAGTGCGTCGTGACTGGCATGGCCGAAGACCAGGAAACGCGTGCTGCGCATCAGTTCCGCACGCCGTTCGACGAAGACCTCGCGCCAGCGGTGCGCGCACAGGCCCTGCCAAAGTTCGGGAGAGGATCCGGCGACCACCACGCCGCATTCGTCGAACTGGGTCAGCGCGTCGCGCAGCGCGCCGCGTTCTGCGCGGCCCTGGCGACGTGCGTCGGTGAGCGCGGCAAAATGGCGCCGGTTGAGCGCCGCCTTGCTCAACGGGAAGGCCAGCCAGATCAGCGCATTGAACAAGTCATGGCGATTGCCGGGCCGCGTTGCGACCTCGCCGGCGAGGTAAGCCCGCTCCTCGTAGCCCTGCGCGCCGCTCGACGGCTCGACGAAGCGCAAGGCAGCGCCCTTGCCCGTCACCAGCCCGCGCTCGCGGGCCATGGCATTGAGCCGGGGCAGATCGGGCACGCCGTCCGCGAACCAAGCTTGCAGGAACGCCGACAGCGGATGCAGCCCTGCGCCGGGCAGATTCACGGCCCGCTGCGGCGAATCAGGCCAGGCGCCAGGCCACCGACTCGCCCGCGCGCAAGGGCACCAGGCGGTCGCCGGCCAGATAGGCCAGGCTCGCCGGCACCGCCGCGGCCTCGCGCCGCAGCGTGATGGTTTCCGTATTGCGCGGCAGCCCGTACCAGTCCGGGCCATGGAAACTGGCGAAGCCTTCGAGCCTGTCCAGCGCCCCGGCCGCCTCGAAGGCTTCGGCATACAGTTCTATGCCGGCATGGGCGGTGTAGCAGCCGGCGCAGCCGCAGGCCGCCTCCTTGGTGCTCTGCCCATGCGGCGCCGAATCGGTGCCGAGGAAATACTTCGGACTGCCCGAGATCGCCGCCGCGACGAGAGCCTGGCGGTGGCTCTCGCGCTTCAACACCGGCAGGCAGTAGTTGTGCGGCCGTATGCCGCCGGCGAAGATCGCATTGCGATTGAGCAGCAGGTGGTGGGCGGTCAGCGTGCCCGCCACGTTGGCGCCGCCGTCGCGCACGAACTCGATGCCGTCGCGGGTCGTGATGTGTTCGAGCACCACTTTCAGCGCCGGGAAGTCGCGCAGCAGCGGCACCAGCACGGTGTCGATGAACACCGCCTCGCGATCGAAGATGTCGACGGTCGGATCGGTGACTTCGCCATGCACCAGCAGCGGCACGCCGAGTTGTTCCATGCGCGCCAGGGTCGCCGCGCATTTCTTCAAGCCGGTGACGCCGGCGTCCGAGTTGGTCGTGGCGCCTGCGGGGTAGAGCTTGATGGCATGGACGAAGCCGCTGGCCTTGACGGCATCGATCTCGGCCGCAGGCATGTTGTCGGTCAAATACAGGGTCATCAGCGGCGTGAAATCCATGCCGGCCGGCAGCGCCGCGAGGATCCGCTCGCGGTAGGCCGCCGCCAGCGCCACCGTGGTCACCGGCGGCTTCAGGTTGGGCATGACGATGGCGCGGGCGAAGCGTCGCGCGGTGTCGGGCAGCACGGCGGCCAACGCCGCGCCGTCGCGCAGGTGCAAATGCCAGTCGTCGGGGCGGGTGATGGTGAGTGTTTGCATGGGTGGATTATAAAGGGCGGGCCTTCAGCTCCAGCGCCCGCGCGTAGAGCGCGTTCTTCGGCTGGCCGGTGATTTCGGCGGCGAGCTTGGCCGCCTGTTTGACCGGCAGTTCGGCCAGCAAGACGGCCAGCACGCGCTCGGTCTCGGCATCCATGCCCTCGCGCGGCGGCGGCGCCGAGACCACCAGCACGAATTCGCCGCGCTGATGGTTGGCGTCGGCCGCAAGCCAGGCCGGCGCCTGCGCCAGCGGCATGCTGACGATCTGCTCGAACAGCTTGGTCAATTCGCGGGCGATGACCAGCGTGCGCTGCGGCTCCAGCAGCGCGACCAGCTCGGCCACCGTTTCCACCACCCGATGCGGCGCCTCGTAGAACACCAGCGCCGCATCGACGCCCGCGAGTTCCTGAATCGCCGTCCTGCGAGCGCCAACTCTTGCAGGCAGGAAGCCGACGAACAGAAAGCGCGGATCGGCAAGGCCGGCCGCCGACAGCGCGGCAATCGCCGCGCTCGGTCCCGGCAGCGGGATCACCCGGAAGCCGGCAGCGCGTACCGCCGCCACCGCCCGCGCGCCCGGATCGGAGACGCCAGGCGTGCCGGCGTCGGACACCAGCGCCACGCGCCGGCCCTCGCCCAGCAGCCGGACCAGCTTTTCCGCCGCCTGGTTCTCGTTGTGCTGGTGCAGGGCCAGCGTCGGCACCTTGATGCCATGGTGATCGAGCAGCTGGCGCGCATGGCGGGTGTCTTCGCAGGCCACCAGATCGACGCCGCGCAGGGTTTCCAGCGCGCGCAGGCTGATGTCCCCCAGATTCCCGATCGGCGTGGCGACGACATACAATGCATTTTCCATGTCCGGCATTCTAGAGCCTAGAGCCCCCAGCGGCCCGCTGAGCACACGCCAAGCCCGCGGCGCCGCGGCCGAGCAGCTGGCGGCCGATTACCTTGCGCAGCGCGGCCTTGCCGTCATCGCACGCAACTTCCGCGTGAAGGGCGGCGAGATCGACCTGATCTGCCGCGACGGCAGGACCACGGTGTTTGTCG
The DNA here is from genome assembly GCA_023700805.1 of Sulfuritalea sp. Taxonomy (GTDB): domain Bacteria; phylum Pseudomonadota; class Gammaproteobacteria; order Burkholderiales; family Rhodocyclaceae; genus Sulfuritalea. Next base: position 164,490 of record JAMPYF010000001.1, read on the forward strand.
AGGTGCGGCTGCGCAGCCGCAGCGATTTCGGCGGTGCCGCCGCCAGCATCACCGCCGCCAAGCAGGCGCGCCTGATCCTCGCCGCGCGGCACTGGCTGCTGCGCCACGGCGAAACGCCCTGCCGCTTCGACTGCATCCTGCTCGACGGTCTCGAAACAAAAAACATCGAATGGCTGCGCAATGCCTTCGCCGCCGACTAGATTCCTGCTGCACCTTGCACTGGGCATGGCGCTCAGCCTGGCGGCGCTGGCCGGCGAGGTGCATATCCTGGTGCAAAGCTCGCCCCTGGCAGGCTTTCAATACCATGCAGGGAAGTCGCTGTGGCACGAAATGCGCGAAGGCGACCGCCTGGCGCTGATACGCGAAGCCGACAATCCGCATGACGCCAGCGCCGTGCGCATCGAGTGGCGCGGACAGAAGCTCGGCTACCTGCCGCGCGCCGAAAACCGCGCCGTGGCCGCGGCAATGGATCGCGGCGAGGCCGTGGATGCGCGCATCGCAAAATTGCGCGAGCACCGGAACCCCTGGCAGCGGATGCTGATCGAAGTATTTGTTGTACTCTAGGCAGCCTTTTGGCAGCCTCGTCGCGCCGCAGCCCGGCACGGGACGCGGCCATTCCCGACCACCCCTACCTACTGCACGCAAAGAACCGTTCATGTCACTTGCCGATCGCATACAGCAGCAATTCAACGACAGCGCCCAGGCCAAGCTCGCCGCGCTGGCCGCCATGGCCGCAGCCATCGAAGCCGCCGCGCGCCGCATGGCCGCCTGCCTCCAGGCCGGCGGCAAGGTGATGGCCTGCGGCAACGGCGGTTCGGCCGCCGATTCGCAGCACTTCGCCGCCGAACTGCTGAACCGCTTCGAGAAGGAGCGCCCACCGCTGGCGGCGATTGCGCTGACCACCGATACCTCGACGCTGACTTCGATCGCCAACGATTACCGCTACGAGGATGTATTCGCCAAACAGGTGCAGGCGCTGGGCCGCCCGGGCGACCTGCTGCTGGCGATCTCGACCTCGGGCAATTCGCCCAACGTCATCGAGGCCATCCACGCCGCCCACGCCCGCAGCGTCGGCGTGGTGGCGCTGACCGGCAAGCAGGGCGGCAAGATCGCCGCGCTGCTCGGTCCCGACGACATCCATCTGTGCGTGCCGGCCGAACGCACGGCCCGCATCCAGGAAGTACACTTGCTCACCATCCACTGCCTGTGCGACGGCATAGACGCCTTGATACTGGGAGAAACACCATGAACCATGCAATCAAGATAGGCGCAAGACTGCGCAACCTCGCTGCATTGACCTTGTCCGTGCCGGTTCTCGCCGGCTGCTTCGGCGCCGCCGCGGTCGGCGTCGGCACCGGCGCCCTGATGCTCACCGACCGCCGCAATTCTGAAACCTTCATTTCCGACCAGGGCATGGAAATCCGCGCCGCCAACCGCATCAGCGAAAGCCATGGCGACAAGGTCCATGTCAATGTCACGAGCTACAACCGCATGCTGCTGCTGACCGGCGAAGTGCCGACCGAGGTGATGAAGGCCGACGTCGAGAAGCTGGCCGCCGGCGTGCCCAACGTCAAGGCGATCACCAACGAACTGGCCATCGCCGGGCCGGCCAGCTTCGGCGGACGCAGCAACGATTCCTACATCACCTCCAAGGTCAAGGCGCGCTTCGTCGATGCCAACAGGTTTTCGCCCAACCACGTCAAGGTGGTGACCGAAGCCGGCGTGGTGTTCCTGCTCGGCCTGGTGACCCAGGCCGAGGCCGATGCGGCGGTGGACATTGCACGCACCACGGGCGGCGTGCAGAAAGTGATACGCGTGTTCGAGATCATCAGCCCCGAGCAGGCGCGGGCGATCGACAGCGCGGTGACCGGCAGGCAGGATACCCGGCCGGCGTCGAAGAATTAGGCGGCGTTGCGCTTGAGGTATATGCCGCCGGCCTTCGAGGCCAAGATCACCGCGCCCGCCGATCTGGCGCAGCGCATCGCGCTGCTGCCGCGACCGCTGGTGTTCACCAACGGCTGCTTCGACATCCTGCATCGCGGCCATGTCACCTATCTGGCGCAGGCGCGCAGTCTAGGCGCCGCGCTGATCGTCGCCGCCAACTCGGATGCCTCGGTCAAGCGCCTGGGCAAGGGCGACGATCGCCCGGTCAATCCTCTGGCCGACCGCATGGCGCTGCTCGCTGCGCTGGAGTGCGTGTCCCTGGTGACCTGGTTCGACGAGGACACGCCGCTGGCCCGCATCCTCGACTGCCGGCCGGACGTGCTGGTCAAGGGCGGCGACTGGCCCGTGGACAAAATCGTCGGCTACCGCGAAGTCAGCGACTGGGGCGGCAGCGTGCATTCGATCCCGTTCATTCACGAGCGCTCGACCACGGCGCTGATGGAGAAGATCCGCCGACTCTGAATCAAGAGTTGGCGCTGACGGCACGGCGACTCAGGCCGTGGTTCGCCGCAAAATCATGTCGCGCACCAGGTCGATATGCACGCGCAAGGTGTAGAGCATGTCGGAAAATGTCAGCGGCGTGCGTATGTGGCTGGCATCGTCCTCGATGCGGTCGAGCTTCTCCAGCCATTCCGCCCGCGTGTGCGCGGCGGGATTTTCATTGACCTCGTTTTCGAGGAACTTCAGTTCGCCGTAGCGCCGGTAGATGCGCGAGCGCACCCGCCAGCCATAGAGCTGCGGCGCAAATTTGAGCAGCGGCAGCAGCACCACGAGCAGCGGCAGCGCCATCACCACCATGCGGTCGATCAGCGTCGCCGCCCAGAACGGCAGGTAGCGCTGCAGCAAGGGCTTGCCGGACTTGTAGTAACGCTCGGCTTCCTTCGACAGCGGAAACCCATTGTGCCCGGCGCGCGGAAATTCATTGGGCTTCTGGAACACCCCGGGTTCGCCATGGACTTCGGCCGCGGCCTGCATCAGCAGGTCGATCAGCGCCGGATGCGTGTCCTCGCGCACTAACAGCGTCGCCAGCGGCGACACCAGTTGTATGTCACGCGGCGGAATGTCCAGGGGCAGGTCGATGGCCCCGCGCGGCAGCAGCAGCCGCGTCAGGTAAGGAAAGCGCCGCGTGTAGGCTTCGGCATGGCTCAGGCTCATCAGGCGGACGCCCGGCGTATAGAGCAGCGACCAGACCAGTGCGGACTGCGTCGGGCCGACCGCGAATACGGCATCGATCTGCCGCTGCTGCAGCCGCTCGACCAGATCCATGCCACCCGCTTCGATCAATTTCGTGTTTTTGGCGTCGATGCCGTTGGCCGCCAACAGTTCCATCGCGAGCTGCCGGGTGCCGCTGCCGGCGCCGCCGACGGCGATGCGCATGCCCTTGAGGTCGAGCAGCTTGTCGCCGCCGCGCAGCGCCGCCTCGCGGTAGAAGATCCACAGCGGCTCATGGTAGAAGTCGCCCAGCGAAACCAGTTCGTCGTCCTCGCCCGGACGCGCCGTGCCGCCCTGAATGAAGGCGGCATCGACTTCGAACCCCGGATCGCGCATGCGCTGCAGGTTTTCCGTCGATCCGGCGGAAGTCTTCGCCACCAGCTCGATGCCGTAGCGCGCCAGCACATCCTTGTAGCGTGCGGCGAAGCGCTGATAGGCGCCGCTCTCGCTTCCGGTGCTGACGATCAACCGGTCCGGCGGCGCCGGCTGGATGAACTGCGCCGCCAGCCAGAACGCGCCGACGGCCAGCAACAGCGACGGCAGTGCGACGAAGACGATGTCGCGCCAGGAAAGCAGTTTCAGTTTTTCGGGCATGCTGGCTCACGGTGGCTCGGTCCGCGGACATTATAGACAGCCGCCCGCCGGCCTCCCCGGCAGCGGCACCTCGGTGCTGCCGACAGAGGCCGGAACCACCGTCGACTCGCCGCGGTCTATGTACGGTGTCGCACCGAGCGGCCCGGCCCGGCCGCGGATAATTGCGGCAACGTCCCGCCTGGGCTGGGCAAGCATCTCCTGCTCTCAATACACCATCATGACACTGCCACGTTCGCTCAAATGGACAGCCGGAATTCTGCTGGCGCCTGTCGCCCTGGCCGTACTGTTCATCGCCATTTTCGGCTGGAACTGGTTGCGCGCTCCCATCGAACGCATGACCGCGGAGCGCACCGGCCGCGTGCTGGCCATCAACGGCGATCTGACCGTGGCATTGGGCTGGCCCTCGCCGCACATTCGCGCCACTGCAGTGAGCTTCGCCAATCCGGCCTGGGCCAAGGAAAAGCAGATGATCACCGCCGATGCGGTGGACGTCGCCATCCACCTGCCGCAGTTGCTGGCGCGCAACATCGTGCTGCCCGAAGTGCGTCTCGAACGCCCTGTCGTTTTCCTCGAACAAGCCAGCGACGGCCGCCGCAACTGGTTGTTGGACCTGGATCAACAGGATGAGCAAGCGCGCATCCGCATCGACCGCCTGACCCTCGACCAGGGCCGGCTCGGCTATGACGATGCCGGACAGAAGACCAGCATCCGCGCCGAGCTGTCGACCTCAAGCAGCCAGACGGATGTCGCCGGAATCAGCTTCAGCGCACAAGGCCAGTACAAGGGCATGCGGCTCAAGGGCAGCGGCACAGGCGGGCCGGTGCTCGGCCTGCGCGACGAAGCCACACCCTATCCGCTGCAAACCGAGTTCAGCGTCGGACATACCATCGTCAAGGCCGCCGGCACGATTACCAGCCTGCTGAAGTTTTCCGCGGTGGACATGCGCCTCGCCCTTCGCGGCGACAGCCTGGCTCAGCTTTTCCCCCTGCTCGGCATCGCCTTTCCCGAAACCCGCGCCTACGCCACCGAAGGGCACCTGCTGCACCAGACGAATAGCTGGCGCTACGATAAATTCTCGGGCCGCATCGGCGGCAGCGACATCGCCGGGTCGCTCCAGGTCGACACCGGCGGCAAGCGCCCGGCAATGAAAGCCGACCTGGTGTCCAAGGTCCTCGATATCGCCGACCTGGGCCCCCTGATCGGCGCAAAGCCCGGCAGCGTGCAGGCCGCCAGGCAGGCGGCGCCAGTTGCCACGGCCGCGCCGACGCCGGTGCTGGCGCGCGTGCTGCCCGACCTGCCGTTCAACACCGATCGCTGGGACAGCGTCGATGCCGAGGTGACGCTGAAGGCCAAGACCTTCCGCCACGCCAGGGAATTGCCACTGGAAGACCTGGTGACCCATCTGAGCCTGCGCGATTCCGTGCTGAAGCTCGATCCGCTGGATTTCGGCGTCGCCGGCGGCCAGCTCAATGCCGTGATTTCACTGGACGGACGCAGCGACCCGATCGAGGCCCACGCCAGGATCAAGGCAAGGAAAATTCTGCTGTCCAAGTTGTTCCCGACGTCGGAGCTGGGCAAGGCCAGCATCGGCCAGCTCAACGGCGACTTCGACCTGAAGGGCAAGGGCGGCTCGGTGCGGCAAATGCTGGCGAGTTCCGCGGGCAAGGTCGATCTCGTCGTCGCCGGCGGCAAGGTCAGCAAAATGATGATGGAAAAGGCCGGCCTTCACCTCTGGGAAATACTCGAGCTGAGCGTGACCGGCGATCGACTCGTCACCCTGCGTTGCGCGGTGGCCGGCTTCGACGTCAAGCAAGGCAGCATGCAGGCCAACGCGCTGATTTTCGACACCGAGGTCACCACCATCGTCGGTACCGGCAGCATTGATCTGGGCGCGGAAAAACTCGATCTGACGCTCAACCAGAAAACCAAATACACCAGCCCGGTGGCCTTGCGCAGCCCGATCTACATTCGCGGCAGCTTTGCCAAACCGGCGGTATCGGTCGACAAGGGGCGTGTCGCCGTGCGCGCGCTCGGCGCACTGGCGCTCGGCCTGGTCAATCCGCTGCTGACGCTGATCCCCCTGATCGATGCCGGTCCGGGCAAGGACAGCGATTGCGGCGAGTTGGTGCGGCAGGCAAAAGCCTTGCCGCGGGCACCGAACAAGAACCCCTGACCCCCCGCCGCGCAGCAGCCTGGGTCAGAACGGGATGTCGTCCTCAAAATCATTGAAGCTGCCGCCGGCCGGCTGCGGCGCCGCTGCCGGACGACCGCCGCCGCCACTGCCAGCCGCCGCTGCGCCGGCGCTGTCGCGCGGCGGCGCATCGCTCATGCCCTCGCGTGAGCCGAGCATTTTCATCTCGTTGGCGACAATCTCGGTGGTGTAGCGCTCCTGGCCTTCCTTGTCCTGCCACTTGCGCGTGCGCAAGGCGCCTTCGACATACACCTGGCGGCCCTTTTTCAGGTACTGCCCGGCGATCTCGGCCAGCTTGCCGAAGAACACCACACGATGCCATTCCGTGGCTTCCTTTTTCTCGCCGGTCGCCTTGTCCTTCCAGGTATCTGTGGTGGCGATCGTGACATTGGTGATCGAGTCGCCATTCGGCGTGTAGCGCACTTCCGGATCGCGGCCCAGATTGCCTACGATGATGACCTTGTTGACTGACGCCATGCCTATTCCTCCTCAGGTTTTTGCTTCAAGTATGCCATGCGCTGATGGCGCTGTCGCGCCGGTCCGGCGCAACGGTACGGGCGGCATGGTGGCGGCCGCCACCAGCCAGAGCGCGGCCATCGCGGCGCCGCCTATGAATACGGCGCCCGCATCGAAATTCTTCACCAGCCAGCCGCCCATGGCGCCGCCGACGAACAGGCCGAGCGCCTGGGTCGTGTTGTAAACCCCCAGCGCGGCGCCCTTGGCGTTCGGCGGCGCGATGCGCGAAATCAGCGAGGGCAGCATGGCTTCGAGGATATTGAAGGCGACGAAGAAACTCAGCAGGCCGCCCGCCACCACGATGAAACTCATGCTGCCCAGCCACATCGCCAGCAGCGTCGCGAGCAGCAGGCCGATGGCCGTGACGAACACCGCCTGCACCTTGTTGCGCTTCTCGGCGACGATGATCGCCGGCACCATCAGGACGAACGAGGCCAGCACCGCCGGCAGGTAGATCTTCCAGTGCGAGGCCAGGGGCAGATCGCCATAGCGGATCAGCAGACCGGGAACCACGACGAACATCGCCATCTGCACCATGTGCAGGGTAAAAATCCCGAAGTTGAGCCGCAACAACTGCGTATTGAACAACACGTCGCGAAACGGCGGCCTGGGGCCGGCCGGCAAGGGCGGCGCCGGGGGCACGACATGGGTGACGAGGCCGATGGCGGCAACCGCCAGGATTGCCGTCAGCCAGAAAATCCCGCTCATGCCGATCGCGGCGTATAGCGCCGGCGCGGCGACCAGGGACAGGGCGAACACCAGCCCGATCGAGGAGCCGATCATGGCCATCACCTTGGTCCGGTGCTGGTCGCGCGTCAGGTCGGCGGCGAGCGCCGTGACGGCGGCCGATATCGCCCCGGCGCCCTGCAGCACCCGGCCGAAAATGGTCCACCAGATATCCCCCGCGAGGGCCGCGACCGCCGAGCCGACGGCAAACAGCAGCAGACCGAAGACGATCACGCGCTTGCGCCCGAAGCTGTCGGCCGCCATGCCGAAGGGGATCTGGAACATCGCCTGGGTCAGGCCGTAAGCGCCCAGCGCGATGCCGACCAGGGTCAGGTCGTCGCCGCCGGGTATGGTCTGGGCGTGGATCGCGAACACCGGCAGGATCAGGAACAGCCCGAGCATGCGCAGCGCGAAAATGGAAGCGAGGGAAACGCCGGCACGCTTTTCGTCGCGGCTCATGGCGTCTGGAGTGGGGGAAAGCATGGGGTCGGTCGGTATTGCGGAAGATCGTGGATGGTCGGCAATGAACAAATGCAGCGGCGGGCAGCCACGAGGCAGGCGGCGGCGCGAAACCGTGCATTAGAGCACGAATAGGCGGGCGTCGCCATTCGCCGCACAGGCCAAGCCTGGTCCGTCGCACGCGTTTGCTGCAGCGCAACAGCAGCCGCTTGCATTCCGTCGGCATTAGGTGTCCAATACGCGACTTATGCGAATCGCCTAACCGACAGCACCCTGCCGACAACCAGGAGACCCTCGCCATGCCGAAGAAGACCGCCGCCCGGCCCTCGATCCCCCGCCGCAGCGTCGTGCCCGACGCCCTCGATCTGCGCGACCGGCCCTACCAGCCGTCGATCGCCGTCGCGCCAGCGCCAACTCTCAAGCCGCAGATCGCCCTGCCGGTACTCAACCAGGAGGACAGCAGCGCCTGCACCGGCTTTGCGCTGGCCAGCGTGGTGCACCATCTGCAGCGCCGGCGCGAGCCGAAGGCCAAGCCGGTCTCGCCCTGGATGATCTACTCGATGGCGCGGCGCTACGACGAATTTCCCGGCGCCGCCGCGGACACCGGCTCCAGCCTGCGCGGGGCGATGAAAGGCTGGTACAAGCACGGCGTCTGCCGCGACGAGCTGTGGCAGTTCATCGACATGCCGCCTGCCGCCAAACGCGCCGCGGACGACTGGTGGCTCGACGCCGCGACGCGGCCGCTGGGCGCCTACTACCGCGTCGAATCGCGCTCGATCACCGACATGCACGTCGCGCTCAACGAAGTCGGCATCCTCTATGCGAGCGCGGTCTGCCATGCCGGCTGGAACGAGGGCCTGGGCGCGGCCAGGGCCGGCGGCAGCTGGTGGCAGATCCCGCCGCGCCAAGCCGCGCCCGACGATGGCGGCCACGCCTTCGTCATCGTCGGCTACACCGGCGAGGGCTTCATCATCCAGAACTCCTGGGGCGAAACCTGGGGCAGCGGCGGCCTCGCGGTGCTGAGCTACGAGGACTGGATCGCCAATGCCATGGACTGCTGGGTGGCCCAGCTCGGCGTGGTCACCGAGCAGCACCTTGAAATCGCCGATGCCGTCTCGCTGCGCGTCGACCGCGGCAGAGTGCGCCTCGCCACCGATCTGGTGCTGCGCGATCGCGAGATCTCGCCCTTCATCATCGACATGGAAAACAACGGGCGGCTTTCGGCCAGCGGGCGCTTCCGCACCCAGCCCGGCGACGTCGCGGCGCTGGTCGGCCCGCAACTCGCCGCGGCGCGCAGGAACTGGGGCCTGGCGGCGGACGCCGCCGTAGACATCGCGATCTACGCCCACGGCGGACTGGTCGGCGAGGATGACGCCGCCGCCACCGCGGCCGCCTGGATTCCGGCGCTCTACGAAGCGAAGATCTTCCCGATCTTCCTGATGTGGGAGACCGACCTGATGTCCACCTTGAAGAACCGCCTCGAAGATCTGATCACGGGCCAGCCGCGCCTCACCGCCGGCCTCGGCGACCAGCTCAAGCATTTCTGGAACCAGCGCGTCGAACGCCTGCTGGCTGGGCCGGGCAGCGTGGTCTGGGGCGAGATGAAGCAGAACGCCGACGCCATCTCCGCCGCGCCCAACAGCGGCGGGCGCCTGCTCTACGAAGCGGCGAGGGCTTCGCCGGTGTTCTCCCGGTCGCCGGTGCGGCTGCACCTGATCGGCCATTCCGCCGGTTCCATCGTGCATAGCCATATCGTCGATCGGCTGTGCGGGCTGGGCTGGAACTTCGAGACCCTGAACCTGATGGCGCCGGCGGTCACCGTCGATCTCTTCAATCGCTGCGTGCTGCCGCGCCTGACGCGGAACGACGGCCAGGGCAGGGTCAAGCAGCTCAACCAGTTCCACCTCGGCGACAGGCAGGAGCAGGCCGACCCGAGCTGCAAGCCCATTCTCTACTACACGCGCTCGCTGCTCTACCTGGTGTCGGAATCCTTCGAAGGCGGCAAGCGCACGCCGCTCCTGGGCATGGAGAAATACTGGCAGCAGGCCATCGCCGCGCTGAACCTGCCCAACGCGCGCGCCTGGGCTTCGCCCGGAGCCGAGAGCCAGAGCGCGACGCACGGCGGCTTCGACAATGACGAGGCGACGTGCAAGAGCGTGATCGCCCTGATCAAGGGCGTCGCACCGAATTAGCCGCAAGGCGAACTCCGGCAACCGGGCAAGGAGAACAACTGATGAAGACACGATTCGCAATGCCGCTGCGCCTCTGCGCGCTTCTCCTGTGCGCAGGCGCCCTGCTGCCGGTTCCGGTCGGCGCGCAGGATGCGGCACCGGCAAAGCCGGCAGTCCAGGAAAAGAAAGCCGTAGCAGCACCGAAGCCGGCAGCGGCGCCCAAGCCGAAAAAGAAAAGCGATGAAGCCGCCAAGCAGTATGAAGAGGCCATGGCAGCGGACGCCAAAAAGCCTGCTGGCGAGCCGGTACAAGCCGTTCCGGTTTGCGCGACGAAGCCCTTTCTGTGCAACGACCCGCTGTAGGAGCGATCATGGAAGACTGGCTCCGTCGCAACGAGCATGGCGTAAAAATGCTGGCTGCCGCGGCCGCGGCCGTATTTACGCTGATCCAGTACTTCGGCCACTTGAAGGAAGTGCGGGTCGAGAAGACGCTGGGTTTTTATGAGCGGTTTTCCACCGAGCCGATCTTTGCCGCACGCACAGGAGTTCTGAAAAAATGGGAGTCGCTGGAGCCGAAACTGGCGCAGTTGCCCACACCCGCCACGCGGGAAGAAGCCATCGCGCTGCGCAAACAGTGGCAGGCAATCGTGGTGGCCGCAATCAAAGGCGACGCAGATTTTGTCGCCAGCACCGACATCATGGTCGACTTCTTCGACGCCCTGCAGGTCTGCATCGAGAACGACATCTGCGACAGGAAATCGGCACAGGAACTGATGCAGGGGGCGGCGACCATTTTCGTCGGCAACAACTGCCCCTACGTCGCCCATGCCCGCTTCGATCAGAAGATCGCGAACTACGGCGTCAAGGCAGCGACCTTCGCCGGACAGCCCTGCAAGGTCGAAATCTACAAGTAGCCGTGGCGCCAACGCCAGCTTTCGTGCAAGAGACATTTCTTGAATTGTCGACTATCGTGTTTTAAACTGCGCCAAGTCGAAGCAGACTGGCAAATCGCGAAAGGAAGTGCAAATGAAAAAGATCAGCATGTTCTTGGCAGGACTGCTCGCCCTGGCGCCGGCGGCCTACGCCGCGAGCCCGTCTTCGGTCGCCGCCACGGGCGGCATCAATCCCTCCTCGGTGTACGACAACGGCGGCTTCGACTTCGGCGCCCGCGACAACGGCAAGCACACCGGCTGGTGCAAGGGCCGGGGCCATCTCGCCCCCCCGGGCAACGCCGCATCCGGCCATCGCAATCACTGGACTTGCGACAGCGACGATGGCGGTGAGGGCGGCGGTGGCGATGACGGCGGCGACCTCGAAGAATGCGAACTGCTCGGCATCAGTTGCGATAGCTAGACCCCACGGCTGATCCTCGGCTGGTCCCGCGGGACCAGCCGCCGCAGCGCGCCTGCCCAGAGGCACGACGCCCGCCATCCGTATTGCCGCGCCCGAACGGGCAGCAAATTCGGCGGCAGCTGCGGAATATCTCCAAGCACCAATCACAATTGCAGCTTCGAGGATTGCCCGGCCTCCGGCGCTCACGATAGTTTCGCCATCCCAAGTCGGAACCCGCCGATCCGGCGCTGATCGGGAGTTGGCGCTTGCCGGCCCGCGGTCTCGACACACCCGGAATTCCGCTTCGCGGCGGGCGAGCGGAATTCCCGGCAGACAGAGTCCGGCACGGCGACCCTGGCCGTGGCAGGGTGGGGACGCGTTGGCTATCGACTCCGCGCCGGGGTATAGTCTTCGGTTGCTCCAACCTCGACCATGCACCATGGAATTCATCAAGATTCGCGGCGCGCGAACGCACAACCTGAAGAACATCAACCTCGACCTGCCGAGGAATCGCCTGACGGTGATCACCGGCCTGTCCGGCTCCGGCAAGTCCTCGCTCGCCTTCGACACGCTGTATGCCGAAGGGCAACGCCGCTATGTCGAATCGCTGTCAGCCTATGCGCGGCAATTCCTGCAGTTGATGGAAAAGCCCGACGTGGACCTGATTGAGGGCCTTTCGCCGGCGATCTCCATCGAACAGAAAGCCACCAGCCACAACCCGCGTTCGACCGTTGGCACCGTCACCGAGATCCACGACTACCTGCGCCTGCTCTACGCCCGCGCCGGCACACCGCACTGCCCCGACCACGACCTGCCGCTGGAAGCCAACAGCGTGTCGCAAATGGTCGATCACGTGTTGGCGCTGCCCGAGGACACCAGGCTGATGATCCTCGCCCCGGTGGTGGCCAACCGCAAGGGCGAGCAGCTCGACCTGTTCGCCGAACTGCGCGCCCAGGGCTTCGTCCGCCTGCGCGTGGATGGCACGGTGCATGACATCGACGCCCTGCCGAAACTGGCCAAGACGCACAAGCACACCATCGATATCGTGGTCGATCGCCTCAAGGTGCGGCCCGACGCGCGCCAGCGCCTGGCGGAGAGTTTCGAAACCGCGCTGATGCATGCCGAGGGCCGCGCCCTGGCGGTCGAAATGGACAGCGCGAATTTGTCACTACGGGAACACCTGTTCTCCTCGAAATTCGCCTGCCCGGTCTGCAGCTACGCGCTGCAGGAGCTGGAGCCTCGGCTGTTCTCCTTCAACAACCCGATGGGCGCCTGCCAGAAGTGCGACGGCCTCGGCCAGATCCAGTTTTTCGATCCGGCGCGCGTCGTCGCCTATCCGCACCTCTCGCTCGCCGCCGGCGCGATCAAGGGCTGGGACCGGCGCAACCAGTTCTACTTCCAGATGCTGGAATCGCTCGCCGCGCACTACGGCATCGATACCAACGTGCCCTTCGAGAAGCTGCCGGCCGCAACCACCGACATCGTGCTCTACGGTTCGGGCAAGGAGCAGATCCGGTTCAAGTATCTCAACGAGAAGGGCACGCGCTTCGAGCGCAGCCATGCCTTCGAGGGCATCATTCCCAGTCTGGAGCGCCGTTACCGCGAAACCGACTCGATGGCGGTGCGCGAGGAACTCGCGAAGTACCTCAACAACAAGCCCTGCCCCGAATGCGGCGGCATGCGCCTGAGGCGCGAGGCGCGCCATGTCTTCGTCGGCGGCAAGAACATTTCCGACATCAGCCGCTACTCGCTGATCAACTGCCGCGACTTCTTCAACCTGCTGCAACTGACCGGGCAGAAGGCCCAGGTCGGCGAAAAGATCCTCAAGGAAATTACCGCGCGGCTGTCCTTCCTGATCAATGTCGGCCTCGACTACCTGTCGCTCGACCGTTCGGCCGAGACGCTCTCGGGCGGCGAAGCGCAGCGCATCCGCCTGGCCTCGCAGATCGGGTCGGGTTTGACCGGCGTCATGTACGTGCTCGACGAACCCTCGATCGGCCTGCACCAGCGCGACAACGCGCGCCTGCTGGAAACCCTGACGCGCCTGCGCGACCTCGGCAACACGGTGATCGTGGTCGAACATGACCTCGAAGCCATCGAGTCGGCCGACTACGTCGTCGATATGGGTCCCGGTGCCGGCGAGCACGGCGGCCATGTGGTGGCCGAAGGCACGCCGGCTCAGGTGGCGGCCAACGGCGCATCGATGACCGGCGCCTACCTCTCGGGCCGGCGCGAGATCGCGATCCCGGCCAGGCGCACGCCGCCCAATGCACTGCGCGAACTCAGGATTCGCGCGGCAAGCGGCAACAACCTGAAGCAGGTCGACCTGCAGATTCCGGTCGGCCTGTTCACCTGCATCACCGGAGTTTCCGGCTCGGGCAAAAGCACGCTGATCAACGACACGCTGTATGCCGTTGCCGCGCGCCACCTCTACGGCTCGGCCGTCGAGCCGGCGCCGCATCGCGAAATCGAAGGCCTCGAATTCTTCGACAAGGTGATCAACGTCGACCAGTCGCCGATCGGCCGCACGCCGCGCTCCAACCCGGCCACCTACACGGGCCTCTTGACGCCGATCCGCGAACTCTTCGCCGGCGTGCCGCAATCGCGCGAGCGCGGCTACAGCCCGGGGCGCTTCAGTTTCAACGTCAAGGGCGGGCGCTGCGAGGCCTGCCAGGGCGACGGCATGATCAAGGTGGAAATGCATTTCCTGCCCGACATCTTCGTGCCCTGCGACGTCTGCCACGGCAAGCGCTACAACCGCGAAACCCTGGAAGTCCGCTACAAGGGCAAGACGATTCACGAAGTGCTGCAGATGACGGTCGAGCAGGCGCGCGAATTCTTCGATCCGGTGCCGGTCGTCGCCAGGAAGCTGCAGACGCTGGTCGATGTCGGCCTCTCCTACATCCAGCTCGGCCAGTCGGCCACCACGCTGTCGGGCGGCGAGGCGCAGCGCGTCAAGCTGGCGCTGGAACTGTCCAAGCGCGACACCGGCCGCACGCTCTACATCCTCGACGAGCCCACCACCGGCCTGCATTTCCAGGACATCGAGATGCTGCTTTCGGTGCTGCACCGGCTGCGCGACCATGGCAACACGGTGGTCGTGATCGAGCATAATCTGGATGTGATCAAGACCGCCGATTGGGTCGTCGACCTCGGCCCCGAAGGCGGCGACGGCGGCGGCCGCATCATCGCCACGGGCACGCCGGAAAACGTGGCGAAGATCAAGGGCAGCCATACCGGGCGCTACCTGGAGCGCTTTCTCGCCAATCGGCCGGCGCCGGCAGCCGCAAAACCTGCTAACCGGAAAAGGAAGTCAGCATGAGCACCCCGCACGGCCGCCCGAAGAGGCGCCGGTCACCACACGGAGCCGCGCAGCGGCGAACCACTGTCACCCCCTCGCTTGGCGAGGGGCGGAGGGGAGGGTAGTCCAGTGAGCGGCTTTGAAAACTACACGCGCGAGGCGAGCCAGCTCGATCGCGAAATCGAACGCAAAGGCGTGATTCTGGGCATCGACTGGAACGATCAGGCGCAGGTGCGCGCACTGGCGCGCGAAGCCCTCGACTGCAAGATCGACGAGGCGAACTGCGACCCGAGCGATCCGCATGACCGCATCCGCGTCGAACTCTTCGGCCTGGCGCAGCTGATGCTGACGGTCATGAAGGAAAGCGCCCGCGTCGATATGCATACCCACGGCGGCGCGGCATGGAAGGCCTTCGCCACTGCGCTGTGGGCGGAGCATGAGGCCCGGCATTCCTGACCCGACCCAGCCAGTGGGCGGCCAATGGACAGCCAAGCGCCTTGCTTGCCGTGGCGTAGCGTGCCATGGTGGAATTGACAGGCCGCCCGACCTGGGGCGGACGGATTAATCACCGTTCAGGGGAATACCCATCATGAAGCGATCACTGCCCACGCTTGCCTTGTTGCTCGCGCTGACTGGCGCCGCCAGCGCCCAATCGCCTGCCGAATCGGTTGCCACCGATGGTTCCGGAGAACTCAGGAGGGCTTCCGAAGCCATGATCACGCCGAAGATGGCGAACATGTCGATCGGCATTCCCGGCGTGGTAAGCAAGGGTGAGGTCATCTATATCCAGTACGAAGCCGACGGCAACAAGGTTGCCGACAGTTTCATGGTCACCGGCATCACGATGCAGGCCGAGGGCTGCGCGATCGAAAGCCGGCGCACCGCGCCGGATGGTCCGGCCGTCAGCGACGTGATTCAGGTCAGGTCCTGCCGGAAACTGAAGTGACTGCCGGGGGCCCGCTCAGGCGCTGATCAGCCGCTGATCAACTTCACGTCGAAGGCGCGTTCGACGAACCACAGCAGGGCGATCGCCAGGGTTGCCAACGAGCCGCCCATGAACACCACACGGCGATAAAAGCCGGTGCCGCGCAGCGCATAGGCCAGCGGCAGAAAGGCCGCGACGATGGCCAGTTGGCCGGTTTCCACGCCCAGATTGAAACCGAGCAGGGACAGCACCAGCGTCTCCCGCGGCAGCCCGAGTTCCGCCAGCACGCTGGCAAAACCGAAACCGTGGATCAGGCCGAAGCCGAAAGCCACCATCCAGCGCCGCCGCTCGACCAGCGGCTTCAGGTTGTTCGCCGCGGCCAGCACCACCGAAGCGGCGATCGCCGATTCCACCAGCCGCGAAGGCAAGGCGACGAGGCCCAGGGCCGCGAGCGACAGCGTGATCGAATGCGCGACGGTGAAGGCGGTCACCACCCAGAGCACCTCGACCAGGGCCTGGCGAAAATTGGCGACGCCGCGCCAGCGCCGCGCCTCATGCACCAGTACCGCCGGCAGCAGCAGCGCGAGCAGGAACAGGATGTGGTCGAAGCCGATCCAGATATGCCAGATGCCTTCGACCAGGTATTGGCCGAAAGCCGCCAGGCGCGAGACCTCGCCGGCGGCGAAGCGCTGCTCGGCACGCTGCGGCGAAAGCACCGCGGTCTGCGTGCTGCCGTCCAGCCCCAGGCGCAGGAGGCCGCGATGCAGGGCGTCGAGTTCGAACAGCAGGCTGTAGTCGAGCGCCAGTTCGCCGCCGGCGGACGGGCAGCTGCCGGCCAGTCGCAGCACGGCGTAGCTGCCGTCGCTGTGGCTGTCGATCAGGTGGTCGGCAACCGCCAGCCGGCACTCGCCGCCGCGCCGCAACGCGAGGCGGCCCAGCGACCAGGCGGCGATCTCGGCGTGGCGGGCGCGGACTTCGCCCCAGGTGATGCCGCCATCGCCGTCGGCATCGAGGCCGAGGGCGAAATCGATGTCGCGCAGCGCGATGTCCCATTGCCCCGTGACTTCCCTGCCCTGGACGTCGAGCACCAGATAGCTGTCGCTGGCCTTGTGCGCCAGCGCCGGCAGCGCCAGCAGCAGCAACAGCAGGCACAGGGCGCGACGCAGCATCAGCGCCCCGTTCCGCCAGGGCTTGCCGCGCGCCGTGTCACCAGCGCCAACTCTTGGCCGAGGCGGCGCAGCCGGGCGTCCTCGAAGCCGCTGGCCGCCAGCCAGTCGCGCGCCGGCTGGGCGGCGGCGGCATCGCTGGCGGCGAGCGCGGCTTCGAGCAGGATGAGGGCATCGCGCGGCTCGCGCTGGACGCGGTAGTTCTCGGCCGCCAGACGCAGCGCGGCGCCGGCATCGCCGCGCAGGCGCAGGCGGTAGCGCGCCTCCTCGGCGCGATGCGTGGTGTCGCCGCGCAAGCCGGCGGCGGCGAAACGTTCGCCGAGGGCCTGCGCCAGCCGCGCCGCCTCCGGCCGCCGCAGCGCCGCCGCGGCCTCGGCCAGGCGCAGCAGCAGGTTGTCGGCGGACTCCCAGCCGGCCAGCGCGACGAGCACTTCGGCAGGGCGGTTCTGGTCGAGCAGGAAGTCGCCCCAGGCGGCGAGCAGGTAGCCGTCGTCGCGGCCCAGCGCCAGGGCGGCGCGATAGTGGCTTTCCGCCAGCGCCGGCTGGCCGCGCCAGGCGGCGACTTCGCCGAGCCGGGTCAGCAGCCAGAGCCGGTTGCCGGCATCGCCGGTCGTCGCCAGGGCCTGCTGCAGGGTCCGGTAACCGGCATCGAGATGGCCACCGTAGGCCTGCACCAGGCCGCTGCAGCCGCCGAATAGCGTCGCCCGGCCGAGACCCTGCAAGGCCGCGCACTCCTGTTGCGCCGCCGCATAATCGGCCTGCACCAGGAAGATCGCGGCGCGCCAGGCATGGGCCGCGGCGAAATCGGGATCGAGCGCCAGGGCCGCGGCAAAATCATCGAGGGCGCCGCCGAAATCGTGGCGATATTGCCGCAGCAGACCGCGAACGACGCGCAAGGAAGCTGTCCTGGGCTCGCCAAAGCGAGCGATCACTGCCTCGGCATAGCCCACATAGCGAGGGTCTCCACGCGCCATCGCAAGATCGAAATAGGCCTGCGCCAACAAGGCCGCGGGCCCCGCTGCGCCGGGTGCGGCCAGCATGGCGGCGCGCAGTGCCGCCAGTTCGCGCGCGCTGCCGTCGCCGGCGCGCAGGGGCAGGCGCTCCAGCAACTCGCCGTCGTCCAGCGGTTTGCGCGGCGCAGCAAGGGCGGACGCGGCCAGCGCAGCCACGACAAGCGGCAGCACAAACACGCGGATAGTGCGAATACAGGTCAACTCGCGGAATGTCATGGGCGTTATAGGTGGTTCGTGCGCGCCATATCGGCCGTTGCGAACCTCAACAACATATCGAAGGAGTCTACATGAGCAAGCTACTGTCCATCCTGATCGCTGCCGCTTTTGCCGCCGTTTCCGCCGGTTCCTTCGCTGCCTCGCATGGCGGCGCCATGAAGGACGACAAGAAGATGGAGAAGAAGGACGAGAAGGCCGCCAAGAAAGACGCAAAGGCCGAGAAGAAGGAAGAGAAGAAGGACGCCAAGGCCGAGAAGAAGGAAGAAAAGAAGGCCGAGAAGAAGTAATCCGGACTATCCGCATGACCCAAAGCGGGCTCCGGCCCGCTTTTTTATTGCATAAAACATAGGCTTGCTTCGCCATCCGGAGCGCAGCGGGAATAACCATGATTGCAGGCGGAGAATTTGTGCTCAAGGCGTCAACCCGGCAGCACGCAATGGCGTTATGCAGCGGGTGCGCCATCCGGCGTCACGCCTAAAACATTCAAGGAGTCTTACATGAGCAAGCTGCTTTCCATCCTCGTCGCCGCCCTGTTCGCCACCGTTTCCGCCGCTTCCTTCGCCGCCGACGCGCCGAAGAAGGAAGAGAAGAAGGCCGAAAAGGTCGAGAAGAAGGAAGAGAAGAAGGCTGAAAAGGCCGAGAAGAAGGAAGAGAAGAAAGACGCGAAGGCCGAGAAGAAAGAAGCGAAGAAGTAAATCGCAGCTTCCCAGCAAAAAGCGGGCTTCGGCCCGCTTTTTCTTTGCCCGTTCACCCCTGGCCGGCGGGGTGGGCGGCGAACATGGCCGCGCGCAGGCCGAGCACCCAGCAGGCGGCGACCAGCATTCCCGCCAGGACATCGCTGGGGTAATGCGCCTGCAGGTAGATCCGCGACAGACCGACCACTATAACCACCAGCGCCAGCAAGCAGCCCGCCGCAGCGCGCCGGCGCCAGCCGCGACGCGCCAGCAGCACGAACACGGCAAGCGCCACGGCGGTGATTTGCAGCGCATGCGCGCTGGGGAAGGAAAGGCTGGAAACCACCGGGCTCAGGCCCGGCACCGCGTCCGGCCGCGGGCGGGCAAACAACTCCTTGGCCAGATGCGCCAGGGCCGCCGCGCCGACCAGGGCCAGCGCGAGGAAACCCGCCTCGGCCCACGAGCCCCGGCGCCACAGCAGGATCGCGGCAGCCGACACCGGCGGCAGCAGCACGATCAGCGAGCCGAGCCAGGTCAGGCCGAGGAATGCCGCGTCGAGCACCGGCCCGCGCCAGGCACCGGCGAGTTCCAGACCCTGACGATCGAGCGGGGGAAGGCCGGCCCCGTCGGCGCCGATCCAGACCGCAGCCGCCGCCAGGATTGCCAGCGCCGCAAGCCACCATGCGGCGGCCTGAAGCGCGCCGCGCCTCAAGCCCTGCGCCTATTCACGTCGGCTCCTCGCGGCGCCAGACGCTGGCCAGCCAGGGCTGCTGCTCGCGGGGCAGGCCCGGCGGGCGGTAGTAATGTTCGAGTTCGGCGAAGCCCGCGGCGGCCAGGTAGCCACGCCATGCCGCAAGATCGTAATAGGCGCCGTAGCGCTCGCCGCCGATGCTCTCCTGGTTGTCGCCGCGCGGATTCGAGCTGAACAGCACGCCGCCCGGCTTCAGCGTCGCATGCAGTTGGCGCAGCACCCGCGGCAGTTCCTGCATCGGCACGTGGAACAGCGAGGCATTGGCGAACACGCCGTCGAAGCGGGCCGGCGGCAGGTCCAACGCCAGAAAATCCTGCTGCCAGACTTCGCCGACGGCGTGGGCGCGCGCCATGTCGGCCAGCGCCGGCGCGCCCTCGAGGCCGATCACGCAATGCCCGCGACGGGCGAAGGCCAGCAGGTCGCGGCCCGGTCCGCAGCCGAAATCCAGGATGGTGAAGGGCGGCGCAGCCTGGATATGGCGCAGCAGCGCCTCGATGTTCTGCGCCACGTCGTGGTCGCGGGTGCCTTCCCAGAAGGCCTGGGCGCGCGTCTGGTAGTGCCCCAGCGTGCGGGCGACCAACTGCTGCAGGGTGTCGGGATCGAGTTTCATGTCTGGCGCGGGAGGCAGAGGCGACACAGCTTACCTCTTCGCCGTGCCGCCAGCACCAACTCTTGCGTCGCGGGCCGGGCTACTCGGGATGCCGTCCGCGCGGGCAAAAAAAACGCCACGGCGAACCGTGGCGTTTTGCGCAGCGCCGCAGCCGTCAGGACTTCAGCGCGACCAGCACCTCGTCCAGCATCTTCTTCGCATCGCCGAACAGCATGCGGTTGTTTTCCTTGTAGAAGAGCGGATTGTCGACCCCGGCGTAGCCCGAGGCCATCGAGCGCTTCATGACGATCGAGGTCTTGGCCTTCCAGACTTCGAGCACCGGCATGCCGGCGATCGGGCTGGTCGGATCGTCCTGCGCCGCCGGATTCACGATGTCGTTGGCGCCGATCACCATGGCGACGTCGGTGCCCGGGAAGTCGTCGTTCAACTCGTCCATTTCCATCACGATGTCGTAGGGCACCTTGGCTTCGGCCAGCAGCACGTTCATGTGGCCAGGCATGCGCCCCGCCACCGGGTGGATCCCGAAGCGGATATTGACGCCCTTCTCGCGCAGGTGCTTGGTGATTTCATACACCGTGTGCTGGGCCTGCGCCACTGCCATGCCGTAGCCGGGAACGATGATCACGCTCTTGGCATCCTTGAGCAGTTCGGCCGTCTCGGTGGCGCTGATCGGCACCACCTCGCCGACCGGCGCGGCTGCGTCGCCCTTGGCCGCCGGCGTGCCGCCGCCGGTACCGAAGCCGCCGGCAATCACGCTGATGAAATTGCGGTTCATGGCGCGGCACATGATGTAGGACAGGATCGCGCCGGAGGAACCGACCAGCGCGCCGACCACGATCAGCAGGTCATTCGACAACATGAAGCCGGTCGCCGCAGCGGCCCAGCCGGAATAGCTGTTGAGCATCGAGACCACCACCGGCATGTCGGCACCGCCGATCGCCATCACCATGTGGATGCCGAACAGCAGCGCGATCACGGTCATCACGATCAGCGGCGTCATGCCCTCGCTGATGGAATGGGCGCGGATGAACTCGCCGCCGAACCAGATCACCAGCAGCAGGCCCGCCAGATTCATCCAGTGCCGCCCCGGCAGCAGCATCGGCGAACCGCCGATCTTGGCCGACAGCTTGCCGAAGGCGATCAGCGAACCCGAGAAGGTGATCGCACCGATCAGGATGCCGATGTAGATCTCCAGCTCGTGGATGGTCTTCTCGGCGCCGGCCAAGGGAGCCGAGGTGTCGATGTAGCTGGCGAAGCCGACCAGGCAGGCGGCGAGGCCGACCAGGCTGTGCATCAGGGCGACGAGCTCAGGCATCTGCGTCATCTTGACGACCCTGGCTGCATACAGGCCGACGGCGCCGCCGACCACCATGGCGCCGATGATCCAGGGGTAGCCTGCCGCGGTGACGCGCGGGCCGAACACCGTGGCCAGCACGGCGATGGTCATGCCAATCATGCCGAACAGGTTGCCGCGGCGCGAAGTCTCGGGATTCGAAAGGCCGCCGAGGCTGAGGATGAAGAGGATGGTTGCTCCGATATAGGAGACGGTTGCCAAGTTACCAGACATGTTTTTCTCCGAAGGGCCGTCCCGAGGAGAAACGGCCAAAACAAATTGAGCGCAGCGAACAATAGTCACCCCCTTTCCGGGAAAGGGGGCTGGGGGAATAGCGCATCATAAGTTCCTGGTTATTTGCGGAACATGTCCAGCATGCGCTGGGTCACGGCGAAGCCGCCGAACATGTTGACGGCGGTAAGCGCGATGCCGCCGACGGCCAGCCAGCGTATCCACTGGTCGGGCGGCAGGCCGCCGGCCAAGGGTGGCGCGATCTGCACCAGGGCGCCGATGGCGATGATGCTGGAGATCGCGTTGGTCACGCTCATCAGCGGCGTGTGCAGCGCCGGCGTCACGTTCCACACCACCATGTAGCCGACGAAGCAGGCCAGCACGAAGACCGTGAAATGGGCGAGGAAGGCGCCCGGCGCATTGGCGCCGACGAACCAGAACAGCGCGGCGGCGACGCCGAACATGATGGCCAGCTTGTTGCCCGCCATCGGTTCGCTGGCGGCGCCGTGGCCGCCCTTCTTCGCCTGCACCACGGGTGCCGCCGGCTTCGCCGGCGGGGCGGCGGCCGGCTTGGGCGCCGGAGGCGGCCAGGTGACCTCGCCGTTCTTGATCACGGTCAGGCCGCGGATGGCCTCGTCTTCCATGTTGACGTCGAGGGTGCCGTCCTCTTTGACGCTTTGCGTCTTGCACAGCTCCTCGGCCAGGCGGAACAGGTTGGTCGCATACAGCGTCGACGATTGCTTGGACAGGCGCGAGGTCAGGTCGGTGTAGCCGACGATAGTCACGCCGTGCTTGACCACGGCCTTGCCGGGCTCGGTCAGTTCGCAGTTGCCGCCTCGCTCGGCCGCCATGTCGACGATCACGCTGCCCGGGCGCATCGACTGCACCATCTCGGCGGTGATCAGCCGCGGCGCGGGCTTGCCGGGAATCAGCGCGGTGGTGATGATGATGTCCACCTCCCTCGCCTGCTTGGCGTACATCTCGCGCTGGGCCTGCTGGAAGCCCTCGCTCATGACTTTGGCGTAACCGCCGCCGCCGGAACCTTCCTCCTCGTAATCGACCTTGACGAATTCGCCGCCCAGCGACACGACCTGGTCGGCCACTTCGGCACGCGTGTCGTTGGCGCGCACGATCGCGCCCAGGCCGGCGGCGGTGCCGATCGCCGCGAGGCCGGCGACGCCGGCGCCGGCGATGAAGACCTTGGCCGGCGGCACCTTGCCCGCGGCGGTGATCTGGCCGTTGAAGAAGCGGCCGAAGGCATTGGCAGCCTCGATCACGGCACGGTAGCCGGCGACGCCGGCCTGGGAAGTCAGCGCGTCCATCTTCTGGGCGCGGGAGAGCGTGCGCGGCAGCGAGTCGATGGCCAGCACGGTGGCCTTTTTGGCAGCGAGCTGCTGCATCAGTTCCGGGTTCTGCGCCGGCCAGACGAAGCCGATCAGGGCGCCGCCTTCGCGCATCAGGCCGACTTCCTCGGTCGTCGGCACGCCGACCTTGAACACGATGTCGGACGCGGCCCACAAGTTGGCGGCGCCCTCGATGACCTCGGCGCCGGCGGCGCGATAGGTATCGTCGCTGCAATTCGCCGCATCCCCAGCGCCGGATTCGACGGCGACCCTGAAGCCCAGCTTGATGAGTTTTTCGACGACTTCGGGTACCGTGGCCACGCGTTTTTCGCCAGCCAGCGTTTCCCGGGGAACTCCAATTGTTAGCGCCATGATTCTCCCATTTGCATGTCCATTGATGGCCCGCTCGACGAACGCCTGTTGTTGTCGTTTTCGTCCCAGCCTTGTGCGCGTTTGCCAACCCAGAGGGCGCGCCGCCGGTATGATACGCCTTCCTTATTAGTCCATTTGATCGATATCAATCGTCTTTCGATCGCCCGACATGACCAGTTCAAAACCCGGCCGCCATCGCGCCCACGGCGCCAAACGCCTCTCGCCAGCCGCCAAGGTCGGCCTGGCGCCGGGCGCGCTGATCCACCTCGGCGAGCGCAAGACCGAGCAGGCCGCGATCTCGCTGATCGAGTACGGCGATGCCGACTTGACCGAGCGCCAATTCAGCTCGCTGGCCGAGGCCCATACCTACCAGCCGAAGCTGCCGGTGCTCTGGCTCAACGTCCATGGCCTGCACGAACCCGAGGTGATGGCCGAGATCGGTCGCCGCTTCAAGCTGCACCCGCTGGTTCTCGAAGACATCCTCAACACCAACCAGCGGCCCAAGGTCGACGACTACGGCGACTATCTGTTCATCGTCGCCCGCTTCTTCGAAATCGACAGCCAGAGCCAACAGATCGGCTCCGACCAGGTCAGCCTGATCCTCGGCCCGAATTTCGTGCTGACCTTCCAGGAGCGACCCAGCGGCCGCTTCGATCCCGTGCGCGAGCGCCTGCGCCAGGATCGCGGCCAGATCCGCAAGCTGGGCGCCGACTACCTCGCCTATTCGCTGCTCGACGCCGTGGTCGACCGCTATTTCACTATCCTCGAAAACATCGGCGAACGCACCGAGGAACTCGAAGACATGATGCTCGACCGGCCGCGGCCGGGTGCGCTGCAGCTCGTGCATCAATTGAAGCGCGAGACTCTGGGCCTGCGCCGCTCGATCTGGCCGCTGCGCGAGGTGATCAACACCCTGACCCGCGCCGACGAGCGCTTCTTCCGTCCCGAAACCCGCCCCTACCTGCGCGACGTGTACGACCACACGGTGCATGCGATCGAATCCCTCGAAGCCAATCGCGACATGATCGCCGGCATGCTCGACATCTACCTGTCGGCGATCAGCAACCGCGTCAACCAGGAAGTCCGCGCGTTGACCGTGGTCGCCATCATCTTCATGCCGGCGACACTGATCTCGGGCATCTTCGGCATGAACTTCAAGACCATGCCGCTGCTCGACTGGCCCGCCGGTTTCCTGATCGCGATCGGCCTGATGGCAACCGTCGCCACCACGCTCTCGATCGTCTTCTGGCGCCGCCGCTGGCTAGCGTGACGCCGGCGCCGGCCAGTCGCGGCACAGCAGCGCCCAGCGCTCGGTGCCGTATTCGCCGCTCTTGCAGGCCGTCTCGGCGATGCGCCCGCGCGCCTGCCACAGCGCCATGATCGCCGGCGTGCGCCGCGACTCCGAGATCAGCAGCAAGCCCGTGCCGCCGCGCCGGCCGAGGATGTCCGAGCCGCCGGCGTCCTTGCCGAACTTGCCGGCCGGCACGCCTTCGAACGCCTCGAACCAGGCCTTGACGGCCGGCCAGTGCTCGTGCGCGAAGGCGATGCGGATATGGCGCAGGCCCTCGGCGCCGAAGAATAAAGTGATCGCCTGCGAGGGAATGCCGTCGATGTTGTTGGCCAGCGTCCAGCAGACCTGCGTGTCGCTGGCCTCGACCTGCTCGTTGCGGCCGAGGTCGCCATAGCAGCGCATGCGGAAGCCGGCCGCGGCCAGACGCTGGCGGATGTCCGCCATGGCCATGCCGCCGGCGAAATCCTCGAGGCGGTATTTCCACGCCGGCGCCGCCTGGCGCTCCGCCTCGTCCTCGGCCAGCCAGCGATCCGACTGGTGGCCGCGGGCCCACCAGACCGCCCACAGGCCGACCAGCAGCAGCACGCCGATGCGCACCGGCAGCCAGTTGCGCACCAGCGGCGGCTCGCACCGTAGCGCCAGCGCCAACTCTTGCGGGGCCGCCGCAGCCGTGTCGCGCGCGGCGAACATCAAGGCGCCGATCACGGCAATGACGATGCCGGCGCTGGCCGTCACCGCCGCTGAGAACAGCGTCGGCCACCACACCGCCGGCAGCGCGGCCAGCGCCGCCAGCGCGCCGCCGAGCACGAAGAATCCGCCCAGCAGCGCCAGGCCGCTGACCGGCCGGGCCTTCGCGGCGCCCGCCGCGAGCGGGACGTGGTTGGGGGTGTGGGCCAAGGCTTCGGAAAAACTGCAGCGCCTGCCGGCACGCGCGAACCTGGCGCGCCTACCGCCCGCGCAACAGGCGGCGCTGCACCTTGCCGGTGGTGGTCATCGGCAGGGCGTCGATGAACTCGATGATCTTGGGATATTCGTAGGGCGCGAGATACTGGCGCACGTGCTGCTGCAGCGAGGCTTCGAGTTCGGCCGAGGGCTTTTCACCGGCGGCGAGCACGATGAAGGCCTTGACCACGGTGCCGCGCGTCTCGTCGGGCGCGCCGATCACGGCGGCATTGGCCACGGCCGCATGCTTGACCAGGCAGTTCTCGATCTCGCCCGGGCCGATGCGGTAGCCGGCGCTCTTGAACATGTCGTCGCTGCGGCCCTGGTACCAGAGCACGCCGTCCTCGTCCTGCTTGGCCAGGTCGCCGGTGCGGCCCCAGGCCTGCGGATCATCGATGCCGCCGCCGAAGAATTTTTCCGCCGTGGCCTGCGGATTGTTCCAGTAGCCGAGCATGAACACCGGGTCCATCTCGCCGTTGCAGCTTCGCTGCACGCAGACCTCGCCGAGTTCGCCGGGCGCCGCCGGATTGCCTTCGTCGTCGAGCACCGCGAGCTGGTGCCCGGGATAGCCGCGGCCCATGGCGCCGGGCTTGGGTGGCGTCACCGCGGCGCAGTTGCCGACGATGTAGTTGATCTCGGTCTGGCCGTACATTTCGTTGACCGTTACGCCCAGCGCCTGCTGCGCCCAGCCGCAGACCGCCTCGCCGACGGTCTCGCCGGCGCTCATGATGCTGCGCAGGGCCAGGTCGTATTTCTCCTGCGGCCTGGGCACTGCCTTCATCATCATCTTCAGCGCCGTGGGGAAGAGGAAGGCATTGCGTATGCCGTACTTTTCCATGAGCCAGAAGGCCTTCTCGGGATCGAAGCGGCCGCGGTAGCCGAGCAGCGGCTGGCCGAAATTCCAGCTCGGCAGGAGCGCGTCGAACAGGCCGCCGGTCCACGCCCAGTCGGCTGGCGACCAGAACATGTCGCCGCGCTGCGGATAGAAATCGTGCGAGCAGACGAAGCCCGGGAGGTTGCCGATCAGGCTGCGCTGGGCGATCAGGGCGCCCTTGGGATTGCCCGTGGTGCCGCTGGTGTAGATGATCATCGCCGGATCGTCGGCCGCGGTGTCGCGCGGCGTGTAGCGCGAGGAGGCCAGGGGCAGCAGGGTGCTCCACTCGCGCACCCAGGATTCGCGCGCGCCGCCGACGCCGATCACGTGCTTGAGGTCGGGCAGCTTGTCGCGCACGGCGCCGAGCTTTTCCAGGCCGCCCTCGTCGATGATCGCCACGCGCACGCCGGCATGCGAGAGGCGGAATTCGAGCGCGTCGGCGCCGAACAGGTGCGAGACCGGCACGGCAATCGCGCCCATCTGGTAGCAGGCCATGTGGGCGATGCCGGTTTCGGGCCGCTGCGGCAGGATGATGGCGACGCGGTCGCCGGCCATGACGCCCATCGCGCCGAGTACGTTGCACAGGCGGTTGGCGGCCTGCTGCACGTCCCAGAAGCTCCAGGCGGAGGTCATGCCCGCCTCGTCCTCGTAATACAAAGCGAAGCGCGTGCGGTCCTCCGCCCAGCGGCCGCAACAGGCCTGGGCGATGTTGTAACGCGCCGGCACGTTCCAGCGGAAGGAAGCGCGCAGGGTCTGCCAGTCGCGCGCCTTGGCGTCCAGGCCGATCCCGCTCATGAGACTGCCCTCCCCCCAGCCCCCTGCCCAAGGCAGGGGGTGACGGTGGTTCGCCGCTGCGCGGCTCCGTAGGTTGGCTGCGACATCCTTGGGGCGGCCCGGCTGATGTCGCTCATGACGACAAACGCTCGTCGAGCAATTCGATCCAGTGCCTGACCGGCAGCGTCGTCGCGCCCTGCAAATGCCCCATGCAGCCGACATTGGCGCTGGCGATCGCGGCCGGACCGCCCGCGGTCAGCGCGGCGATCTTGTTGGCCTGTAGACGCCTGGAGAGTTCCGGCTGCAGCACCGAGTAGGTGCCCGCCGAACCGCAGCACAGGTGCGAATCGGCCACCGCGGTCAGCGTGTAGCCGGCCGCCGTCAGCAGGGATTCGACGGTGCCGCGGATCTTGAGCCCGTGCTGCAGGCTGCAGGGGTTCTGGAAGGCCAGCAGGCGTTCGCTCTCGGGCAGGGGGCGGCAGGCCTGCAGCAGCGGCGTCAGCGCGGCGACTTCGGCTGCGACGACCTCGCTGATGTCGCGCGTCGCCAGCACCACGCGCGCCGCCTTGACCGCGTAATCGGGATCGTCCTGCAGCAGATGGGCATATTCGAGCACATGCGAGCCGCAACCCGAGGCGGTCATCACCAGGCCTTCGGCGCCGGCTTCGAGCAGCGGCCACCAGGCGTCGATGTTGCGCCGGGCGTCGTCGCGCGCGCCTTCGGCTTCGTTCAGATGCAGGCGCACCGCGCCGCAGCAGCCGGCGCCCTTCGCCTCGACCATCTGGATGCCGAGGCGGTCGAGCACGCGCCGCGCCGCGCCGTTCACATTCGGATACATCGAGGGCTGCACACAGCCGGCCAGCGCGATGAATTGCCGCGCATGGCTGCGCCGCGGCGTCGGGCCGGCCGCGGACAGCGGCGGCACCTTGGCGCGCAGCGCGCCCGGCAGCAGCATGCGCACCGACTGGCCGAGCTTCATCGCGGCGCCGAACACTGTCGAACGCGGCAGCAGCTTCTTCAGCGTCCCGCGCATGAAGGCATCGCTGCCCGTGCGCGGCACCATGCGCTCGACCACTTCGCGGCCGATGTCGAGCAGGCGCGAGTAATGCACGCCCGAGGGACAGGTGGTTTCGCAGGAGCGGCAGGAGAGGCAGCGATCGAGATGCAGGCGGGTCTTTTCGGTCGGCGTGGCGCCTTCCAGCACCTGCTTGATCAGGTAGATGCGCCCGCGCGGACCGTCGAGCTCGTCGCCCAGCAGTTGATAGGTCGGACAGGTCGCGGTGCAGAAGCCGCAATGCACGCAGCGCCGCAGGATTTCCTCGGCCTCGCGGCCGGCGGTGGTATGACGTATGAAATCGGCGAGATGGGTTTCCATCAGAACTCCGGGTAGAGGCGGCCGGGATTGAACACGCCGTAAGGATCGAAGCTCTGCTTGAGCCGGCGATGCACTTCCATCAGCGCCGGCTGCAGCGGCGTGAACACCCCGCCGGCCCGCTGTTCCCCGTGGCCGCCGCGGAACAGCGTCGCGTGTCCGCCGGCCCGGGCGGCGATTTCGCGCAGTTGCGCGGCATCGGCGTCGGCACGCAGCCAGCGCTGCGCCCCGCCCCACTCCAGCAGTTGCTCGCCGGGCAGATCCAGCGGCGGGGCGACGGACGGCACGGACAAGCGCCATAGCGGGGCGTCACCGGCGAAAAACTCGGCGCTCTGCTCGCGCAGCCCCTGCCAGAACTCGGCCGCTGCCGTCTGCGCGAGCGGCTCGCCGCCGAGCTTGCGGCAGGCGGAGGCGACCGCCGCCTGCGCGCCGGACAAATGCAGCGTGAGCACGCCGTCCTGCCAGCTGCCCGCCGC
Organism: Sulfuritalea sp.; assembly: GCA_023700805.1. Taxonomy (GTDB): domain Bacteria; phylum Pseudomonadota; class Gammaproteobacteria; order Burkholderiales; family Rhodocyclaceae; genus Sulfuritalea. The sequence continues at coordinate 193,298 of JAMPYF010000001.1, forward strand.
CAGCGGCAAGGGCTGGCCGGCCCAGCGGTTCATCGCATCCAGCGCCTGGGCCTGCGGCATTTCGAAACGCAGGGTGGCGTCGCCCACCGGCAGCGGCATCACCTTCAGCGACACTTCAAGGATCAGGCCCAGGGTGCCGAGGCTGCCGGTCATCAGGCGCGAGACATCGAAGCCCGCCACGTTCTTGATCACCTCGCCGCCGAACTTGAGCACGCGGCCCTCGCCGTCCATGATCTTCACGCCGAGCACGAAATCGCGCAGGCTGCCGGCCATTGCCCGCCGCGGGCCGGAAAGCCCGGCGGCGACGGCGCCGCCGACGGTTGCAGCACCGAAGCCGGGCGGCTCGCAGGCGAGAAACTGGCGCCGTGCCGCCAGCGCCAACTCCAGCTCCGCCAGCGGCGTGCCGCAGCGCGCGGTGACCACCAGTTCGGTCGGCTCGTAGCTGACGATGCCGCTGTAGGCGCCGGTCTGTAACACCTCGCCGGCCAGCGGCCCGCCATAGAAGTCCTTGCTGCCGCCGCCCCTGAGGCGCAGCGGCTTGCGTTCGAGGATGCGCGAGCGGAATTCTTCGACGATTTCCTCCATCACAGGCGCTCCAGTTCCGGGAATGGAATGTCGTTCCCATGCACATGCATGCGCCCGGATTCGGCGCAGCGATACAGCGTGGGAATGGCCTTCTCGGGATTGAGCAGGCCTTCCGGGTCGAAGGCGCGCTTGACGCCGTGGAAGGCGCGGATTTCGTCGGCGCAGAACTGGTCGCACATGGAATTGATCTTCTCGTAACCGACGCCGTGTTCGCCGGTGATGGTGCCGCCGAGCTGCACCGAAAGGCGCAGGATTTCGGCGCCGAAAGCTTCGGTGCGCTCCAGTTCGCCGGGCACGTTGGCGTCGTAAAGAATCAGCGGATGCATGTTGCCGTCGCCGGCATGGAACACGTTGATGCAGCGCAGGCCGTATTTCTTCTCCATGCCGTAGATTGCCATCAGCATTTCGCCGAGGCGCTTCCTCGGGATGGTGCCGTCCATGCAGTAGTAATCGGGCGAAATGCGGCCGGCGGCGGGGAAGGCCGCCTTGCGCCCGGCCCAGAACAGCAGGCGCTCGGCCTCCGAATGCGAGACGCGGATCCTGGTGGCGCCACTGGCTTCGAGCACGGCCTGCATGCGGCCGATTTCCTCGGCGACTTCCTCGGCCGTACCGTCGGATTCGCAGAGCAGGATCGCCGCCGCCGTCAGGTCGTAGCCGGCCTTGACGTAAGGCTCGACCGCGGCGGTGGCCGGCTTGTCCATCATTTCCAGACCGGCGGGAATGATGCCGGCGGCTATCACCGCCGCCACGGCGTCGCCCGCCGTCATCACGTCGCCGAAGCTGGCGATGATGACTTGGGCATGGTCGGGCTTGGGCACCAGCTTCACGGTGACCTCGGTGACGACCGCCAGCAGGCCCTCGGAGCCTATGGTCAAAGCCAGCAGGTCGTAGCCCGGCGCATCGAGCGCGTGGTTGCCGAACTCGACGATCTCGCCGGTGATCAGCACGGCGCGCACGCGCATTACGTTGTGCAGCGTCAGGCCGTATTTGAGGCAGTGCACGCCGCCGGAGTTCTCGGCCACGTTGCCGCCGATCGAGCAGGCGATCTGCGAACTGGGGTCGGGTGCGTAATACAGGCCCAGCGGCGCGGCCGCCTCGGAAATCGCCAGGTTGCGCACGCCGGGCTGCACCACGGCGACGCGCGCCACCGGGTCGACATGGAGAATCTTCTTCATCTTGGCCAGGGACAGCACCACGCCCTGCGGATGCGGCAAGGCGCCTGCCGACAGCCCGGTGCCGGCGCCGCGCGGCACCAGTGGCGCCCCGGCGGCGCGGCAGGCCTTGATCACCGCAATCACCTGCGCCTCGGTTTCCGGCAGGGCGACGGCCATCGGTACCTGGCGATAGGCCGACAGGCCGTCGCACTCGTAGGGCTTCACGTCCTCGTTCACCTGCAGCAGCGAATTCGCCGGCAGCAGGCGCGCGAGCTCGGCCAGCAATGCCGGGTAATTGGTGTCGGCAAAATCCTGCGCGCTATCGGCAGAGTGTTCGCGTCGAGTCATGGCAGGCCTTCCGTCGGTTCAATGGGGTTCAATGAGGATCGCCCTGAAGTCATTGACATTGGTGCGCGTGGGCCCGGTGACGACCAGATCGCCCAGGGCCGCGAATACGTTGTAGGCGTCATTTTCGGCCAGCCGCGCACGCAAATCAATTCCGGCGGCGGCGGCACGCGCCGCGCTGTCGGGCAGCAGCAGCGCGCCGGCATTGTCTTCCGAGCCGTCAATGCCGTCGGTATCGCAGGCGATGGCATGGATGCGGGCATGCCCGTTCAGCGCCAGCGCCAGTCCGAGCAGGAACTCGGCGTTGCGCCCGCCGCGCCCGCCGCCCCGCACCGTGACGGTGGTCTCGCCGCCGGACAGCAGCACGCAGGGCGCCGCCAGCGGCACGCCATGGGCCGCGCAAGACAGCGCGATGCCGCCCAGCACCCGCGCAACCTCGCGCGCCTCACCCTCGATCGCGTCGCCCAGCACCAGCGGCGTGATGCCGAACGCACGCGCCGCAGCGGCCGCCGCCGCGAGCGAGGCTTGCGCCGTGGCGATGACCTGCGACTCGCAGCGGGCAAATCCGCCGTGGTCGGGCTTCGGCGTTTCGGCGGCGCCGCTGGCGAGCGCCTGGCGCGCCGCGGCCGGCAGTTCGATGCCGTAGCGCTCGACGATTTCCAGCGCTTCGGCGCAGGTGGTCGGGTCGGGCACCGTGGGACCGGAGGCGATGGTGGACAGTTCGTCGCCCGGCACGTCGGAAATCGCCAGGGTCAGCACCCGCGCAGGCTGGGCGGCCAGCGCCAGGCGGCCGCCCTTGATCGCCGAGAGGTGTTTCCTGACGCAGTTGATTTCGCCGATGCTGGCGCCGCAGGCCAGCAAGGCCTTGGTCACGGCGCGTTTTTCGGCCAGCGCGATGCCGGCCATCGGCGCCGCGAGCAGGGCCGAACCGCCGCCCGAAAGCAGCACCAGCACCAGGTCGTCGGCCGTGAGTCCCGCTACGGCGGCCAGCACGCGCGCGGCGGCTTGCTGCCCTGCTGCGTCGGGGGCCGGGTGCGAAGCCTCGACGACTTCGATGCGCCGCGTAGTCGCACCGTGGCCGTAACGCGTGACGACGATGCCCGAGAGACGTTCCAGATCGCCGCGCCAGTTGTCCTCGACCGCCCGCGCCATGGCCGCAGCGGCCTTGCCGGCGCCGACCACGATGGTGCGGCCTTTGGCTGAAGCGGGCGGTTCCGGCAGCCAGGCCGGCAGGCAATGCGCGGGATCGGCCGCCGCCACGGCGGCGTCGAACAGGTCGCGCAACAGAACCCGCTGATGCAGATAGATCACAGCCATCCCTCCGCCTGCAGCCAGCCGAAGCTGTCCTCGCTGCGTGCGCTCGGCTGGTATTCGCAACCGACCCAGCCGCCGTAGCCGATGCGGTCGAGATGCCGCAGCAGGAAGGGAAAATTGATTTCGCCGGTGCCCGGTTCATGCCGTCCCGGATTGTCGGCAAGCTGGATATGGCCGATCTGCGGCAGGTGCTCCTCGAGCGTGCGGGCTAGATCGCCTTCCATGACCTGGGCGTGGTAGATGTCGTATTGCAGGCGCAGGTTTTCGCTGCCGACCGCCTCGATCAATGCCAGCCCGGCGCACGGCGTGGCGACGAAAAAGCCCGGCGTATCGCGGGTGTTGAGCGGCTCCAGCAGCAGCTGGATGTCGGCGCGCCCGGCCACCGCCGCGGCAAAGCGCAAGTTCTCGATCAGGGTTTCGCGCGCCTTGTCGTGGGCAAGATTGCCGGGCGCGATGCCCGCCAGGCAGTTGAGCCGGCTGCAACCCAGCAGCCGCGCGTATTCGATGGCCAGGCCGACGCCATCCTGAAACTCCGCGATGCGCCGCGGATGGCAGGCGATGCCTCGCTCGCCGGCCGTCCAGTCGCCCGCCGGCAGGTTGAACAGCACCACGTCGAGGCCCGAGGTCAGCACCACCTCGGCCAGCGCCGCGCGGTCATGCTCGTAGGGAAAATGGAACTCGACGGCCGCGAAGCCGGCGGCCCGGGCCGCGGCAAAGCGTTCAAAAAACGGACGCTCGGTGAACAGGAAGGAAAGGTTCGCGGCAAAGCGTGGCATGGAGCGATTATATGACCTGGATGCCGTCGTATCGGATACGGTATGTCATCGGACAAGCTGGCCGCCCCTGGAAAGACCGCGCCGCGATGCGGCGAGGAATCAAAAGTTCCGAGACATTGTTGCGAATCGAGCATCAATCATTTGTAGCCACGCCTCTTTGCCATTATCGATGCGGCGCGTAAAGTGCGGCGCTTGACTTGCGCTTGTCCTATGCACCCAGACCATGAGTTCCCGCCCCGCCGCCCCGAATCCGGACAACAGCTATACCTTCACCGCGATCGGCTTGCATTGGCTGATCGCGCTGGCGATCATCGGCAGCTTTGCGCTGGGCTTCTATATGGCCGACCTGCCGATCTCACCGCAGAAACTCAGGTTCTACTCCTGGCATAAATGGGCCGGCGTGACGATTTTCCTGTTCGTGGTGCTGCGCCTGGGCTGGCGCCTGGCGCACCGGCCGCCCGAGTTGCCCGCCGCCATGCCCGCCTGGCAGCGATCCGTCGCCGCGGCGACTCATGTCCTGCTCTACCTGCTGATGGTCGCGGTGCCGCTTTCCGGCTGGCTGATGAGTTCCGCCAAGGGTTTTCAGACCGTCTGGTTCGGCGTGCTGCCGCTGCCCGACCTGCTGGCGAAAAACGAGGCGCTCGGCGATCTGCTGCAGGCGCTGCATCGACTGCTCAACTACGGCATGGCGGCCATTGTTTTCGCCCATCTCGGCGCCGCCCTCAAGCACCATTTCATCGACCGCGACGACGTGCTCGCGCGCATGCTGCCCTTTCTACGCAACCCCTCCGGAGACACCCGATGAAGTCCTGGCCCCACAGCCTTGTCCTCAGCTGCGCCTTTGCCACGCTTGTCACCCTGGCGCCCACGGCGCATGCCATCGAGTTCAATCAGCTGCAACTCGGCAAGAGCTCGCTCTCCTTCGTCTCGAAGCAGATGAACGTCCCGGTCGAAGGCCAGTTCAAGAGTTTCCGCAGCAGGTTGGCCTACGACCCGGCCAAGCCGGCCGCGGCGAAGGCCGAGCTCGAAATCGACATGGCCAGCATCGACGCGGGATCGAAGGACGCCAACGACGAGGTGGCGGGCAAGGCCTGGTTCAACACCAAGGCCTTCCCGGTCGCGAAATTCGTCGCCACCTCGGTCAAGCCCCTGGGCGGCAATCGCCTCGAAGTCGCCGGCAAGATGACCATCAAGGGCAAGACCCTCGACCTGTCCACGCCCATCACGGTGACCCAGCAAGGCAACACCGCCAGCTTCGACGGCAGCCTGGTCTTGAAGCGCGCCGACTACGGCATCGGCGACGGCATCTGGGCCGACTTCGGCACCGTCGCCAACGAAGTTCAGATCAAGTTCCGTCTGGTGGCCACCGCGGCCGCCGCAAAGTAGCGTCCCGATATTTCACCCCAGGAGAAAGCCCATGAAGAAACTCGCCCTCGTCGCCACCCTTGCCGGTCTGTCCGCCGCCGCCCTCGCCGCTCCCGAAACCTTCAACATAGATCCCGGCCATACCCTGCCGCGCTTCGAGTACAACCATCTCGGCTACTCCTTCCAGCAGCACCGCTTCGACAAGACCAGCGGCAGGATCGTGCTCGATCGCGCGGCCAGGACCGGATCGGTGGACGTGACCATCGATGCCAAGTCGGTCAACACCGGCTTCGCGCTGTTCAACGGCCACATCCAGGGCGAGGACTTCTTCCATACCGAGAAATACCCGAGCATCAGCTTCAAATCGACCAGCGTGAAGTTCGACGGCGACAAGCCGGTGGCCATCGACGGCAATCTGACCATCAAGGGCGTGACCAAGCCGGTGACCCTGACCGTGACCAACTTCCACGCCATGCCGCACCCGATGCTGAAGAAGGATGCGATCGGCGCCAACGCCGTGGCCAAGGTCAAGCGTTCCGACTTCAACATGAGCAAGAACGTGCCCTACGTCAGCGACGACGTCAGCCTCAGCATCGCCGTCGAAGCCGTCAAGGAATAAAAGCCGCTGGTCGGCGGCCGCGAAGCGCCTACAGCGCGATCGCCGCCGGCTGGTGGGACAGCGCCTCGATGCCGGCTTCGTCGAGTTCGAGCAGGCGCCGGCCGAGTGCGGTGAAATGCGCGCGGCCGGCCGTCGCCGCCGCGGCCAGGATCGCCGGGTCACCAGCGCCAACTCTTGCGCCATAGGCCTCGACCAGGCGCGGAAACAGTTCGCGGCGCAGGCCGTCGAAGGTCGAAAACCAGAAATGCAGCGAATCGGCCGCGTCCCGCTGCAACAGTGCCGGCAGCGTCACCAGGCAATCGGCGAGGTTGTCGCGCACCGCGCGCGCCAGCAGTTCGGCGCGCTTGCCGCTGAAGCCGGCCAGCTTGTCGGCCCACTCCTGGCCCAGCAGGCGGCCCGCGGCGAATTCGCCTTCCTCGTGCAGCACCAGGGTTTCGATTTCGCCGTCCGTCATGCGCTCGATGGCGGCCTGCGGATCGACGTCGAAGCCGTAAGCGAGCAGGGCCGATTTCAGCGCACCGTCCTGCTGCTTGACGTTCCAGCCCTCGGCTTTTTCCCACAACCACTGCCGCAGCGCCTCGCGGCGCACGATCAGGGTGGCGCCCTGCGATGCCGCCGGGATCGCCGAGACGTCGCGCGCATATTCGCAGCCGCAGACCAGCAGGTGCGCCTCGCCGCGTTGCTCCTCGCGGTCGAGCTGGCCGAGGAAGAAATGCGGTTTGTGGAAGCGCCCCAGCCCCGCGCCATACACCAGCCCGCTGCCGGCCAGCGCGGCATTGACCTGCTGCGCGGCGAAGGGATCGAACTCGCGGCCGGCCACCGGCACGGCGACGAAGTCGTCGTCGGCGATCAGTTCCCAGCGCGCCTCGCGCTCGGCTATCCAGCGCCCGACTTCATCGCGCGGCGGCGACACGCCGTAGGGCAGCTGGTGCTCCCAGCGATAGAACTCGCGCATGCCGAGCAGATAGGTGCACAAACTGACGTCGCGCGCATGGCGCGCGTCGGCGATGTCGCAGTTGGTCTGCACGGCGTTGACCAGCGCCGCCATGCCGGCAATCATCGCGGCGCTCCTTGATGGCGGCGACGCGCCTTCCATGCCGCGACACCCTGCACGATCTCGGAGAAAGGCAGTGCATCGAGATCGCCGTAGCGCTCCTGCGCCAGACGCAGCAGGCGATCAACCTGCGGCGCCGCGGCGTCGGCATCGAGCAGGGCCTTGAGGCCATCGAGGCCGCCGCATTGGATTTTCATCATCATCGCGTGCGGCAGGATGCGCTGGGTGGCGGTCAGGTGCAGGGCGAAGCTGGACTTCTCGCGCAGCAGTTGCGACATCCTGCTGCAGGCCTGGTGCGCCGCCGGCTGCGTGCAGGCGATGCTCTCGCGCTCGGCAATCTGGTGACTCAGCGCCAGTTCGCAGGCCGCGTGGCGCGCCAGCAGCGCGCGCTCGAAGACGCAGGGCAGGCGGTTGATGTCTTCCCTGGTGTGACGAAAGGCGGTTTCGTCGACCACGGCATCAACGTGAAATACGTTGCCAAGCGCGCTGTGTCAGATTCGAGCGCAGCGAGCCAATCAGTAGCCTCCCCGTGAGGGGAGGACGGGAGGGGCGGGCCAATTTGCCAGCCCGCAGCTTATCGAAAGTGCGATATTTCATGAGGCGGCTTGGTTCATAGAAGTCATGAGCGTTAATAGTCCTCGCCGGTCATCGGCTCCTCGCCGCGTGGCTCGTTGAGAAGTTCTTCCGCCTGGAGTTCGTTGGCGGCAAAGATGGTCTTGATCTTCTCGCCGGCGCCGAGCTCGGTTTCGCGGCGCAGGCGCTTGGCCTCGTTCGAAGCGTCCTTGAATACCTCGAACTGGCTGATCCTGGCGAGCTGCTGGATGGGGCCGACGGGGGTGACGCGATAGATGTAGTAGGGCATGGTTTTCAGTGGGTTTTAGTCTACGTAACGTTTGGTGGCCCGGCGACGCCCGGGTTTCGATTTCTGGATGATGACGCCTTTGACCGCGTCGAGGCCCGGAATATCCGCGGCGGGATAGGCCGGATTCAACGCCTGCAGGCGCCAGCCGGCATCATGGCGGACCAGTTGGCGGAAGATCCACTCGCCGGCCAGCTGCGCCAGGACGAAGGAGCCATCGGTCGCCAGCCCCTCGGGTTCGATCAGGATCACCTCGCCTTCGACAAACTCCGGCGCCATGCTGTCGCCCAGCACCATCAGCGCGAAGGGTTCGGCCGAGGAACAGGCATCGAGTTCGGCGGAGTTTTCCAAAGTCGCGCCCTGCGGCTGTATCGGTATGGTGCGGCGTGCTTGGGTCATGGAAATTCGCTCATGGTTCAGAGTGCCTCGATATGCAATTGGCGCGACGGCAGGCCGGCCGCGCGCAGCGTCGTCGCCAGCGGCTCGACCTGAGCCGCCGCGCCGGCGAGATAGATGTCGCTGGCGGCCAGCGCGGCGTTCGCCGCCAGCGTCGCCGGCAGTTCGGCCAGGTTCAGCGGCAGGTAGCTGAATTCGTCGAGCGCCGCGGCCCAGGCGCGGCACTGGTTGGGCAGATACTGGCCGCCCGGCCGGGAACTGGCCCAGTAGAGCGTGATCGATTCGGCGGCATCGACCGCAATCGCATGTTCGATCAGGCTGTTGATCGGCGCGAAACCCTCGTCGATGGCGATGAATACCAGGGACCGCAGCGAGCCCTGGTCGAGCACGAAGCTGCCCCACGGTCCCCACACCGAGAGTTCGTCGCCGGCCTTGACCAGGCCGGCCTCCAGGCATTCGGCAAAGCCTTGCGCGGGATCGCCTCGAGAGTTGGCGCTGGCGACCCGGCGAGCCGGACTCGGAATATGGAAAATCAGGTTGCGGTCGTCGCAGGGGCAGCTTGCGACCGGGTATTCGGCATGCAGGTCGGCGCCGCTGGCCACGCCGGCCGGAAGGCCGAGGGTGACCCGTTGCCCGGCAAGAAAGCGCAGGCGGTTGCTGCGCGGGGTCTGCAGGTGCAGGCGCAGCATGTCGTCGTTGAGCCGGTCGACGCTGCGCAACTTGGCGACGATGCGCTGCTCGGGAATGTCCTCCGGCGCGCCGGCTTCCAGCACCTCCAGCACCAGGTCGGAGCTGAGCGCCGTGCAGACGCACATCAGCACATGGTTCTGGGCCTTCTCGGCGGCGGAAAAGCGGTAGTCGGAAGGCGCCATGGCACGCGTTTCGCCGGCCACCACGCGCGCCTTGCACAGGCCGCACAAACCGTTGCCGCAACCGTAATTGGGCGTCAGGCCGGCGCGCAACGCCGCCTTCAGGAGGGTTTCGGAACCCTCGACGAAGAACTCGCGACCCGATGGCCTGACCGTGACGTGCGCCGACATGACGCGCAGCATAGCATCGAGCGCGCTGACGTCCGCGTGCGGCGCCGGGGCCGCCAACGCCTGCGCCAGGCCCTCGTCGAGCAGCTGCGCCAATTCTTCCGTGGCCGGCGCCGGCGCGGCGGCCAGGCGCGCCTGCAGGGCTTCGAACAGCGCGTGGTAGCGCGTCAGGGTGCGCTGCAGTTCGGCCAGTTCCTGCCCCTGCGCAAACAGGCGCTGGGCCAGCGCCTCCTGGCTGGGCAACACGCGCTCGCGCAAGCGTCTGGCGAACGCATCCTCGCGAATCGCGCGGGTCTTTTCAAAGCTGCCCGACTCGTCCAGATCGAGTTGCGGCCAGACGCGCTGCAGCTCATCGACGCTGACCATGCCGTCGAAGGACGGCAGCTCGCCCTCGCGGATGCGCTTTTGCAATGCGATGCGCGAGATGCCGAGCAGATGCGCGGCGCGGGAAAGGGTCAGCCGTTGCGACATGGCGGCAAGCATAGCAATGCCGCCGCCCGCGCAATTCCAAAATTTTTATGTCTCCAACCGGAGGGCGGAGACGGTATCCCCGGTGGGATATGTCCCCGCCAGCTTAATGGGGACATATCAGCGCAGGCAGCACGCGGCCTTTGCGCTCAGTCGGCGCCGTAGGACCAGTAGAGCCGGGAGCGCGTACCCCGCAGATTGATCACGCTGCGCGCGCCGGCGATCGACGACGCCGAGGTCAGGGTATCGCCGCCGCTGCCGATGATGAAGCGGTAGGGCGTGCCGCCGATCGACACCACGCCCGCGGTCACGGTCGGCGGCAGGCCGCCGCCGGAAAACTTGGTGGCGAAATCGACGCTGGTATAGGTCGCCACCCCGCCGCTGGTCGAATCGTCGCGGTTGATCGCCGGCATGCCGGTGAAGGGATCGACCGCGTAGCCCAGCGCCTCGCCCAGATTGGAGCAGACGCCCGCGCTCGGATTGGGCGACACGGGGGTGTTGGTGGCGAAGAAGACCACGCCGGCCACCACCTTGGCCGCATTCACCGACTTCTCCTCGTTGCGCGTGCCGTTGCCGTCGGGATCGTTGCGCAGCAGGATATGCCAGCCGCGGTCGCTGCTGGAAAGGCTGAAGGGCGTCAGCGTGGTGGTCGCCAGGGTATTGGAATTGATCTGCTGCAAATCGCCCAGCACGATCGGATCGGCATTCACCGTCGACTCGGTGGCGCCGGATTGCACCGGATCGAGCAAACCGAAGAAGCGGTCGTTGATCTTGTTCGACGACGAGGTCGGGTAGTAGGTGTCGGTGTACAGGCTGGAACAAGTCAGCGTATTCGGGCTGCCGTCGGACTGGAAGTTGGGCAGTGGCTTTTCGCGGTTGCCGCTGCCGACCAGCACCATGGTCTTGATCACGCCGTTGTGCAGGAAGGGCAGCACTTCCGGCGCGAAGAGGAATTTCCTCGCATTGACCCCGCCGTTGGCATCGGTGTCGCCCACCTTGGCCAGATGATAGCGCTTCCAGTAGCTGCTGCTGGCGACATTGGTGACCGTCTGCACGGTATCGAAGCGGAACAGGTTGGCATTGGTGTCGCCCGCGTAGATGCGATCGAGATAGCCGTCGGCATTCAGGTCGAGGGCATTCACGTCGGCGGCAAAGCTGTAGCCGGTGACGCCCGAGGTGGGCTGCAGGAACTGGATCAGCTGCCCGGTCTCGGCCTCGACCACGAACACGCCGCGGCCCATGGTCGGCGTGACGTGGCTGCCGCTCGGCTTGTCCTCCTGGGCAGCATCGTAGCCGGCGCCGAACACCAGCACCACGGGATTGGTGATCACCGTCGCGTCAGCCCGGGTGAAAGTGCCCTTGAGCTTGGCGATCTTCGGTTCGGACCAGGTCTGCGCCAGTTCGGAAAATCCGGTGCTGGCATTGGTGATGCGCCACATGAACTTGGGCACGTCAGGATCGGTGACGTCCAGCGCATACAGCGCGCGTCCGCCGCGACGCATGGTGGCGAACAGCCAGGTCTTGCTCGGCGCCGTGGATGCCGTGCCGTCCGGCGACTGATAGGCGGTCAGCGAACCGTCCCAGAAATAGTTGCGCGCGGTCGGTGTCGGCGAGATGCTGCAGGACAGGTTGGGATAGCGCACGACTTCGCTGTTGCTGTAAAGCCTGGCCAGCTTGGTGTAGGTCATGAATTCGCTGGGCATGAAGGCCCACTTCTCCTCGCCGTCGATATCCGCCGTGCCGCCGTGAATCGCGCGCAGGAAGCCGTCGTTGGCGCCGTAGAAGCCGACGATGCCGATGCTGCTGCCGTAGTTCACCACCACCGGCCGGGCATGCAGCACGTCGCCGTGAATGCTGGCGCGCACATTGGTCAGCGAGGCATTGATGTCCTCGTCCTCCCAAAGATCCTTGCCGCGGGTCCACAGGATCAGGTTGGTGGTGTCCGGCCCGGCCACGCCGGTACCGGTGGTGGCCGTGATGGTTCCGGTCGGCGGGGTGGCCGGCGTCAGCGTGATCGGGCCGAAGGTGAAGGTATTGGCGTCGGGCGCACCGACGCTCAATGGCTGGAAAGTGCCGTTGTACTGGCTCTGCGCGGCACCGGTGATGGAAATGTTGTCGGTGGTGACGAAGCCATGCGGCGCGGGCACGCCAAGAACCGTGGTGACCGCCGTTGCCGTGGTGCTGCCCAGCGTCCGCGTGATGTTGATGGGGAAGGAGGTGCCGGGGCTTGTCGCGGTCTTGCTCGCGCCGCCGTCCGGCGTCACGACCGCCGGCTGCGCAGCCACGGTGTAGCAGTAGACGGCGTTCTTGTTGCTGTTGGTGATGGTCAGCGTCGCGGTGTTCGGGCAACTGGTGCCGGTGGCGCGGATCGTCGTCCCGGCGGCGCCGGTGTTATAAGCGTCGGGGGCCGCATTGGAGACCACCACGGTGTTGCCGGTGACGAACTTGTTGCCGAGATTGGCCGTTGCCAGGACCACGGCGCAGCCGGCCGTACCGCCCGACACGCAGGCGCTGGTGGAATAGCTGATCGAGCTGTGAGTCGCCGACTGGCCGACCGCGACCGCACTGCCGGCGGTCGTTGCCGGAGTCGTCGGATTGGCCGGCAAGGTCACGCTGACGGCGAAGGTGGTGCCGGTCACCGCCGGTGCGCCAAGAACCGTATGCGATCCATTGAGGAAGGACTGGGCGGCCCCAGCAATCGTCGTCACATTGCCGGCAATGAGTCCGTGGGCCGGATTCGTCGTCACCGTGGCGGTCACGGTCGTGCCCGCCACGGTGCCGGACAGAGAAATGCTGGTGACCGTGACCGTGCCGCCGGGCTTGGTCGCCGTCGCCGCATCGGTGGTGGTCGGCGATTCGTTCAGGATGTAGGTGAAATGCGTGGCATCGACGTAGGTAATGGTCTTGGCGCCGTTGTAGTCGGTCGGCGTGGCGCCGGCGATGGTGACCGAGGCGCCGTCGGCAAAACCGTGCGCCGCGGTCGAGGTGGCCGTCACGGTGTTGCCCGAGCGGGCCAGGGTCACGGTCGCCGAGCCGCTGGGCGCCGCCAGCGCCGCCGTGACTTCGCTATTGCTGGTGGTCACCGCATTGTTCGACAGCGTCTTCTGCGATGCGGTGGCAGCGCTGGCCAGGCAGGTGCCGAGACAGGTGTATACCCTGCGACCGTCCGGGTGCGGCGAAGTCGCCGTGGTCGCCCACGCGGTACGCAGGCGCTGCGCCGCGGCACCGCGCTCGACTTCCGGTCCGTCCGGCGAATCGCTGGCGCCGCCGGTCGCATTCGGCGTCGCGGTCCAGAAGCTCGAGGCGGATGTCCAATAGCTCTTGGCCGACAGATCGATGAAGCCGGTGTTGCCCTCCTCGTCGATCGCGCGGTAGCCGTGCTGGTCACCCAGGTAGAGATTGAGGGGAATGTCACCCGAGGCATCGGTGCCGCAATTCGGCGCCGGGACGTCGTCGCCGATGCGCTCGTCGCTTGCGGTAAAGCTTCCCGACAGCGAAGAGATCCCGTTCAGTGTGCCGGTGAAGGTCGAGCTGCCGGTCCCGCTGCCGGTTCCGGTAATGGTTCCGGTGACCGTGCCGCTGCCGGCGTCGACCGCCGGACTGCCGGTGGTTCCCGGCGAACCGCCGAAGGTCGCCGCGAGAGTCGCCGACGAGGTGCCGCTGACCGTGCCGGCCACCGTTCCGCTGACGGCACTGCTGCCGCTCAGGGTGGTCAGGGTGCCGCTGAAGGTTCCCGTCACGGTGCCGGTGGCATTGCCGGTCAGGGTTGCGGTCACCATGCCGTTGACCAGCGCACGGGTGTTGTCGATCAGCACCTTGTCGTTGCGGTCGGCGTCGCAGTAGCGGCCGAACTTGTATTCCTTGAGGTTGCCGAACCAGCGCGGACGGGCGCCCGAGTCGGGACGGAACACGCCGATATACACCTGGTTTTCGAAAGTGCCCTGGGTATTCACCGAAATCGGCAGCGTGGCGGAAGCGAACACGCTATTGACGGCCTGGATCTCGGCAAAGATCAGGGACATCGCGTTCTTGATTTCCTGCTTGCTGGTGGACTTGTAGTACTTGCCGCCGCCGACCTTGGCCATGCTCTTGAGCAAGGTGGCCTGATCGGCTTCGCAGGCATCCTTGCAGACATCGATGGTGTAGGTGGCGATCTTGTTCACCAGCTTGGCCTTCGGGCTGCTGGTGCTTTTCGGGTCGTCCACGGTGGACGTGACGCCGTAGGTGTACATGAAGCGAGTCCACTCGTCGGCGATCTTCGGGCTGCCGCCCGAGACCGAGGCGGTGATGGCGCTGACCGTGGCCGAATCGGTAATCCCGGCCAGCGCGGCAGCATTCGCCAGATCGGTGGTGGTTCCGGCCTGGTTCGGATAGCCGTTGCCGATGAAGATAATGAAATTCTTGGCGCAGCCATCGTTGGCGGTGCTGGGCGGCAGATAGGTGGTGGAGGTGGCGGTGGCCAGCGAATTTCCGGACAGCGCGCCGGCAGGCTGCTTGGTGGTGTTGACCGTGCTGCCGGTGTAATCGCGCAGGTCCAGCGTGCTGCCGCTGGGCAGGTCGGTGGTACCGAAACGGGCAAAGCCGTTGAAGTAGCGGTAGGCCGCATTCAACATGCTGTCATAGACGATGGAGGAGGTATTGACCTTGTCGTCGTTGTCGCCGTCGCCGCCGAAGTTGGCGACCATGGTGTTGAGCATGCCGGTGAAGGCGGTCTTGTTGGTGCCGCTCATCTCGCGCACGCCGAAGCGCACGTAGCCGCCGTTGGAACCCGCCGCCATCAGCAATCCGACATTGATGTTGTCGCCCAGGGTGGACAGGATTTCCGAAAGCGCCTGCAATTCGGCTTCGCCCTGCTTGGTGCCGGAAGGAAGCCAGCCCTGGTTGGCCGCGGCCCAGTTGGTCGAGTTGTCGAGCACGATCAGCACATTGGCCTGGGAGCCGGTGGCGGCTTCGCCGCCGACATAGAGGTCGATGTCCTCCGCCAGCGAAGGGGTCATCATCCCGAGACCGGCGGCGGCGGCCGCGGCGATGACGCTGTGGCGCAGGGATTTTGGAATGTTCATGATATGAGCTCCGACTTCATGAGCAACGATAGGAAGAATCGTTGGAGTACACGGTCGCCGCGCCGTTGTCCATGCGGATGCCGGTGCCCTGGGTGATCGCGACATTGGCGCCGAACCAGCCTTCCCTGACGGTGGCGGTGATTTCCCAGACCGTGGTGGAACAGGCCGATACCGGGTTGGAAATCGTGTCGTAGCATTTCAGGTCTTCGCTGTTGCCGATGTCCAGCACGGTGTTCATGATCGGCGTGACCTGGCGGATGCAGGGGCGGGCCACCGCGACGTTGTAGGTTTTTCCGGCATCGACCGCCACGGTCCAGTTGCGCTCGGTGCCGGCGACGTCGTCGGTGAAGTTGGTGCTCATCACCTGGTCGAGGGCATGCTGGGCCGCGCCCATGGCCTCGCTGCGCATTTGCATGTTGTTGATGGTGCGCAAATTCACGGTGCCCATCTTGATGGCCGACAGCGCCAGCAGGGTCATCACCATCAGCATGAACAGGCTCAGCAGCAGCACCGAACCGCGCTGCGCGGCAGGCCTCGGCGATATGCGGATCGGGATTGATTTCATGGCACCACATCCTCCCTGCGTCCGGCCATGTTGACCACCTTGATGGTTGACCCGGAAGACTTGTAGCGGTAGCTGCCGCCATTCACGCCCCGGGCATTCAAGGTTGCCGCCGGCACGGAGATCGACCCGAGCACGAATTCCTTGTTGTTGGTGTAGTTCCTGGTCACCTCCGGGTCGCGCACGACCACCCACAATTTGATCGACATGACGTCCTGCCAGTTGGTGGCGCCGCCCCAGGGGTCGGTCAGGGCCGTGCCGGTGGTCGATCCGTTCGGCATCAGGCGTTCCGGATCGATGGTCGAGCGGCCGTAGGCATCGATCGACCCCTCGATCAGCGCATAAGGGGT
This sequence comes from Sulfuritalea sp., assembly GCA_023700805.1. GTDB lineage: Bacteria > Pseudomonadota > Gammaproteobacteria > Burkholderiales > Rhodocyclaceae > Sulfuritalea. The sequence continues at coordinate 209,245 of JAMPYF010000001.1, forward strand.
CCAGCTGACGCCGCCGTCGGAAACCGTGCCGCTGGTGTGCGTGGGCGCGGCGGCGCCGGTGGTTCCGCCTGCCGGCGTCACGTACAGGCGGTCGAGGTTCCTGCGACCGGCCCCGGCGAGGACCACCGTATTCGCGGTCCACTGGTAACCCGAGGGATCGATGCCGTATTCCAGGTGCAAGTCCACCACATGCGGCGCGATGGTGACCGGCGTGGTGCCGCCGGCACTCGTGTCGATCATCTTCAGAGTCGGAATGTTGTCGCCGGACTCGTTATTCGAAGCGACGTAGTAGATGCGGGTAATCAGTTCCCAGACCGGGGCGCGGTCGGCGGCAAGCGCGGAACAGCCCAGGCGCCGCAGGCCGGCAGGCGAGGTGCTGCCGGTCGACACGGTAAAGTCGTTGGTCCCGATTTCGGTTTCACAGGCGGACACCTGCAGGTAGGTCTTGGCCGCCGTAAGCGTGCCGGCGATGGCCTCGGCCGTCACGGCCGCCGTCTTGGCGCGCCGGATCACCAGGACGTCGGTGCCCGCCAGATAGTTCGGCAGGCAGCTGGTGATGCCGGTATCAATGGTCTGGGTGGCGCCGCCGTCGTCGTGCGCCTCGAATCCCAGTATTGGCACGGGAATCCTGACGGTGCCGGTGCCCAGATTGGTCCAACCCTGGGTCAGGGCCGCGGCCGTGCATCCGCTGCCGGCATCTTCCAGGGCCGACACGGCTTGCCACTGCACCGAATTCCAGCGCCCCGCCGGCGTGTAGTTGCCCCAGAATCCCGCCAGCCGGATGTCCTCGGCCATGGTCTCGATCGAGAAGCGCGCATTTTCTATCTTCTGGCCCTCGCGATCCACCTGCTGACGGGTGTTTACGGACGAGGCGAAGAGTCCGGCCAGCGCTGACAGCAGCACCATGGCAATGCCCATCGCCACCAGCACTTCTGCAAGCGTGAAGCCGGCCTCTGCGCCCGCATGAAAGTTGGCGCTGGCGACCCGCTGCCTGCCTGCCTGTCCGCTGTTCGATCCGCGCCTGATGCTCATCGTTTCATCCACTGAGATTCGCGACCCAGATGCGCCGGCTGATGCCGCGCCGCCCTGTGGTGATCGCCGTGTCGCCGCAGGTCAGGTCGGAGGCCACGGCGCCCGTTGCATCGCGGCCCTGCCAGACGACATCGATTTCATAGACGCTGGTGGCCTGCAGGAAGACACAGCCGCGGGCCCCTGCCAGGCCGCCGACCTTGGATGCGCTGCCGGTGGTTTCGCCGATGCCCTTGAGCGCCAGATCCCACTCGCAGATGTCGCTTTCGGCAACCGAGTTCTTCGTGCCGCCCTGCGCCGTGGTCTTGCAGCACTCGGCCTGATCGGCGAGATCGGAGGGGTTGGCGGTCACACAGGAGTTCGTGTATCCGGTGCCGAACACGATCTTGCTGCCGCCGCTGCGCTGATCGTAGGTGGCGCTGCCGGCAGGCGCCTTGAGCTGGGCCAGATTCGATTCCATGCGATCGGCCATTTCGTTGACCAGCATCAGCGCCTGTCCCCGCGAGGCGGATTCGACCTCGGCGGTCAGCGCGCGGGCCTGCAATCCGACCAGGCCCAGCAGTCCGACCGCGATCACGAACATGGTGATCAGGACTTCGAGCAGCGAATAGCCGCAATGCTTCGCCGATACGCTTGCGCGCGTCATGTGCAGACCCCCACCTTGGTGCTGGCATTACCCGCCGTGTCGATCGTCACGCAGCGGGTCAGCAGGTTGCTTGTGTCGTCGTTATCCACCCTGATCTTGACCGCGCTGCCGGAACTCAGGCGTCCGGTGCGACCGAAGGTGATCACGCAAGGCGTGGCGCTGCACGAAAACACGGTGTAGGTGACGTTCGCCGTCGCGGCATTGACGCGCATGACGTCGCCCCCCGGCGCGCTGATGCTGCAAGCCGAACTGCTGGTGAAGACGATGCACCAGCCGTTGTTGTAGTTGCCGCTCTGCGCCACGATGGAAATCGATGCGCCCGACGTGGTCCCGTACTTGACGGCCTCGCTGCGCGCCTGCATGACCGTCGTCACCAGGTCGAAAGTGGCGCTTTTCATCTTCTGGTTATCCATCAGACTGCGCAGGCCGGGCATGCCGATGGCCAGCATGATGCCCATGATCGCTGTCACCACCAGCACTTCGATCAGCGTGAAGCCGGCGTCTGGGCGCCGCTGGGGCAACGGCGCGACTGGGGCGAAGGCGGTCGGGCTCATGGCTGCGTCACCATTGCGCCAGCGGCATGCGCAGGCCGAACTGATTGACATACAGCGTGGCCTCGCCGACCTGAATCGTGTCGCTGCGTGCGATCGCCGTCGCCTGGAAGGTCGGCATGCTGGCGAGATTGACGTTGGTGGCCGTCGTCGTCGGCGCGCAGATCGCAAAGTTATAGGCCGCCAAGGCCTCCTGCGGCAAGGTGACGCCCAGCGCCGAGAACATCGTCGTCGAGTTTGCCGTGCAGTCGGCGGTCGGCAAAGTGCTCGGATCCGCAGGGCAGGCCGCGGTGCAATTGAGAAAATAGCCGCGATTCTGCACGACGTACTGCTCCTGGCGGCTGGCAATCTCCATCAGCACAGCCTTGGCGGCTGCCTTGTTGGAGCGGATCAGGTAGAGGTTGTACTGAGGAATGGCGATCGCGACGAGAATGCCGATAATCGCCACAACGACGATCAACTCGACCAGGCTAAAACCGGAAGGAGCCCCATTTCGCATTTGAGCAATTTTCAAAGTGGCGGATGACATTCTTATTGTCATGTAGTTTGACAACTATAACAATGGAGCGATTCGATGACATCTTGACAAGCAACAACTAGCCGCACAATCAGGAATCGCTTAATCGCCATAAGGTAAACCTGATGCCTGAATCAAGCGCGCTCCCTGCGCTCAGGCAAGCCGAACGCCAGCAATTCAAAGGGGCCGCATCACCATTTCGAACCTCGCCTGCCTCTTGCACGGCCTGAACCGCTTTCATGTAGCTATGCAACTACTTCAGTGTCACAGAAAAATCTGCAATTGTCGTTGCTAAACATGATTAACGCGTCACGCGCCCTGGAGCAAGATGTGTTCTTGCCATATCGAGCTGATTTCAGATGATCTGGTCCAAGAAGCTTGCGCTTTGCCTGGCGCCGATCCAGGGCACGCCCGCCGGAAGCGCCAAGGCGAAGCAGTTCGCGCCTGGCGACGGGTCGGACCTCGACGGCGGCGCGCCGCCGGTTGCCGCGCCCTGCCTGATGCTGCGGGTGCAGCCGGGATGCTGATGTTCAGCCGCAGGCATACGATTCATAGTCGCCTGATGCTGGCGTACAAGCTTCTGCTCGGCAACTTGTTGCTGGTGGTCGGGCTGGGCGGATTGTTCTATATTTTTGTTGCCGAGCGCGCAGAGGTTCGCGAATCGGCCCACGCGGCCGCCGGCATACTGGCCACCCAGAGTTCGGCCGCGCTGATGTTCGGCGACAGCCAGGTGTTGCAGGAAAACCTTGAGTCGCTGAAGGGTCTCGAGGGTTTGTATTGGGCGGCCATCGTGCCGACCGCCATCGACCTGCCGCTCCCGGCGATACGCTTTGGCGCTGCACCCGTGGATCTGCAGGGTGTTCTGGCCGGCCTGGCCAACCAGCGGGAACGCATGGAACTCTTCAGCCTGGTCGTACGCGCGCCGATTTCGCACCAGGGGATCGAGCGCGGCCAGTTGCTGCTGGCACTGGACCTGCGCTTCGAGGTGTTTGAGTTCGTCAAAATCTGCATCGCCGCCGTGGTTCTGCTGGTCACTGCCTTCCTGCTGGGGCAGGTCGTGTTTCGCCGCATCGTGCAATCGATAGTCGCGCCGCTGGACGACCTGATCCGGGCCACCACCACGATTGCGCAGCAAGCCAGCCGCAATGCCCGCCTCGAGGATGTGCGCCAATCGACGGCCGAATTCACCGACGAAGTCGGACAACTGGCCGACGCTTTCGATCTCATGCTCGACGCAATCATTCGCCATGATCGGCTGGAGCGCGACCACGCGCAGCAACTGGAACAGACGGTCGAGAACCTGCGCTCGCTTTCGGCACGCATGCGCGCCGTACGCGAGGAGGAGCGCACCCGAATCTCGCACGAGATTCACGACGAACTCGGCCAGCGCCTGACAGCGCTCAAGTTCGCGATAGCCCGACTCGATGCTGGCAAAGCGGGCAACGGCATCGCGGCCCAGGTTGATGAATTGATCAAGGTGGTGCGCAGCATCTCGTGGGATTTGCGCCCCAGCCTGCTCGATTCGCTCGGACTGGTGGCGGCGATCGAGTGGCAGGCCCAGGATTTTTCCCGCCGCATGGGAATCCGTTGCGGTGTCGACCTGCCGGATGAAGCAATCGACATTACGCCCGAAATGGCGACCGACCTGTTCCGCGTATGCCAGGAATTGCTGACCAATGTATCGCGTCACGCCCGCGCCAGCCGCGTCGATATAATTCTTGAGACGACCGACGAAGCCATTCACCTGGAAGTCAAGGATAATGGCTGCGGCATGCAGGCACGCAACCAAAATCGACCGGCGCTGGGTCTCCTGGGCATTCGCGAGCGAGTGGAAAGCTGGGGCGGACGGGTCGACATCGAGCCTGCGACCGGCACTGCGCACCCGAGCGGCACACGTGTTCACATCATGATTCCCCGCGGCCGCACCGGCGCGCCGATATCTACGGAGCAAGCACCATGAAGATCCTGCTGGTCGATGACCATCCTGTCGTACGTCAGGGAATCCGCCTCATGCTGATGACCGACCCCGATCTCGAAATTTGCGGCGAAGCGGTCAATGCGGCAGCGGCGATCGACCTCCTGCGCAAGAACGAATTAACGATAGACCTGGTGATCCTCGACCTGAACCTCCCGGATCAGAACGGCCTGGTGGTGCTGCAGGAGTCCGTCCGGCGCAGACCGGAGGTACCGGTGCTGATCATGAGCATCCAGCCTGAGGAACACATGGCGGTACGCGCATTGAAACTCGGTGCCAGCGGTTACCTGAGCAAGGAAGCCGCCCCGGAAGAATTGCTCAAGGCCGTCGCCACCCTGCGCCGCGGCAAGAAATACATCAGCGCTTCACTGGCCGAATGGCTGGCGCTGGATGTCAGCGGCCGGCGCGAGGTTCTGCCGCACGAAAGGCTTTCCGATCGCGAGTACCAGGTGCTGTGCCTGCTCGCTGCCGGCAAATCGGTATCCGAGATCGCCGAAGGACTTTCGCGCAGCCCGAACACCATCAGCACCTACCGTGCCCGCATTTTGCACAAGATGGGCATAGACACCAATGCCGGCCTGACGCAGTACGCCATCCAGCACCAGATCATCAGGTAAGTTCGTCTGCCGCCGGCTCCTACGGTGCCGATTCACCGACGATACCGGGAGTTCTCCGCGAGATGGCTAGCAAGCCGAATACATCGATGGTCTGGGTCAGCCTTGCCCCTTCCATGGACGGATAAACCTGGCGGCGAACCAAAGCTTCGAGCTCCCTTAGCTGATCGTTGGTCAACGCCGGCAATCGGTCCCAGTGAATCCCAAGTGGATGACCATCGTCGCCAATTACCAATAGTACGTCGACTACCCCCGGTCCCCGATCCAGTGCTCGCGAGGATGCCTTGACCGAGGATTTCACTGGCTGCGACGGCCGTGCGGCAACTTGCTGCTGCACCGTTAGCGCATCGCTCCCGACATACCTGGGAACGACTGCCTGTCTCGCCACGGGCTTTGCAGCAGCAGCTCTTTCCACGTCGGGTTTGATGAGGACGGTTGCGGCAGAAAGTCCCGCGACCGGTACCGTCAATCCGGTCGGCGACAAGTCGCTGCCAGCCGAGACACGCGGTGGCGACGGTAAAGTGACCGTCAAGGCGCCGCCAGTGCCCGACCGTCGCTCCCGGTCAATCTTCACATGGCTTAGAACAAGCACGTGTACAACGAGGGAAACGCAGAAAGCCCATGCCAGGCGGCGCTCTTCCGCGCTAGACAAACGCACTCCTCAATCGCTTATCTGTGGCATCAGTAGGCTTCGAATTCCCGCCACAAGCCGCGCTTGCTCTGGAAGGTATTTGCAGGTGGGGTCGACGGCAGCCCCGGAGCCGAAGCTGCAATAGGAACCGCCAGAGTTTCCTGCTGGTAATTGGATTTTGTGGCAATTGCCTTGTAATCCCCCGACTGCAATCGGATCACCGTAATACCCACCACGAGGGAATCCGGAATCTTGATCGACGTGAATGTCTGGCCTGCAACTGCCAGTCCAGTCTGATAATCAAGGAAGTTGGCCCATGAGCGTCCGCCGACGGTACAGCTGTCCGCGGCCGGAATGTTGGTGGCAAATACTAAGGTACCACGCACCAGCTTGGGATCGACGTTCATGCGCTCTCCGGTATCGGGGAACAGCGCGTACCAGCCTCCGTGGAGACTCAAATCGATGCTTGTGGCGTCCTCATTGTTGCAGCTATAGCTCAGATTTGGCGCCGTGCCCGATGGAGTCACGGTCGACGCTGCGCCAGCACATACCATGCGAAAGTTGCGGGTAACACCACTCGCATCGGTCTGCGCAATCGGATTGCCGTTCTCGTCATCGGCAATCAGTTTCCGCTGCAGGAACATCGGCTGCGTCGCATCCGAAGGCAGCGTGTCGGTTGCCGGATTCCAAGTCTCCTGGGAGGCGCCACCCAGATTGGCCGCACCTAGTGTGTCCTTGACGACAAAGAAACCCTGGACATCCACATTTGTCAGGTCGGAGCTTTCGAGGTATTTCCCGGTACCGACCATGATCAAGCGGGTGCCGTCGGTCAAGCTGCTCAGTTCCGGCCTGGTGGTGATCGGTAATGGAATAGAACTGACCTCCATATGCGCCAGCTTGAATACCGCGGTGCCAGTGTGGCCGGTCCCGGACGGATCCAGATCGAAACGCCAGAGATCACCGTTGGTATCACCCGCGTAGACATACTGCGCCGTATTGTCTACTCCCGGGTTGTCCGCCCAGAGCGCAAGCTTGCCAAGGTTGCTGGGGCTGCCTCCGGTACCGGACCCTGTCGACAACGGAAACCCTGTCTTGGCCGCGCCGGTTTCCGGATTCAGGGCAAACAGATGGCCGATGCCATCGCCGCCGTTCGCCGTGTTGTTGTAGCCGGAGGAAAACATGACCGCCCATTCGCCGCTATGCAGCTTGCTCACTGCCGCATTCGAGAAAGTGTTGCCGAGATTTGCGTCGGAGAATTCCCAGAGATACTTCGGGCTGGTCGGATCCGTCACATCGAGCGCAAAGTACGATCTGCCGCCCGCACCCTGGCCTCCCACCAGGATCGTATGCCAGTTTCCGCCGCCAAAGTCCACGTCGGCGATGGTGATCTGTCCATCGACAAAGTAACGATGGGCATAATTGACGTCACCCAGCACTTTCATCGTTTCCATTGCCTGCGTGGGGACAAAGGCCCACATTTCCTCACCGGGCTGCACCGCAGTGCCACTCACCGTCACAGCGGACGTATGGGCGTTGAATGCGTGAAGCATGCCATCCTGGGCGGAAACGAAGACGACCGGCTGACGACTGGCATTGGCGGACTTGAAGCTCGAATAGCCGGCATCGGCATACAACGCATTCGGTGCCTTCATGAATACCGGCTGGGTATTGACGATGTCCCCGAGGACATGGCTCCGCCGACGCCAGATCTGGGCATGACTCACATCGCCGTCCTGCTCCAGCCCACGATTGCCACGCAGAAAATTCACCAAGTTGGATGCGGTAATGTCGCTCGCATTGCTGATCGACAGGGCGGCATACTGGCTGAGCGTGCTCGGATTGAAGAACGCCTGTTCAGCTCCCGTCAGATTGTCGTAGTTGAATCCGCGCAGCGGATCACCGCTGGTCCCGGAGGTCGGCTTGATGAAAATTCGGCGCGCCGACCATGTGGTGTTGTCGAGCTTGGCTTGCGCCGACCATTGACAGCCGGAGCCCGCCGTGGTGCAGGCGGTGCTGCTGGAAACCTCGCCGGTGAGGACATCGATCGAGCGCGACTGCAGGTCGCCCGTCCAGTCCAGCGTCGTGTAGCTAGCCACGTAAGCGAAGTTGTCGCCGGCCACGGGTTCCAGATTGGATGTCGCTGCAGCGGCCGCCGAACCGACGCGCGCGCCGATCTTGTTCAGCGCCTCGCGCAGACCAGCAACCACGTTGGGGACATTGCGCGCACTGAAATACTTCCCTCGCCCATTCACCGTCGCATGCCAAAGGTCATCAACTCCGGTCGGATCGAGATTTGCAACCGCCGGCCAGTCCTTGGTTCCAGCGACGATTGCGGCATAGTCGCCAATGCCCGAAGTCTGATAGTCGGAATTGAAACCGAGCTTGCCGTCGATGCCGAGCCCCATGGCAAAAAAGTTCATGTGCTGCGCCTGGTTCTTGTCGTCCGCCGTCGTGAGCACGTTGTTGGTCGCTACATCCCGCCCCAGCAAGGTATTCGTCGCATTGCCCAGCGCATTCGTGCGCAGATCGGTGCTGTAGTAATGAAAGGCAATGTCAGCCAGGGTACGGCAGGAGTATGCGGTACTGCCGCGACTGCCACCCACGGCCGGACAACTGGTGGAGGCTTGCGCGCCATCGTAGTAGGGACGCGCGGCTGTGGTCAGCGCATTGTCGGTATTGCCGATGTCGGCGCCGCTCACGCCCTTGATCGCACTACTCTCGGTTTCGTTCCAGTAGCCGTCGGTAACCAGCAGCATGTAGTTCTGCTGACAGGAATATTCCATCGGGTCGGCCTGGGTAGCATTGAGCTTGCGTGCGTAGTACTGTCCTATCTTGGCGGTTTCGGCGCGCAGCGGCGTCGCGCAATTCGGCGACGCATTGGTCAGGCTGGTCCACCAGGAAGTACGTCCGGCGCCTTCGAACTGGGCTACCGGATTATCGACAGTGGTGCCGGTTGCCTGGCAGATATTGTCAAAGCCGACCCGGTAATTGCCGTCAAGCTGGGTAAACGCCAGGGTGGTAGCGGACTTCATCATCAGCATGCGCGTACGGTAATAGCTGTACCAGTTGGCGAAGTTCTGCAACTCTTCCGTATAGGTGCAGGTAGCGGCGGCACAGTCGGTACGCCCCGAAGCGCGGCTGTAACTGTTGTTGGTCGACACCACGTCTACCCGCTTGAAGATGCCGGTCCCGGTCCAGTGGTTAGTCGCCGTATTGGGGTTGGAGCCACCGCCCATGGTCAACACATTGGGGGCTGTGCCGGTGGCATTGGTCGAAATGGTCAGAACCGATGGTGCCGTGCCGTTGGCCATGGCCACGGTGGTGGTACCGATAGTACCGACATCATTGCTGGCAATCGGTGTGATGGTGGTGCCTTGGCTCGGCGCGCCGCCGGCGAAAGTACTCAGGGTGAAAAGAAAGGGTGCGTAGTCGTCCACCGCAGTAGCGCCGGAACTGCCGTTGCTGCTGGCCGGCACGCAGGCGCGCACATAGTCGGCGGTCCTCGGGGTTGTCATGCCGCTGGCGGAAAGCGCGATACCCGTCGACCCATCGAGAGTACCGTCATACTTGAAGCTCAAGGCGCCGACACCGCAGTTGTTGCTGTCGCCGGTGTCCGTTCCCTGGCACGCGTTGGCGCCAGCCGGCCCAGTAATGGTGCAGTCCGACTGGGCAGTTCCCGAAGTCGCCGTGGTGCAGGAAATATTGTAGCCGTTGGCATCGTTGGCTTCGAGCGTGCTCTTCAGGTTGTTGATGCGGGCAACCGTGGTATTGGACGCCGTGCCGGTACTTACCGTATTGGTGGTTATGGTATTGACGCCGCCGCAGGTGATCGAGTTGAAAAGCTTGTTGGCGCTGGTCGCGTTGTCGATGGTGAAACGCCAGGTGGCCGAAGTGCCGGTGGTAATGGCCGGACAGGCCTGGGAAACATTGTTGTTGAAGTCCAGAGTGATCCCAGGAGACTTGGTGAATTGGAGATTGGTACACGCCGCCGCGGCGGTCGGCCCGGTAACCGTGCAATCTACGCGGTTGTTGGAGGTGTCGTTCGAGCAGCTGTATGTATAGCCGTTGGTATCGTTGGAATTCATCCCGGAGGCGAGCAGGCCGCGCCGGGAATCCCCGTTTCCGTTGCCCGCAGCAACGGTATTGGGAGTAATCGTATTCGTACCGCCGCAAGTGATGGAAGTGATCGTATCGTTGTCGACGCTGTCGCTCAGCCTGAACGTCCAGGTCGGCGCCGTGATGGCACTACAGCCCGCACTGCCGGCAGTCAGCTTGCTGTAGTTCTTGGTGGTGATGGTGCCATCCTTGGTGAAGCTGAGGTCCGAAGTACAGGCGCTCACCCCGGTCGGCCCGGTGACATTGCAGATCTGATCGTTCTGGGTGCCGGAATCGTAGGCGCAGCTGTAGGTGTAGCCATTGATGGCGGATGAGTTCAAACCGTTGGCGAGGGCGGTGGTGAATTCGAGGTTGTTGGTCGTCGCCGAGCCGGTGGTGGCATCCGTGCTGAGTATGTAGAGTTCATCGTTGGCGACACTGTCGCTTGGGTCGCAGCGGATGTAGTCGATGATGGCATCGTCCTTGGTTGCATTGGTGATGCTGAAGTTCCAGATCGGGCTGGTGGCCGCGCCCGCCACTACCGCGGTGCCAGGTTGAAAGGTAAAGGACTGGCCGTTGTAGGCTGTGCCGACCGGTGCGGTAACGGTCAAGTTGTAGTCGCTGCCGCTGGCAACCGGCACGGCGGCAGTGAAGCCGTGGGTACCGGTGCCCGCATTGATGGCAGCGCGCAAGGCGCTGGCATTGGCCGCCACCGATGTGCCGTTGCTGAGCGTGGTCGGAGTAATGTGCCCGGCCAGGCTGGTGGCGCCGACCTGGATGCCGCCGAGGTCCGCACCGTAGCTGTGACCGGTGCTGGTGACCTTGATGGTTCCGGTGGCTTGGGTGCTGCCCGAGGTCACCGCCAATACGCCGGTGCAGCCGGTGATGGTGACGAGATTTCCCGAAGCCGTCGCGCTACAGCCGCCGTTGCCATTGATCTTGGCCGCCAGGCTGGTGGCGATCGAGGTGGTTTGCGTACCGTCGGCGATGGCGAGCGCAGGCGCGGTGAAGATCGAGACGCCGTCCTTGGTGACGTCGCTGATAGTGGTGGCACCGGCCGTCGAGTTGATCTGGATCGAACCCGAGCTGATGGTCGCCGTAGCCGGACCGGAAATGACAATGGCTTGGCCGTTATCGGTATCGTCAGCTGGAACTCGTTTTACCTGTACGTAGGCGTCGGCGTGTGACTGGCAAGTTCCGAAGGCATAGGTGTCAGCGGCGGCTCCCGCCTGCGAGCCGGAACGGGCGATATATACCCCTTGCTGAGCGCCGGAGTTGATCGCCTCGCAGATCATGCGCGCGGTATTTCCCTGATCGCCATCGGCGGTGACGTTGGCGCTGAGCAGTTCGTTGCCGTGAATGGTGATGGAGTTGATGGTCAACCCGGCGGTAGCCGTTGTGACGCGGATTTCGCCAGTAGCATTGACCGCGGCAACGGCCGAGGGGCCCACCGCCAATACCGGCAAACCGTTGGCCGCATCGCCAACTGCGGCGGCCTGGATCAACACCGTGCTGCCGGTGACCGCGCAGCTGTAGCCGGTGCCGCCCGTATTGGCTTGAATCGCAGTACAGATATTTTGCGCAACCGTGGCTTGATCACCGTTCGCGGTCGAAGTGAAGGTCTGGCCGCCGACCACGTTCACGCCACCGACCGTAATCGAGGTCAGCGACTGGCCTGCAGTCGTGGCGTTGATCACCAGGCTGGCAGTAGACTGAACACCGGCGGCGCCGGTGCTAACCCAGCCACCGAGGTAATTTGGAAGGTAGTGGTCAAGATCGCGCCGGCCCTGGCAGCCGCCAAAGGTCTTCGAGATGGGGTTATAGAAGGCACACCAGCGGTAATAGGAAGGGACGTTGTAGGTCACGCCACCGACAACGAAGGCCGGAACCGCCGCCAAGGCTTCATCGCGTGTGATGCAGTTGGTGTAATCGGTACTGGTACAGTACTCCGAGGCCTCCATCGTATGGTAGTAGGCAGGTCCGTTATAGGTCTTGCGGAACGTGTAAGTCGCGTTCGGGTATAAGGCATTATTGGTGGTATCGGTATTTTCCTTGCACTGGGTATGCGTGGCGATATTGGCGGCACTGGGCGTCGGGCTCGGGGTGGCCACGCTGCACCAGATTTCGTGCTGATACGCGTTGGTCAGGTTGGTGGAGCCGGTACCGGCAAAACCATCTGTCTGGGCAGTCGCTGCAGTAGCATTGGGATAGGAGGTGCCGTCGGCCCGCAGTGGTGGCAGGTAGCGCACCGCCGGGTCGTAGTACTGGAAATTGACCTTGGCGGTCGAGTAGGGCATCTGCGAACGCGTAGTGCAAGTCGGTGCGGCCGACGTGTCTTTGGGCGTGCCGCCCTGGTTGCTGGTCCCGGTGGTGCCCCAGCACATGCCCCAGGCAGCGGTCTTGAGCCCGCCGAGAAAGGTAACGTAAGTAGTAGCGGCGACGTAGCCCGTACCGCCGCTGGAAACGTTGACAGATGCTATGGTCTTGTCCGCGGCCAGGGTAACCGTGGCGGCAGCGCCGGTGCCGGCACCCTGAATCAGCACGGTGGGTGTTCCATGTTCGTAGATGTTGCCGCCAATGGCGCTGATGGCCGTGATGACGCCGCCCGAAACAGTCGCCACGCCACGATCGCCGGCTGAACCCGGCGGAGTGATGCCGGCATTCGTGGGATCGGTAACCGTGGCATCGTTGATGTAATCAGGTGTGTAATCCCAAGCCATCGAGCCCGAATCGTCGAGCACGTACATCAGGTTGGGACGTACCACCGAAGTGGTGGTGGCTGCCAGTGGCGTCGTCGCCAGGTTCAGAGTGGCGGCTTGAAGCGCCTGTCCATAGCTGAGGAGGAATATCAGTACCCAAGCAAGCGGTCGACGAATTGAAGTCATGTTCATGGTGGCACCTGTAAACTATCGCAGGGCTGGCGCTAGTAAATGAAGCCCTGCACGTAACGATTGTTCTGACGCGGACCTACCACCTTGACGGTGACCCGGTAATAGACGGCGGCATTGACCGCAGTACTGGATGCCCCGCAAAAATTTGCTGCAGTGGGGTCCATCGAGCAGCCGGCGAGACTGCCTGATCCTGCCGTGGTTACGATCGAGGGCGCCAGACAGCCGGCCGTCGGGCAGGAGCCACACCCCGCCGTCCCACCGGCGGCCACACACAATGCTTCGGTCGTGTTCGCCATCCGATGCACTACATAGTAGAGGGTGTAGCCTGAAGGGTTGCCAGATACCCTCGCTGCGCAGGGGAGTCCGTCGGCCCCATTGATGGTGTCGCTGAAACGATAGGAGGTGGGCGTGAAGGCGTTGGCGGCGCCATCTTTCTTGCACCCGCTGTCGGCACCGTTCATCGTCGCGTAATACCGCGGCGTGGTGGTTGCCGCGGCGGCATTGGCCGGCGCTATGTTGTTGTTGAGCGCCGTTGCGGTCGCCATTTGCGTCCTGACCCACTGATATGCACCGTCCACCGCCACATCGGCCGACCGCGTTGCGGCCTGGCGAAAAGCAATATTGGCCGAAGCGGAGATACCGCCGCGGAGACTGGTTACCATAGCCACCGACGACAAAGTCATGATGATCAGGATGACCAGCGCAAGGACCAGAACAAATCCTCGCTGACCCGACAGGCATTGCCCGCCGGGCGCGACGGGAAAAGTGCAAGATCGCATCAGCGGGTCCATATGACGTTCTTCAGCGGAATGATGGTCGAATAGGCGCGGTAGCGCATGCGCGTGTTGGGCACCGCAAATGACACGGCAGCACCAACCTCAGCGCCGCCGCCGTCGAGCACCTGGGACAGTACCGGGAGGGGATCCGGCTGATCGATGACTTCATTGTCGGCGACAGCACTCTGGGCGACTACCCCCACACGCAGGGCGACGACGCAGGCAGGGTGGACGGCCGTGCCGGTGCAGGTGGTGCCGTTGAGCGTGGTGGCGCCGCTAGCCCAGCGCGTCACGGTGACCGGACTGCCCGTGGTGCTGCTCGCAAGGCCATACTGCGCCTTGAGAAATACGATGTTGTCGACGAGGTTGTTGGTGGTGAACGCCGGGTAGTCGGCAACCGTCAGGGCCGCTGTGCCAACCGCATACTGGCGGTTGAAAAACTCTCCCGGGCGGCCGAAATATACGAGGTAGCCGATAGCCGTCGAACTCGCAAGTGCCGGTGTATACGTGTAGCCGATAGCCGTCGCAGACACGCTATTGACAGTTGTCATCGTGCAGGAATTGGTCGCAGCAACGATGTCATTGACGGAAAATCCCATCGAGGATCGCACGTTGTACTGGCTGCCCGTCATGGTCGTGCCGCTACTGGCATCGAGTTCGGTGCCAGGGACGCCCGATGACGGATTGGTGCCCTTCACCGTGATCTGGTCGGAAACGCCGGTACCGCCGTCAGTGATCACGACTGGGTAAGGAGTGAAGGAAGGGCTGGCGCCATTGGCGATAGTGGCACAGCCGAGAAGCGGCATCAGGCCATAGCCGGCTTGGCCGATATCGCGTTCGAGGCGATAAAGCGCCATCACGCCATTGTCCTGCGTGCCGAGGGTCTGGGTTATGTTTGACCGATTCTTTGAAAAAGTCATCATCATCGAGCCGACGGCAGCCAGCCCCATCAGGCTGATGGTCAGGCCGATGAGCAGTTCGATCAGGTTGAAGCCACTTTGGCGGCGCATGGCAGTCTTGATAGCTGTATGCCGTGGCAGGATCAATTGCGTGTAATCATGCTGCTGGTCTGGTAGCGGCGGGGCGTGCCCGGATCCTTGCGATCGGTCCAGCTAACACAGACGGTCACCGGTTGCGGACTGGCGATCGTGATCGTGCCTGACGCCGCGCCCGAGCAAACGTTACCCGTAACGACATTGGTTTCCACGCAATCGCAGTTGGCCAGATAGACCGTGCCGGTTGCCTCCGGTATGGCGGTTTGCAGACGCGAGGTCCATGTGCCCAGATTGACTGTATTGCTAACCCACATCTCGGCGATCAACTCCCCTGTGGCATAGCTTGCGTCATTGCGCGCCTTCGACTGGCCAACCTGATTGAGGGCCTGGACCGAAAGCGCCATCATGGAAATCAGGCCGACAGCAAACAGCAAGAGGCTGATGATCGCTTCGATGATGAAGGAGCCTTGCTGACGTTGCGCTGCTGGATGGATGGCTCTCATCGTGATCCTCAGACACAGGCTGCGCAGGTGCCGGAGCAAAGCCGGATATTCCCGTTGGAATTAACCTGGACGCAATAGGTCCTGCCGGTGATGCCGGCGCTTGGGCCGGCTTCCACCGTATAGGCCGGGGTGCCGGCGGGCACTGCCCCTTCGAGGTTGGCGAGCAATTGCCCCAAGGGGCCAAAGGTAACCACAAATCCTGCCGGAGTTCCCATTGACGGACTGGCCGTGACGACTACCTGAGGTGCGCTATCGGTAGTGCTCTTGTAGGCAATGAAGGGGTCGGCCAGGCAATTTGCGGCGTTTCCCGAATAAGCCGGCGTGGTCGGACAAGGTTCTTCCTGGTCGGGCGGCACGTAGGCATTCACCGCGCACCGACCTGCCGGCACGCCGCGGGTATTGGCCGGTGTCGTGAGTCCCGTATATTGCGTGACCACCCAAAGACGCGAGGTGGCGCTGGCAGTACAGCCGGCATCCAGCGTACTGACCAGTTGAAAGCGCATCGGCGCATTGCGACTTATCGCTTCCGAACGCGCCTGAATCAAGCCGAACTGAATCGATTCGGCAACGCCGCGAATCCGCCCGCTGACCATGGTTTCCTGAAACGAAGGTACCGCGATGGCAAGCATGATCCCGGCGATAACCAGCACGAGCATGATCTCCATCAGGCTGAATCCACGGCAACGCATCAGCAACTCCCGGAACTGCCTTTCAACCAGCAGGCAGCGCTGGACGCATCCGGCTTTACGGTGGTCTTCGCCCCAGCCTGGGTAACCGTATACGTGTAGTTGATAGCTGGAGCATTGGCCGTGCAGACATAGGTTTGACCGCCATTTGCGGTGGCGCAACTTGTGGCAGTGAAATACTGTCCCGCTGCGCGCGGCGTCATGCCATTCAGATACGTTCGATTATCCTGATAATATTGCTCCTGCCTGACCTGCAAATCGGAGAGGAGCGACATGCCTTCTGACAGCTTTCCCTTCAATACGTATTCCTCATATTGCGGCAGCGCGATAGCCATGAGAATCCCGATAATCGCGACGACGGTCACCAATTCGACCAGTGTGAAGCCATGATTTTTGCGAATTCGCATGATTTTGTATTGCCTTTGCGAGCATGTTGACTGGCGGATTTGGTCAACTTTCCTAGCCAACTCTAAGGTCCTCCCCCGCGGTCATCTATAGGGATTTCCTGATTCTTGTCCGGGTTACCTGATGCGGATGAATCCCCATGTCATCCACTGGCAAGAGTTGGCGCTGACTAGACGGCGTGCCAGCGAATTGTGAAGCTGATCGAATCACCGTTGCGGGCGCACCATCAACGTTCTTGCCTGTGCGAACAGAGTGCCTACTGGCCATTTTCGCGATACCATCGGCGCGGCACGCGCTGAGCTGTTCCCTGCGCCGCCCGCTCGATCGCCAACATTTGGCATCCGCTCCGGCCCACTGATGGACCAGCGCGAACTTGCCGCCCAGGTTGATCCCCCGCTAGCACCGTTTCTGGAGTTTCCCTGAAGTGTCGCTCGCTCATTCCGCTGAGGCCATTACCGTCGCATCATCACGCCAGCTGACGCTTTCCGCGATGATGCTGATCGGCATCACCTTGGCGGTAATGATGGCCTTCGCTTTCTGGTCGTGGCGCCGGCGCCAGGGGCTGACGACGCGCCGTCGCCAGGCCGAGTTGGCCTTGCGCGCCTCGGAGGGCCGGCTGCGCCAGCTGTCGAGCCAGTTGCCGGTGGCCTTGTTCGAATACGTCGCCACTCCGATTCCCGGATTCCGCTCCATCAGCGACGGCGTGGCGCGTCTGCTGCCGGGTACTGCGGCGGAAATGCTGGCCGATCCGCAGGTATTCTTTGCCGGCATCCATCCCGACGATCTTGCCGGCCTGGTCTGGCGCCAGGCGGCGTCCGCGGCGCACGAGTTCGAATGGATCGGGCGCAGCCTGCTTGCCGGCGACGGCCCGCGCTGGCTGCAGATCCGCACTACGACGGAGTTCGCGGCAGACGGCAGGCGCGCTGTGCACGGCGTGATCCTCGACGTGACGGCCCTCAAGCAGACCCAGCAGGCTCTCGAACGTTCGCGCCAGGAATTGCGGCAACTGGCCAGTCATCGTGAAGCACGCATCGAGCAGGAGCGCGCACGCCTGGCACGCGAGTTCCACGACGAACTGGGCCAGGTGCTGACCACCGCGCGCATGCATCTGCAATTGCTCGGACGCAGCCTGCCCGCCGATGCGGCGGCGGCACGCGAGGCCGCGCGCAACATCGAGACGATGATCGGCGAAGCCTACCGCAGCGTGAAGTCGATCGCCTCCGACCTGCGGCCGGCGGCGCTCAACCTCGGCCTCACGGCCGCGGTGGAATGGGTCGCGGCGCGCATGCTCGGGGCCGCCGGCATCCGCTACGGCATCTCATTTACCCAGGCAGCGGACCGCCTCGACGACGACTATGCGATCGCGCTGTTCCGCATCGTGCAGGAATCGCTTTCCAACATCGTCCGCCACGCCAGCGCGCAGAACGTCGACATCACGCTGAGCCATGACCGGGGTGAAATGCGCCTGCTGCTGGAGGACGACGGCAAGGGCTTCGATGTGTCGGGCGTCGACCATGCCGCGCACTTCGGCTTGCTCGGCATATCCGAGCGCGTCACGGCGCTCGGCGGCGCGCTGGAAATCGACAGCAGCCCGGGCAGCGGCACGCGGCTCGTCGTCACGCTGCCGCAGGTTCCACTCAAGGCCGATCACGCAGACAGGAGCACGAACTCACCATGATCAGGATCATCATCGCCGACGACCACACGCTGTTCCGCGTCGGCCTCAGGCAGATGCTGCATTCCTTCGCCGGCATCGAAGTGGTGCAGGAAGCCACCAATGCGGCGGAAGCGCTGGCGGCGGCAAACACCGGCGGCGCCGAACTGATCATCATGGACCTGACCATGCCCGGCGCCTCCGGCACCAGCCTGATCGAGCAGATCCGCAAGGCGCAGCCCGCCCTGCCTATGCTGGTGCTGAGCATGCACGACGAACCGGGAACGGTGCGGCGCGCCCTGCAGGCCGGCGCTTCCGGCTATATCACCAAGGGATCGAGTCCGGATACGCTATTCACCGCCGTGACCCGGGTCGGCGCCGGCGAGCGCTTCATCGACCCATCGGTCGCCGCCTCGCTGGCTTTCGACGCGGCGACCCACGCCGGCGGCGCGGCGCACCAGAGCCTGAGCCCGCGCGAATGGGAAGTGCTGCGCCTGATCGCGCAGGGCGTGATGTTGAACCAGATCGCCGAACTGCTGCACCTCAGCCCGAAGACCGTCACCACCCATAAGACCCACCTGATGGAAAAACTCGGCATCGGCAACAACGCCGACCTGATCCGCTACGCCATCGAACACAGGCTTTTCGATTGAACTCGCCGCGCCTGGCCTGGCCCCTGGCCATCTCGCTGGCGCTGCACCTGGGCCTCGGCTGGCTGCTGTCCGCGGAGGTCGCCGGTCACCTGACGCGCAGTGCGAAGGCGGTCACGCTGACCGTGGTCCTGGCGAGCAGGGAGACCACCGAAAGCCCGGCGGCTGTCGCCGCGCAGGCCGCCCCCGCGCCGCCGCCGGCGGCGGCCACCGCCGTTGCGGCCACCGATGCCGCCGGCAGTTTGACGCGCAAAGCGCGTTTCCTGGTCGAGCCCGACCTTGCGGACCTGGAGGAGATAGCGGTGCCGTTTTCCGGCAGCCTGACCCTGCGCCTCCATGTCAGCGCGCTGGGCACGGTTGACCGTGTCATAGTGGTCAACAGCGACCCGGTGCCGAAGCAACTGCTCGACGGCCTGATGAGCCGTTTCGCGCAGGCGCGCCTGACTCCGGCGCAGGCGGGATCGCAGGCCGTGGCCAGCACACTGGATGTGATGATCCGTTATGAAGCGGCGCCGGCACTGCCTATTCGTGGACGTTGAGCCGCTCTGCATATCGGGTGAAAGAGCGTAATATCGGTGCTCTGGGGAAGCGATCGTTCGGACCACGCGCATGCAATTCAGGCTGATACTTTCGGTGGGGCTCATCGCGACATGCGGGATGCCGGCGGCGCTGCTTGCGGCGGATGATGTCTCCGGCATGAAGCTGGAGGACCTGCTGGGTGTCGAAGTGCAGGGCGCCTCGCGTTATGCGCAACCGCTGTCGGAGGCGCCCGCCACCGCCACGGTGGTCCCCGCCGAGGACATACGCCGCTTCGGCTTCCGCGACATCGGCGAGGCACTGCAGTCGGCGCGCGGCGTCTATACCAGCCGCGACCGTGGCTACTCCTATCTTGGCGTGCGCGGCTTCAGCCGACCCGGCGACTACAACTCGCGCATCCTGCTGCTGGTGGATGGCGCGCGCAGCAACGATCCGATCTACGACCAGGCGATGGTCGGCAATGAAGCCCCGATCGACATCGACTGGATCAAGCGCCTCGAATTCGTGCCCGGCCCCTCGTCCGCCAGCTATGGCGGCAACGCCCTGTTCGGCATCGTCAATGCCGTGCTGTGGACCGGCGCCGACCTCAACGGCAGCCGGGTTGCGCTCGATGCCAGCGATGGACGCGGCCGCCGCGCCAGCCTGCTCTCGGGCGGGCGCAGCGCCGCCGGTCTCGACTGGGTGGCCGGCCTCAGCGCCTACCAGCGCGACGGCGACGATCTCTATTTCGCCGAGTACGATGCGCCCGGGGTCGGCGATGGCGTTGCACACAAGCTCGACGGCGAGCGCTACCTCAAGGGCATGTTCAAGGGCAGTTGGGAAAACTGGCGCGGCAGCGCGACGTTCTCGCGACGCCGGAAGGACGTGCCCACCGCCTACTACGGCACCGTGTTCGATGCGCCGGGCAACTTCGTGCAGGAGACGGAATATCACTTCGACCTGGCTCGCACCTCGACCCTCGCCGAAGCGCTGGACCAGCAGTTGCGCGTGCATTTCGGCCGCTATGCGTATGACGGCGAATACCCCTACCCGGGGACCAACCGCGACGAAGCGCGCGCCGACTGGTGGAGCGCCGAATGGCAGCTGACCTGGACCGGCTGGCGTAAGCACCGCCTGCTCGCCGGCGTCGAAGCGCGCAGCTATATGCGCATGGAGCAACGCAATTTCGACCTCGATCCGCGCATCGACTATACCGACGACCGCCACCGGGGCCGCACCGCGGCGATCTTCGTGCAGGACGAATGGCGCATCGCGCCCGGCTGGCTGGCCAATCTAGGCCTGCGCATCGATAGCCAAAGCACCGCGCCTTCGATCGTCTCGCCGCGCGGCGCACTGATCTGGCATCCACGCGACGATGTCACCGTCAAGTTGATGGGCGGTCGCGCCTTCCGCGCTCCCAACGATTACGAACGCCACTACGACGACAGCGGCGCCACGCAAAAGGGCAATCCCGACCTGAAACCGGAGCGCATCCGCACCCGCGAGCTAGCGCTCGATTACACGCCGACGCCGACGCTGCGCCTCGGCCTCGGTCACTATCAATACACCCTGCGCGACCTGATCGACCAGGAAACCGACCCCGCCGACGGCCTGCTGGTGTTCCGCAACCGTGACCAACTCTCGGCGCGCGGCTGGGAAACCGATGTCGAGACCCTGCTCGCTGGCGGCTGGCGCGTGCGCGGCAGCCTGGCCTGGCAGTCGATCACCCAGCCCGGCGGCGAAGCAGTCAATTCGCCGCGGCGCCTGGGCAAGCTGCTGGTCGACGGACCGGTCGCCGCGCTCGGCGCGACGCTGGGCATCAATCTGCAGGCGGTCGGCCCGCGCCGCAGCCTGCTCGGCAGCGTCGCCGGCTATGTCACCGGCAATCTGGTGCTGCGTCAGGCGCATCAGCGCCGCTATGGCCGATGGAGCCTCGGCATCTACAACCTGGGCGGCACGCGCTATCGCGATCCCCTGGGCCCCGAAGTCGCACCGATAGACAGCCTCGAACGCGACGGGCGACAGTGGCGCCTGCGCTGGGAACTGGAGATCTGATGTGGCGGCGGCTGTGCAGGACGATCCTGCCGGCATTGCTGCTGGCCTTGCCCTGCCATGCGGCTTGGGCCGCTGACCGGGCTGACGAAAACGAGGTCAAGGCGGCGGTAATCTACAACCTGCTGCTGTTTATCCAATGGCCGCCACAGACCACGCCGTCGGCCGGCTTCCACTTCTGCGTGCTGGACGAAGGTGCGCTGACCGCGGCCTTGCGGCGCCATGAAGGAAAAAAGGTGCTGGGGCAGACGCTTGGTATCCGCCGCAGCGGAACCACGCCCGAGGAGCTCGACCGCTGCGCCGCGGTGATGGTGGAAGCCGGCAGTGCCGGCCTCCTCGCACGGCTCGGTGCATTGGCCCGCACCCGCGCCTTGTTGGTGATCGCCGAGGGTGCCAATGCAGTCGACCGCGGCGCCATGATCGGCCTGCATACCGATGGCGGACGCGTGACCTTCGACATCAACTACGGCGCGATGAAGAGAAGCGGCCTTGCGCCCAGTTCCAAGATCCTCAAACTAGCACGCAACTTGATCGAGTGAGCGCATGACCCATACGCGCCTGCTCAACTACTGGCGGCTCAGCCTGGTGTCGACCGGCAGCGCCCTGCTGATCGCCCTGCTGATGCTGCTGGGTTACCACGCGCACAGCCTGCGCGAGCACCTGCAGAACAACCTGACCATGCAGGCACGCCTGCTGGGCGCCAATCTCACGGCAGCCATCGTGTTCGAGGACATTCGCACGGCCACGGAAATCATCGGCACCGCCGATGCGTCGCCGATCATCATCGAGGCCGCCGTCTATCGCGCCAACGGCAGCCTGCTGGCGCGTTTCCAGCGCCCGGAAGCGCTGCGCCAGCTCGGCGAGGAAGCCCCGGCCGCGGGGCATGTATTGTCATTCGTCGATCTGCGGCTGGCGCTTCCCGTGCAACTGGAGGGGCGGATCGTCGGCAGCATTGCCATGCGCGCCTCGCTGCGCGACCTGTATGGCGAACTCGGCCGGGTTTTCGGCAGCATGCTGCTGATCCTGACGGCTTCCGCACTGCTCGGGACTTATGCCAGCCGCAAGATGCGCATGCAGATGATCGCGGCGGAGAACGAGATCGAGCGCATGGCGCTGTACGACCGGGTTACCGGGCTGCCCAATCGCCATGCCTTCGAGTTGAGCCTGGCCCAGGCGCTGCAGCGTCACGCCCGCAACGGCGGCGGATCGGCCCTGCTTTACATCGATGTCGATGGTTTCAAGACGGTCAATGACCAGTTCGGCCACCAGGTCGGCGATGCGGTGCTGAAAGCCATCGGTGTGAGGCTGGAAAGGGCGCTGCGCGGCGCCGACATCGTCGCGCGCATCGGCGGCGACGAGTTTGCCGTGATTTTGAGCGATACCTCGATCAACGAGGATGCCGGACGCGTGGCGGCAAGCCTGGTGCGGATTGCCGCCGAACCCTTCGCCACCGGCAGAGCCCCGGCGCACATCGGATTCAGCATCGGCATCTGCATGATTCCGCAGTCCGCGGCGGATATCGACAGCGCGCTGCGCAACGCCGATCTGGCGATGTACCACGCCAAGCAGATGGGCAAGAATACTTACCAGTTCTATGCCGAAACCATGGTGGAGGATGCCAGGCGATCGCAGGACGAAAGCGGTGCCTCGGCCCTGGCCAGCGAATGACGGGCTGCGTGGCGCCGTCCGGCTTGCCGGCAAGCTGAATCAAGGATTCTGGAGGTGCGCATGAACGACAACGAAACCTGCGGTCTCGGCCTGGCGCCGGCCACGGCGAGCGACTACCGCGAACTGGCGCGCCGGCGGCTGCCGCGCCACCTGTTCGATTACCTCGACGGTGCCGCCTACGAGGAAATCACCGCGCAGGAGAACCAGCAGGCCTTCCGGCGCCTGCGCCTGCGCCAGCGCGTGATGCGCGACGTCTCGCAGCTGAACTTTGCCACGCGCGTGCTGGGCCAGAATCTGGCGCTGCCGCTGGTGCTCGCCCCGCTCGGCCTGGCCGGCGTCATGGCACGCCGTGCCGAGGTGCAGGCGGCGCGTGCGGCCGAGGGCGCCGGCGTGCCCTTCTGCGAATCGACGGTATCGATCTGCTCGATCGAGGAGGTGCGTGCCGCCACGGCGGCGCCCTTCTGGTACCAGCTCTACGTGATGCGCGACCGCGGCTATGCCAGGGC
The DNA here is from genome assembly GCA_023700805.1 of Sulfuritalea sp. Lineage (GTDB taxonomy): Bacteria > Pseudomonadota > Gammaproteobacteria > Burkholderiales > Rhodocyclaceae > Sulfuritalea. The sequence continues at coordinate 232,605 of JAMPYF010000001.1, forward strand.
GCTGATGGCGCGGGCGCAGGCGGCCGGCTGCCCGGTGCTGGTGCTGACCGTCGACCTCGCGGTGATGGGGGCGCGCTACCGCGACATCCGCAACGGCATGGGCGGCGGCCTGTCGCTTGGCGGCAAAATGGCCAAGGCCTGGGATCTGGCGTCGCATCCGCGCTGGCTGCTCGACGTCGCCATCCGCGGCAAGCCGCTGATGTTCGGCAACCTGACCATGGCGGTACCCGATGCGCACAGCCTGCCGGCCTTCAAGGCCTGGGTCGATAGCCAGTTCGATCCGCGCATCACCTGGGCCGACCTGGACTGGGTGCGCGAAAACTGGCCGGGCAAGATCCTGCTCAAGGGCATACTCGACGTGGACGACGCGCGCCTGGCGGCGGCTGCGGGGGCCGACGGCATCGTCGTCTCCAACCACGGCGGCCGCCAACTGGACGGCGTCGCGGCCAGCGCCGATGCCTTGCCGCGCATCGTCGATGCGGTCGGCGACAAGCTTGAAGTATTGCTCGACGGCGGCGTCAGGAGCGGGCTCGACGTGGCCAAGGCGCTGGCGCTGGGCGCCAGGGCCTGCATGCTCGGCCGCGCCTGGGGCTATGCCGTCGCCGCGCGCGGCGAAGCCGGCGTGGCCCACATGCTGTCGGTGATGCGCAGCGAAATGGCCGTGGCCCTGGCGCTGTGCGGCGTCAGCGATGTGAAGGCGCTCGACCGGTCAGCGCTGCTCGATGCATCGCCGTAGTGCCAGCGCCAACTCTTGCGCGGCTACTTCGTAGCTACTTCGTAGTGCGTATCGCCGCCAGGATGCCCTGCATCAGGGCCAGCGGCGTCGGCGGGCAGCCGGGAATGCGCAGATCGACGCCGACCACGTTCTCCACCGCGCCGCAGCTCGCATAGCTCTCGCCGAACACCCCGCCGTTGCAGCCGCAGTCGCCGACCGCCACGACCAGCTTGGGATCGGGCGTGCAGTCGTAGGCGATGCGCAGCGCATTCTCCATGTTCCGCGTCACCGGGCCGGTCACCAGCAGCATGTCGGCATGGCGCGGACTGGCGACGAACTTGATGCCGCGGCCTTCGAGGTTGTAATAGGGATTGTTGAGAGCGTGGATCTCCAGCTCGCAGCCGTTGCAGGAGCCGGCATCGACCTCGCGTATGGTCAGGGCGCGGCCCAGTACATGCAGGATTTCGTCGTGCAGCCGGTCGATCTCGCGCTGCGGCCCGCCCTCGGCTTCGGGCATGGGCTCGGTCAGGATGCCGGTGCGGAAGATGTGTCTGAGCAAAGGGATCATTTGAAAAAGTCAGTTCAATCCGCAGATTTCGCAGATTTCGCAGATTGAACTGTGGATGGTGGACGACGCCGACCGCCCCGGACAGGTGATGCGCCCTTGTTCGCCATCGCTGCCATGATCTGCGTAAATCTGCGAAATCTGCGGACAAATCGATGTTTGCAGCATCACAGGTCGACTCCGGAATAGGACAGGTTGAAGGACTTGTTGATCAGCGGGAAGTCGGGGACGATGTCTTTCATCACCGCGTGCTCCAGCGCCGGCCAGGCCTGCCATGAGGGGTCGTGCGGATGCACCCGGGCCAGCCTGCCGTCGCCGGCGAACTGGACGCCGACCAGCACCTCGCCGCGCCAGCCTTCGATCACGCCGAGGCCGCCGGCATCGCCGACCGGCGCGACTTCGACCCGGCTCGCGCCGCCTGGCAGACCGAGCGCGATTTCGCGCAGCAGGCGCAGCGATTCGTAGATCTCGTCGAAACGCAGGGCGACGCGCGCGGCCACGTCGCCGCGTTCGTCGGTGACCGGGCGCACGCCAAGCTGGGCATAAGGCGCCGGCGGCGTGTAGCCCTGGCGGTGCGCCCGGCCGTCGAGCAGGATGCCGGTGGCACGGGCGGCCATGCCCGACAGCGACAGTTCGCGCGCCAGGGCGGCGTCGATCGCGCCGGTGGTGGCGAAGCGATCCTGCAAGCCGGCATGCGCGTCATAGAGCGCGCGCAGTTTCCTGACTTCGCCGCGAACCACGCCGCACTGCTCGATCATGGCGGCGAGCGCCGCGGCATCGAGGTCCATGACGACGCCGCCCGGCACGATGCGGTCCATCATGAAGCGGTGGCCGAACATCTGCTGGTTCAGGCGCAGCCAGTCTTCCTTGAGGCGCATGAACTGGGTCAGGCCGAAGGCGAAGGCGGCATCGTTGCCCAGCGCACCGAGGTCGCCCAGGTGATTGGCGACGCGTTCGCGCTCGAGCATCAGCGCGCGCAGCAGCAGGGCCCGCGGCGGCGGCTCGACCCGGCACGCCGCCTCCACCGCATCGGCGTAGGCCCAGGCGTAGGCGCAGGTGGAATCGCCGGAGACGCGGCCGACCAGACGCGCGCCATGCGCGAGGTCGGCGCCGAGGAACAGCTTCTCGACGCCCTTGTGCTGGTAACCCAGCCGCTGCTCCAGGCGCAGCACGCGCTCGCCGACGACCGAGAAGCGGAAATGGCCGGGCTCGATGATCCCGGCATGGATCGGACCGACCGGAATTTCGTGGGCGCCCTCGCCGCCGACCTTGACGAACTCGTAGTCGCTGGGGAAATTGTCGAAGCCGACACCGACCCCGGCCTCATGCACGGCGTCGTGGCGCAGCGGATACCAGTCCGCCGGCCAGGCACCGTGGCGCAGCCAGGGCCGCTGGTCGCTGCCGTCGCTGGCGATGCCGACCAGGTCGCGGGTGGCGCGCTGCATGCGGTTCGCGGCCGGAAAGATGCCGGACAGGTCGGGATAGACCGGGCACTGGTCGCCCTCGGCCGCCAGGTCGAGACTGAGCCAGGGCCAGCCCTCGTCGAGGGCGAACACGCAATGCAGGCGATAGCCGGCGCCCTGCTGCCGCCTATCCTCGCCCCACAGCGCGGCCAGGCGGCCCTGGTGGCGATGGACGGAAATCGCGAAGCGCAGCATGTCCTCGCCGTCCGCGGCGCGGCCGCGCCACACCGGGGCGCCTGACCCCGGCTGGCGGACGAATTCGATGGGTTCGGCGTGGAAGATCATGATTGCCGCCCTAGCCGAGCATGCGCGAGGCTTCGTGGAACCAGCGCGTCAGATAGGGTGGAATGTAGAGCCCGAGCATCAGCACCAGCCCGAGATGCAGGAACACCGGCGTGATCGCCGGCGCATGCGGCAGGCGCTTGGCCTCGGTCTCGCCGAAGACCATCGGCTGGACCTTGCCGAAGATCGCGGCGAAGGCCACGCCCAGGCCCAGCAGCAGGATCGGCGTCGCCCACGGATGATATTTCATGGCATGGGTGAGGATCATGAACTCGCTGGCGAAGACGCCGAAGGGCGGCATGCCGAGGATGGCCAGCGTGCCCAGCATCAGCCCCCAGCCGATCAGGGGATTGATTTTGATCAGACCGCGAATGTTCTCCATCAACTGGGTGCCGGTCTTCTGCGTGGCATGGCCGACGGCGAAGAAGATCGCCGATTTGGTCAGCGAATGCATGGTCATATGCAGCAGGCCGGCGAAATTCGCCACCGAGCCGCCCATGCCGAAGGCGAAGGTGATGAGGCCCATGTGCTCGATCGAGGAATACGCGAACATGCGCTTGACATCCTTCTGGCGCGACAGGAAGAAGGCCGCGACCAGCAGCGTGAACAGGCCGAAGCCCATCATCAGCTTGCCGGCGAAATCCCCGGGAATGGCGCCGTCGGCCAGCACCTTGCAGCGCAGGATGGCGTAGAGCGCGACGTTCAGCAGCAGGCCCGAGAGCACCGCCGATACCGGCGTCGGGCCTTCGGCATGGGCATCGGGCAGCCAGTTGTGCAGGGGCGCGAGGCCGACCTTGGTGCCGTAGCCGACCAGCAGGAAGATGAAGGACAGCGCCATGATGGTCGGTTCGAGCTGGCCCTTGACGTCGATCAGGTGGGTCCACAGGAGCGCGTTGCCGCTCTCGCCCAGCACGCGCTCGGCGGCGAAGTAGAGCAGGATGGTGCCGAACAGCGCCTGGGCGATGCCGACGCCGCAGAGGATGAAGTATTTCCATGCGGCCTCGAGGCTGGCCGGCGTGCGGTAGAGCGAGACCAGCAGCACCGTGGTCAGCGTCGCCGCTTCCATCGCGACCCAGAGGATGCCGAGATTGTTGGTGGTCAGCGCCGCCAGCATAGTGAACATGAAGAGCTGGTACATGCTCTTGTAGAGCCGCAGGCGCGGCGCACTGAGCTTGCCGTGCTCGCGCTCGTTCTTCATGTAGGGACCGGAGAATATGCTCGTGGTCAGGCCGACGAAGGCGGTCAGTGCGACGAAGAACACATTCAGCGAATCGATGAAGAACTGCTCGCCGAAGGCGAAGCGCGGACCGCTGGCGATGATCTCGACGGTCAGGCCCGCCGCCGCGGCAAAGGTGCCGAGGCTGGCGATGATGTTGAGGTTGGGCGCCCACGCGCGTTCCCCGACCACCGTCAGCAGCGCGCCGCTGACCAGGGGAATCACGAGCATGAGAACGAAGAAATCCATGGATTTAACGTGAAATATTCTGTTCAGCGCACTTGGTAATTTTCGAGCGCAGCGAGCCGGTCAATAGCCTCCCCGTGAGGGGGCGAGGTGGGAATTCGCGACGCATGCGTCGCGCCGCCGCAGCCGGCTGGCTATGCAAAGCCAGCCGTGGGCCGCGCAGCGGATGGGAGGGGCGGGCCCACTTGCCAGCTTGAGGCCTGCCGAAGTTACGGAATTTCACGATGTGGGGTCGCCTATCGAAGCCATGAGCGTCAGTTGTCTTTCAGCTGTTCCATGTTGCGGATGTCGAGGCTGTCGAACTGGTCGCGGATCTGGAAGAAGAACACGCCGAGGATGATCACGCCGACCAGCACGTCGAGCGCGATGCCGAGCTCGACCACCATCGGCATGCCGTAGGTGGCGCTGGTGGCGGCGAGGAACAGGCCGTTTTCCATCGACAGGAAACCGACCACCTGGGTGATGGCCTTCTGCCGCGTGATCATCATCAGGAAAGCCAGCATCACCACCGCCAGCGCGATGCCCAGCGTGCCGCGCGTGATGGTGTGGGACAGCTCGGAGATCGGCAGCGCGACATTGAAGGCGACCATGACCAGCAGGATTCCCACCAGCATGGTGGTCGGGATGTTGATCAGCGCCTCGACCTCGTTCTTGACGTTGAGCTTGCGCACCAGCCGATGCAGAATCCAGGGCAGCAGCAGTACCTTGAGCAGCAAGGTCAGGCCAGCCGAGTAATACAGGTGCACCTGGCTGGTGGTCACCGCCGCCACCAGGGTCGCCAGGCACAGGGTCAGCCCCTGCAGGGCGAACAGGTTGATCAGCGCCAGAATCCGCCGCTGCGCCAGCATGGCGAAGGCCAGCAGCAGGATCACCGCGGCGAAGAGATTGATGAGCTGCGCGGAGAACGGGATCGTCGAGCTCATACCCTGGCCTCCAGCAGCAGGCGCACCAGCAGTCCGAGCACTGCCAGCATGAAGGCGGTGCCGAGAAATTCGGGCGCGCGGAAAATGCGCATCTTGGCGTTGATGGTCTCGATCACGGCCAGCAGGAAGCCGCCGATGCTCAGTTTGACCAGCAGCAGCGGTATCGCCGCGACCAGCGCCAGGAAGCTGTCGCCCGGCGCGATGCCCCAGGGAAAGAACAGCGCCAGGCCGAGGCAGGAGTAGGCGTAGAGCTTGAGGCTCGCCGCCCATTCGATCAAGGCCAGGTGGCGGCCCGAATATTCGAGGATCATCGCCTCGTGGATCATGGTCAGTTCGAGATGGGTGGCAGGATTGTCCACCGGCACGCGGGCGTTCTCGGCGAAGGAGACGAAGGTGAAGGCGATGCCGGCAAAGGCCAGGCTCGGGTAGATCACCAGATCGCGATGGGCAAGGGTCTCGACGATGGTGGCGACCGAGGTCGACTGGGCGATCATGGCCAGGGTGAAAATCACCATCAGCAGCGCCGGCTCGGCCAGGAATCCAATCAGCATTTCACGGCGGCCGCCGAGGCTGCCGAAGGAAGTGCCGACGTCCATCGCGGCGAGCGAAATGAAAATCCGCGCCAGACCGAACACGCCGACCAGGGCCAGGGCATCGGCGGCCGGCGCCAGCGGCAGGTCGGTGGACAGCGTGGGAATGATGGCGCAGGCCAGCACCATGCAGCCGAAGACCACGAAGGGTGCGACGCGGAACAGGGACGAAGCGCCGTGCGCGAGCACCACATCCTTGTGGAACAGTTTCTGCAGCATGTAGTAGGGCTGCAGCAGCGGCGGCGCGCTGCGGCTTTGCAGCCAGGCGCGGCATTGCCCGACCCAGCCGGAGAGCAGCGGCGCCAGCGCCAGCGCCAGCAGGATCGCGAACGCCTGACCCAACAAGCCCGAGATGCTGATCATGGCCGCGCCACCAGAAGAAGTACCAGCAGCGTGATGAAGCTGTACATCAAATAGACGGCGATGCGCCCGCCCTGCAGGGCGACGATCAGCGTCGACAGCCGGGCGGCCAGCCGGGCCAGCGGCAGGTAGAGCCAGTACCAGAAATGATCCTCGACCTTGACGCTGTAATGCGGCGCGGTGTCGCGCGCGGTCGGGAAATGCCGCAGCATGCGGAACATCGGCTCGAAGATGCGGCGGATCGGCTGGCTGAAGCCCTCGGCCGTGTCCTGCGCGCGCGGGCCCTGGAAGTAGTAGCCGCAGTCCCAGGCCGTGGTGCGGCGCACGCGGCCATGGTAGAGATAGCGCACCAGCCAGCGGCCCAGCAGCAGCGTGGAGGCGATGGTGACGAGGAAAATCATCGGCTCGTAGCTCGCGCGTTCGGGCGAGATCGGCGCCAGCATCCACCAGCCCTGCTCGTGCAGCTTGTCGGCCAGCCCGGTGCCGAGCAACTGGCGCGTTGCAGCATCGATGCGCAGGATCACCGTCGACGGCAGGATGCCGAGCAGCAGCGTGATCAGCGCCAGCCACGCCAGACCGAGCTTTTCCCAGTTGCCGGCGTCGTGGGCGTCCTTCAGGCCCGGCTCGCGCATCTGGCCGAGGAAGATGATGCCGTAGAACTTGACCATGGCGAAGCCGGCCAGCGCGGCGACGAGGACCACCAGCGCCGCCGCCACCGGCACCACCATGTTGAGCCAGGGATGCGGCAGGCCGGGCGAAAACAGGAAGCTTTGCAGCAGCAGCCACTCCGAAACGAAGCCCGACAGCGGCGGCAGCCCGGCGCTGGCGACCACGCCCGCCAAGGCCAGCCAGGCCACCCAGGGCATGCGATGGATCAGGCCGCCGAGCTTGCCCAGGCTGCGCTCCTTGGTCGCGTGCAGCACCGAGCCGGTGCACAGGAACAGCAGGCTCTTGAAGGCGGAATGGGCCAGGCAGTGGTAGAGCACTGCCGTCATGGCCAGGGCCGCCAGGGCCTCCATGCGGTAGGCATGGAAAATCAGGGTCAGGCCGATGCCGACGGCAATCAGGCCGATGTTCTCGATCGAGGAATAGGCCAGGAGCCGCTTCATGTCGCTTTGCACCGTGCTGTAGAGCACGCCGAACAGCGCCGTGACCAGACCGACCGCCAGCGCCACCACGCCCCACCACCAGATCGTCGTATGCAGCAAGTCGAAGCTGACCCGCAGCAGGCCGTAGATCGCGGTCTTCAGCATCACGCCGCTCATCATCGCCGAGACCGGCGAGGGCGCCGCCGGGTGCGCCTCGGGCAGCCAGACGTGGAGCGGCACCAGCCCGGCCTTGGCGCCGAAGCCGGCCAGCGCCAGGAGGAAGGCCGCCGAGGCCCAGAACGGCGACAGCTCCTGCGCGCGCATGCCGGCGAAGCTGTAGTCGCCGGCGCCGCCGGTCATGACGCCGAAGCAGAGCAGGATGGATATGGCGCCGATATGGGCGATCAGCAGATAGAGGAAGCCGGCGCGGCGTATCTCGGCGTGCTGATGGTTGGTGGTGACCAGGAAGAAGGACGAGAGCGCCATGCTCTCCCAGGCCACCATGAAGGCATAGGCGTCGTCGGCCAGCAGCACCAGCAGCATGCTGGCGAGGAAGACGTGGTATTCGAGACAGAGCACGCCGGGTGCGGTGCCCTCACCCTCTCGGAAGTAGCCGGCGGCGAAGATCGAGATGCCGACCGAGGCGAAACCCAGCAACAGGGCGAATACGGCGGACAGATTGTCCAGGCGCAGGTGGAAAGGCAGGTCCGGCAGGCCGATGGCCAGCACCGCGGTCTGTGCCGGGCCGCCCAGCGCCGCCAGAGCCGCCAATCCCACCAGCATGGCGATGAGCGCGCCGAGCGGAAACAGGATCTTGCTGATGACGTAGGTGTTGCGCGGCGCCGCCAGCCCGAGCAGCCCGACAGCCAGCCAGGCGCAGGCGGCGATCAGCAGGGCGTCGATGGACAGCGGCGTGGGCATGGCTGGCAAGGCAAGCAAAGGCATATTTTAGCAGCGGCGACATCGTCGGCGCTTGCCGGCCCGCAGAGCGGACGCCCCGGCAGCCCGGGTCCGTGACGGCGGCGACGCCGATATAATACCTTCGTCATTTTCTCAGGAGCGTCGAGGCGTGCTCCCGGCCGGCCGCCGACGCCGCCGCGTAGGCCGCCTCGATGGCCAGGTCGGCGGTGGCGAAGATGTTTTCCCGGCCGATGTAGTCGAACAGGTGCGTGGCGTGCATGACGTCGATCACCTGCTTCTTGAGGCCGGAGAACAGCACCGTGATGCCGCTGGCGCGCAGGCGCTCGACCAGGTGGCGCACCACCTCCTCGCCCGAGGCGTCGAGTTCGTTGATGCCGTCGCCGACCACCAGCAGGTAGGCCACCTGCGGGTTGCTGGCGACGGCTTCGAGCAGGGCGTCCTCGAAGTAGGAGACATTGGCGAAGTAGAGGCGGCCGTCGAAGCGCACGGCGACCACGACGCGCGATTCGGGCAGCTTGTTTACCTTCACGTCGCGCAGCGTGCCGTCGTGGTAACGGCCGAGGATGGCGACGCGCGGCGTCATGGTACGGTAGAGGTAGAGCAGGATGGCCAGCCCGGCGCCGAGCATGATGCCCTTGTCGAGATGGGGCGCCGCCGCCAGGGTGGCGACGAAGGTGACCACCGAGGCGATGCCGTCGTGCCGGTTGGCCTGCCAGGCATGCTTGATGGCGTCGAAGTTGATCAGGCCGATCACCGCCATGATGATGACGGCGGCAAGTACCGCCTGCGGCAGGTGGTAGAGCAGCGGCGTCAGGAACAGCAGGGTCAGCAGCACGAAGGCCCCGGTGATGACCGAGGACATGCCGGACTTGGCCCCGGCGTTGATATTCACCGCGGAGCGCGAGAAGGAGCCGGAGACCGGGAATGACTGGGTCAGGCTGCCGACGATATTGGCCAGACCCTGGCCGATCAGTTCCTGGTTGGGGTCGATCTTCTGCCGGGTCTTGGCGGCGATGGCCTTGGCGATGGAGATCGCCTCCATGAAGCCGACCAGCGAAATCACGATGGCCGCCGAGAGCAGGCTGGCAAAGGCTTCCCAGGAAAACTTCGGCAGGCTGAGGGAAGGCAGTCCCTCGGGAATCCGGCCGACCACCTGGCCGCCGCCGGTCAGCCGGATCTCGCCCGCGGCCCCATGGACGGTGCGCGTGATGCGCCAGCGATGGCCTTCGGTCTGCAGCCCCGCCGGCACCTTGCCCTGGGCGAAGTAGGTCGCCGGCTTGCCGTCGCTGCCGGGCACCTGCTCCAGCACCGTGGCGCGTATGGCGCGGCTGCGACGGCGATTTTCGTCCTCGCGATCCTTGAGCTGCAGCTTGAGCAGTTCGATCTCGTAGCGCAGGCGGGCCACATCGTGAGCCGATTCGCTGCCGGCCTTCTGCAGCTTCTTGAGTTCGGCGTTGGCGGCGGCAAGCTGGTCGTTGATCTCCCTGATGCGCGCCTCGGTGCGCACGAATTCGCCGAGCAGCGTCTGCGCCTCGGGCTCGGCGATCTGCTCGATGGTCGCGCTGGCGCTGCGCTCGAAGCCGATCTGCCACGAGACCACGGTGGTCAAGGCGACCGCGATCAGCACGCCGGGCAGTTTGGGCGCGTGTCTGCGGATCGCCCACATGATGGCGATCGCCGCGGCGCCCATGGCCAGGGTCGGCAGGTGCGTGTCGCCGGCCAGTTGCACGACACCCCAGATGTCGCTGATGAAGGACTCGGAACGCCCCATCGGCACGCCTATCAGCTTGTTCACCTGGGACAGGCCGATGATGATCGCCGCCGCATTGGTGAAGCCGACGATGACCGGATGCGAAAGGAAATTCACCACCACGCCGAGCTTGAACACGCCCAGCGCGAACTGGAAGATGCCGACCAGCAGGGCCAGCATGATCGCCAGCGCGATGAAGGCTTCCGAGCCTGGCGCCGCCAGCGGCGCCAGCGAGGACGCGGTGAGCAGGGAGGCGACCGCCACCGGCCCGGTGCCGAGCTGGCGCGACGAGCCCCACAGCGCCGCCACCATCACCGGCAGGAAGGCCGCATAGAGTCCGTAATAGGGCGGCAGACCGGCGAGCTGGGCGTATGCCATCGACTGCGGCACCAGCACCAGCGCCACGGTGAGGCCGGCGATGAAGTCGGCGCGCAGCGTCGACCCGGAGTAGGGAAACCAGCTCAGGAAGGGCAGGAAGCGTTGCAGCAGCGGCGGAAAGCTCATATCCCGGGTAGATGCATGCGTCCGGGAGTGCAGCCCACACCCGTTCTTGACGCTGTCTTGACGAAGAGCCGGATATTAGCAGCGCCTATTACACCGAGGCCAACAAGGTTTTTATTCCGCAATCAGGAGAGCGTATTCCGCCGTGTCGCCAGCGCCAACTCCTGGCCGGGCGCCACCAACCCAGGCGCGATCGCGCCCAGCGCGGCGGCAGCTTGGTCATCCTCCAATGCCCGGGCCAGCAGCGCCGCGTCCTGCACCTCGAAACTGCCCCGGCGCGCGCGCAGGTAGGCACGGCCGCTGTCGCGATCGACGAATTCCACAGTCGCCATGCGCCGCACGCATTCCCTGAGGAAGCCTGAATTCGCGGCGACCGTCAGATCGGACGACGCCGGGTAGAGCTCGGCCGGCGCGCCGGCATGGATGTCGACCTTCTGGTAGCGCTCGATGTCGATGAAGGCGGCCGGGTCGTAGATCACCATCCGGTCGCGGTCGCCGCTGGCGATGGTCTTGGGAAAGCTGCCGCGCGCCACGCGGTTGTCGAGGAAGACGTAGCGGTACTCGGGGCGTGGGCTGGCCAGCCACTTGAACAGGATCTTCGGCATGCCGCGGTAGGCCTCCACGCCGTGCGCCAGGTAATCCTCGACGGCCTTGTAGCGGCCGCGCTCCAGCGCCCGCTGCCAGCCGCGCAGCACGGTGGTCTCGGGAGGCGTGACGATGAAGTACATGTACATGGTGTGCACGTAGCGCGCATAGGTGTCGTGCAGCACGCGCGCCACCTTCTCGGCGGTGAAGCTGTCGAAGCGGAAGCGGTCGACCAGCAGGTGCGGGATGGCGTGTTCGCGGTTGGCCTTGTCGCGGATGTAGCGGTCGAGCTTGCCGTCGATCACCATCAGCTCGCGGCTGGTCAGGTGGCCGGCATATTTGCGCGCCGGCCCGAGCGACTCGTAGTCGAGCAGCTGGCGCCGCCAGACATCCGGGCTGATCGTCGCATAGCCGTCGGCGGCGATGCCCTGCGCGCGCAGCATCTGCTTGAGCATGGGCCGCAGCGAGCTCTTGCCGGCGGCGGAAGCGCCTTTCAGGCTGATCAGCACCGGCGCCGCCTGGGTGGCGACGCGAACGTAGCCTTCCGCGTCGATCGCGGCGGCGACGCAGGGCGCGATCAAAGCCCCGATCAGCTGGCTGCCCTGGCTGTTGCAGACGTGGCGCGTGACCAGCTTCGCCAGCAGTTCCCGGTCCGCACCGAGCCGGCCGCGCTTGCCGGCGATCGCACCGAGCACCCGGTAGAGGCTCTTGTACACCGCGCGCCGCAGCGGATCCTCGGTGCCCAGCCCCAGGGTCTTGTAGCCGGCGACGATGCGGTACTCGCGCTCGGCGGCCGGCTCGGACGGCGCGCCCGGGCGCTGCTCCCGCCGCCAGCGGCCGAACCAGCCGCGCGCGGCCGGCGGCGGCGGCGGCGGGAACAGCGTTTCGGCAAGGATCTGGCTTACCAGCGTTGCGGCATGCCGGCTCAGTTCGGCGTAGGCCCGCTCGATTTCGCCCATGTGCGGGAGCACGTAGGCGTCGCGAATCCGCGTCGCGATGCGGCGGAAATTGCGCCCGAAATCCTCTTCCTCCTCGCCCTCGGCCACCGCAATGTCGGCCGTGACGCGGATGATGATTTCATGGAGCGCCAGCCTTTGCGGGCGGAACACCGTGAGTTCCTCGTGCGGCAGCCCGGTCAGCGCGGCGAGTTCATCGATCTCGGCGCAGCCGGTGAACACGCACTCGGGCCGCAAGATGGTTTCGAGCGCGCGAAACTGTGCGGGTATGCCCACGCCGACGCCCGGATTCCAGGCCGAGCCTTCGACGGCCGAGGCGCTCTTGCCGCCCATCAGCACCCTCCCGGCGCAAAGAAAATCGCTCGTCGCATGTCCTGTCCCCGTTCGGCGCCCAGCATAGCGCATAGCCCATTCGCTCCTAGCCGCTCAAAGCCCGTCCCGGCAGTCGGCGCTTGCCGGCCCGCGAAGCGAAATCCCCGGCAGACAGAGTCCAGCACGGCGCCTTCCTTGACGCTCTCTTCACGGTGTCCGTGATATTAGCAATCCTTAATACACCCTGAGATCGGAAGGACTTCTACAGGTCCGGGGCATAGCTGCATCGCAGCATCGGCCTTTTGCTTTGAGGGGAAATCATGGATCTGCACAAAGCCCATTGGGCCAAGACCATCTTCTGGGGCGTCGCCACGGCGGCGCTGTACACGGCGATGTTCTCGTGGTCCGACCTGGTTCTGCACCTGGCGCACACCACGCCCGACGTCTGCATCGTCGATCAGGGCGGCACCACGATCTATTATCACAAGGCCGACGCCGCTTCCTGCGCCGCCATGAACGGCCATGTCGAGCCCGGCGTCTGGTGGCATGTGCTAATACCCATCCTGCTCGCCTTCGCGATTTCGATTGTCCATGGCGCCTTCACCGGCCTGTTCTGGGAGGCGATGGGCCTCAAGCCGGCCGCCCGCGCCGAAACCAGGGACTAGCCGGACCATGGAAGCCACCCAGTTCATCGAACTCAATGCGGCGACGGTTTTCCTGCTGGTGCTGATCGGCTTCATCGGCGGCATGGTCTCGGGCTTCATCGGCTCGGGCGGCGCCTTCGTGCTGACCCCGGCGATGATGGCGCTGGGCGCGCCGGCCATGGTCGCGGTGGCCTCGAACATCTGCCACAAATTCCCCAAGGCGCTGGTGGGCGCCACCAAGCGCCACAAATACGGCCAGGTCGACGTCAAGCTCGGCCTGATCCTCGGCCTCTTCGCCGAGGCCGGGATGCTCGCCGGCAAGCAACTGATGGTCGGCATCAGCCGGCAGTTCGGCAAGGTCGGCACCGACCTTTACGTCTCGGCGATATTCATCGTGGTGCTGGCGGCGGTCGGCGGCTTCGTCCTGCGCGACTACCGCAAGCTGCGCCACGCGCCGCAGGACGCGGAACATGTGGTGCCGCCGCTGGCGCTCTGGGTGCGGGCTATCGTGATCCCGGGCACCATGATGCATTTCGACGCCCTCCAGGGCCGCGTCTCGCTGCTGTTCGTGATCCCGATCGGCTTCGCCACCGGCCTGCTGGCTTCGGCCATCGCCGTCGGCGGCTTCATCGGCGTGCCGGCCATGATCTACATCCTCGGCGTGCCGGCGCTGCTGGCCTCGGGCACCGAGCTGGTGATCGCCTTCGTCATGGGCCTGGGCGGCACCTTCCTCTATGGCCTCGAAGGTGCGGTCGACGTGCGTCTTTCGATGCTGATCCTGCTCGGCTCGCTGTTCGGCATCCAGCTCGGCGCCATCGGCACCACCTACGTCAAGGACTACCAGATCAAGCTGGTGATGGCGGTGATCATGCTCACCGTGCTGTTCTCGCGCATGTTCTACATGCCCGGCTACCTATCCGAGCTAGGCATGATCGCGCCGCTCGACCACGGCAGCATCGCCACGCTGAAGACGCTGGGCGACAGCGTGCTCGCGGTGGCGCTGATCCTCGGCGCGGTGACCGTGCTGACCTCGCTGACCAAGGGCATCGCCGAACACCGCAAGGCCGACTTCGCGCGCCAGCTGGCGGCGGGCCTGACCGCGTTCACGCCGGCCCAGGGCGGGCTTGAGCGCGGCGGCCGCTGGCGCCGCGTCCTGCTCGCCACCGACGGCTCCGAGTACAGCGAGGGCGCGGTCCGCGTCGCCGCGGCATTGGCGCGACGCAACGATGCGCGCCTGTTCATCGCCAGCATCGCCGTCTACAACCCCGAATACGCCACCACCGTGCCGGGGCTGGAACAGGTGGCGCTCGACCAGGCCGGGCGCAATGTCGCCGGCGCCGTTGCCGCGGCCGTCGGCATCGCGCACGAAGTGGTGATCGCCGAGGCCGAGGACCCGTATCGCGGCATCGTCGATGCGGCCAGCGAAGACCGCGCCGACCTGATCGTCATGGGCCGGCGCGGCAAGCGCGGCCTGGCGCGGGCCATGGTCGGCGATGCCACGGCGCGCGTGATCGGCCACGCGCCGTGCAATGTGCTGGTGGCGCCGCGCGGCGCGGCCGAGTGGCATCAGGGCATCCTGGTCGCCACCGACGGCTCGCGCCATGGCGACGCCGCCGCGCGCCTCGCCGGCCAGCTCGCGCTGGAATGGCAACTGCCGCTGACCGTGGTCTCGGCCGTGCTGCCCAGCCACAACGAGCAGCGCCGGCGCGAAGCCGTCGCCGCCATCGACCGCGCCAAGGCGGGCCTGGCCGGACTGCCGGTGACGGTGACCGGCATCGTCGCCGAAGGCCGTCCCGAGCAGGTGATTCTCGACCAGGCCGGCAAGGCCGGCGCCGACCTGATCGTCATCGGCACCCATGGCCGCACCGGCCTCGACCGCCTGCTGATGGGCAGCGTCGCCGAGCGCGTGATCGGCTTCGCCGCCTGCCCGGTGCTGGCGGTCAAGCTCTGAGCGCGCCACGGCGACCGCCGTCCCATCAGCACCAACTCTTTGGCGCGCCGCCACGCACCACTGCGGGATAATCGGGCCATGAGCCCATTGCCAGCCTCCGCCAATCCGGCGCGGAAAACTGCGCCGCTGAAGATCCTCGTCGTCGAGGACAACCCCGATCTCGCCGCCAACCTGGTCGACTACCTGACGGCCAAGGGGCATCTGGTCGACGCGGCCGGCGACGGCATCGCCGGCCTGCATCTGGCCAGCAGCCAGGGATTCGACGTGATCCTGCTCGACCTGATCCTGCCCGGCATGGACGGCATCGCGCTGTGCCGCCGCCTGCGCGAAGAAGTCGGCAAGGCGACGCCGATCCTGATGCTGACGGCGCGCGACACCCTCGACGACAAGATCGCCGGGCTCGAAGCCGGCGCCGACGACTACCTGGTCAAGCCCTTCGCGCTGCGCGAGGTCGCCGCGCGCATCGTGGCGCTGGCCCGGCGCGCCCAGGCCAGCGTGGCGCAGGGGGAATTGCGCGTCGCCGACCTGTGCTTCGACACCGCCACCTTGCGCGTCACGCGCGGCGGCCGCGACATCGCCCTGCCGCCGATCCCCTTGCGCATGCTGGAGACGCTGCTGCGCGCCTCGCCGCGCGTGCTCGGCCGCGAGGAAATGGAGCGCGCCATCTGGCATGATGCGCCGCCGGATTCCGACGCCCTGCGCAGCCACCTGCACCTGCTGCGCGCCGCGATCGACAAGCCCTTCGACCAGCCGCTGCTGCGCACCCGGCGCGGACTCGGCTGGCAGATCGCCGCACCTGACCCGGCCGAACCCGCCGCCGATGGCACGCCGCCGTAGCCTTCGCCTGCGCGTCGCCATGGCCTTCGCCGGCCTCGGCGCCGCGCTGAGCCTGCTGCTCAGCCTCGGCATCTGGTTCGCCACCCTCGACGTGTCGCAGCGGCTGATGGACCAGACGCTGAAGGCCGAACTGGAGGACTACATGGCGCGCCGCGCGCGCAATCCGAACTCGCTGCCGCCGGCCGCCGCCAGCCTGCGCGGCTACTCCATGGCGACCGGCTCCACCGGCGCCGACCTGCCGCCGCCCTTGCGCACCCTACCTGTGGGCCAGCACGAAATCGAACTCGACGGCATCCCGTATCGCGCGGCGGTCGCCGAACAGGACGGCAGCCGCTACGTGATCCTGTTCGACGAAGTGCGGCAGAAGCGCCGCC
This sequence comes from Sulfuritalea sp., assembly GCA_023700805.1. Classification (GTDB taxonomy): domain Bacteria; phylum Pseudomonadota; class Gammaproteobacteria; order Burkholderiales; family Rhodocyclaceae; genus Sulfuritalea. The sequence goes on from JAMPYF010000001.1 coordinate 248,884, forward strand.
AGCAGCGCTTCCTCGGCTACCTGGTGGCCGGTGCGGCGTTGATGACCCTGCTCGCCGCGGTGGGCGGCCTGTGGCTGGCCGGGCGCGTGATCGCCCCGGTCACTGAACTGGCGCGGGCGGTGGCCGGCGCCGACCCGGAGAGTCCGCCGCGCCTGCCGGCCATCGCGGCGGCCGCCGCCCCGGGCGATGAGATCGACGAACTGGCGCAGGCCTTCGATCGCTACCTGGTCCGCCTGGCCGCCTTCGTCGAGCGCGAACGCAGTTTCGCCGCCGACGCCAGCCATGAACTGCGCACGCCGCTGGCGGTGATCCGCGGCGCCGCCGAGGTGCTCGCCGAAGACCCGGGCCTCGACGCGGCGCAGCGCGAACGCGTGGCGCGCATCGAACGCGCGGCCGAGGAAATGGCGCAACTGATCGCCGCGCTGCTGCTGCTGGCGCGCGAGGACTACGCGCCGCTCGACGAGACCTGCGATGCGACGCGCCTTGCCGCCGCCTGCGTCGAGCGCTATCGCACGCTGGCGGCGTCGCGCGGCACGACGCTGAAACTAGCCGCACCGGCGACGGTGGAACTCAGGGTGCCACCGGCCCTGTTTGCCATCGTCATCGCCAACCTGGTGCACAACGCCGTGGCCCATACGCGCGATGGAGTCATCGCGGTCGCGCTCGACCCCGGGTCACTGACGGTGGCGGACAGCGGCAGCGGCATCGGCGACGAGGCGCTCGCCCGCGTCTTCGAGCGCCACTACCGCGGACCCGAGAGCGCCGGCGTCGGCATCGGCCTGTTCCTCGTCAAGCGCGTCTGCGACCGTCTCGGCTGGCAGGTCGCGCTGCGAAGCGATCTCGAAAAAGGCACTACGGTCACCCTGGACTTCACGACTTCTTGACGCTGCCTTCACGCGGCAGCGCCTAGCATGATCGGTTGCTCCCGGCAGCCTGCCGGCTTTGAGCCAACATAACGATCTGCTAATATTCATGGCTTCCGCCCTGCCACAGCCTCTCGGCGACGCGCCGACTCCCGCCAACATGAAACTGCCTGCCGGCCCGCTGGGCAAACTCTTCCCTTTCCTGCTCTGGTGGCCGCTGATCACGCGCCGTAGCTTGCGCGACGACCTGCTGGCCGGCTTCAGCGGCGCGCTGATCGTGCTGCCGCAGGGCGTCGCCTTCGCCACCATCGCCGGCCTGCCGCCGCAATACGGCCTCTACGCAGCGATGGTGCCGGCCGTGATCGGCGCGCTGTTCGGGTCGAGCTGGCACCTGGTGTCGGGACCGACCACGGCGATTTCGATCGCGGTCTTCGCCGCGCTTTCGCACCAGGCCGAGCCCGGCTCGGCGCAGTACATCAACCTGGTGCTGACGCTGACCTTCCTGGTCGGCGTGTTCCAACTGGTGCTCGGCCTGGCGCGCATGGGCGCGCTGGTGAATTTCATTTCGCATACCGTGGTGATCGGCTTCACCGCCGGCGCGGCGATCCTGATCGCGGCCAGCCAGGTGCGCAATTTCTTCGGCATCGACATCCCGCGCGGCACGCCCTTCTACGAAATCATCCGCCAGTTGATCGTGCAGGCCGGCAACATCAACCCCTGGGTCACCGGCGTCGGCGGCATCACGCTGGCCACCGGCATCCTCGCCCGCCGCCATCTGAAGAAGATCCCCTACATGATCGCGGCGATGATCGTCGGCAGCGTCGTGGCGGAAATCCTCAACCTCTGGCAGGGCCAGGATTCCACCGGCATCCGCACCGTCGGCGCCCTGCCCGCCCAGTTGCCGCCGCTGTCGATGCCCGACTTCTCGCTCGACACCTTGCGCCATACCCTCGGCCCGGCGCTGGTCATCACCATGCTGGCGCTGACCGAGGCCGTGTCGATCTCGCGCGCCATCGCGGTGCGCTCCGAGCAGCGCATCGACGCCAACCAGGAATTCATCGGCCAGGGCCTGTCGAACATCGTCGGTTCCTTCTTTTCGGCTTACGCATCGAGCGGTTCCTTCAACCGCAGCGGGGTGAATTACGAAGCCGGCGCGCGCACGCCGCTGGCCTCCATTTTCGCCACGGCCTTCCTGCTGCTGGTGCTGCTGCTGGTGGCGCCGCTCGCCGCCTACCTGCCCAATGCGGCGATGGCCGGCATCCTGTTCCTGGTGGCCTGGGGCCTGATCGACTTCCACCACATCAGCCATATCTGGCACACCAGCAAGGCGGAATCGGCGATCCTCGCCGCAACCCTGGTCGGCACCCTGTTCAATCTCGAAGCCGGCATTTTCATCGGCGTCTTTCTCTCGCTGGTCATGTATCTCTACCGCTCCTCGAAGCCGGAGATCGTGCCCCTGGTGCCGGCGCCGGAGGAGGGCGCCTACCACTTCGTGCGCGCCAAGGGACGGCCCGAGTGCCCGCAGCTGCGCATCGTGCGCATCAACGGTTCGGTGTATTTCGGCGCCGCCAGCTACGTGCAGCAGGCCTTGCAGCAGATCGACGAGGACAACCCGCAGCAGAAATCGGTGCTGATCGCGGCCGCCAGCCTCAATACCATCGACATCGCCGGCGCCGAAATCCTGGCGCAGGAAGCGCGGCGGCGGCGGCGCCTCGGCGGCGGCCTGTATTTCTACCGCCTGAACCAGGCGAACTACCAGTTCCTGCGCCAAGGCGGCTACACCAAGGACATCGGCGAAGGCGCCTTCTTCCCGGTGATGACCGACGTCACCAGCGCGCTGTACTGGACCCTCGACCCCAACATCTGCCGTAGCTGCAAGACGCGCATCTTCAAGCCCTGCACCGGCAAGCTGCTGCCCGACGGCTTCCGCCGCCAGCGCCTGCTGCTCGCCACCGACGGCAGCGAATTCAGCCATGCGCCGCAGGAAATCGCCATCGCGCTGGCGCGGAGCTTCGGCGTCACGCTCGACGTGATGACCTCGGTGCCGACTGCGGAGGATGACGAAATGGCCCGCGCCCGGCTCGCGGTCGCCACGCGAGTCGCACTGGTGGCCGGCGTCGATACGGAAGAGATCGTGCGCCACGGCAAGCAGGCGGTGAAGGAAGTGGTCGCCGCCGCGACGGCCGCCGACACCAACATCCTGATCATCGGCCGCCGGCCGCCGCGCGGCGACCTCAAGCAGCGGCTGCTCGGCGACATCGCCGAGCAGATCATCGACCAGGCGCACTGCCATGTGCTGATCGCCGGCTGGCAGTCGCAGATGTGGCGGCAGCGCATCCTGGTCGCCAGCGACGGATCGATGGACAGCGATCGCGTCGCCGAAATCGCCGGTCAGATCGCCAAGGCCACGCGCACCCCGCTGACCCTGGTGGCGGCGGTGAGCAGCGGCAAGGACCGCGGCAACGCGGTCGACGACCTGGCGCTCAAGGCCGCCCGGATCCGCGTCGAGGGCATCGAATGCGACAGCCTGATCGTCGACGGCGCCCCGGAACAGGCCATCCCGGCCACAGCGCGGGAGCTCGGCGCCGACCTGGTGGTGATCGGCTACCAGCAGAGCCTGGGCCGCGGCACGGCCGACCAGATCATCGGCCGCCTCGATTGCGCCGTGCTGGTGGTGCGTTCCGGCGCCGAGGCGCCGAATATCGACAGCGCGGTGGCGAAGCAGGCCTAACCGGACCTAGATGCCAAACAGTTTCAACAACGAATCCGTCAAGCCTTCCAGGCCGCGCCCGGTCACTCCGGCATGGCGGTGCAGACCGGGCATCTCTTCGTAAACGTAAACACACGCTGCGCCGGCAAACTGGTCGTTGAACAATTCGTCGTCGCCGCGCCAGTAGGAGACGAAGGTTTCGCTGCGCCTGACGGAATACAGCGCATCAGCACTGAAGCCCAGGGTCGCCGCCTGATTGATCAGGCGCCCGCGCCCCGCCGTTTCCAGGCGAACGCCGCGAGAGCCCCTGACGATCAGCCGGATCGGGCCGTGAAACGCCAGGTAGCGGAACTGGAATGTCAGCCAGGCATGCAGGTGGCCGACCCGCCAGTGACTGGTGATGCGCAAGGGCGCACTGCGCGGCTGCACCAGTCCGACCAGCGACCTTGGCTGCAACACCATCGCCGAGCCGGCGGCGACCTCGATCACCGCAACTTCCAGCAACGGGTCCCGGATCGCCGAGACCACCACGGTTTCGCCCTGTTGCGGGGCGACGCGGATCAGCGCGTAGAGGCCGGCGGCGAGACTGGTGAAGGGATAGTTCCAGTCCAACAGCCATTTGGTTGTCTTGGCCGAGTGCGCCGACGAGCTTTGCAGGTAGGCCGAATGCAACAGCAATTCCTCGCCGGGCTCGATCGCGACCGGGATCGACACGGCCGAGGCGCGCAGCAAGGCCGCATGTTGATCGGCGGCGATCCCCGCGCTGCGCGCCAGCACCTGGATCGCCGGCTGGCGCGCCGCCCACGGGGCGATCGCGAAATAGAGCAGCAACTTGATGCCGATCGGTACCAGCACCAGCAGCGCGAGGATGCCGATCGCCGCGGGAAGCTGCGCGCTGATCGCGGGCCAGAAGTTGTGCGCCGCGGCCCAGAAGAAACTGCCGTGGCGGCGGCTCTGCGCGGACAGCGCGGCGTCGGCCCTTGCCAGCGCAGCCTCGACCGCACCGGCATCGATGCCGAATCCGCGCGCGGCGTCGCTGTAGCGGTGCTGGCTGAGTTCGACGGTCAGCTTGAGGTTCGCGATGCGATCGGCGATTTCCCTGGCCTTTTGCTGGAACTGCGCCTGCTCGGCGGCGAGGCGGTCGATCCGCTCATGCTCGGCCGTGCCCGGAATCCGGCACTTGAAGCGGTGCGTTTCGCATATCGCGGCGATTTCGAGTTCATGCCTGGCCGCGTGGCTCCGCAGGCGCAGGTGCTCGACGGCGAGGGATTTGAGCCGTTCGCTGGCGTGCGCCACATCGCCGGCCAGCAATGCCAGTTGTCGCGCATCGGCTGCAGCCCGGGTCAGCGCGGCAAGCTCCATTTCCAGCACGGCCAGCCGCTGAAAGTCGGCAAGGTCGGGGAGTCCGTCGAATGGACTTCGCGACCTGATGGCATCGCGCTCCATGGACTTTTCCGCAATCAGGCGATCGATGAATTGCGTCAATCCGCCGCCCTGCCCGGTCTGCGCGACTTGCCCAAGCTGGGTTTGCAACTGCCCGGCCGCACTCAGCAGGCTCGTGCCGAGCCGCGCACGGGCGGCCTGTAGCTGCTCCACCTGAGCGACGGCGGCTTGCGCCGCCTGCAAGCGGTTGTGGAACCACTGGCCGGCGACCAGCACCAGAACGATCAGGACGAAACTGAAGAAGTGACGCAGGATCCAGCGCAGCGTCGCCATCAGCAGCCGGCTCATGGCCTGCCTGCGCGCAGTCGAAGCCCGGCCGACGGCGGTCGACAAGCTTGGCGGGCGGGATTGATCAGCGGCATTCGAGCGTTCCGGTTTGGGCGGCCTGGCCACCACCGTTTCCGAGTTTGCCACGCCCCGCCGATCGCGATGGGGCTTTCTGATTCCCGTCGCCGTCTCGCCAGCGCCAACTTTCCGAACGCTGCGCCATAATCCCGCACTCCCCCACCACAGGAAGCCCGCCATGGGACACCGCCTTTCGAAGATCTACACCCGCACCGGCGATGCCGGCACCACCGGCCTCGGCGACGGTTCGCGCACGTCCAAGAATTCCGCCCGCGTCGCCGCGATGGGCGACGTCGATGAACTCAACTCGCTGCTCGGCGTGATCCTCTGCGAAGAACTGCCGGCCGACATACGCGAGCTGTTCACCGGCATCCAGCACGACCTGTTCGACCTCGGCGGCGAAATCTCGATTCCGGGCGCGACGCTGCTGAAAGCCACCCAGCCGGCGCGCCTCGAAGCCGCGATCGACCGCTACAACGCCGAGCTTGGCCCGCTCAAGGAATTCATACTCCCCGGCGGCTGCCGTTCCGCAGCCCTCGTGCATCTCGCGCGCACTGTCTGCCGCCGCGCCGAGCGCATGACGGTGGCTTTGGCCGCCGAGGAAGCCGTGTCGGACGCCGGCAGGCAATACCTGAACCGCCTGTCCGACCTGCTGTTCGTGCTCGGCCGCTGGCTGAACAAGTCGGCCGGCGGTGGCGACGTGCTGTGGCAGAAGGGCAAGAACGCCTGAGGGCTTGTGAATAAATCTACTGCGCGGGCTGCAGATCGAGCGTGCAGCGCACGATGCCGGCTTCCTCGGCGCGGCCGAAACTGAAGCCGAAGGCCTTGAGCAGGTTCAGCATCGGCTGGTTGTCGTACATCACGTCGCCGGTGAATCTGCGGATGCCACGCGCGGCGGAATAGTCGATCATCTTGCGCAGCAGGCCGGAGCCCAGGCCCTGGCCCTTCAAGTCGGAGCGGATGATGATGGCGAACTCGGCGACATCGCTGTCCGGTGCGGCGACGGCGCGCACCACGCCGAGGGTTTCCGGCTCGCCGTCGGCGCCGGTGGCGCTGGCGATGAAGGCCATTTCGCGGTCGTAATCGATCTGCGTCAGCCTGGCCATGTCGCGGCGCGGAAGCTCCTTGACGTAATGGAAGAAGCGGTAGACCAGGTCCTGCTCGCTCATCTGGGCGAGGAAGACGTAGTGTGCCGCCTCGTCTTCCGGGCGTATCGGGCGGAACAGCACCGGCCGCCCGTTGCGCAGCGTGGCTGCTTCTTCGAGCGCCTGCGGGTAGGGCTGGATCGCCAGGCGGTAGGGGTTGATCGGCGCCGCCGATAACTGGATGTGGGCATCGACCACGGTCACGCCCTGGTGGTCGGCGAACAGCGGATTGATGTCGAGTTCGACGATCTGCGGCAAGTCGATCAACAGCTGCGAGACCTTGGTCAGCACCAGGGCGATCGCCTCGCGATCCGCCGCCGGATAGCCATGGTGGGTCCCGAGCAGGGCCGCGGCGCGGCTGCGGCCGATCAGGTCATGGGCCAGCGGCATGTTCAGCGGCGGCAATCCCACCGACATGTCGCGGTAGACTTCCACCGCGCGTCCGCCCTCGCCGAAAATGATCAGCGGGCCGAACAGCGGATCGCTGGCGACGCCGACGATCAGCTGCCGCGCCTGGCCGCGCGGGACCATGGCCTGGACGTTGAAACCGCCGATCGTCACCTCGGGGCACATCAGGCGCGCCCGCTCTATCATGCCGCGGGCGGCGGCTTCCACCGCATCGGCGGTTTCCAGGTTGAGCGCCACGCCGCCGATGTCCCACTTGCGGCGCAGGTCGCGCGACATCACGGTCAGGGCCACCGGCAGGCCGATGCGCTGCGCGACCTGCGCCGCCTGCTGCGGATCGGCCGCCGGGTGAGTCGGCACCACCGGGATGCCGTAAGCAGAGAAGATGGCTTTGGATTCCGCCTCGGTGAGCTGCGTTCTGCCTTCGCCCAGCGCACCGCCCACGATGCTGCGCGCGCCCTCGACGTCGGGGCTGAAGCTGCTCGGGATGGACGGCGGAACCTGCATCAGCAGTTCGCGTGCCAATCGATGATTGTCGATGTGGAGAAAAGCCCGCGCGCCATGGCCCGGCGTGGAGAAGGTCGGAATGCCGGCGTCGACGAAGCGCATGCGTTCGGCGGCGACGCTTTCGTCGCCGATCCAGCAGGTCAGCAGGTTGCAGGTGATGGATTTCGCGGCCTTGATCACCGTCTCGGCGATGTCGCGGCTATTGGTCAGCGCATTCGGCGTATGCATCACCAGTATCGCGTTCGCCGCGTTTTCCTCGCAAAGCACCTTGAGCACCGCCGCGTAACGTTCGGCGCTGGCGTCCACGCGCATGTCGATGGGATTGCAGCCGTCCCAGCTCGGCGGCAGGATGCGCCGCAGTCGCGCCACGGTCTGCTCGCTGAGCGCGGGCATCGCATAACCGCCGAGATAGAGGCTGTCCTCGGCCATGATGCCGCCGCCGCCGCCGTTGCTGATCGCCACCAGGCGGCTGCCGCTCATCGGCCGCGAACGCACCACGGTTTCCACGGCGCCGAACAGTTCGTCGAGATGTTCGACGCGCAGGATGCCGGCGCGGCGCAAGACCGCGTCGAACACGTCGTCGCCGCTGATCAGGTTCGGCATGTCCAGGAACAGCGGATCGGCGATGCCCAGCAGGCGCTGGTGCGGCGCGCGGCCGGCCTTGATCGCCACCACCGGCTTGTTGCGCGCAGCCGCCCGCGCCGCCGCCATGAAGCTGCGCCGGTCGCGTATCGATTCGATGTAGAGCAGGATGGCCTGGGTATCCGGATCGCTGGCAAGAAAATCGAGGACTTCGCCGAAGCCGATATCCAGCGCGTCGCCGAGCGAGACGAAGTGGGAGAAGCCGACCTTCTTCGGCAGCGCCCAGTCGAGCACCATGGTGCCGACGGCATCGGACTGCGAAACGAAACCGAGCTTGCCCGGCTGCACCCGCATCTGGGAAAAGGTGGCGTTGATTCCCGACTTCGGCACCACGATGCCCAGCGTGCTGCCGCCCAGCAGGCGCACGCCGTGGCGCCGCGCGGCTTCGAGAATCACCTCGGAGAGCGGGCGCCCGTCGGCGCTGAGCGTGGTCGACAGGTAGCCCGCCATGATGATCGCGGCACGCGTGCCGCGCCGGCCGAGATCGTCGATCAGGGCGGGAATCGTTGCCGCCGGCGTGCAGATGATCGCCAGGTCGGGCGTCTGCGGCAGGGCCGCGACCGACGGGTAGGTCAGCACCCCGGCGACGGCCTCGCGCTTCGGATTCACCGGCATGATGACGCCGCCGAACCCGCCGGCCAGCAGGTTGCGCATCAGCACGTTGCCGATCCGTTGCGGGCGCGCACTGGCGCCGATCACGGCAATGCTTTGCGGATTGAACAGGCTTTGCAGGAAATGGAAGCTCATGGCGAGACCATCATGACGGATTGGAAACGGGCCACCGGTGCGGTGCCGTACATGCTACGTCATGGCGCCCGCCTCCGTCGCGCCGGCATTCACCGTCCGCAATCGGGCAGCCCGCGGCCACCGCACCGGGGCGAGCTAAAGCCTACTTTTTTAGTATGGTTTTAAGTTTATGTTTTATAACTGATTTACATCAATTTACCGGCGACGGAGAGAATGCATAGTGGCGTCACCCTAACCCACAGGTAAAACGCCATGCATGTTCATCTCTCCCCCGATTCGATCTATCCCTTCGACGCCCGCGGCATCGCCAAGCGTTTTCGCCATGCCGCGATTTTCGGTGCGCTCGACGCGCTGCGCGCCGGCGAAACCATGCGTTTCGTCAACGACCACGATCCGCTGCCGCTGCTCGACCAGCTGGTGCAGCGCTATGGCGACGCCGTGGAAATCACCTACCGCCAACGCGAGCCGGGCAACATCGTGATCGACTTCATCAAGCAGCAATAAGACGGTGCAGACGCCGGCCTTCTACGCCCAGGTACGCCGCCTGACCGTGTATGACCCGCTCGCCGAATTCCTCGGCGCAGCGGAGAATGGCCGCATCGAATACGCCTACCTCGATGCGGTCAAGCTGGCCGGCCACTCCTGCCCTACCGTGGCCTCCGCCTACTGGATGACGCTGAAGGCGCTGACCCATCTCTACCCGGACAGCTTGCCGGAGCGCGGCGGAATTCGCGTCGCATTCCGCCAGGATCAGTTGTCGGGCGTCACCGGCGTCATGGCCAATGTCATCACCCTGCTCACCGGCGCCACCCACGACACCGGCTTCAAGGGCCTCGGCGGACGTTTCGACCGGCGCCGGCTGCTGTATTTCTCGGCAGACGTCAGGGAGGAAATCCGCTTTACCCGCATCGATACCGGCCAGGCCGTCGATATTGCGGCGCGCCTGCAGTCTGTGCCCTTCGCGCCGCAGACCATCGAGCTGATGCAAAAGTGCCTCGACGGCAGCGCCACGCCGGAAGAAGCCGCCGAGTTTCGCGCATGCTGGCAGGCAAGGGTGCGCGCAGTGCTGCTGGAGCACGGCGACGATCCCGAGGTGTTTGTGCTGCGCCCGGTCGGGCAATGAAGCGGCGCCGGCAGGGGCCGGTCTAGCGAATCCGCGAGCGGCGCGCTTCCATGCAGTCCATCAGTTGCGCGCTGACGCTGCGCAGCCGCTGGTTGAGCAGCATCAGCAGTTCCATCATCAGCTTGACGCCGATGCGCGGCTCTTCGGTGATGATGCGCGACAGGCTTTCGCGGTCGAGCACGGCGACTTCGACCGTATCGAGCGCGACGCAGCTGGCGAAGCGCGGCTCGCCGTCGATCAGCGACATTTCGCCCAGCGTCTTGCCGGGACCGGCGGTGGCCATGATCTGCGCCAGGCCGCGGACGTCCTTCTTGACGATCTCGACGCTGCCGTCCAGCACCAACAGCATGAAGTCCCCGCTATCGCCCTCGTGGATGATCTCGGTGCCCAGGGGCGCCCGGTAGCAGCGCATGTAGCGGGCGAGACCTTCCAGCTCGTCGGACTCGAAGTCCTCGAACAACTGGATGACCTCGATGATCTCGCGGATGCGGCCGACGAAGGGCACGGCATCGCCGAGATATTCGACGTTGGGAATGTGGTCGATCGCACTCATGGCCGTGGCATTATAGCCCCGCCCAGCAGCGCCAGCACCAGCAGCAGCCAACCCGCCGTGGCAGCCAGCAGGTGGGGGTCGGAAAGCAGTTCCTGCGCCGGATCGCCGCCGCCGCCGCGGGTATGCAGGCGCCACAGGTAGCGCAGCATGCCGTAGAGCACGAAGGGCACGGTCGCGATCAGTCCGCGCGTGCCGTGCAGGGCCACGGTCTCCGCGCTGACCGTGTACAGCGCGTAGGAAATCACCGTGCCGGCCGCCGCGATGCCGATGAACTGGTCGAGCATCGGCGCCGTGTAATGCTCCAGCACGCGCCGGTGGCCGGCGCTTTCCGCCAGCAGCGCGTTGAGTTCGGCGCGGCGCTTGGCGAAGCCGAGGAACAGCGTCAGCATCAGCCCGCACAGCAGCAGCCATTGCGACGGGGCAATATCGAGGCCCAGGGTGCCGGCGAGGATGCGCAGCATGAAACCCGAAGCGATGATGAACACGTCGAGGATCACGACGTGCTTGAGGCGGTAACTGTAGGCGATGTTGAGCACGACGTAGGCGAGGAAGATCCAGGGCGCCGAACCGGCCCAGAGCCAGGCGATGCCGCCGCCGGCCAGCAGCAGCACGGCGGCCAGAACGGCGGCGGAAGCCACGCTCACGGTGCCCGCCGCCAGCGGCCGGCGCTGCTTCTTCGGATGCAGCCGGTCCTGCTCGCGGTCGATCAGGTCGTTCATCACATACACGGCCGAGGCCAGCAGGCAGAAGGCGGCGAAGGCGGCCAGCGCCTGGCCGAGCCGGAGCGGATCGGTCCAGGCATGGCCGAACAGCAGGCCGACGAAGACGAAGCCGTTCTTCAGCCACTGGTGGGGCCGCAAAAGCTGGATCAGCGGCGGCATGCTTCCCCCGGAAAGTATCGATCGCACATATAGCAGGCAGTTTGCGGCAGCCAGGCGGGAATCGCATAGTACTTCCGCCGCACGCCGGCCAGCACGCCCTCGCGGTAGGCCGCGTAGTCGAAACCCCGGCCCTTGACGCGCCAGAAACGCGCGCCGCGGATCTCGAAGCTGTCGGCGTCGACCTCGCGGAAATACTTGCGGTAGTCGTCGAGCTTAGGCGCGGACTTCCTCAGGATCAGGAAATCGCGGCCCGCCAGCGCACGGAAATCCGTCACCAGATCGTCGTGACGCGCATGGCTCGACGCCTCGCCGAAAACCACCACATACTGGCGCAGGTTGTAGCCCAGGGTCACGGCGTTCGAATAGCCGTCCATCGCCAGCACCCAGTCCTTCCTGTACGGCTGCAGTTCGCGCGCCAGCGCCTGGTGCTCGAAAGTCAGCACGATGCCGTCGTAAAGCCGGGTCTTCTGCCAGGTTTCCAGCGGCACCCGCGAAACGACCAGGATCGCGGCGATGTGCAGCGTGGCGAAGCCGACGAAGAACAGCCCGAGCCGCCTCAGGCTGGCCGGGTTCAGGCGCAGCGTCAGCCAGATCAGGGCGAAGGGGACGAAGGACAGCAGCCAGTGCAGGCCGATCTGCTTGACCAGCGCGAGTGCGGCGAACAGTACGAAGGGCAGCCAGGCCAGCGTGCTCAGCGCCGGCGGGATCGAAGAGTTGGCGCTGGCATCACGGCGAACTGCGCGCCGAGTCTTCAGCGCCAGCCACAGTACCGGCGGCCCCAGCACATAGATCAGCGTCAGGGCATAGAGCAGCGGCGTCTTCAGCGACCAGCCGGCATCGCCATGGCGATTGACGAAGTTGAACATGTAGTTCGGCCAGCAGTTGGCGCTGTTCCACCAGGCCATCAGCGCCAGCGCCGGCAGCGTGCAGGCGTAGGCGATGGCCAGCCCCGCCCAGGCGCCGGCCTTGCGCCTGCGCAGCACATCGACCAGGTAGGCGAAGCCGAGAATCGCCGCGAAGTACTTGGAGAGCACCGCGCCGGCCAGCAGCAAACCGGCCGCCAGATACCACCTGGGCGCGTCGTCCTGCGACGCGCGGATCCAGGCCAGGCCCGAAAGCACGCTGCAATAGATCAGCGGCGTATCGGTGGTGATGAACACGTTCCAGACATTCACCGGCGCCAGCAGCACCAGCGTCGCCGCCCACAGCCGGCGCTCTTCTCCCATCCCGGCGGCGACCAGTCGCGGCAGCGCCCAATAGATGGCCAGCGCCAGCAGGGCCGGCTGCAGGATCACCGGCAGGCGCAGCCACCATTCGGCATCGCCGAACTGCAGCAGGGCGGCCAGCCACCAGCCGATCAGCGGCGGATGGTCGTAAAAGCCCCAGTCCGGCTTCCAGCCCCACCAGATGAAATAGGCCTCGTCGCCGGTGATCGGAAACGCCGCCGCCAGCCAGAAGCGGAAGGCCAGCGTGAGGACCAGCAGCGCAGCGAACAGGCGGCCGGTCATGCGCGAGAAACGGCGTTCACCACCAAGACACCAAGAACACCAAGGGGCACCAAGCAAACCGATGAATTGCATGCCTTTCTTGGTGCATCTTCGTGCCCTTGGTGTCTTGGTGGTAAAGAATTTCTTGCGTCTGGCCTGGTCAGCGGTCCGCCAAAGCTACGCGGCGAGCCTTGACTGCGTTGGCGAGGATGTCCAGCGCAAGCAGCGTGTCGTCCCAGCCGAGACAGGCATCGGTGATCGAAACGCCGTATTCGAGCGGCTTGCCCGGCGTCAGGTCCTGGCGGCCTTCCTTGAGATGGGATTCGATCATGACGCCGAAAATGCGGTCTTCGCCGGCCGCCATCTGCGCCGCGATATCGCGCGCGACGTCGATCTGGCGCTTGAACTGCTTGCTGCTGTTGGCATGCGAGAAATCGACCATGACGCGCGCGGCGAGGCCGGCCTTGCCCAGTTCGATGCAGGCCGCGTCGACCGCGGCGGCATCGTAGTTCGGCGCCTTGCCGCCACGCAGGATGACGTGGCAATCCTCGTTGCCGTTGGTCGACACGATGGCCGAATGGCCGGCCTTGGTCACCGAGAGGAAATGATGCGGGCTGGCCGCCGCCTTGATCGCATCGACGGCGATGCGGATGTTCCCGTCGGTGCCGTTCTTGAAGCCGACCGGACAGGAGAGGCCGGAGGCCAGTTCGCGATGCACCTGCGATTCCGTGGTGCGTGCGCCGATCGCGCCCCAGCTGATCAGGTCGGCCGTGTATTGCGGCGTGATGGTGTCGAGAAACTCGGTGCCGCAGGGCAGGCCCAGTTCGTTGATCTCCCACAGGAGCTTTCTGGCCAGGCGCAGGCCGTCGTTGATGCGGAAGCTGCCGTCCATGCGCGGGTCGTTGATCAGTCCCTTCCAGCCCACCGTGGTGCGCGGCTTCTCGAAATACACCCGCATCACGATCACCAGGTCGGCGGCCATGCGCGTCGCCTCCTGGCGCAGCCGGCGCGCGTACTCCATGGCCGCGTCGTAGTCGTGGATCGAGCAGGGACCGACCACCACCACCAGCCGGTCGTCGGCGCCGTGCAGCACGCGATGCACGGCCTGGCGCGCCTGGTAGGTGGTTTCGGCCGCCGCGTCGCTGGTGGGAAACTCGCGCAGGATGTGGCCGGGAGGCGAGAGTTCCTTGATTTCGCGGATGCGTACGTCGTCGGTTATATGCTTCATGCTTGGGCCTGGATGCTGGCAAAAGCGCAATTCTACCGGACGCACCGGCCGCGGCATGGCCGCAGGCCGGCGCCGCGCCGGCCCGACTCCCCAAGCGCACACGACAGGGGTATGCTTTCGTCGCATCAAGAGGGAGGTAAACCATGTTCCAGGTACGCATCCACGGCCGCGGCGGCCAGGGGGTGGTGACCGCGGCGGAAATGCTCTCGGTCGCGGCTTTCGACGAGGGGCGCCACGCCCAGGCCTTTCCCAGTTTCGGCTCCGAGCGCATGGGCGCGCCGGTGGTGGCCTTCTGCCGCATTTCCGACCGCGAGATCCGCCTGCGCGAGCCGATCATGGAGCCCGACGCGATCATCATCCAGGACCCGACCCTGCTGCACCAGGTCGACGTCTTCGCCGGCCTCAAGCAGGACGGCTACATCCTCATCAACACCAACAAGACCTTCGACCAGCTGGGCCTCGGCGACATGATCCGCGACTGGCGCCAGGAGCGGCTATGCACGGTGCCGGCGATGGAGCTGGCGCTCAAGCACGTCGGCCGTCCGGTGCCCAACGTGCCGCTCCTGGGCGGCTTTGCCGCCATCGCCGGGGTGCTCAAGATCGAGTCGGTGATCAAGGCGATCAGCGAGCGCTTTTCCGGCAAGGTGGCCGCGGGCAACATCGCCGCCGCCAGCGAGGCCTACGCGATCGTCATTGCCGAGATGGAAGCGGCGCGCAGAAAGGAAAACCAGCATGCTTAAACAGACCGAAGGCTCGCGCGCCGTCGCCGAGGCGGTGGCCCTGTGCCGCCCCGAGGTGATCTGCGCCTACCCGATATCGCCGCAGACCCATATCGTCGAAGCGCTGGGCGAAATGGTCAAGGACGGCTCGCTCGCGCCCTGCGAGTTCATCAACGTCGAATCCGAATTCGCCGCCATGTCGGTGGCCATCGGCGCCTCCGCCGCCGGCGCGCGCAGCTACACGGCGACCGCCTCGCAGGGCCTGCTCTACATGGCCGAGGCGGTGTACAACGCCTCCGGCCTCGGCCTACCTATCGTCATGACCGTGGCCAACCGCTCCATCGGCGCTCCGATCAACATCTGGAACGACCACTCCGACGCGCTGTCGCAGCGCGACTCGGGCTGGCTGCAGCTGTTCGCCGAAACCAACCAGGAGGCGCTCGACCTGCACATCCAGGCCTTCCGCCTCGCCGAAGAACTCTCGCTGCCGGTGATGGTCTGCATGGACGGCTTCATCCTGACCCACGCCTACGAGCGCGTGGACATGCCGACCCAGGCCCAGGTCGACGCCTACCTGCCGACCTACGAGCCGCGCCAGGTGCTCGACCCCGCCGACCCGGTGTCGATCGGCGCCATGGTCGGTCCCGAGGCCTTCATGGAAGTGCGCTACCTGGCCCATGCCAAACAGTTGCAGGCGCTGGAGCGCATCCCCGCCTTCGCCGCCGAGTTCAGGCAGATATTCGGCCGCGACAGCGGCGGCCTGACCCACACCTACCGCACCGAGGATGCCGAGACCATCATCGTCGCCATGGGCTCGGTGCTCGGCACCATCAAGGACGTGGTGGACGAGATGCGCGAGGAAGGCCACAGGATAGGCGTGCTCGGCATCACGCTGTTCCGTCCCTTCCCGATCGCCCGCGTGCGCGAGGGCCTGCAGGGCGCGAAACGCGTGGTGGTGCTGGAGAAGAGCATGGCGATCGGCCTCGGCGGCATCCTGTCGACCAATGTGCGCATGGCGCTGTCGGGCCTGCACATGCACGGCTATACCGTGATCGCCGGCCTCGGCGGCCGCGCCATCACCAAGAAGTCGCTGCACGGCCTGTTCCGCGAGGCCGGGCAGGACGCGCTGGAGAGCGTGACCTTCCTCGACCTCGACTGGAACATGGTCAACAAGCAACTGGAGCGCGAGAAGGCGCACCGCCGTTCCGGCCCCGTGGCCGAAAACCTGCTGCGCGACGTCGGCGTCGTAGCCGCGCGCAACTATTAAGCAGGGAAACGATGAACCCGTTCCCCATCCCCCCCGGCCCCCCTTGGCAAGCAAGGGGGGTGACGGGTGTTCAGCCGCTTCGCGGCTTCCGGATCGTTGACTGGCCGCCTCCTTGGGGCGGCCCTGCGGAGGCGACACCATGAGTTTCCAACCCGTAAAGTTCTACCAGACCGGCACCTTCACCGTCGGCAACCGCCTGCTGCCGCCCGAAGAGCGCAGCGTGCAGGCCAGCGCGAAACGCTACAACTCGATCAACTCCGGCCACCGCGCCTGCCAGGGCTGCGGCGAGGCGCTCGGCGCGCGCTATGCGATCGACGCCGCGATGGAGGCGGCCGACGGCCAGATCATCGCTGCCAACGCGACGGGCTGCCTCGAAGTTTTTTCGACGCCCTACCCCGAGACCTCCTGGCAGATTCCCTGGATCCACTCGCTGTTCGGCAACACCGCCGCGGTGGCCACCGGCGTCGCCGCCGCGCTCAAGGTCAAGCGCCAAAAAGGCCAAGGCGGCGATGTGCGCGTCGTGGCCCAGGGCGGCGACGGCGGCACCACCGACATCGGCTTCGGCTGCCTGTCCGGCATGTTCGAACGCAACGACGACGTGCTCTACATCTGTTACGACAACGGCGGCTACATGAACACGGGGGTGCAGCGTTCATCCGCCACGCCGCCGGCGGCGCGCACGGCCACCACCATGGCAGTCGGGCCCGAACCCGGCAACGTCTTCGGCCAGGGCAAGTTCGTCCCGGCGATCGCCATGGCCCACGACATTCCCTATGTCGCCACGGCCACCGTGGCCGACCTGCGCGACCTCGAAGCCAAAGTCCGCCGCGCCATGGAAATCCGCGGCGCGCGCTACATCCACATCCTGGTGCCCTGCCCGCTGGGCTGGGGCACGGCTTCGCACGACACCATCCGCATGGCCCGGCTGGCCAAGGAAACCGGCATCTTCCCGGTGTTCGAGGCCGAGCACGGCGAGATAAAGTCGGTGCTGACGATACGGCGGCCGCTGCCGGTCGAGGAATATCTGCGGCCGCAGAAGCGCTACGCCCACCTGTTCGGCAAGAACCCCGCGGTGGAAACCATTGCGCATATCCAGGCGCTGGCCGACAGGAACATCCGCAAGTATCGCCTCGAAGCCCGCCAGGGGAGCCATTGACATGGACAAGCCCTTCGCCATAACCCTCGATCCCGGTTCCTCGCTGGCCAACCACACCGGCTCCTGGCGCACCTTCCGCCCAGAATACGTCGACCGCCTGCCGCCCTGCAATGTCGCCTGCCCCGCCGGCGAGAACATCCAGGCCTGGCTGTTCCATGCCGAAAGCGGCGATTACGAAGCCGCCTGGCGCTCGCTGGTGGAAAACAATCCGCTGCCGGCGATCATGGGCCGCGTCTGCTACCACCCCTGCGAGGGCGGCTGCAACCGCCAGCATGTCGATGCCGCGGTCGGCATCAATTCAGTCGAGCGCTTCCTCGGCGACGAGGCCAACAAGCAGGGCTGGCAGTTTGCCCCGCCCGCCGCCGCCAGCGGCAAGCGCGTGCTGGTGGTCGGCTCGGGCCCGGCCGGACTATCCGCCGCCTACCACCTGACGCGCATGGGCCACAAGGCGGTGATCCACGAGGCGGCGCCGCTCGCGGGCGGCATGATGCGCTTCGGCATCCCGAAATACCGCCTGCCGCGCGAGGTGCTCGACGCCGAGATCAACCGCCTGGTCGAGTTCGGCGTCGAGATCCAGCTGCAAACCAAAGTCAGCGACGTGCAGCAGGCGCTGAAGGACGGCTTCGACGCGGTTTTCCTCGGCGTCGGCGCCCACATCGCCAAGCGCGCCTACATCCCGGCCGGCGACGCCAACAAGGTGCTCGACGCGGTCGCCGTGCTGCGCGGCATGGAGGACCACGACGCGCCGATGCTGGGGCGCAAGGTGGTGGTGTATGGCGGCGGCAACACCGCGATCGACGTCGCGCGCACCGCCAAACGCCTCGGCGCGGAAGAGGCGATCATCGTCTACCGCCGCACCCGCGACAAGATGCCGGCCCACGATTTCGAGGTCGAGGAGGCGTTGCAGGAAGGCATCTCGATCAAGTGGCTGTCGACCATCAAGGAAGCCGGCGAGTCGGACATCATGGTCGAGAAAATGGCGCTCGACGACAAGGGTTTCCCGCAGCCGACCGGCGAGTTCGAGCGCATCGAGGCCGACTCGGTGGTGCTGGCGCTGGGCCAGGATGCCGACCTCGCGCTGCTCGAAAACGTGCCGGGCCTGGTGGTCGAGGGCGGCATGATCCAGGTCGATGGCGGCATGATGACCGGCCACCCCGGCGTCTTCGCCGGCGGCGACATGGCCGGCAGCGAACGCACGGTAACCGTCGCCGTGGGTCACGGCAAGAAGGCCGCGCGCGCGATCGACGCCTGGCTGCGCCGCGCCGAATACGCGCCGGCGGAAAAGCACGAGGTCGCCACCATAGAGCGCATGAACCCGTGGTACTACTCCGACGCGCCGAAGACCATGCGCCCGGTGCTCGACATCATCCGCCGCCAGTCCACCTTCGAGGAAGTGCTGGGCGGCCTCGACGAAAACAACGCGCTGTTCGAGGCGCGCCGCTGCATGTCCTGCGGCAACTGCTTCGAGTGCGACAACTGCTACGGCGTCTGCCCCGACAACGCCGTGATCAAGCTCGGTCCCGGCAAGCGCTTCAAGTTCAATTTCGACTACTGCAAGGGCTGCGGCATCTGCGCCACCGAGTGCCCCTGCGGCGCGATCCGCATGGTGGCCGAGGAAAACTGAGAGCGGAGCCGGCCGGACCGCCGCCGCGGCTGGGCTACAATCCGTGCGGTACCCTGCCATGGAGGCGAAGCGCGATGAGCGGACAAACTGGAGAACTGGAGCGGCTGCGCGCCTTCCTGGCTGGGCAGCCCGCGCTGGAATTGGCAATTCTCGTCGGCAGCCGCGCCGATGGCCGCGCCTGCGAAGGCAGCGACTGGGATATCGCGATTCAATGGCCGAACGAGCTGAGCCTGTTCGATACCCTCGCCCGTAGCGAAACCCTGCGCCGTGATCTGGCGGCTTTGTTGGGCGTGACCGAAGATTTCATCGACCTGATCGATCTGCCGACCGCGCGCCTCGCCATGCGGGCGGCGGTGGCCGAAGATGGCGTACCGCTTCATGGCGAAGACAGCCTAGCCTGGAACCGCTTCCTGGCTCGCACCTGGCGCGAGATCGAGGACTACGAATGGGAGCGCACGCGTGCGGCTTGACCTCTATCAGGCGGAAACCGCCTTTATCGCCCGCGAGCAGGGCGCGCTGCTCGACGAGGCGCGCCGCAAGCTGCTGGCCGGGGAAATCCTGTCGGGGCTGGAGCAGAACGGCGTGCTCCACGCCTTGCAGGTACTGATCGAAAATTCCATCGGCAAGACAAAGCAAATGCTCAAGGCCGCCGGGGAGCCCGTTCCCGTATCCGCCTACGATGCCTTTGCCACGCTGGCCCGCCATGGTGGGATTCGCGCGGATGAATTGCCGGCATGGAATGCCGTGATCGGCCTGCGCAACCGTATCGTGCATGACTACATGAACATCGACATGGCGCGCGTGCTGGAGCTCGTGCAGCTCGGCCGCCACGAGTTCGTCATCGCGTTCCTGCTGGCCGATCCGCAGGCGGGTTGAAGCAACCGGGCATGCCCTGTCGCCCGGCTGCCGATTCAAGCCGATCTTCTGAGTTGACAGCGAAGGCCGTGAGCGAGTGACGCAGAACGGCCATAGGATTAAACCGCTCGCGCGGTAATGGGAGCTCCGCTGTCGCATTGGAGGTAGGATGAAGCATAGTTCTGTCTATGTTGGGAACTGAGGCAATCCGCCTCGTTACCCAAGGAGCAGAACATGAAGACGTTCACGCAAGCCCCCAGTGAGTTGCGGTTACGGATGATCGAGGACATGCGGATGCGCAAGCTCGAACTCCGGACACCCTCCCGCTTAGGACACTTCTGAGACAAACAACCCCGGCAATTCTTCCTTGAGCTCCTCCCCACGCCCAACAACCTGAGCGGCGCGCCTTGCACGCTGTGCAATCGGCGATCCACCGCGTGGAGCGATGAACGACGCGTGATGTGCGCAGCAACGGGGCGATAGCCGCCGTACTGCCAGCGCCAACTCTTGCCGCCGCCTTCCCTCCGCCTGCCAACGCGGCTATATTGGTCTCAAACGAAGAGCGGGGGGGCATAAACCTTGGTCAATCATCTGCATGACCGCCGACGGCGCGCGACTGGCGGCCGTGCCGGCCGGCCCTTGACGGAAGCAGCCTCTCATCCGACAATCCGGTCGGCTGATCGCCCATGAGAATTGCGGTCCTGGCGGACATCCACGCCAACCTGGAGGCCTTGCGCGCCTGCCTGGCGCACGCGGCGCGCGAGGGCGCCACCCAGTATGTCTTTCTCGGCGACCTGGTCGGCTACGGCGCCGATCCGGTCGCCTGCCTCGGCCTGCTGGCCGACCATGCGGCCAGGGGTGCGCTGCTGGTCAGGGGCAATCACGACGACGCGGCGCTGGGCGGCCTGTGCGAGACCATGAACTTCGTCGCGCGCGAAGCGACCTACTGGACACGCGCCCAACTGGGCAGCGGCGAGCGCGATTTCCTGGCGGCTCTGCCCTACTCCGCACGGCGCGACGATCTGCTGTTCGTGCATGCCGGCGTCAATGCGCCGGGGACGTGGGAATACATCACCAGCAACCTGCAGGCGGGACGCTGCATGGATGCCGCACAGGCGACGCTGACGTTTGCCGGGCACGTGCACCACCCGTCGCTGTATTTCGCGGCCGGCAGCGGCGTGCATCACTTCCTGCCCGTGGCAGGTGCGCCCATCCCCCTGAGCGGCCGCCGGCGCTGGCTGGCGATCGGCGGTTCGGTCGGCCAGCCGCGCGACGGCAACAACGCGGCGGCGTATGCGCTTTACGATGAAGAGCAGCGCATGCTGAAGTACTTTCGCGTGCCCTACGACCACCTGAGCGCGGCGCGCAAGATTCTCGCGGCCGGACTGCCGGAACGTCTGGCGCTGCGACTGCACAGAGGCGAGTGAATGGAAAGCGCCGCTCACCTCAGGCCGGGAACGCAGATCGCCGCCTACCGCGTGCAGGAAAAACTGCGCGAAGGCGGCATGGCGTTGCTTTACCGGGTCGCCGCCGGCGACGGCGGCGAGGCCGGCCTGCTGAAAGTGCCGAAGCTGGAATTCGGCAGCCATCCGGCCTGCTATGCCGGCTTCGAGGTCGAGCAGATGATCCTCGCGCGCGTGGCCGGACCGCATGTGCCGCGCCTGCTGGCCAGCGGCGAAAGCGATTGCGGCCCCTACCTGGTGATGGAAGAGATCGCCGGCAAGTCGCTCGCCGAATTCGCGGCCGCTGCGCCGCTGCCGGCCGCCGAAGTCGCCCGGCTCGGCGCCGCGCTGGCCTCGGCGCTGCACGATCTGCATCGGCAGGAAGTGGTGCACCACGACCTCAAGCCCTCGCATGTGATCCTGCGCGCGGATGGCCGGGCGGCGCTGATCGATTTCGGCCTGGCATTCCACGGCCACCTGCCCGATCTGGCCGCGGCGGAATCCGAGAAGCCGCTGGGCACGCCGGCCTATATCTCGCCGGAGCAGATTGCCGGCGTGCGCGGCGATCCGCGCAGCGACGTGTTCTCGCTCGGGGTGGTGCTGTATCTGCTGGCCACCGGCCGGCTGCCCTTCGGCGAACCGGCCGGCATGGGCGGTCTGCGCCGGCGCCTTTACTTCGATCCGCCGCCGCCGCGGCGCATCGTCGCCGACCTGCCCGAATGGCTGCAGGAAATCATCCTGCATTGCCTCGAAGTGCGCGCGGACGACCGCTACGCCACCGCGGCGCAGGTTGCGCACGACCTGCAGCATCCCGAGCAGGTGACGCTGACGCAACGCGGCCGCCGCCGCAAACGCGCCGGCCCGCTGGTCGCGGCCCGGCGCTGGCTGGCGGCGCTGTCCGCCGCGCCGCCGCCGCGCCGGGCGCCCACGGCCCACCTGGCGCTGGCGCCGCAGGTCATGGTCGCCATCGATACCGGCAGCGAAGCCCTGTTCCAGGCCCTGCGCGATGCGACGCGGCGCATCGTCGGCGGCGAGCAGCACTGGCGCGTGAGCTGCGTCAGCGTGCTGGAGCCTTCGCTGCTGACCGAGCAGGAAGACGGCGCCGAGATCATGCGCGGGCTGCACATGCAGCGCTTGGTGGAACTACACCACTGGGCGCAGCCCCTCGGCCTGCCGCAGGAGCGGCTGCGCTTCCACGTGCTCGAAGGCCGCGACGTGCCGGCGCGGCTGATCGAATACGCGCGCGCCAGCCATGCCGACCACATCATCATCGGCGCCCGCGGCAGTTCCGGCCGGCGCCGCCTGCTCGGCAGCGTGTCCTCGCGCGTGGCGAGCGAGGCGCCGTGCACGGTGACCGTGGTACGTGTTTCGCATGGCACCGGCATGAGCACAGAATGCGCTGATCCATAAATCAAAACATTTGATTGCCGACCGATTGTTCCGTAGTTTGATAGCGCGGGAGCGCAAACCGACAATCAATAGTCAGGTACGCTTGCAGATGTTTTCACACTTTGCGCGGCGCCCGCCGCATACACGGAGGAGGATAAAGATGCACACCATCAAGCAGGCATTCGTCACGTTCGTCAGTTGCGGTTTTCTGGTTGCCGGCGGCAGTGCGCTGGCCCAGGAAACACCCACCGCGGCTCCCGCCGGCGTCAAGCTGGTCGAAGCCAAGGCGGTGCAGGATCTGCAGGCCAAGGGCGCGGTGCTGGTCGACACGCGCAAGGCCAGCGAGTATTCCGACGCCACCATCAAGGGCGCCATCTCGGTGCCCTACGATCCGGAGAAGAGCGCGAAGGACGTGAAGTTCGATGCGGCCCAGGACAAGTTCGACATGAGCAAGATCGCCGACAAGAACAAGGACTACGTCGTGTTCTGCAATTCCGGCACCTGCTGGAAATCCTACAAGGCTGCCGTCGTCATGGCCAAGGCCGGCTACAAGAACGTGCATTGGTACCGCAACGGCATGCCTGACTGGAAGGCCCGCAAGCTGCCAATGGAATAAATTCCATCCTGTTCCGTCCATAGACACCGGGGGCGTTCCGCGCGTCCCGGGTGTCTTATAGATTTCCCACGAGCGACCGAGGAGGAACAAGAATGGTCTATACAAAAAAATCGCCGGCGCTGCTGATCATCGGGATGGTCATGCTGCTCTGGGGCTGGCTCAACGCCAGCGGCAGCATCGATGGCATGCAGCAGTATTTCCAGAAGAGCGCCTACTCCGACCACCTGAAGGTCAAGGAGAAGTTCGACGCCGAGTTCCGCGTCGCCAGCGAAATTGCCGCGGCCGAAAACAAGCCGGCGCCGGACATGAAGATGCCCAAGTCCAAGTTCGACGAGGCCAAGGCCTTCCAGGCGAACATGAGCTACATCTTCGGCGGCGTCGCCACCCTGCTCGGCCTGCTGATCCTGGTGTGGACACCGAAGGAAGGCAATCTCGACTACTACCTCTCGATCTTCCCCGGCATGGCCTACATCCTGCTCATCGCCTTCGTCGTGCGCTGGGGCCTCGATCCGATGTTCGCCAACTGGGGCAAGGCCGCGCAACCGACGCTGGGCTGGAACTTCGCCAGCATCTTCAACCTGAACTACGTGGTGCTGGGCATCGTCATCGGCATCGTCATCGTCAACGTGTTCAAGATCCCGGACTGGGCGGCGAACGGCGTGCGCACCGCGCGCTTCTTCCTCAAGACCGGCGTGATCCTGCTCGGCGCACTCTACAGCGCGACCGAACTGGCGCAGCTCGGCGCCATATCGGTGCTGTTGATCGGCGTCTTCGTGCTCGGCTCGATCGGCATCGTGCTCTACATGGGCAGGCGCATGAACACCGGCAATTCGATGACCGCGGTGCTCGCCTCGGGCGTCGGCGTCTGCGGCGTCTCGGCGGCGGTGGCGGCGTCCCCGGTGGTCAATGCCAAGGCCGGCGAGATCGCCTACACCATCGGCACCATCCTGGTCTGGGGCGTCGGCTGCATGTTCCTGTTCCCGACCATCGGCCACATGCTCGGCATGGGGCCGGTGCAGTTCGGCGCCTGGGCCGGCACCGGCATCCTCAACTCGGCGCAGGTCGCCGGCGCGGCGCTGGCCTTCGACCCGCACGGCATCGAGACGCTGAAGGTCGCCGAGATCTTCAACATCACCCGCGTCCTGTTCCTGCCCATCGTCGTGCTCTGGCTCGCCACCTGGTATGTCAAGCACGAGGTCGGCGCCGAGAAGGTCGACCTGCGCAAGGTGCTGTTCGCCAAATTCCCGCTGTTCGTGCTCGGCTTCATCCTGATGTTCCTGCTGTCGACCCTCGGCGCCTTCACGCCGTCCGGCCACTACCAGGGCAAGTACTTCAGCAGCGAGCAGATCAAGGAAGACAAGCTGCTCAAGGGCAAGGAGACCAAGGCCATCGAAGCCGAGCTGGCGCGCCTCAAGGAACCCGCCGGCGCCAAGCAGCTGCAGGATTTCTTCACCGAGAAGGCGATCAACATCGGCCAGCGCCACGCCACGCCGGAAGATGCCTACAAGGGCCTGGCCGAGCTGATCGCCAACCGCAAGGTGTCCACCCGCGAACAGGAAACCCTGCTCAAGGCCGTCGGCAAGATGAAGGGTCTCGATGCCGTCGCCGCCGGCGCGATCGACAAGGCGAGCAAGGCGGCCTACCACAGCTCGAAGACCATCGGCGCCTTCCGCGACTGGCTGGCCTGGCTGTTCGCTTTCGGCCTGATCGGCCTCGGCATGCAGATCACCATGGCCGCGCTGAAACAGGCCGGCGGCACGCCGCTGATCATCGGCGGCGTGGTCGGCACGATCAAGGCGGTCGGCTCGCTGATCGTGGTGCTGCTGTTCATCAAAGAGTTCATCTAAGGAGAACACCATGTCGGAACAAAAGTTCGAGCGCGGCACCAGCCTGTCGATCTTCGTCAGCGACCGCAGGGAAGACATCGGTTCCCTGGTCTTCGCCCTGCTGATCGCCATCGGCATCGTGCTGTTCGTCGGCCAGTAAGCGACTTGCTGCCGCCATAAACCGTCCCGCCCCGCCCGCATGTCCGCCGGGTGGGGCGGGACTTTTTGTCGCCGCCCCATGCGGCGGCAACGGTAGTCACGGAAAATCAGACATGAGAACACCATTGAAACTGCTGCTCTGCCACCATGGCAGCAGCGGCGCGCAAGCGGCGGAAACCCTGGCCCACGAGTTCGCCGTGCCCGGCACCACCACCCTCGTCCATTGCCTGGTCGTGCCCGAACTCTGGGCCGGCATGCAGGGCGACGACTGGCTCAACAACGCATCGACGCGCGACGCCTTCGGCAGCTACGTCGAGGGCATGCTCGAAAGCGACGCCAGGCGCGAGTTCGCCGCGGTGGAGTCGCGCTGCAGGGAACGCGGACTGGCCTATGCGTCGGTGATGCGCTTCGGCAATCCGGCCGAAACCGTGCTCGCCGTGGCCGCCGAGGTCGGCGCCGATCTGGTGGTCATCGGTTCGCCGCGCAAGAAGGGCGAGCAGGGCCTCAACTCGCGCATGGAACTCGAAAAGCTGGTGCGCAGCCTCAGCTGTCCGCTGCTGATCGCAGCCCATCCTTGAGTGCAACACCCGCAGCGGCGCAGCTGGACCAGGTCCGCGCCGAGACCCGGCTGCCGCTTGCTGCCGCGGCCGTGTTCGAGTTCCTCGCCGACATCGAGCGCCTACTGCGCCTCAACCCCCATCTCGCCGTCGAAACCTGGCAGCCCCTGCCCGACGGCGTGCGCTTCGCGGCGCACAACGAAACCAGCGGACGGCGCCTCGAAACCTTGATACGCGTCGAGACGACGCAGTCCACGCGCACCGTCGTCCTCCGCTATGGCGATGGCCTCAAGCAGGCGACCACGCTGGCGGTCGAGGCGGCGGAGGGCGGCGGCTGCCGCCTCATCATTACCGAACTCTATCCGATCATCATGGACGCGCAGGATCCGCGCGTCGCCGAAGTCGATCGCAGCCTGGGGCCCTGGGTCGATGCGATCCGCCGCCACCTGCTCGGCCGCCGGCGCTGGGGCCGGCTGCCCGGCTGGCGCTGGTGGCACGAAAGCTTCCTGCCCGGCATGGCGCCGCGCCAGCGCCGCATCGTGCGCATGATCGTCTGGGTCGGCGTGCTCGAATTCGTCGTATTCGTTTTCGTCGCGGCGATTTTCTGGGCGCAACGCCGGGGCGGCTGAGTTTCACCGTCCCGCCAGCGCCAACTCCTGCGGCACCCGCGCCGGCCTCCGCAAAGTCCGGCGGGCAAATCCGGTATTCTGTGCGCCCCAATTCAAGCCGGAGACCGCAGCATGGCCATGGACGTCATTGACTATTTCATACACGGCGACGACATGCAGTTCGTCGAAATCGAGCTCGATCCGGGCGAAGCCGCGATCGGCGAGGCCGGCAGCATGATGTACATGGAGGACGGCATCACCATGGACACCGTGTTCGGCGACGCCTCGGCGCAGCAGTCCGGCCTGTTCGGCAAGCTGGTCGGCGCCGGCAAGCGGCTGATCACCGGCGAATCCCTGTTCACCACGGTCTACACCCACCAGGGCCAGGGCAAGAAGCGCGTCGCCTTCGCCGCGCCCTACGCCGGCAAGATCATCGCCTTCGACCTGCGCAAATACGGCGGCACCATGATCTGCCAGAAGGACGCCTTCCTTTGCGCGGCCAAGGGCGTTTCGCTGGGCATCGCCTTCCAGAGGAAACTCGGCACCGGCTTCTTCGGCGGCGAGGGCTTCATCATGCAGAAGCTCGACGGCGACGGCATGGCCTTCGCGCATTCCGGCGGCACCGTGATCGAACGCCAACTGGCGCCCGGCGAAGTCCTGCGCGTCGATACCGGCTGCGTGGTGGCCTACACGCCGAACGTCGATTTCGACATCCAGTTCGTCGGCGGCATCAAGACCGCGCTGTTCGGCGGCGAGGGCCTGTTCTTCGCCGTGCTGCGCGGCCCCGGCACGGTCTGGCTGCAGTCCCTGCCCTTCGCCCGCCTGGCCTCGCGGATTTTCGCCGCGGCGCCGGTGCGAAAAGGCGGCGGCGGCTCGGGCGGCGAGCAGGGCGGCATCCTCGGCAGCATTTTCAACGGCGACGACTAGGGGCCGGCTTCAGCCGGCCGTAGCGGATGGCGCTCCACCCTGCTGCGCTACGACGCCACGATAGGATCGCTGGCCGCCCGCCTTGAATTCATCTGGAATTGATCGGCGCAGGGCTGCGCCAGGCGGTAGACCTCAGGCAGGTTGGCCGCGATCGCGTCGTAGATGCTGAGATCGAGTTGCCCTTCCTCGCACAGCAGGCGCAAGTGGTCGAGCACGGCGGGGGCCGGCAGCGCATCGCGATAGGGGCGATCCTGCGCCAGCGCCTGGAAGATGTCGGCGGCCCGCAGAATCCTGGCCTGGAACGGAATCTCGTCCCGGGTCAGGCGGAACGGATAACCCTCGCCGTCGGGCATTTCATGATGATAGGATGCCCATAGCGCGATGTCCTCGAAGCCCGGGATGCGCGACAGGATGCGGTAGGTCTCGTAGGCGTGGCTGGTGATTTGCCTGCGCTCGCGGCCGGTCAGCGGTCCGGGCTTGTCGAGCACGGCATCCGGAATCCTCAGCTTTCCCAGGTCGTGCAGGTAGCCCGCCAGCTCCAGCTTGGCGCAGTCGTCGTGATCGAGCCTGCAGCTGTCGCCGAGTATGCCGCACAGATAAGCCGCGACGCGCGCCACGCCCTGCGAGTGATCCACCGTGAAGTGGCTCTTGGCGTCGACCACATGGGAAAACAGCGCCGCCACGCCGAGCAGGGTCTCGATGCCGGTCTCTTCCTGCCGCGCGCTGCGCGAAATGCGTGCCATGTACTCCGCCACCGGCC
Source organism: Sulfuritalea sp. (assembly GCA_023700805.1). Classification (GTDB taxonomy): domain Bacteria; phylum Pseudomonadota; class Gammaproteobacteria; order Burkholderiales; family Rhodocyclaceae; genus Sulfuritalea. The sequence continues at coordinate 276,868 of JAMPYF010000001.1, forward strand.
CGGTTTCGAGGCCGAGCCAGAATGCCTCCTTGCGCGAGACGCTGACGAAGGCCGCGACCAGCTCCGGGTCGAACATCCGGCCGGACTGCTCGAGCACCTTGGCCCGGATCGCCGGCACGCCCTCGAGCAATTCGTCGTTGAGGATCGCCGTCCCGGCCAGGACATCGACGCGGTCGGCGAGGAAAATCAGGTTGGCGATGCGTTCGGTCTTGCCGCAGCGATCCTTGAGTTCGGCCCAATGCGTATGGTGCAGGCGGATCGCCGGCGCCAGATGCGCGAGCGGCGGGAACTTCGACAGCAGGAAGGCGCCGAGCTTGGCGTGCGTCTGCGATCCCACCCAGTCGAACTCCTCGACCAGTTGCCGGTGCAGGTCCGAGGTCGAGACGCCGATGTCGTGCAGCAGGCAGGCGTCGAAAACCATTTCCTGGTCTTGCCGCGACCAGCCGAGCTCGCGCAGGATTTCCACCGCCATGATGCCGACGCGCTTGCCATGATGCACGTCGTCGATGCCCACCAGATCCAAAGAGTCGGAAAGTGCGTGGACGACGCTTCGGAAATTGACGAACAGGGGCATGGGAAAAACGGCTTGCTCAGGGATGCGGCGGATGTGCCATATCTTACTCCTCCGCGCCCGGGCGCGACGCGCCAGAACTGCCCGCGCCACGGCCGTTGGCGGCCTGCGCCTGGATTTTCTTGACAGCACAAGCGGGAAGTCCCTACTATTACTTTGGCAATAATACTAAAACCCTTTTAGAAACAGGCTTATGGATTTCGACGACGCAATGGCGGCCCATGTCATATGGAAGATCCGCCTGGCCCGATTGATCGACGACGCCGGCGGCGAAGATCTTGAAAGCATCGCCGCCGGCGACGATGACGTGTGCGCCTTCGGCAAGTGGATACATGGCGAGGGCGCGCGGTACAAGGCGACGCCCGCCTACCAAGAGGTGTTGAGGAAGCATGCCCATTTCCACGCCTGCGCCGCCGAGGTGTTGCGCAAGGCCGAACAAGGCGACAAGGCAGCGGCCATGAAGGTCCTCGACGGCGCTTTCGAAGCCGCCTCGCGGCAACTGGTGAACGCGGTGGTGGAACTCAGGACGGAAGCGCAACAGGTCCCGCCACCCTGATCGCCTGGCGGCGCCGCGCGGGAACGCGGCGCTTAATGTCCGACGGCTTGCGCTAAATCAAACCCGGCATCGCCGCAAGAGGCAGAATTTATTCAGTCAACATTCTGCGTGGAACTCTTGTACGGGAGGACCGGAAATGCGACGAATGCGCTTGCCTGCGGCGCTGGCCGCCGTCGCTGTGCTCGAGGCCTGCGGCGGGAACCTCGGCAACCGGGATGACCAGCCATTTCGCGAACAGCCTATGCATCGCTTCGACATTGCCGCGGCGCCGGCGACTGTCTGCACTGCGGCGAAGAAGGTGTTGCTCGGCGATGGCTATGTGGTAGCCCGGGCGTCGCCCGAGGACGACCTGGCGCTGATCGGCACCAGGGAGTTCATGGCCGAAAAGGATCACCCTGCCGTGCTGCAGTTCCACGCAAGCTGCCAGCAATCGGCAGCGGGTACGGCCTTGTTCGCCACGGCGGTCGAGAGCCGCTTCGAGATCTCGCAGACCAAACAGAAAACCTCGGTGGGCATTCCGATCGTCGCACCGATTTCCGTGTCCTCGACCACCACCTCCGAGGCCATGGTCAAAGTCGGCGGCGAGACGCTGCGCGAGGAAGCCATGTATCGGCGCTTTTTCGCCGCGGTGATGCGGGAAATCAAGCCGCGATGAAAGCTGCCGCGAGGGGGCGGGTTGCACGGCGGTCGACGGGCCATGCAGGGCTTGCCGAGGACCCCGGTCAGGGGCCGCCATCCAAGAAATCGATCCATAGCGGCCCCCCCGCGCGGTCGGCATGTTTGCATATCGAGTGTCGCGGCCAACACTGAGCGCGCAAGCGTGGCATGACTATCGGAGGTGCTCCCATGCGGCAGTTGAAACTGATCAAGGCTTTTACCCTGATGGAATCGGGGCCTGTGGTCCTCGTGACGACCCATGATCGGAACAAAGACAACATCATGACTATCTCCTGGACCATGGTGATGGATTTCACCCCGGTATTCGCCATCACCACGGGTGAGTGGAATCACTCCTTCGCGGCCTTGCGAAAACATCGGGAGTGCGTCATTGCAATTCCCACCGTCGACCTGCTGGACAAGGTGGTCGGCATCGGGACCTGCTCCGGAGCGGACACGGACAAGTTTGCCAAGTTCAGGCTCACGCCCGTGCAGGCCAAGCTCGTCAGGCCGCCCTTGATCAAGGAATGCCTCGCCAACATTGAGTGCAAGGTCATCGACATCGTCAAAAAGCACAACATTGTCGTGCTGGAGGCGGTTGCCGCCTACATCGACACCGCACGCAAGGAGAAGCGCACGGTTCACGCGGTTGGTGACGGAACATTCATTGTCGACGGGCGCAAGATCGACCGCAAGAAAATGATGGCCTCCAAGCTCCCGTCGGGCGTTTAGCATTCATTGGTCGGCCCGCCGGCTCAAGCCGGCCGGAAGCCGCCGCCTGGAAATGTTCTCCATTGCGGCCCTGCTGCGCCGCGCGCCACCCACTCCATGCTGCCCAAAGCGCAGCCACGTCCCGCTCCTTTTTGCTTGGTGTATCGTAGGCGCCGTGATCCCACTTCTGCTCTTGCACGGCGCCAATGGTGCGGCGCTGGAGATCGCGCCGCTGACTTATGGGCTGCGCAAGCTTGCGCCTGTATTTGCGCCCGATCTGCCGGGTCATGGTGGCCGCCCCGTGCCACAGGCGCTCAAGTTTTCCGATTTTGCCGCCGATGTGATTGCGCAATGCGATGCACGCGGCCTGGAGCGCTTTGCCGCAACCGGCTACAGCCTGGGCGGGACTTTGGCGCTTTACCTCGCCCGACACTATCCGCAGAGGGTGTGCGGCGTGGCAACGCTGGCCGCCAAGGTGGTGTTCGATCAAGCGACGGTCGATTTGTGGACGTACTTGATAAGCGTCGATCGCCTTGGCAAGTCGGGCAATCCACGTCAGCATGAACTCGCGCGTCTGCACTATCCTCAGGATTGGCGCGCGGTGGCGCGAGCGAACCATGCGCTTTTTCTAAGCCTGGGCACCACTCCGCCGCTGAGCGAGTCCGATCTGCTGGCAATTGACGTGCCGAGTCTGTCGCTCTCCGGTGACAACGACCAACTGGTGCCGCGCACCGAGACCGAGTGGCTGGTGGAAAAGCTGCGCGGCCTGGGCGGATTTTTTCCTGGCCAGGCGCATCCGCTGGCGGCCGTGTCCGTTGCTTACGTCATAAACACCATGGGCCAGTGGTTGCCGCATCTGGAAAAGCCGCTCGGAAAGCAGCACTATGCGGATAGCGGTGCGCGGGCAATATTCCCAAGTCATTAGCCCGGTCCGGCAACCGCCGGAGTTCAGACGGGGCAAGTTGGCGACTCCGATTGGATGCCCGCCATGGTGAAGAACCTCGAGCGGCGACTTCCGGGCGCGGGCACCAGTTCGGCCAAGGTGCGGGTAACTGGTCATTTGGACAACGGCGGTCTGGCAGATGGTGGCTTTCGGGAACCCACCTCAGAGGCAGCCCACGGCCATGAGCCGCTGCTCAAGAATGCTCCTCAAAGAGGACGTTGGCGCCCGGTCCGTATGATTGATGATTGATATGGAGACCGAGATCGGATAATCTCCCCGTCATTCAATACCTTAATGGCATTTCCATCGTGCCTGTGTTATTAGCGATAATCCAGAGTTTCTGCGCCTAAATATTGGTTGAACTCATGCTCACTGACAAGCAGCTCAACGATGCGAATGCCTACGGTGAATGGCTGCGTCTTGCTGTACACGAAAAGAGCTTGCCTGCGAACAACCGAGTACGGGCGGCGGGTTCATGTCTTGGCATTGCACAAGATCATCATCACGCGATCATCGTGCTCCTTGACGCAAGACTTTATGCGTCTTGTTTTGCGCTTCTGCGAGTTGCTTTTGAGGCATACGTTCGCGGTGAGTGGCTTGCCTTGTGCGCGACAGATACTCAAGTTCAAAAATTCTGGAAAGGTTGGGAGCCACCGAAGATCGACAAACTGCTGGACGCGCTAGCGCAAAAGGACGCGTTCCAAGTGGGACGACTTTCTCTAATCAAGAAGCGCAACTGGAAGGCGCTTTGTGGATATACCCATACCGGCGGCATCCATGTCCAGCGTTGGAACACTTCTGACGGAATCCAAGCAAATTACTCTGTAGCAGAGCTCCTGGAGGTACTTCGGTTTGCCGACGTCATTGCCACACTCGCTGTGCTCGGCGTTCTATCCTTGGCGGATGACGCCGCAACCTCGGAGAAACTGTTGGAGCGGTTCAAGGCAAGGATGGAGGCATGAGTTCTGGCCCCACATTTCTGAGCGACTGCTTTGCTGGACTGGCTAAGTCCGTTAAGGGCACGGAGAGTGAATAGCACTTTTCGATAAGCTGCCGCCCGGATTTGCCACCCCTGCATTTATTGCTGGTGAATTGTTGAACGACAGCAACAATGCGTATTGCCGCCGTACATCAATTCGTAAGTAAGAACTTCGGGATGCCGAAACAGACTGTCCCCGTCAACCGCCCAGAATGGGCAAGCCGGCCTTCTCGCTGAACGCGGGTGTCCGGCGCAGCAATCCCAGCACCACCTGCAAGGCCACGGATACGGCGCCGACGATGAACACCACATCGCCGAAAGTTCGCGCCCAGCGCAGTGTTTGCAGCAAGGGCTGCTGCATGAACTCTTCGCTGCGCGCGTACCAGAGGCCCTGGCTTACGCTGGCGTGAAACTGGATGAAGCCGATCGGCAGCAGGCTGCTGAAGATCATCAGTGCCAGGCCGGCATTGAGCCCCCAGAACGCGGTTTTCATCAACCCCTGGTGCAAGCGGTATTGCGGCCGGATATAGCGCAGCACCAGCAGCGTGAAGCCCAGCGCAAGGAAACCATAGACCCCGAACAGCGCGGCGTGGGCGTGCACCGGCGTGGTATTCAGACCCTGCAGGTAGAACAGCGCCAGCGGCGGGTTGATCATGAAGCCGAAGACGCCGGCACCCAGCATGTTCCAGAAGGATACGGCGACAAAGAACAGCAGCGGCCATTTGAGTTCCTCCATCCAGGCTGCCCGCGCCTTGAGCCGCCAGTTTTCCCAGGCATCGTGGCCCAAGACGATCAGCGGCACCACTTCCAGGGCGCTGAAGCTCGCCCCGACGGCCATCACCGCGGTCGTGGTGCCGGAAAAGTACAGGTGATGGAAGGTGCCGGGGATGCCGCCGAGCAGGTACAGCGAGGCTGAAGCCAGGCTGGCGGTCGTCGCCATGCGCCGCGATACCAGTCCCAGCGTGGCAAAGACGAAGGCCAGGGCGGTCGTCGCAAACACTTCGAAGAAGCCTTCGACCCACAAATGCACCACCCACCAGCGCCAGTATTCCATCACCGTCAGGTGGGTGCGCTCGCCATAGAACAGGCCGGCGCCATAGAACAGACCGATCGCCACCACGGACGAGGTGAGCAGCGCCAGCAGGTTCTTGTCGCCGCCCGGGCGCTTCAGGGTCGGCGCGATGCCGCGCAGCATCAGCACCAGCCAGAAGGCGATGCCGGCGAATTTGCCGATCTGCCAGAGGCGGCCGAGATCGAGATATTCGTAACCCTGATGGCCGAGCCAGAAATTGAGGTGGGGCGGCATGATCTGCGCTATGGCAAAGTAGTTGCCGATGAAGGAACCGGCCACCACCACGATCAGGGCCCAGAACAGGATGTCCACGCCAAGCTTCTGGTAGCGCGGGTCCTTGCCGCCATTGATCAGCGGCGCGAGGAACAGACCCGCGGCGAGGAATCCCGTGGCAATCCAGAACAATGCCGCCTGGATGTGCCAGGTGCGCACCAGCGCATAGGGAAACCACTGCGAGAGATCCACGCCGTAGAACTTCTGGCCTTCAACCGTGTAGTGCGCGGCGAAGCCGCCGATCATGACCTGGAACACGAACAGCGCCACGATCAGGAATAGGTACTTGCCCAGCGAGCGCTGCGACGGCGTCAGCGCGAAGCTGCGCAGCGGATCCTGCGCAGCCGCGGCCGGCAGCGGCTCGTCGTGGCGGCGCAGGAAGGCCCAGGCCCACACCAGCAGGCCGACACCGGCCAGCAGCACCACGATGCTGGCGATCGACCAGACGATGTTTTCGGTACTCGGCTGGTTGCCGATCAGCGGTTCATGCGGCCAGTTGTTGGTGTAGGTGACCTGCTGGCCCGGACGCTCGGTGGCGGCCGCCCAGGCGGTCCAGAAGAAGAAGTGGGTCAGCTTCACCCGGCGCTCCGCGCTGGGCAGGGTGTTCTCCTTCATCGCATAGTGCTCGCGGCTCTTCTGCAGTTCGGGCGCGTCGGAGAACAGGCGCTGGTAGTAGTCGGCGGTTTGCGTCATGGCTTGCGCGCGTCGCGCAGAGACCCTCAGCACGTCGCTGGCCGGGTGCACCCGGTTGCCCCGGTATTCGAGTTTCAGTTCTTCCCGCAGTTCGGCCTGCGCTGAGGCGCCCAGCGCCGCATACGGCTTGCCGTAGCCAAGTTGTGCCGCGAGGTCGAGCCAGGCGCTCAGTTCCCGGTGCAGCCAGTCGGCGGTCCAGTCCGGGGCCTGGTAGGCGCCGTGGCCCCAGATCGAGCCCAGTTGCATGCCGCCGACCGATTGCCACGCCGTCTGACCGTCGAGGATATCGTCACGGGTGAACATCACCGCGCCGTCGCCAGCGACCACCTGCCCCGGTATGGGCGGCGCCTGCCGATAGACCTCGGTGCCGTAGTAGCCGAGCAGCGAGAAGGTGAGCGCCAGAACGGCGATCAGGATGAACCAGAGTTTGCGGTAGGAGCCCATGGTGCAGCACTCTCATTGGGTTGCGTTCAAGCGACCCATCGGGGTCTGACGGCTCGGCGCATCACCGTTGGCGACGAGCCTATTCGCGCGCTGCGACCAATTCCGTGCGCTGGCACGCATTGCCCGGGTAGCCGACAGGAAAGCCATCGCTGCGCGTCATCGCTTAACCCTCAAATGCGCGTCAGCGCACAGAGATCGGCAATACGTTCGCGTAGCTTGGCCGCGACTCTACGGATTCTGCTGCGTTGCAGTCCTGCGCTGCGGTCAGTTGCGCGATTGCGCTATACGCAATCATTGATTCATTGAACCCCACAGGGAAGACCACTATGAACACCTCACTACTCGTTGCCGCGATGATCGGCTGCACATTGTCAGTACCCGTTGTCTCTGCCCAGGAAACAAACCTGTCCGCCAGACCGGCGATGAGCATGGACATGGACAAGAAAATGCCCCGGATGCAGGAGAACATGAAAACGATGCAGCAGCAGATGGATCAGCTCCAGGCTACAAGCGACCCGACGCGACGCGAGAATCTGATGCAGCAGCACATGCAGACCATGCAGGAAAACATGATGACCATGCGCGGCATGGGCGGCATGATGATGCAGGGCTCGACCGGGCACGGCGCGATGCAGCACGGCGCAGCCGGGTCGGATGCAATGAAGCATTCGATGATGGCCGGAATCGACAGCATGCAAACCATGCCCATGTCCGGTGAAACCGACAAGGACTTCGCGATGATGATGAAGGCGCATCATCAGCAAGCCCTGGACATGGCGCAGGTGGAACTCGAGCACGGCAAGTCGCCGGCGATGAAGTCGATGGCACGCAAGATCATTTCCGCGCAGAAGAAAGAGATTGCCCAGCTCGATCAGTGGCTCGGCAAACAGAAGTGATTTATCGAGCGGTGTGGCACGGCGATGCACCTCTGATGCCAAGGCCAACAACCGCAAAGGTCGACAAGCGCCCCTCCCTCACTCCTTCACGCGGCCCCTGACCGCAGCCCTCGGTGGGCCCCGCATGGCCCCCCGGCCGCCGTGGGCGCGAAGCCGTGCTTCGCGACGGCCCCACGCCGTGTCGCCAGCGCCAACTCTTGCCGCTCCTGTCCGGCAAGCAAACGTCTAACCGAAACGCCGCCTTTCCCCCGCCCCCAGAAGGGGCTATATTTCCTGCATAAGCAGTGGGGGAGGCATGGACACTTCACCGATCATCCGCAAGACCGCGGCAGATTTGCGCGTTGCACCCAACTTTGCCGACTACGACGGCGAGCGCCGGCGCTTTTCCTGGGAAAGCGTCGGCCGCGAGTTGGCGGGCCAGCCCGGCGGCACGCTGAACATCGCCTGGCAGGCGGTGGATCGCCATGCGACGGGCGCCTTGCGCGACAAGACCGCGTTCCGTTTCCGCGCACGCGGCAGGCCGCCACGCGATGTCGGCTTCGGCGAACTGGCGCGGCTCAGCAGCCGCTTCGCCAATGTGCTGGCCGGGCTCGGCATCGCCCGCGGCGAGCGGGTGTTCGTGCTGGCCGGGCGCATTCCCGAACTCTATGTCGCGATGCTCGGCGGCCTCAGGCATGGCGCGGTGGTTTCGCCGCTGTTCTCGGCCTTCGGCCCGGAGCCGATCGCGACGCGGGTGAATCTCGGCGCCGGCCGGGTGCTGGTCACCACCGACGTGCTCTACGAGCGCAAGGTGGCGAAGTGGCGCGACAAAATGCCGACGCTGGAACACGTGCTGCTGGTGGCCGAGGATGGCGGCGGCAGCGACATCCCCGGCACGCTCGACCTGGCCGCGCTGATGGCGGCCGCGGGCGATGAATCCGCCGTGGCGGCGACCGGCGCCGAGGACATGTCGCTGCTGCATTTCACCAGCGGCACCACCGGCACGCCGAAGGGCGCCGTGCATGTGCATGGCGCGGTCGCCACGCACTGGGCCACCGGCCGCTACGCGCTCGACCTCCATGCCGACGACATCTACTGGTGCACCGCCGACCCGGGCTGGGTCACCGGCACTTCCTACGGCATCATTGCGCCGCTGTTGCATGGCGTGACTTCGCTCATCGACGCCGAGGAATTCGACGCCGAGCGCTGGTACGGCCTGCTGCAGGACGAGGGCGTGACGGTCTGGTACACGGCACCGACGGCGATCCGCATGCTGATGAAGGCCGGCGCCGAAATCCCACGCAAATACCGCTTTCCGCAACTGCGCTTCATCGCCAGCGTCGGCGAGCCGCTGAACCCCGAGGCGGTGCGCTGGGGCAAGGAAGTGCTGGGTCTGCCGATCCACGACAACTGGTGGCAGACCGAGACCGGCGGCATCATGATCGCCAACACGCCGGCCTTCGACATCAAGCCCGGCTCGATGGGCCGGCCGCTGCCCGGCATCGATGCCGCGATCATGCGCCGCCACGAGGACGGCACGGTGACGCCGGTCGAGGAAGCCGGGGTCGAGGGCGAACTGGCGCTGAAGCGCGGCTGGCCCTCGATGTTCCGCGCCTACCTGAACAACGAGGAGCGCTACCGCAAGTGCTTCGCCGGTCCCGACAACGAGTGGTACCTGACCGGCGACCTGGCGCAGCGCGATGCCGACGGCTACTACTGGTTCGTCGGCCGCGCCGACGACGTGATCAAGTCGGCCGGCCATCTGATCGGGCCTTTCGAAGTCGAGAGCGCGCTGATGGAACACCCGGCGGTGGCCGAGGCCGGCGTGATCGGCAAGCCCGACCCGGTGGTGGGCGAGGTGGTGAAGGCCTTCGTCTCGCTGAAGCAGGGCTTCGCGGCCAGCGAGGCGCTGCGCCTGGAACTGCTGGGCCACGCCAGGAAACGCCTCGGCGCCGCCGTGGCGCCGAAGGAAATCGCCTTCCTGCCCAGCCTGCCGCGCACGCGCAGCGGCAAGATCATGCGCCGCCTGCTGAAGGCGCGCGAACTGGGCCTGCCCGAGGGCGACACCTCGACCCTGGAGAGCGGATCATGAGCGCCGCCCGCCGGGCCGTCCCGAGGGCGGCGCAGTCAATATCCCGGAGCCGCGCAGCGGCGAACGACCGTCACCCCCGTCTGCCGGGCGGGGGCTGGGAGGTGGGCAGCCATGACTGATCATCGCGCCCCACCGCCGCCCTCCGGCCCCGTGCCCTGGGACAAGGATTTCGCGCTGCGCCTGCTGACCGACATGCTGCGCATCCGCCGCATGGAGGAAAAGTCGGCCGAGATGTACGGCGCGGGCAAGATCCGCGGCTTCCTCCATCTCTACATCGGCGAGGAGGCGACGGGCGTCGGCGCGCTGCACGCCCTGTCGCCGGACGACAACATCGTCGCCACCTACCGCGAGCACGGCCACGCGCTGGTGCGCGGCATGGACATGGGCGCGATCATGGCCGAGATGTACGGCAAACGCGAAGGCTGCGCGCACGGCCGCGGCGGCTCGATGCACCTGTTCGACGCAGCAACGCGATTCTATGGCGGCAATGCCATCGTCGGCGGCGGCCTGCCGCTGGCGGTCGGCCTGGCGCTGGCGGCGAAGATGCGGCAGGAGCAGCGCGTCACCGCCTGTTTTTTCGGCGACGGCGCGGTGGCCGAAGGCGCCTTCCACGAATCGCTGAACCTTGCCGCGCTGTGGCGTCTGCCGGTGCTGTTCTGCTGCGAGAACAATCTCTATGGCATGGGCACGGCGATCGAGCGCAGCGAATCGCAGACCGACCTCTGCCTCAAGGCGGCCTCCTACGGCATGCCGGCGCTGCGTGCCGACGGCATGGACATCGTCGCGGTGCACGAGACGACGCGGCAGGCGGTGCGCACGCTGCGCGAAAGCGCGGGGCCGGTGTTCGTCGAATACCAGACCTATCGCTTCCGCGCCCATTCGATGTTCGACGCCGAGCTCTACCGGCAGAAGGCCGAGATCGAGGAATGGAAAACCCGCGGCCCGATCCACACCTTCAGCGCGCGACTCAAGGCCGAGGGCAAGCTGACGGAAGAAGAATTCCTCGCGCTCGATGCCGCGGCCGATGCCGAGGTCGCCGCCGCGGTGGCCTTCGCCGAAGCGGGCAGCTGGGAGCCTGTGGCTGACTTGCTGAAGGATGTCCTTACTCCTGCGGAAGGCAAGCCATGACGCGCACACTGAGCTACCGCGAAGCCATGCGCGAGGCCATGCACGAAGCGCTGGCCAATGACCCGCGCGTGTTCCTGATGGGCGAGGACGTCGGCCGCTACGGCGGCACCTATGCGTTTTCCAAGGGCTTCCTCGACGAGTTCGGGCCCGAGCGCATCCGCGACACGCCGCTATCGGAACTCGGCTTCGTCGGCGCCGGCATCGGCGCGGCGCTGGGCGGCATGCGGCCGATCGTCGAGGTGATGACGGTGAATTTCAGCCTGCTGGCGCTGGACCAGATCGTGAATACGGCGGCCGCCCTGCGCCACATGTCGGGCGGCCAGTTCTCGGTTCCGCTGGTGATCCGCATGACCACCGGCGCCGGGCGCCAGCTGGCGGCCCAGCACTCGCACAGCCTGGAAGGCTGGTACGCCCACATTCCCGGCATCAAGGTGCTGGCGCCGGCCACCATCGAGGATGCGCGCGGCATGCTGGCGCCGGCGCTGGCCGACCCCGATCCGGTGGTGATCTTCGAGCATGCCGGGCTGTTCAACCTGGAAGGCGAACTGCCCGACGACTGGAGCGCCGACATCAGCTCGGCCAGGGTGCGGCGCGCGGGCAAGGACGTCGTCATCATCACCCACGGCGGCTCGCTGCCCAAGGCGCTGGCGGCGGCCGAAACGCTGGCCGGCGAAGGCATTGCCGCGGAAGTGCTGGACCTGCGCGTGCTGCGCCCGCTCGATGGCGCGGGCATCATGGCCGCGGTCGCCAAGTGCCGCCGCGCGGTAGTCGTCGACGAAGGCTGGAAGAGCGGCAGCCTCGCCGCCGAGGTCGTCGCGCGCATCATGGAAAACGCCTTCTACGAACTCGACGCGCCGGTGGTGCGGGTCTGTTCCGAGGAAGTGCCGATTCCCTATGCGAAACACCTCGAAGAAGCCGCGCTGCCGCAAGCGGAAAAGATAGTCGCCGCCGTGAAAGGACTTTTCGCATGATCCAATTCAAGCTCCCCGCGCTGGGTTCCGACATGGACGAGGGCACCCTGCTGGAATGGAAAGTTGGCGTTGGCGACACGGTGAAGAAGGGCCAGGTGGTGGCGATCGTCGACACCTCGAAGGCGGCCGTGGATATCGAAAGCTGGCAGGAAGGCACGGTGCACCAGTTGATCGCCGAGCCGGGACAGAAGATGCCGGTCGGCACCGTGATGGCGACCCTGCTCGAAGCCGGCGAGGCGGCTCCGGCAGGAGTTGGCGCTGGCGCTGCGGCGCCCGCCCCGGCGCCCCCAGCCACCCCCGCTGCGGCCCCCGCGCCGCGCCGCATGATCTCGCCGGCGGCACGCAAGCATGCGGCGGAAAAGGGCATAGACCTCGACCGCGTCACCGGCAGCGGACCGCATGGCGCGGTGACGCTCGACGATGTCGAACGCGCCGCGGCAGCCGCCGCGGTCACCGCGGAACCTCCGGCCGCGGCGCCCGGGCCGGGCAAACCGGTCGACCGCACGGCAGACATGCGCAGGACCATCGCCGCCGCCATGAGCCGCTCCAAGCGCGAGATTCCGCACTACTACGTCGCCGAGGACATCCCGCTGGCGAAGGCGCTGGCCTGGCTGCAGGCGGCCAACGCCGCGCGGCCCATGGCTGAACGCCTGCTGCCGGCCGCGCTGCTGCTGAAGGCCGTGGCCCTGGGCTTGCAGCGCTATCCCGAGCTCAACGGCTACTGGCGCGATGGCGAGTTCCAGGCCGAGCAAGCCATCCATCTCGGCGTGGCGATTTCGCTGCGCCAGGGCGGGCTGATCGCGCCGGCGCTGCTCGATGCCGGGAGCAAGACGCTGACGCAGCTGATGCAGGAACTGACGGACCTGGTGAAGCGCACCCGCGCCGCGTCGCTGCGCAGTTCGGAAATGAGCCGGGCCACCGTCACCGTGACCAATCTCGGCGACCAGGGCTCGCAGGCCGTGTTCGGCGTGATCACGCCGCCGCAGGTGGCGCTGGTGGGATTCGGCCGCGTCGCCGAACGGCCGTGGGCCGAGGACGGCGGGCTCAAGGTGCTGCCGGTGGTGACGGCCAGCCTCGCCGCCGACCATCGCGTCTCCGACGGCCATCGCGGCGCGCTGTTCCTGCGCGAACTCAACGACCTGCTGCAAAGACCCGAGGAACTGGAGAAATGACGACCTACCCCCCATCCCCCTTCCCCAGAAAGGGGGTGACAGCGGTTCGCGGCCTGATCGGCCGCTCCATCTTAATGACGGCGCCTCCTTGGGGCGGCCCGGCGGAGGCGCTATGAACACATCCGAAATCCGCGCCGTGGCGCTGGCCACGCTGCTGTCCATTGCGCCCGAGGTCGAGGCCGACGAACTGCGCGGCGACCGCCCGCTGCGCAGCCAGGTGGATCTCGATTCGATGGACTGGCTGAATTTCCTGCTCGGACTCCACGAGAAACTCAAGGTGGAGATTCCCGAGGCCGACTACGCGCGCCTGGTCACGCTCGACGACGTGGTCGCCTATCTGCAGCGCAAGCTGGCGGCGCAATGAACCGCAGCCCTGCCTGCCGCCGATGCAAGCGCTAGCCGGTAGCCGAGCGCCTGACCGGCGGCCTGGCAGCCAGCCGGGAATACACCGCGTCGATGATTTCCGCTTCGCGCGGCGTCAGCGAGAAGAACCCGTAGCGACGCCAGGCGCGAATCGCGGCGCGAAGTTCCCCGAAAGACAATGGTGCGTTCATGGCCTGCCTCCTGCCGCATGCGTGCTGCTGGCTGGCCCGGTGACCGGCCGGCAACGACATCCCGCAGTCTGGCATGGAAAGGCCGATTCCGAAGCCGCAAGAACCGGCGGAAAAGCGCGCGATATCGGCACCGTCCCCGGCGCCGCGCCGCGGCGCGCCGGCATGGACCGCAGATGACGGACGAGCGCAGGCAGGACCTCGATCTCCTGCTCGATGAGATACGCGAGGAAATGCGCTGCACCCGCCACTACACCGGGCGCGCGGCGCTCGATCAACGGGTCGTCGCGGCGCTCGGCGCGGTGCCGCGCCATGCCTTCGTGCCGGACGAGCTACAATACGGCGCCTATGCCAATCGCCCCCTGCCGATCGGCCATGGGCAAACCATCTCGCAGCCCTACATCGTGGCCCTGATGACCGACCTGATCCGGCCCCGGGCCGACGATGTGGTGCTGGAAATCGGCACCGGCTCGGGCTACCAGGCGGCGATCCTGTCGCGGCTGGTGAAGCAGGTTTATTCGATGGAAATCGTGGACGCGCTGGCGCTGCAAGCCGCCGCCCGCCTGCAGCGCCTGGGCTACGACAACGTCGAGGTGAGGGCCGGCAACGGCCGCCAGGGTTGGCCGCAGCATGCGCCTTACGATGCGATCCTGGTGACCGCCGCCGCGATGTCGATTCCCGCCGCGCTGATCGAGCAGCTCAAACCGGGCGGCAGCCTCGTCATCCCGCTCGGCGCCCAGCATGACGCGCAGGACCTAGTGCTGGTAAGCAAGGACGCGGACGGACGCATCGAGAAAAGGAGCGTGCTGCCGGTAGTCTTCGTGCCCCTGACCGGGGCGCAGGACCGCTGAGCGGAGGCCCTTGACCTGCATCAGTTGACCGCGGCCCATGCAGGCGGATAGTGTCGAGAAACCGCGGCGGCATGCGCTGCGCCGGGGATGCATTCGAAGCGGATATTTGGAGAGGAGAAGCGACCGTGAGCAGCCATGAGAACAAGACCAGGGTGACCATCCTGACCGGAACCTACCGCATCAAGGGTTACATCGACCTGCTGCCCGGCGCCCGCGTCACCGACTACATGCAGGAGTCGCGGGAGTTCGTCGCGGTGATGGATGCCGAGATCTACGAAGCGGAAGTGGCGGGCCGGCAGGTGCTGATGGCCCCGTTCATCGACGTTAACCGCAACCACATCCAGATCATCACGCTCTGCTAGGCCGCCGGGACGGCCGGTCCTGTTGCGCCGAAGCCATGATGACCCGCATGCGCGCCATGCTCTTTGAGCGGCCCGGAATGCCGCTGCGCCTGGTCGAGCTGCCGCTGCCGCAACCGGGCCGCGGCGAGCTGCTGATCGAGGTGGAAGCCTGCGGCGTCTGCCGCACCGACCTGCACCTGATCGACGGCGAATTGCCGCATCCCCTGCTGCCGGTGATTCCCGGCCACGAGATCGTCGGCCGCATCGCCGCCTGCGGCGCCGATGTCACGGACATGCCGATCGGCCGCCGCGTCGGCGTGCCCTGGCTGGGCTGGACCTGCGGCACCTGCGGCTTTTGCCGCAGCGGGCGCGAAAACCTGTGCGACGCGGCGCGCTTCACCGGCTACCGGATCAACGGCGGTTATGCCGAATACACGGTGGCCGATGCGCGCTACTGCTTTCCCCTGCCGGCCGACGACGATGCGGCCGGCGACGCCGCGCCACTGGCGCCGCTGCTGTGCGCGGGGCTGATCGGCTACCGGGCCCTGCGCATGGCCGGCGGCGCGCACCGTGTCGGCATCTACGGCTTCGGCGCGGCGGCGCATATCGTCGCCCAGGTGCTGAAATTCCAGGGCCGCGAGTTCCATGCCTACACCCGGCCCGGCGACCTCGCCAGCCAGGCCTTCGCGCGCGGCCTCGGTGCGGCCTGGGCCGGCGGCAGCGATCAGGCGGCGCCCACGCCGACCGATGCCGCGCTGATCTTCGCCCCGGCCGGCGCCCTGGTGCCGCTGGCGCTGCGCCGCCTGGAGAAAGGCGGCACGGTGATCTGCGCCGGGATACACATGAGCGAGATTCCGGCCTTTCCCTACGACATCCTCTGGGGCGAACGCAGCATCCGTTCGGTGGCCAACCTGACCCGCAAGGACGGCCTGGAATTTCTCGAACTCGCGCCGCGAATCCCGGTTCGGACCGAGATCCACCGCTTTGCGCTGGAGCACGCCAACGAAGCGCTGCAACAATTGCGGCGCGGCGCATTCCAGGGTGCGGCAGTGCTGACGATGAAGGGCTAGCCCCTAATCGCGGTCGCCGCCGGCCGTCTTGCTGCGGTGGCGGCGCCGTCCGCCGGCGGCGAAGGACTGGCGCGCCTGCGACATCTCGGCCATGCGTGTGGCGACCAGGTAGTTGATGCTGCCTTCCGGCACCACGCCTTCGTCATCCGGTTCGCCGGCGACGATGCCGGTCAGGAGTTCGATGGCCTGTTCGACGGTGGCCACGGCATAGATGCGGAATTTCTCTTCCGCCGCCGCGGCGACGACGTCGGCGCGCAGCATCAGATGCTTCAGGTTGGCTTCGGGAATCAGCACGCCCTGGCGGCCGGTGAGGCCGCGCAGGCGGCAGATGTCGAAAAAGCCTTCGATTTTTTCGTTCACGCCGCCGATGGCCTGGACCATGCCGAACTGATTGACCGAACCGGTGATCGCCAGCGACTGGTCGATCGGCGCGCCGGACAGCGCCGAGAGCAGCGCGCAAAGCTCGGCCAGCGAGGCGCTGTCGCCCTCGACCGGGCCGTAGGACTGCTCGAACACCAGGCTCGCCGAGAGCGACAGCGGAACCTGGCTGGAGTAGCGCGTGGCGAGGAAGGACGACAGGATCATCACGCCCTTGGAATGGATCGGGCCGCCCATCTCGGTCTCGCGCTCGATGTCGATCACGTCGCCCTCGCCGACCCTGACGGTGGCCGTGATGCGCACCGGATGGGCGAAGCGGAAGTCGCCGAGTTCGATCACCGCGAGGCCGTTGATCTGGCCGACATGGCCGCCGCTGGACGTGATCAGCAGGGTATTTTCGAGTATCGCCTTCTGGTAGTGCTCGCGCATGCGGTCATGGCGCCGGACGCGGGCATCCAGCGCCGCCTCGACGTCCTCTGCGCCGACCGCGGCGCGGCCCGCGCGCTGCGCGCAGTGCTCGGCCTCGTGCAGCAGGTTGGCGATCTGCCGGGTGTTGGTGGAGAGCCGCTGCGCGTCGCCGACCAGGCGCGCCGACTGCTCGATGACGCGCGCCACGGCGGCGCGCGCGAAGGGGCGCAGGCCGTCGCGGCGGCACAGGTCGGCGATGCGCCGCGCCAGGTGGCGGGTGTTCTCGTCGCTGCGCTCGACGTCGGTTTCGAAGTCGGCGGCGACGGGGAACAGCTCGCTGAACTCGGGATCGTATTCCTTGAGCAGGTAGTAGAGCAGCGGCTCGCCGAACAGCACCACCTTGCACGACAGCGCGATCGGCGCCGGCAGCAGCGGCAGTGAGCTGGCGAAACCCAGGGCGCGGTCGAGCGATTCGATGCGGATTTCTCCGGCCTTCAGGGTGCGCTTCAAAGCTTCCCAGGCGAAAGGCTGGCGCAGCACCTTGTCGGCATCGAGCAGCAGGAAACCGCCGTTGGCGCGATGCAGGGCGCCGGCCTTGATCAGCGTGAAATTGGTAACCAGGGTGCCCATATGGGCGATGTGGTCGACCCGTCCGAGCAGATTGGGGAAGGTCGGATTGTCCTCGACAATGATCGGCGCCGCCTGGCTGCCGCCGTGATCCACCAGCAGGTTGGCGTGGTAGCGCTGCACCGAGATGCCGTCGCCGGTGAGTTCGAAGCCCTCGCTGTCGCCGTGCTGCTCGCGCAGGCTTTCGCCGTATTCGACGATGTCGGCCAGCACCTCGTCGAGGAAGCTCAGCACGTTCGCCAGCCCGGCGTAGCGTTCCTTGAGTTCGTCGATCAGGTGGCCGATGGCGAGGCTCATAGTGTCGCGGCCGAGCTGCTTCAATTGCCCCTGCATATCACGCCGCCAGCGCGGGAACTGGTGCATGAGCTTTTGCAGGCGTTCGCCGAATTCCTCGATCAGGTGGCCCAGGCGCAGCTTCTCTTCGTCGGGCAGCGCGGCAAAGACGTCGGGCGTCATCGGCTCCTCGCCGGCCAGCGGGGCGAAGGCGAAGCCCTGGGCGGTGCGCACCAGCGCTATCCCCTGCTTGCGGGATTCGTCGCCGAGCTCGTTCAGGGCCGTGGTTTCGCGCTGCTTCAATTCGTTCTGGATGGCCTCGGCATGGGTGCGGAAATCCTCGCTGTCGAAGGCCGCGGCGATCGCCGGCTCGAGTTCCTCGATCAGACGCTGCATGTCGCGCCGCAGCTCGGCGCCACGCCCCGCCGGCAGGGTCAGGACGCGCGGCGACTGGGCATCGGCGAAATTATTGACGTAGCAGTAGTCGTCCGGCGCCGCCTGACTGGCGGCCTTGGCCTGCAGCAGCGTGCGTACGTCGTCGTGACGGTTGCTGCCCGGCTCGCCGAGCACGAACAGGTTGTAGCCGGGACGCGCAATGTCGATCGCGAAGCGTACCGCCTCGACCGCCCGCCGCTGGCCGAAAATCTCGTCCAGCGGCGGCAGCTGGTCGGAAGTCTCGAAGTCGAGCAGGACGGGATCGCAGGCACGATACAGCGCCTGCGGAGCAACGGGTTTGAGATCGGTCACGGCGGGTGGGCTCGGTTGATTTGCGCTCATATGTCCGGCACGACCCGCTGCGGTGCCATGGCTTGCGCGACCCGGCGGGATGGCGGAATTATGCCGGCAAATTCGCTGCGCGAGCATGCGGCCCGTCAAACGCCGCTCCGAAAGTTGGCGCTGACGGCGCGGCGGCAGTCGCTGTCGCTTCGCGGCCAGGCGACGGCGCCGCCAGCGCCACGCCGACAGGACTACACGCAGCCGGTGGGCTTGGGCATTCCCGCGTAACGCGCCGCCTGCTTGGCCGGGCCGTAGGGGAACAGGTCGAACAAATACTTCTTGTCGCCGAACTGTTCGCCCAGCGAGTCGCCGATCAGCTTCGACATGACGCGCAGGTTCGGCGCCGTGCCGTTTTCGGCGTAGTACTCGCGGATCCAGCGCACCACCTGCCAGTGCTCGTCGGCCAGCGCCAGCTGGTCGCGCTCGGCGAGGCACTTGGCGACGTCCTCGCTCCAGTCGTCGAGCGACGCCAGGTAGCCTTCGGCGTCGGTTTCAATTTCACGGCCATTTACGTTGATCATGTTCTTGTCTCTCTGTGAGGGTTGGGGTATTACTTGACTAATTTTGTCGGATTATAGGATGAAGATCGGGCAGACGCATAGAGTCTTCTGCGCCGGCCATCGCATAGTCTTATTCTTTGAGGGCGGCCCGGCCCGGCTTCGGCGGCCCCCCGACCACGGTGCTATGGACGCCCGCCCCCCAAATCCGGATAATTCGACCCGAACCGTTTGACGATGACCTGCGTGGATGGGTACTCCCGGCGCAGGTCAATTTTTTCCCCTGTTTCGAAAGTGCACCATGGCCGCCGTCATGTCCCAAGTGGCACCCCCACCCGCCGCCAGCCGGCTCCTGCTTTCCGGCAACGAAGCCGTTGCCCGCGCCGTCTGGGAATCCGGCGTGCGCGTCGCCGCCGCCTATCCCGGCACCCCGGCCACCGAGATCATCGAATCCTTGGCGCGCTACCCCGACCTGCACGCCGAATGGTCGGTCAATGAGAAGGTCTCGATGGAAGTCGCGCTGGGTGCCTCGATGACCGGCGCCCGGGCCTTCTGCGCCATGAAGCACGTCGGCCTCAATGTCGCCAGCGACTGCCTGATGACCATGACCATCACCGGCGCCTACGGCGGCCTGGTAATCGCCGTGGCTGACGACGTCGGCATGTCCTCGTCGCAGAACGAGCAGGATTCGCGCTTCTGGGGCCGCTTCGCGCACATCCCGGTGCTGGAGCCGGCGGATTCGCAGGAAGCCTACGAGATGGCCAAGTTCGCCTTCGGCCTCTCCGAGCAATACGAAACGCCGGTACTGCTGCGCCTGACCACGCGCATCTGCCACGTCAAGGGACTGGTCTGCGTCGGCGAGCGCGAGGCGCATGAACCGGCCGGCTTCATCAAGAATCCGCAGCGCTGGGTCATGGTGCCGGCCCATGCCAAGGTACGCATCCCCGGCCTGTTCCAGCGCGACGAGACGCTGCGCGGCGTCTCCGAAAGCTCGCCGCTCAACATCCTCGAAGCGGGTTCCGACCGCAGCGTCGGCTTCGTGACCTCGGGCCCGGCCTACATGCACGTCAAGGAAGCCTTCCCGAATGCGCCGGTGCTGAAGCTGGGCCTTTCCTACCCCTGGCCACCGGAGAAGGTGCGCGCACTGGCGGCGATGTGCGACAAACTGCTGGTGGTCGAGGAAACCGAGAAAATCCTGGAGACCGAAATCAAGGCCGCCGGCATCAGTTGCCACGGCAAGGACGTGCTGCCGAGCATGGGCGAACTGTCGCCGCAGGTGCTGAGCCCGGCGGTAGACCGCCTGCTCGGCAAGCCGGTGCCGCCGCCCACCCCTGCCGCCGCACCGCCCAAGGTCTTCCCGCGGCCGCCGACGCTGTGCGCCTCCTGTCCGCACATGGGCATGTACTACACGCTGTCGCAGATCAAGAACATCATCGTCACCGGCGACATCGGCTGCTATACGCTGGGCGCCGGCCACCCGTGGAATGCGCTGGACACCACGATCTGCATGGGCGCGACGATGGGCGTGGCGCTGGGCATGGACAAGGGCCGCGGCGCGGTGGACAAGAACAAGCGGATACTGGCCGTGATCGGCGATTCGACCTTCATGCACATGGGCATGCAGGGTCTGCTCGACATCACCTACAACCACGGCAACGTCACCGTCCTGCTGCTCGACAACAACACCACCGGCATGACCGGCGGCCAGGCCACCCCGGCTTCGGGCAAGGACATCCACGGCAAGGAAGCGCCGAAGGTCGACCTGTTCAAGATCGTCGAGGCACTGGGCGTGCCCAACGAACGCATCAAGGTGGTCGACCCCTACGAACTGCCGGTGCTGTTCAAGACCGTGCGCGACGAGATCAAGATCGAGGGCCCCTCGGTCATCATCGCCCGCCGGCCCTGCGTGCTGATCGAGGACTTCAAGCCCTTCCGCCCCTACCTGGTCGAGGAGGACAAGTGCACCGGCTGCGGCAATTGCATCGAGGTCGGCTGTCCGGCGATCCACGTCACGCGCCGCGAGAAGGTGATCAAGCCCTCCGGGCGCGAGGTCGAACTGGCCTTCGTCAATATCGACAACCAGGCCTGCACCGGCTGCGGCCTCTGCGTCCAGCCCTGCGCGCCCGACGCGATCCAGCACGTGCCGCGGCGCGACATCCCGATCCACATCGTCAAGACCTCCAGCACCTCATGAGCGCAAACGACATCACCAACATCCTGGTCTGCGGCATCGGCGGCCAGGGCGTCATGACCGCCACCGAGATCCTCGCCGAAGCCGCCATCGCCGAAGGGCACGACGTCAAGAAGACCGAAGTGGCCGGCATGGCGCAGCGCGGCGGCGTGGTCACCTCGCACCTGCGCTTCGGCCGCAAGGTGCTCTCGCCGCAGATCGAACCCGGCACGGTGCAGGTGCTGCTCGGCTTCGAAGGTGCGGAGGCGCTGCGCTGGTCGCACTACCTGAAGCCCGACGGCCTGGCGCTGGTGAACAACGCCAAGCTGGTGCCGCCGGTGGTCGAACTGGGCCTCTTCGATTACCCCGAGGACCCGACCGGCCAGATGCGCGCGGCGGGCCACCGCGTGGTTTCCTTCGACGCCATGTCGATCGCCCGCGACCTCGGCGAAGTGCGGCTGGGCAACACCGTCATGCTCGGCGCCATCGCCGACTACCTGCCGTTCGCGCCGGACGTGCTGCTGGCCTGCATCGTCAAGCGCTTCGCGCGCAAGGGTGAGCAGGTGGTCGACGCCAACCGCCGCGCCTTTGCCGCCGGCCGCGAAGCCGTGGCCAGGCAGCTCGCCACGCCCCCCGCCTGAACTTGAAACGGAACAAGCCATGACAGCAAAAATCATCGACGGCAATGCACTTTCGGCACAGATACGCGGCCAGTTGGCCGAGCGCGCCGCCCTGCTCAAGTCCGTTGGCATCGCCCCCTGCCTGGCCGTGATCCTGGTCGGCGAAGACCCGGCTTCAGCCGTCTATGTGCGCAACAAGGTCGCCGCCTGCGAGAAGATCGGCATGCAGTCGCTGCGCGATGTCTATGCCGCCGACGTCGATCCGGCCCTGGTCTTCGAGCGCATCGCCGAACTCAACGCCGACCCCTCGGTGCACGGCATCCTGGTGCAGTTGCCGCTGCCGAAGCAGTTCGATGCGGAGGCGGTGCTCGAGTCGATATCGCCGGAAAAGGACGTCGATGGTTTCCACGCCGAGAACGTCGGCGCGCTGATGCAGGGCAAGCCGCGCTTCATCCCCTGCACGCCCTACGGCGTGATGAAAATGCTCGAAAGCGCGAACGTGCCGCTGAAAGGTGCCGAAGTCGTCATCGTCGGCCGCAGCAACATCGTCGGCAAGCCGATGGCCATGCTGCTGCTGGCGCAAAGCTGCACGGTCACGATCTGCCATTCGCAGTCGAAGGACCTGGCCTTCCACACCCGCCGCGCCGACATCCTGGTCGCCGCCGTCGGCCGCGCCAAGATGATCACCGGCGACATGATCAAGCCCGGCGCCACCGTGATCGACGTCGGCATCAATCGCACCGCCGAGGGCAAGCTCTGCGGCGACGTCGATTTCGACAGCGCCAAGGAAGTGGCCGGCGCCATTACCCCGGTGCCCGGCGGCGTCGGCCCGATGACCATCACCATGCTGCTGGCCAATACCCTCGAAGCCGCTGAAAGGGGGGCAAAATGAAACCCCTGGTCGGCATAGTGATGGGCTCGGATTCGGACTGGCCGGTGATGCAGGCCGCAGCCAGCGTGCTCAAGGAATTCGACGTACCCTTCGAGACCCGCGTGGTTTCCGCCCATCGCACCCCCGACCTGCTGTTCGACTATGCCGCCGTGGCGCAGGAACGCGACCTGCGCGCGATCATCGCCGGCGCCGGCGGCGCCGCGCATCTGCCGGGCATGCTGGCGGCCAAGACCATAGTTCCGGTGCTCGGCGTGCCGGTGCCGTCGAAGCACCTCAACGGCCTCGATTCCCTGCTTTCCATCGTGCAAATGCCGAAGGGCGTGCCGGTCGCCACCTTCGCCATCGGCGAGGCCGGCGCCGCCAACGCGGCGCTCACCGCGATCGCCATCATCGCCACGGCGAACGATGCTTACGGCCGCGCGCTGGCGCAGAAACTCGTGGATTTCCGCAGCCGCCAGAGCGAAAAGGTGCTGGCCATGAAGCTGCCCGATCTCTGATGGACCTCACCCCGATCCGCGACTATTTCACCGGACTGCAGGATCGCATCGTCGGCGAACTCGAAGCCATCGAGGGATGTCCGTTTCTCAAGGATGCATGGGATCGTCCCCAGGGCGGCGGCGGCATTTCCCGCCTGATCGAGGACGGCAAGGTATTCGAGCGCGGTGGGGTCAATTTCTCCCACGTCATGGGCGAGCAGATGCCCGCCTCGGCCACCGCACACCGCCCCGAACTGGCGGGTCGCCGCTGGCAGGCGATGGGCGTCTCGCTGGTGATCCATCCGCGCAATCCCTACTGCCCGACCTCGCACATGAATGTGCGCTTCTTCGTCGCCGAGAAGGCGGGCGAGGAACCGGTCTGGTGGTTCGGCGGCGGCATGGACCTGACGCCCTACTACGGTTTCGCAGAAGATGCCCGGCATTTCCACCAGACCTGCAAGGATGCCCTGGCGCGCTTCGGCCCGGAGGTCCATCCGCGCTACAAGAAATGGTGCGACGACTACTTCTTCCTCAGGCATCGCAACGAAGCGCGCGGCATCGGCGGCATTTTCTTCGACGACCTCAACGAGGGCGGTGAGGGCGGCGAAACTCCATTTCAGCGCTGCCAGGCGCTGATGCAAAGCGTCGGCGACAGTTTCACGACTGCCTACCTGCCGCTCGTCGAACGCCGCCGCGAGACGCTTTACGGTGAGCGTGAGCGCGATTTCCAGGCCTACCGGCGCGGGCGCTATGTCGAATTCAACCTGGTCTGGGATCGCGGCACCCTGTTCGGCCTGCAGTCAGGCGGACGCACCGAATCCATCCTGATGTCGCTGCCGCCCATCGTCAAATGGCGCTACAACTGGCAGCCCGCAGCGGGCAGCGCGGAAGCAAGGCTTTACTCGGACTTCCTGCCGCCGCGCGACTGGGTATGAGCCGGACGCGCGGTCGCTGACCTCTCCCTGACCAGGCGCGCATGGACCACCACCGCTACAACTACTGCCCCAACTGCGCGACGCCGCTGCGCATGCTTTCGCAGGCGGAAGACGGCGGCCCGAAGTCACGTTTGCGCTGCCCGGCCTGTGCCTGGACCCACTGGAACAATCCGACGCCCGTGCTCGCCGCGATCATCGAAATGGCCGACCGCGAGGGGCAGGTGCTGCTGGCGCGCAATGCGGCATGGACCGGCAGGATGTTCGCCCTGATCACGGGTTTCATGGAAGCCGGCGAAACGCCGGAGGACGGCATCGCACGCGAAGTGTTCGAGGAAACCGGCTTGCGCGTCGAGGCGCCCAGACTGGTCGGCGTCTATGACTTCCAGCGCATGAACCAGCTCATCATCGCCTACCACGTGCTGGCGCGCGGCGAGATCGCCCTGTCGCCGGAGCTTGCCGAATACAAGCTGTTCCGCCCCGAAGACCTCAAGTGCTGGCGCGCCGGCACCGGCTACGCGCTGGCCGACTGGCTCACCGCGCGCGGCGTGACGCCGCAGTGGATCGAACTGCCGAACTGATTTCCCGGACCGTGAAACCTCAGAGCACCGCAGCGGCGCGATAGTGCCGTACCGCCAGCGCCGACTCTTCGAGCTGGTCCAGCAGTTGTGCCAGTTCGACATGGGCGGCTCGCGACGGCGCGATGGCCAGCGCCGCCTCCAGATAACTGCGGGCCTTGCCCCACAACTGCTGCTGGCGGCACAGCCGGCCCAGGGTCAGTAGCAGTTCGCCGTCGCGCGGCGTGCGCTGCAGCCATCTTTCGGCCTGGGCGATGCGGCCGAGCACGTCGCCGGCGGGTTCCCCGGCGCGGCAGCATTCGCCATAAGCCAGCACCAGCGCGGCATCCCAGCGTTCGTCGAGCGCATCCTCGATCACCCGCTGGGCTTCGCGGCAATCGCCCGCGGCCATCAGGGCTTTTGCCGTTTCCAGCGCCAGCGCCGGCTCGGCGCGATCACTGTCGTCGAGTTCGTGCCAGTAGCGCATCAGCCCCGGCGGATCTTCGCGCAGGCTGCGCAGGGCTTCGCGCACGGCACGGCTGCGGATCGGCGCCGCCTGCTCGGCGGTCAGCGCCTGATGCTTTTCGAGCTGGCGCACCAGGCGTGCCACTTCGCGCCAGTTGCCCAGCCCCTGCTCGGCGCGCAGGCTCAGGCGCAAGGCGGCGATATGCCGGCCCTCGCGTGCGGCGAAAGCATGCAGGGCGTCGCGCGCGTCCTCGAAGCGGCGTTCTTCGAGGGCGAATTCGGCCTCGGTCATCAGCCGCGCCGCCTGCAGACCGGCGTTGTCGTGGCTGCGCATGCGCGCCGCCCATTCCGCCACACGCCCGGCATCGCGCAGGGCGTGCGCGGCGCGCCAGCCGGCCAGGGCCAGCATGCCGGCGGCCGCATCGTCTTCCGGCTGGGCCTTCTCGGCGCAACGCAGGGCGTGCCCGTAACGGCCTTCCTGCAGCAGGCGCCAGGCATCGCGCAGGGCCCGCGCAGCCTTTTCCTGCCGCCGCCGCCGGCGGAAATCGGCGACCGCGCGCGGCAAGGCCAGGGTGTGGCTGACGGCGCGCGCCAGCAGGTAGATGACGAAGAATCCGAACGCACAGAGCAGCAGAAACAGGTTGAGCGAGACCTCGGCGCGCCACGGCGGCAGCACCAACAGCACGTAGCCGTCGTTGTAGCGCGCGGCGAGCGCCAGCCCCACCGCCAGCGCAGCCAGGATCAGCAGCCAGAACACGGCGCGCATGAGGCTGCTACCGGGCGCTGCCGCCAGCGCTGCGCTCGCGGGCGAACTTGAGGTTGCGCAGCGCCGTCAGGGTTTCGGCCAGTCCCGGCAGATCGAAACTGACATCGGTTGTCGCCAGCGTGCTCAGGGTCGATTGAGCCGACTGGACCGGCTTGGCGCGGCCGTCGAAGTAGCGTTCAAGCTGTTCGCGCGACTGGCGGATCTCCTCGCGGAAGACCTTGCCGTCGCGTTGCAGCAGGGCCAGGCGCGCATTGAGCAGGCGCAGCTTGAGGTTCTCGCGCAGGAAATAGCTCTGGTTCGGCGCCAGGAGCGCAGGATCGCCGTGGTCGATGCGCTCGATGCGCACCAGTTGCCGGAATTCGCGCCAGAGGTCGGCGCCCAGTTCGCGCCAGTAATCGACGCTTGCCGGCCTGGCCGCAAGCGCCGGCTTGGCGGTCACGGCCTTGGGCCGCTGCTCGAAGGCCAGCGGCAGGCTGTCGACGGCGGCCACCACGCTTTCGATCTTCAGCGACAGCCCGCTGATATTGGCCCCGGGCGTGCCCTTGAGCCGCTCGATATCGCGCAGAATCAGCTTTCTGGCCGGCAGGAACTGCGGCTGCACGGAGCGCGCGAGACGGGCGTCGGCGCCCTGCAGCGCGATCAGCGCGGCCTCGACATTGCCGGCGAACTGCAATTGCTGCATGGCTATGACGACGGCCTGTTCGACCTCGGCCAGCAGGCGTTCGTCGCGGGTGCTGGAGATCTCCTGGTACATGGCCTCCAGCGCCACGGCCTGGCTCTGCGTTTCGGCCAGCTTGGCTTCGAGCGCGCCGACCTTGGCCTGCAGCGCGGCCATGGCGTCCTGGTTCTGGCGCGCCAGGGTTCGCCCTTCCCTGGCCACGGCGTCGCCCTCGCCCAGGCGTCGTGCGAGTTCCTGCTGCAGGCCGGCGACTTCCAGGCGCGTGTCGATCCACTGCGCGATGACGATTGCGATCGCCACTGCTGCCAGCAGCAGCGACGGCCGGCGCAGGCCATGCCACCAGCGGGCCGGCGGCGTTTCAGTTTGAACGGGCGTTTCCATGGGATGCGAAGTATTGCATGAGTCCGGCCATCAGGCCGTCGTCACCGGGGCCGGTAGGGATCACCTTGGCCAGGCCGAGAGCTGCTGCCTGCTCGGCGATGCGGGCGTGCGGCACGAAGGCCGGGGTCTTTTTCAGCCAGGCCTGGCCGAGGCGGCCGACCAT
Organism: Sulfuritalea sp.; assembly: GCA_023700805.1. Lineage (GTDB taxonomy): Bacteria > Pseudomonadota > Gammaproteobacteria > Burkholderiales > Rhodocyclaceae > Sulfuritalea. The sequence goes on from JAMPYF010000001.1 coordinate 303,879, forward strand.
GTCGTAAAAATTGCGCAGGCCTTCGCTGCTGGTCAGGGTCACGGCATCGAGCTGAGCTTTCTCCCACAGGCTGAGCAGCGGCGCCGGATCGAGCTGCGGCGCGGCGCGGCGGTAGCAGGTCACGTATTCGACGCTGGCGCCGCGCGCCCTGAGCGTGTCGCCCAGCAGTTCGCGGCCGCCGTCGCCGCGGAAAATGATCACGCGGCGGCCGCGCACATCGGCCAGGTCGGGAAGTTCGAGCAAGGCTTCCGAATCGAAGCGCAGCGCCGGCGAAATCACGTCGTGAATGCCGTGCCGCGCCAGTTCGCGTTCGCTGCTCTTGCCCAGGGCCGCCACGCGCAGCGCGGCAGGCCACGGCCGCCGCGGCAGGATCTGGGCCAGCGCCTTTTCGATCGCGTTGGGGCTGACGAAGACGGCCAGGTCGAAACTGTCGAGGCGGATCGCCACATCGAGCAGCGGCGAAACATCCTCGAGCTCGCGGATTTCGAGTACCGGGTAGAGCACCGGAATCGCTCCGGCCTCGGTCAGGGCCGTGGCGAAGTGCGCCGCCTGCCCGGCCGGGCGCGTCACCACGACATGGCGGCCCGCGAGGGACATGCCTAAGCGCCGAGCGCGGCGAGGATTTCGGCGGCGCCCTGGCGCAGCAGCTCGGCGGCCAACTGCAGGCCGAGCGCCTCGGGGTCGGCGCCGCTGCCGCTGAGTTCGGCATGCGCCATGCGCGTGCCGTCGGGCGAGGCGACAAAGCCGCGCAGATAGATGCCGCCGTCACGCATTTCGGCATAGGCTCCCAGGGGCACTTCGCAACTGCCGGCCAGCGCGCGCGACACGGCGCGTTCGGCACGCACGCAGGCCGCGGTATCCGGATCGTTGAGCGGCGCCAGCCAGGCGGCTACGTCCGGCCGCGAGACCAGGGCCTCGATGCCCAGCGCGCCCTGGCCGGCGGCCGGCAAGGAATCCTCGGCCGCAAGCACGGCACGGATGCGCTGGCCGAGACCGAGGCGCGTCAGGCCCGCCGCGGCGAGAATGATGGCGTCGAACTGGCCTTCGTCGAGCTTGCGCAAGCGCGTGTCGAGGTTGCCGCGCAAGGGCGTCACGGCCAGGTAGGGATAGCGCGCATGCAACTGGGCTTCGCGGCGCAGACTGGAGGTGCCGACCACGGCGCCGGGCGGCATGTCCGCAAGGCTGGCGTATTTGCTCGATACCAGCGCGTCGAGCGGCACTTCACGCGGACCGATGGCGACCAGGGAAAACTCCGGCTCCATCTGCATCGGCACGTCTTTCATGGAATGCACGGCGAGATCGGCCGCGCCGTCGAGCAGGGCGGCCTCCAGTTCCTTGACGAACAGGCCCTTGCCGCCGACCTTGGACAGCGGCCGGTCGAGGATCTGGTCGCCGCGGGTGGTCATGCCGAGCAACTCGACGCTGCAGGCCGGATAGAGTTGCCGCAGCAGGCTGCGCACATGCTCGGCCTGCCACAGGGCCAAACGGGATTCGCGCGTGGCGATGACGATGCGCTCAGGCGCGGATACGGGGAAAGGTAAGGAATTCACTGGAAGGTCGATCGACGGAGAATGGATACGGAGATGCTGCTCGCTGGCCCGCCACGACGGTCTTGCAGCAGCATGATTCCGCTGGCAATTCTAGCAGTCCGCCAAGCTTTTCGCGCGGCATGCCGAGACGCCGATCACCCGCCGGGGCCGGCCAGGCAGCAACCGAAAAATCAGCCGGCGCTCGCCCGCACCAGCGAAGCGCTCTCGACCCAGCGTTTGATGCGATTGGCGTCGCCGATGCGGGTCATCTTGCCCCAGGAGTCGAGCAGCACGATGATGATCGGCTTGTTGTTGAGCCAGGCCTGCATCACCAGGCATTTCCCGGCCTCGCTGATGTAGCCGGTCTTGGACAGACCGATTTCCCAGGTCGAACTCCTGACCAGGGTGTTGGTGTTGTGGAAATGCTGCTGACGGCCGGCGATGCTGAACTCGCCGTCGGATGCCGTGGAAAACTCGCGGATCAGCGGGTACTGATGCGCCGCATTGACCAGCTTCGCCAGATCGCGCGGACTCGAGACATTGGCGGCGGTCAAGCCGGTGGCGTCCTGGAAACGTGTATCGACCAGACCCAGGTCCTGCGCCTTCTGATTCATGGCTGCGACGAAAGCCTCGCGACCGCCCGGATAGTGGCGCGAAAGCGCCGAAGCGGCACGGTTTTCCGAAGACATCAGGGCCAGGCGCAGCATTTCTTCGCGGGCCAGCTGGGTGCCGACCTTGAGCCGCGAGCGGGTGCCCTTGAGTACGTCGACATCTTCTTCGCCGATCGCCAGGGTCTCGTTCAGGTCCGGCTTGGCGTCGAGCGCCACCATCGCCGTCATCAGCTTGGTGATCGAAGCGATCGGCAACACCGAACCGGCGTTCTTTTCAAACAGGATGGCGCCGGTCGCCTGATCCTGCACCAGCACGGCAGACGACTGCAGGGCCAAATGCTGGGCATCGTCGAGGGACATGCTGCGCCGTATCGGTCGCGCATACGCGACCTTCTTGCCCCTGAGCAGCACCGACACGCGCTGAGGCTTCTTCTTGGCAGAAGCGGATTTCTTTTTTTCGCCGGCCTCGGCCGTGCTCGGCGTCACGCCGGCACCGACTATGGCCGCAACCAACAACATCAGTAGTGCCTTCTTCATGGAGACGCCCCTCCTGCAATCGTTCGATTCTAGCAGACGAAATCCCTTGGAAAAAAAGATGTTTCTGGAGTTCTTGTTACAAATAAAGGAGTTGAACAGCAGGGTTCAGCAACTACATTAATTCAAATCAAGAAAACGCCGCACTTCGTCGCGGCGCGCCAAGGTGTCCGCATAGCCCAGATCGATCAAGGCCCGGGTGTAGGGCTGCTCGAACAGCAGATAACTGGTCAGCGCCCCGCCGTTCTGGTTCATGGCGCCAATATTGCGCAGCAGGATCCTCACCGCCCAGGGCAAGGCCCGCGCGTGGCGCGCCGCCAGATGGTCGAGGCGCTGCGAAGGCGCAATGGTCAGCACCTCGATCGGGCGCAGGCTGGTGCCGCGCTCGCGGCGCACCGCCTCAGGTATCAGCGACAGCGTCTGGTTGATGCGGCTCATCCGTTCCAGGTCCACCGACATGCTGTCGAGAAAGATGCTGGACAGCGCATGCCCGGCAATTTGCGCCAGCGATGGATAGCTGTCGCCGTTCGGCCGCGCATTCTCCTCGGCCATGCGTCCGGCACCGATGACCAGAATCCTGTCGGCGCCGAGATGGATGGCCGGCGAGACCGGCGCCACCTGGCGCATCGAGCCGTCGCCGAACCACTCCCGGTTGATATGCACGGCGGGAAACAGGAAGGGAATCGCGCTGGAGGCCATCAAATGATCGACCGAGATCTCGGTCGGTGCCCCTATGCGCTGGCTACGCCGCCATGGTTCGACATCGGCGCGGCCCTGGAAAAAGCTCACACTCTGCCCCGACGAATAGCCCGAGCAGGTGATGCTGACCGAATGCAGCGCCCGCCTTTCGATCGACTGCGCAATGCGGCCCAGATCGAGACTGTCTATCAACAGGCGGCGCAAGGGTGAGTTGTCGAGCAGCGAGTGCGGTGCGCGATGCGTCAGCCAGCCGAAGGCCAGTGTCGACAACCAGCTCACGCCGGCAACGCCGATTCCTGCCGGATCGGCACGATAGACCTGATGGGCGCTGAAGTTTTCCCACACCCGCAGCAGGCCCTCGACGCCGGCCCCGAAATCTTCGGCCGCCGCGGCCAGCGACGCGGCATTGAGGGCGCCGGCCGAGGTGCCGCAAAGAATCGGAAACGGGTTGCGCCGCGGCTGCGGCAACAACTCGCGGATCGCCTTCAGCACGCCGACCTGATAGCCGGCACGCGCACCGCCACCGGTGAGGATCAGGGCGGTGCGGGATTCCGTCATAGGTCGATCAAGCGCCGCTCCTGGCCTGCTGCTGCGCCTCCACCGACAACAGGGCAGTGACGTTCACGATGCGGCGCACCGTTGCGGTCGGCGTCAGGATGTGCACCGGGCGCGCCGCGCCGAGCAGCAGCGGCCCCACGGTGAGCCCGTCGCCGGCCGAGGTCTTGATCAGGTTGAAGGAGATGTTGGCGGCATCGAGCGTCGGCATGATCAGCAGGTTGGCCTGGCCCTTCAGCGTCGAATCGGGAAATACCTGCTGCCGGATGCTCTCCGACAATGCTGCGTCGCCGTGCATCTCGCCATCGACTTCCAGTTGCGGCGCAACGTTGCGCAGTATCTCCAGGGCGCGGCGCATCTTGATCGCGGTCGGCGTGTCCTCGGTGCCGAAACTCGAATGCGAGAGCAGCGCGACCTTGGGCGCCAGGCCGGAGCGCGCCACCTCGTCCGCCGCGAGCAGGGTCATCTCGGCGAGTTGTTCCGCGGTCGGATCGTAATTGACGTAGGTATCGCCGATGAACAGCGTGCGACGCGGCAGCACCAGCATGTTCATCGCATAGAAATGCTCGATCCCGGGTTTCAGCCCGATTACCGTCTCGACGTAGCGCAAGTGCAGCGAATGCTTGCCGAAGGTGCCGCACAACATCGCATCGGCATAGTTGTGCCGCACCAGCATGGCGCCGATCAGCGTGGTGCGCCGCCGCATCTCGCGTTTGGCATATTCCATGCTGACGCCCCGGCGCGACATCAGGCCGTGGTAGTCCTGCCAGAGTTCCTTGTAACGCGGATCGGAATCCGGGCTGACCAGTTCGAAATGCTCGCCGGCGCGAATGCGCAGGCCGTGACGGGCGATGCTCTTGTCCACCACTTCGGGTCGGCCGATCAGGATCGGCAGGGCCAGGCCTTCGTCGCATACCGTCTGCACGGCACGCAACACGCGTTCGTCCTCGCCTTCGCAGAAGACCACCCGGGCCGGCTTCTTCTTGGCGGCGATGAACACCGGGCGCATCAGCAGCCCGGTGGAATAGACAAAGTCGTTCAGTTGCTGGGCATACACGTCCATGTCGGCGATCGGCCGCGTGGCGACGCCGGAGTCCATTGCCGCCTGCGCCACCGCCGGCGCCACCTTGATGATCAGGCGGGGATCGAAGGGCTTGGGAATCAGGTATTCGGGGCCGAAGGAAAGCTCCTCCGTGCCATAGGCGGCGGTCACCACTTCCGACTGCTCGGCATGCGCAAGTTCGGCAATCGCCCTCACGGCGGCGACTTTCATCGCCTCGTTGATGGTCGTTGCGCCGACGTCGAGCGCGCCGCGGAACATGTAGGGGAAACACAGGACGTTGTTGACCTGGTTCGGATAGTCCGAGCGGCCGGTGCCGATGATGGCGTCGGGGCGCACGGCCTTGGCTTCTTCCGGACGGATTTCCGGGTCGGGATTGGCCATTGCCAGGATCAGCGGATCGCGCGCCATGGTCTTGACCATCTCCGGCTTCAGCACGCCGGCCGCCGACAGGCCGAGGAATATGTCGGCGCCGATTATCGCATCGCCCAACGAACGCGCTTCGGTCGCCTGGGCATAACGCGCCTTGGACGGGTCAAGCCCTTCGCGTCCGGTATGGATCACGCCCTTGCTATCGACCGCGAAGACGTTCTTCGGCTCGAGGCCGAGGCTCACCAGCAGGTCGAGGCAGGCGATCGCCGCCGCCCCGGCGCCGGAGCAGACCAGCTTGACCCGGGCGAGATCCTTGCCGACCACCCGCATGCCGTTGAGCACCGCGGCGCTGGCGATGATCGCAGTACCGTGCTGGTCGTCGTGGAAGACCGGGATCTTCATCCGTTCGCGCAGCTTGGCTTCGACATAGAAACACTCGGGTGCCTTGATGTCTTCCAGGTTGATGCCGCCGAAGGTCGGCTCCAGCGAGGCGATGATATCCACCAGCTTGTCGGGATCGTTCTCGGCAACCTCGATGTCGAATACGTCGACACCGGCGAACTTCTTGAAAAGCACCCCCTTGCCTTCCATCACGGGCTTGCCCGCCAGCGGCCCGATATTGCCCAGGCCCAGAACCGCCGTGCCGTTGGTGATGACCGCCACCAGATTGGCGCGCGAGGTGTACAAGGCCGCCGTGGAGGGATCGCGCACGATCTCGTCGCAGGCGGCGGCGACGCCAGGAGAGTAGGCCAGCGACAAATCGGCCTGACCGGTCAGCGCCTTGGTCGGGGTAACGGCGATCTTGCCGGGTTTGGGGTTGCGGTGATATTCGAGCGCCGCTGCGCGGATACGTTCGTCCATGAAAACCATCTCCTGTTAGCTTCGGCCTCAATTGTAGCGCCGTGCCGCCAGCACCAACTTTGTGACAAACCTGAAGTTTCCCGGCGCATTTCTCCAAAGTGGCCGGCAAGCCGGTCGCCACTCGCGGTCATCGCTGTCCGCCGATGGATTGCAGCAGCTGTCGGCCGGCCGCGGGCGGCATTCGATTGTGGGATAATTTGCGTTTATGTCAGCTCCGCAATCGGGCCACCCGCCCGCCGTTGCGGACAGCCGGAAGCCTTGTCGATCCTTACCCGCCGATCGCGCCGCAGGCCGGCGCGACTTCAATTCCATAGTGGAGATTCTCGCGTCATGAACCAGCCCAAACCATTCCAAGCCCCGGCCTACGTCAAACACGCCCGTCTGGTCGCCTGGGTTGCCGAAGTTGCCGCACTGACCGAACCCGATGACATCGTCTGGTGCGACGGCTCGCGGGAAGAATCGGATCAACTCTTCGAACAGATGATCGCGGCCGGCAGCGTCATTCGACTCAACCCGGCCAAACGCAAGAACTCCTTTCTCGTCCAGTCCGATCCGTCCGACGTCGCCCGCGTCGAAGACCGCACCTACGTCTGTACCTCGGATCCGGAAGACGCCGGTCCCAACAACAACTGGGAACATCCGGACCAGATGAAGGAAACCCTGCGCGGCCTGTTCAAGGGCTGCATGCGCGGGCGCACGATGTACGTGGTCCCCTTCTCGATGGGCCCGATCGGCTCGCCGATCGCTCACATCGGCATCGAGCTCTCGGACAGCCCCTATGTTGTGGTCAATATGCGCATCATGACGCGCATGGGCCGTGCGGTGCTCGATCAACTCGGCAGCGATGGCGTTTTCGTGCCCTGCCTGCACAGCGTCGGTCATCCGCTGGAGCCCGGCCAGGCCGACGTCAAATGGCCGTGCAACAAGATCAAGTACATCAGCCATTTCCCGGAGACCCGCGAGATATGGTCCTTCGGCTCCGGCTACGGCGGCAATGCCCTGCTCGGCAAGAAATGCTTTGCGTTGCGCATCGCCTCGACCATGGCGCGCGACGAAGGCTGGCTGGCCGAACACATGCTGATCCTCGGCGTCGAATCGCCGGAAGGTGAAAAATCCTATGTCGCCGCGGCCTTCCCCTCGGCTTGCGGCAAGACCAACTTCGCCATGCTGATTCCGCCCGAGAGCCTCGGCGGCTGGAAAGTCACCACCGTCGGCGATGACATCGCCTGGATCAAGCCGGGACAGGATGGCCGTCTTTACGCGATCAATCCGGAGGCCGGATTTTTCGGCGTCGCCCCCGGTACCAGCGAAAAGACCAATTTCAACGCCATGGCGACACTGAAGGAAAACATCATTTTCACCAATGTCGCCCTGACCGACGACGGCGATGTCTGGTGGGAAGGCATGAGCAAGGAGCCGCCCGCGCACTGCATCGACTGGCAGGGCCAGGACTGGACGCCGCAGATCGGCAAGGAGACCGGGCGCAAGGCCGCCCATCCCAATTCGCGCTTCACCGCGCCGGCCAGCCAGTGCCCGTCGATCGACCCCGACTGGGAGAATCCCGCCGGCGTGCCGATCTCGGCCTTCATCTTCGGCGGCCGCCGCTCGACCACGGTGCCGCTGGTGTTCGAGGCCTTCAACTGGAACTACGGCGTCTATATGGCGGCCACACTGGGTTCGGAAACCACCGCCGCCGCTGCCGGCGCCCAGGGCGTCGTGCGCCGCGACCCGTTTGCCATGCTGCCGTTCTGCGGTTACCACATGGGTGACTACTTCAACCACTGGCTGCGCGTCGGCCACCAGATCGAGCACGCGCCGCGCATCTTTACCGTCAATTGGTTCCGCCAGGATGCCGAGGGCAACTTCATGTGGCCGGGCTTCGGCGAGAACATGCGCGTCCTCAAGTGGGTGGTCGGCCGCTGCTCCGGACGCGCCGACGCCAGGCAAACCGCGCTCGGCTGGATGCCGCGCTTCGAGGATCTGGACTGGAGCGGCAGCGAGGAAGTCAGCAAGGCGCAGTTCGAGCAACTCACCGCCGTGGACGCCGCCGCCTGGCGCGAGGAACTCAAGCTGCATGCCGAATGGTTCGACAAGCTCAAGAGCCGCCTGCCGCGCTCGCTGACGCTCAAGCGCGAACTGTTCGAATTGGCCTTGGTGGATTAAGACTAGGCGCTGGCAGTACGCCGAGCCACGAATCGGCCGCCCTGCTTCGCGCAAGGCGGCCGTTATTTTTGGAGAACCGAGTGAACATCGCCGCACGGATGGCGCAGATCGCGCCGTTTCATGTCATGGAGCTGATGGCGCGCGCCGCGGCGCTGGAAGCCGCGGGCCGTTCGATCATTCACCTTGAGGTAGGCGAACCCGACTTTGCCACGGCCGACCCGATCCTCGAAGCCGCCCAACGCTTCCTCACCGGCGGTCACGTGCATTACACGGCGGCCCTCGGCCTGAGCCGGTTGCGCGAAGCGATCAGCGGCTTCTATCACTCGCGCTACGGCCTGGACATTTCACCGGCACGGATTGTGGTGACGGCGGGCGCCTCCGGCGCCTTGCTGCTGGCGCTCGGCGTGCTGGTGAATCCCGACGACGAATGGCTGCTGCCGGACCCCGGCTACCCCTGCAACCGGAACTTCCTGCGCCTGCTCGAAGGCCGGCCGGTCTCGCTCGCCGTCGAGGCGGCAACGAACTACCAGCCGACGGCGGAGCAGGTTGCCACCTCCTGGACCGGGCAGACACGCGGTTTGCTGGTGGCCTCGCCAGCCAATCCGACCGGCACCTTGCTCGATGCAGCGACCCTGGCATCCCTGGCGAACGCCGTCGCGGTCCGCGGTGGCACGCTGCTGGTCGATGAAATCTACCATGGCCTGACTTATGGGACAGATGCAGAATCGGCGCTGGCAATCAGCGACGAGGTTTTTGTCATCAACAGCTTTTCCAAGTACTTTGGCATGACCGGTTGGCGCCTGGGCTGGCTGGTCGCACCGCAACGCCATGTGCGCGAGATCGAAAAGCTGGCGCAAAACCTCTACATCTCTCCATCGACCGTGGCCCAGCATGCGGCGCTGGCCGCTTTCGCCCCTGAGACGATGGCCATCCTCGAAACCCGGCGCCACGAGTTCGCCTTGCGGCGGGATGTGCTTCTTTCCGGTCTGCGCCAGCTCGGGTTCAAGATCGCCGCCGAACCGCATGGCGCATTCTATGTATACGCCGACTGCAGCGCCCTGGCCGCCGACAGCGACGACCTTGCCGGGCAACTGCTTACCGAAGCAGGCGTGGCCGCGACGCCAGGCCTGGATTTCGGTAGCAACGCGCCACAACGTCACATGCGCTTTGCCTATACAGTCGATCGGGGCCTGATTGAGCAAGGCCTCGCCCGCATGGCGGGGTTTCTGGATTCGCGGAGGCAATAAAAAAAGCCGGGCATCACCCGGCTTTCTTTGCATTGCGCTGCCTTATTCGGCTACAGGAGCCTCGGCAGTGTCGCCCGCCGGACGGTCGAGCAGTTCGACATAGGCCATCGGCGCATTGTCGCCGACGCGGAAGCCCATCTTGAGGATGCGCAGATAGCCGCCGTTGCGGGCGGCGTAGCGCGGGCCCAGCTCGTCGAACAGCTTGCCGACGATTTCACGATCGCGCGTGCGATCGAAAGCCAGGCGGCGATTGGCCAGGCTCGGCTTCTTGCCCAGCGTGATCAGGGGCTCGACCACGCGGCGCAATTCCTTGGCCTTGGGCAGGGTGGTCTTGATGGCCTCGTGGCGCAACAGGGAAACTGCCATGTTGCGCAGCATCGCCTGGCGGTGCGCCGAGGTGCGATTGAGTTTGCGAAGTCCGTTACCGTGACGCATTTTGATGTCCTCGTTTTTTGCGGCCATCGCGCAATGCAAATGGCCGGTTAATGGTTATCGAGAGTTTGTGAATCAGTGCAGCAAATACAACAATGAATCAGATGAAGCAACCGGGCCGAAGGCCCGGTCTTGAAACTATCAGGCGAGCTTTTAGTTAGGACTAACCTAAAGATAAGTCTCCACTGAAAGCTCGCTTACGCGAGCTTTTCCAGCCCGGCCGGCGGCCAGCTTTCGAGCTTCATGCCCAGGGTCAGGCCGCGCGAAGCCAGCACTTCCTTGATTTCGTTGAGCGACTTGCGACCCAGGTTCGGGGTCTTGAGCAATTCGGTCTCGGTGCGCTGAATCAGGTCGCCGATGTAATAGATGTTCTCGGCCTTGAGGCAGTTGGCGGAACGGACCGTCAGTTCGAGGTCATCCACCGGGCGGACCAGAACCGGATCGACCGAGGTCTGCTTCGGTGCTTCGGCGGACATCGGCGTGCCTTCGAGATCGGCGAACACTGACAGCTGCTCCATCAGGATGCGGGCTGCGGTACGCACTGCTTCCTCGGCATTGTCGATCGCGCCGTTGGTTTCGATATCGAGAATCAGCTTGTCGAGGTCGGTGCGCTGTTCGACACGGGCCGACTCGACCGAATAGCTGACGCGACGCACCGGGCTGAACGAGGCGTCGAGCATGATCTGGCCGATGGCGCGGTTCTCGCGGGCGATTTCGCGCTGATTGGCGGGCACGTAGCCGCGGCCGGATTCGACGCGGATCTGCATGTTGAGTTTGCCGCCTGGAGCAATGTGGGCAATCACATGATCCGGGTTGACGATTTCGACGTCATGGGTGGTTTCGATGTCGCGCGCCGTCACCACGCCCTCGCCATCGCGGGACAGGGTAAGCGTCGCTTCGCGGCGGTTGTGCATCTTCAGCACCACGCCTTTCAGGTTCAGCAGAACGTCAACCACGTCCTCGCGCACGCCGTCCAGGGTCGAGTATTCGTGGAGCACGCCTTCGATCGATACTTCGGTCGGGGCCACGCCTTCCATAGAGGACAGCAGGATGCGGCGCAGGGCGTTGCCCAGCGTGTGACCATAGCCGCGTTCAAACGGCTCCATGACCACGCGGGCATGCACCGGCGAAAGCTGCTGGACATCGATACTGCGGGGTTTCAGAAGTGTGTGCATGTGCATTCCTTCAAATGGACGACGCCTGGCGTCCGAAGGACGCCAGGCGCATAACTACTAATTAACGCGAATACAGTTCGACGACCAGACCCTCGTTGATCGAGGGCGGCAGATCTTCGCGTGCCGGATAGGACTTGAACACACCCTTGCCAGCCTTGACATCCACCTCGATCCATGCCGGGAAACCGCGTGACTCGGCAGCTTCCAGCGCGGCTTTGGTGCGCAAATGGCCGCGAGTGCTGTCGAGCAACTGGATGACGTCTCCAGGACGCACGTTGTAGGACGGAATGTTCACCGGCTTGCCGTTGATCAGCACGCCATTGTGGCGCACGACCTGGCGCGCTTCGGCGCGTGACACGCCGAAACCCATGCGATAGGCAACGGTGTCGAGGCGACCTTCGAGCAGCTTCAGCAGATTCTCGCCGGTCTGTCCCTTCTTGGCTTCGGCCTCGCCGAACACCTTGCGGAACTGTCGTTCGAGAACGCCATAAATGCGACGGATCTTTTGCTTTTCGCGCAGTTGCGTACCGTAACCGGACAAGCGCTGCCCGGACTTTTGGCCGTGCTGGCCGGGCGCGTAGGCACGGCGCTCGACGGAACATTTGTCAGTGAAGCACTTCTCGCCTTTGAGGAACAGCTTTTCGCCCTCGCGGCGGCACTGGCGGCACTTGGCATCTAGGTTGCGGGCCATTGGTGTCGTATCCTTATTGCCTTAGATGCGGCGGCGCTTGGGCGGCCGGCATCCATTGTGGGGAATCGGGGTAATGTCGGTGATGCTGGTGATCTTCATGCCAAGCGCATTGAGCGCCCGAACTGCCGATTCGCGTCCCGGACCGGGGCCCTTGATGCGAACTTCCAGGTTTTTGACGCCACACTCCTGCGCTGCCTTGCCGGCAGCTTCGGCAGCGATCTGCGCGGCAAACGGAGTGGACTTGCGCGAACCCTTGAAGCCGGCACCGCCGGACGTGGCCCACGACAACGCGTTGCCCTGGCGATCGGTGATGGTAATGATGGTGTTGTTGAAGGAAGCGTGAACGTGCGCAATGCCTTCAGCGACGTTCTTCTTGACCTTCTTGCGAACTTTGGTTGCGGTCTTAGCCATGTAATGGTTCCTGGTTTACTTCTTGCCCATCGAAATTGCCTTGCGCGGTCCCTTGCGGGTCCGTGCGTTGGTACGGGTGCGCTGTCCGCGCACGGGCAGGCCGCGCCGATGACGCACGCCACGATAGCAGCCAAGATCCATGAGGCGCTTGATGTTCATCGTCGTTTCGCGGCGCAAATCGCCTTCGACGGTGAACCTGCCTACCTCTTCACGCAGGCGATCCATTTCGCTGTCGGTGAGTTCCTTGATCTTTGCCGAACGCTTGACGCCAACCGCGTCACAGATTTTCCGTGCGCGGGTGCGGCCAATGCCATAGATCGCGGTGAGAGCAATCTCCGCGTGCTGGTGATTCGGGATGTTGACGCCTGCTATACGAGCCATGTGCTTACCTGTTCGTCGCCGCTGATGCGGTTATTGGTGGGCTAGCTGAAAAACGCGAAACCGTAGATTATATCTGATCAGAATCGCTCTATCAACCCTGACGCTGCTTGTGCCGCGGGTCGGTACAAATGATCCTGACCACACCCTTGCGGCGAATGACTTTGCAATTGCGACAGATACGTTTGACCGAAGCCAGAACTTTCATTGGATTTCTCCGGAAATTATTGCCAAACTACTTGGCGCGAAACACGATACGGCCCTTGGACAGGTCGTAGGGCGTGAGCTGCACGGTGACCTTGTCGCCGGGAAGAATACGAATATAGTGCATGCGCATCTTGCCGGAGATATGGCCAAGAACCACATGCCCGTTCTCGAGCTTGATTCGGAACGTGGCATTCGGGAGGTTTTCGACAATCTCTCCCTGCATTTCAATGACGTCTTCTTTCGACATGGTTCAGCGAGCCGGGAAACCCGCTCCCTTGAAATTGGCCTTCTTCAGAAGACTTTCGTACTGGTGCGACATGACATAGGCCTGCACCTGAGACATGAAGTCCATCGTCACGACAACAATAATCAAGAGGCTGGTACCCCCAAAATAAAACGGCACGTTCCACTTCAGGATCAGGAATTCGGGCAACAGGCAGACCACCGTGATGTAGATCGCGCCGGCCAGCGTCAGACGGGTCAGAATCTTGTCGATATAGCGCGCCGTCTGATCGCCCGGACGAATGCCGGGAACGAACGCGCCACTCTTCTTCAGGTTGTCTGCCGTCTCCTTGGAATTGAATACCAGGGCGGTGTAGAAGAAGCAGAAGAATACAATTGCCGTCGCATACAGCATCACGTAAATCGGCTGCCCCGGCGACAGCGTTGCCGCGATGTCCTTGAGCCAGGTCATGCCCTCGCCGGACCCGAACCAGCCGGCCGCCGTAGCCGGAAACAGGATGATCGAGGACGCGAAGATCGGCGGAATCACGCCAGACATATTGAGCTTCAAAGGCAGATGCGAACTCTGTCCGCCGTACACCTTGTTGCCGACCTGGCGCTTGGCGTAGTTCACCAGAATCTTGCGTTGGCCCTTTTCCACGAACACCACGAAGCCGGTGACCAGAACCACAAGAACGCAAATGAACAACGCCGAAATTGCGTGCATCGCCCCGGTACGGACCAGTTCGAAGAGCCCGCCCAACGCGCTCGGCAAGCCGGCAACGATACCCGCAAAAATTATGATCGAAATGCCGTTGCCCAAGCCGCGTTCGGTGATCTGCTCGCCCAGCCACATCAGGAACATCGTTCCGGTCAGCAATGTCAAGACGGTCACGAAGCGGAACATGAGGCCTGGATCGAGAACCAGCCCGGCCTGCGATTCAAGGGCGATGGCCATGCCCAGGCCCTGGAACAGCGCCAAGGCCACGGTTCCGTAACGCGTGTATTGGGTGATCTTGCGCCGCCCCGCCTCGCCTTCCTTCTTCAGCGCCTCGAGCGACGGCACGGCGATCGTCATCAGCTGCATGATGATCGATGAGGAGATATAGGGCATGATGCCCAGCGCAAACAGCGTAAAGCGGGACAGCGCCCCCCCGGAAAACAGGTTGAACACGCCAAGGATGCCGCCCTGCTGGCCCTGGAACAACTCGGCCAGTTTTACCGGATCGATGCCCGGCACGGGAATATGTGCCCCAATCCGGTAAACCACCAGCGCACCGAGCAGGAACCAGAGTCGGCGCCAGAGGTCGCCGAATTTTCCGGTCTTGCCGAGAGCTGCTGCCTGGGGAGTTGCCACTGAGTCCGCCCTCGTCCGCTATCAGGCTGCAGCGATATCGGCAACCGAGCCGCCGGCCGCTTCGATCGCGGCACGCGCGCCCTTGGTCGCACCGACACCCTTCAGCGCAATCTTGCGATTCAGCTTGCCCGACAGAATGACTTTCGCCGACAAGGCATCCCCTGCAATCACGCCGGCCTGCTTCAGAACCAGCAAGTCCACTTCTTCGACCGGCAATTTGTCCAGCTCGGACAGGCGCACTTCAACATTGCGGCTAGCCGTCAGGGACACGAATCCACGCTTCGGCAAGCGCCTTTGCAGCGGCATCTGGCCGCCCTCGAAGCCTACTTTGTGGAAACCACCGGCACGCGACTTCTGGCCTTTGTGTCCGCGGCCGGCTGTCTTGCCGAGTCCGCTGCCGATGCCGCGTCCGACACGCTTCGCGGCATGCTTGGAGCCGGCGCCCGGCTTCAGATTGTTAAGTTCCATGCTCATCGATATCCCCTCAGCCTTCGCACTTCAGCAGATAGGCCACTTTGCGGATCATGCCGCGCACTGCGGGCGTATCCTCGAGTTGAGCCGAACTATTCAGTTTTCTCAGGCCCAGGCCGCGAACCGTCGCACGATGATCCTGCTTAGTACCGATCACACTCTTTACCAGCGTGACCTTGATTGTCTTGTCAGCCATGGTTCACTCCAGAATTTCGGCTATGGCCTTGCCGCGTTTCGCAGCGATCTCGGCCGGGGTGCTCATCGCCAACAAGCCGTGCAGCGTTGCGCGCACCACGTTGTAGGGATTGGTCGAGCCGATGGTCTTGGCGACCACGTCGGTCACTCCCATCACTTCGAAAACAGCGCGCATCGGGCCGCCAGCAATGACGCCGGTACCGGGGGACGCGGGGGACATCAGCACCGTGGTAGCGCCGTGTTTGCCCTTGACCGTATGATGCAGGGTGCCGTCCTTCAGACTGATTTTGGACATTTTGCGCCGAGCCTCTTCCATCGCCTTTTGGACGGCGACCGGAACTTCGCGGGATTTGCCCTTGCCCATGCCGATGCCGCCATCGCCGTCACCTACCACGGTCAGCGCGGCAAAACCGAGAATTCGGCCACCCTTCACCACCTTGGTAACGCGGTTGATGGACACCATCTTTTCGCGCATGCCATCGTCGCGCTCTTCCTGGACCTGCTGCTGTTTCCTGCCTTGCGGTTTAGCCATGTCCGTCTCGCTTAGAACTTGAGACCGCCCTCTCGGGCGGCTTCAGCCAGCGCCTTGACGCGGCCGTGGTAATGAAAACCGGAGCGGTCGAACGCAACCTGCTCGATGCCGGCCGCTTTGGCCCGCTCGGCGATGAGTTTGCCAACCGTTTTGGCGGCATTGACGTTACCGCCGTTCGGGACCTGGCTCCGCACTTCCGGCTCCATGGTCGAAGCGGCAGCGAGTACGCGGGTGCCGCAGTCCGAGAAAATCTGGGCGGAGATATGCAAGTTACTGCGATGCACCGCGAGGCGCACCACCTTGAGCTCCGCAATTTTGGCGCGGGTTTTGCGCGCCCTGCGCAGACGAGCCTGTTTCTTTTCCATGATTCAGCGCCTCGATTATTTCTTCTTGGTTTCCTTGATGACAACCACTTCATCCGAATACCGGACACCCTTGCCCTTGTAGGGCTCCGGAGACCGATAGGCGCGGACTTCAGCGGCTACCTGACCAACCACCTGCTTGTCGATCCCCTTGATCAGGATCTCAGTCTGGGTCGGCGTTTCAACCTTGATGCCGTTTGGCATGTCATGCACCACCGGGTGCGAAAAGCCGAGCGTAAGGTTCAGCTTGGCCCCCTGTGCCTGGGCACGATAGCCAACGCCCACCAAATTCAACTTCTTTTCAAAACCCTTGGTCACGCCGATAACCATGTTGTTAAGCAGCGCGCGCATGGTACCCGACATGGCACCCGCGTTGGGTGCCCCATCGATGGCACGGCAGAGCAGTTGCTCACCGTCCCTCTCGACTTTCACGGCCGGCAACATGAACTGCTTCAGCGTGCCCAGCGGTCCCTTGATCGCGACCTCGGTATCGGAGAGCGTCACTTCGACGCCCTTGGGTACATCAACCGGATATTTTGCAATACGTGACATGGTAGCGGCTCCTTAGGCGACGATGCAGAGAACTTCGCCGCCCATATTGCCCGCCCGCGCACGGCGGTCGGTCATCACGCCCTTAGGCGTGGAGACGATGGCAACACCCAGCCCGTTCATGACACGGGGCAGGTCATCCTTGCCCTTATAGACGCGCAGGCCCGGCTTGGAAACACGTTCGATCCGTTCTATCACCGGACGCCCGGCATAGTACTTGAGGGCAACATCGAGTTCGGGCTTGGCGCCATTCTCACGAATCGCGAAATCATCAATATAGCCTTCATCCTTCAGCACTTTGGCAATAGCAACCTTTAGCTTGGAAGACGGCATGGAAACGGACAGCTTCTCCGCCATTTGTGCGTTGCGGATGCGGGTCAACATGTCAGCAACTGGATCGGTCATGCTCATATCGCTCTCCTTACCAGCTCGCCTTGGTCATGCCGGGCACTTCGCCGCGCATGGCAATCTCGCGCAGTTTGTTACGGCACAGACCGAACTTGCGGAACACACCGCGCGGACGCCCGGTCAGTGCGCAACGATTGCGCTGACGGGACGGGCTCGCGTTGCGGGGCAACTGCTGGAGCTTCAGTCGCGCATCCATGCGCTCCTCGTCCGACAGCTTGACGTTGTTGATTACGGCAAAAAGTTCGGCGCGCTTGGCGGCATACTTCGCCACCGTCTTGGCACGCTTTTCTTCGCGGTTAATTAGAGCTAGTTTCGCCATACGTCCCTCAGTTCTTGAAGGGGAACTTAAATGCGGCGAGAAGCGCCTTCGCTTCTTCGTCGTTCTTCGCGGTGGTGGTGATGCTGATATTCATTCCACGCAACGCATCGATCTTGTCGTACTCAATTTCAGGGAAAATAATCTGTTCCTTGACCCCGACGTTGTAGTTGCCACGCCCATCAAAACCCTTGCCGGAAATTCCGCGAAAATCGCGGATGCGCGGCATTGCTATCGTGACCAGGCGGTCGAGGAACTCGTACATGTGATTTCCACGCAGCGTGAGCATGCAGCCGATCGGATAGCCTTCACGAATCTTGAAGCCGGCAATTGCCTTGCGCGCCTTGGTAACCACCGGTTTCTGACCGGCAATCTTTGTCATATCGGCAACAGCGTGATCAAGCACCTTCTTGTCACCGACCGCCTCACCCACACCCATATTCAGGGTGATCTTGGTAATGCGTGGAACTTCCATAATCGACTTGTAACCGAACTTCTGGAGCAGTTCGGGAACGACTGTTTGTTTGTAGTATTCCTGCAAGCGCGCCATGACTGATCCTTACGCGTCAACAACTTCGCCGTTCGACTTGAACACCCGGACTTTGCGACCGTCGTCGAGCAACTTGAAACCGACGCGATCCGCTTTCTGGGTGGCAGGATTGAACAACGCCACATTGGAAATATTGATCGGCATTTCTTTCTCGACAATGCCGCCCTGATTACCCTTGAGCGGGTTAGGCTTGGTGTGCTTCTTGACGCGGTTGATGCCTTCAACCAGCAGGCGCTCAGCATCGAGGCTGTTCAATACGACGCCTCGCTTACCCTTGTCTTTGCCTGTGATAACGACGACGTCGTCACCTTTACGAATCTTATTCATGATCGAGTCCTCGATTGCCGGTTCAAAGAACCTCGGGAGCCAGCGAGACTATCTTCATAAATCGCTCGGTACGCAGCTCGCGCGTCACCGGGCCGAAGATGCGCGTGCCGATCGGTTCCAACTTGTTGTTCAGCAATACCGCTGCGTTGCCGTCAAACTTGATGAGCGAGCCATCCGAACGACGCACACCCTTGGCGGTACGCACCACTACTGCGCTATAGACCTCACCTTTTTTGACCCGACCACGCGGCGCGGCATCCTTAATGCTGACCTTGATGACATCACCAATGCCGGCATAACGGCGCTTGGAACCACCAAGCACCTTGATGCACATGACCGAACGCGCGCCCGTGTTGTCGGCGACATCCAGCAGAGACTGCATTTGAATCATTTTTTCATCTCCAACTTAATCCGCGTTTGAGTTAACTCTCGCGATCAGTCTTGGAGCCCGCTAGGGGCTGGAATGCCGGGAAGAGAATATCCCGGCGGAGCAAAGAGGCGAGATTTTACATCCCGCCACCATCTTGTCAACTAATATTTTCGCCTTGCTGAATGTTTCACAGCAAAGTCACAATCACACCACTCGGGCCTTCTCGACAACCTTGGCGACGCGCCATGCCTTGGTCTTCGATATCGGAGAACACTCTTCAATCTGGACCAAGTCCCCGGCTGCAGTCTCCAAACCCTCAACGTGTGCGTGATATTTCTTTGAACGTGTCATGATTTTGCCGATAACAGGATGCTTGACCTTGCGCTCAACCAACACCGTCACGGTCTTCTGCATTTTGTCCGACACAACACGCCCCTGGAGGGTACGTCGCACGGTTTGAGTCGTCGCATCCGTCATTTTGCCGCCGCCTTCTCACGCTGAATGGTTTTGACGCGCGCGATATCCTTGCGCACCTTGCCGACCTGGCTGGTATTGGTCAACTGTTGTGTAGCCACCTGCATGCGAAGTCCGAATTGCGCCTTGCGCAACTCCAAAAGCTCCTTTTGCAGGTCCTCGACGTTTTTTGCTCTCAGCTCACTTGTTTTCATGACTTATCCCAAATGGCGGGTAACGAAGGTAGTTTCAAGCGGGAGCTTGGCGGCTGCAAGGCGGAAAGCCTCTCGCGCCAACGTCTCGTCAACACCGTCCATTTCATAAAGGACTTTGCCCGGCTGAATCTCGGCGACCCAATACTCAGGAGAACCCTTACCGTTACCCATACGAACTTCCAGCGGCTTCTTCGAAATCGGCTTGTCCGGAAAAATGCGAATCCAGATTCGACCACCGCGCTTGATATGACGGGTCATGGCACGGCGAGCAGCCTCGATCTGACGGGCAGTCAGGCGGCCGCGACCGATGGCCTTGAGGCCGAACTCGCCAAAGCTCACCTTGGCACCCCTGGTGGCGAGTCCGGTATTGCGACCCTTTTGTTCCTTGCGATATTTTCTGCGGGCAGGTTGCAGCATGTTTTACTCCTTGCCTTCTTTCGCTGCGCTATCAACACCCTCGGCCGTGGCCGGGGCTGCCTTGCGCACGCGCTTGACAGGTGCCTTGGGCGCTGCAGCAACGGCTTCCGGCTTGGTTTCAGGCTTGGTTTCCTCGGCCTTCTTGGCGGGGGCACGGCGTGCTGCGGGTCTGGCGTCCGCCTCACCCTCGCGCGGGCGCCCTGGGCTGCGGCGAGGCTTGCGCTGGTCATCGACAGCAGGCTCGGGGGTCGCCAGCAAAGCTTCGCTGCGTGACAGGATCTCGCCCTTGAACACCCAGACCTTGATCCCGATAATGCCGTAGGTGGTCTTTGCCTCAGAAGTACCGTAGTCAATGTCGGCACGCAAGGTATGCAAGGGTACGCGGCCTTCGCGATACCATTCCCTGCGGGCGATCTCGGCGCCGTTCAGACGACCCGAACTCATGATCTTGATACCCTGAGCGCCCAGGCGCATGGCGTTCTGCATCGCGCGCTTCATGGCGCGACGGAACATGATGCGCTTTTCAAGCTGCTGGGCAATCGAGTCGGCGATCAGTTGGGCATCAATTTCCGGCTTGCGGATTTCTTCGATGTTGACATGCACCGGCACGCCCATTTTGCGCTGGAGCTCAGCCTTCAGGTGCTCGATATCCTCGCCCTTCTTGCCGATCACAACCCCAGGCCGGGCGCTGTAGACGGTAACCCGCGCGTTCTTGGCCGGGCGCTCAATCACCACACGACCAACAGACGCGTGCGCCAATTTTTTCTTCAAATATTCGCGGACTTCGATATCTTCCTTGAGCATTTGCGGGAAGGTCTTGCTGCTGGCGTACCAGCGCGAAGTCCAGTTGCGTGTGACCGAAAGCCGAAAACCGGTCGGATGAATCTTTTGTCCCATGTGTCCCCCTTAATCGCCAACGGTCACGAAGATGTGACAAGTCGGCTTGAGGATGCGGTTGCCGCGTCCCTTGGCTCGCGCCGTAAAGCGCTTGAGCACCGTGCCCTTTTCCACATAGATACGCGTAATCTTCAATGCATCGATGTCTGCGCCGTCATTGTGCTCTGCGTTGGCAATCGCCGACTCGAGCACCTTTTTGATGATGCCGGCACCCTTCTTGGGCGAAAATGCCAGAATACTGAGCGCCTGATCTACCGGCTTGCCGCGCACCAGGTCGGCAACAAGCCGACCTTTTTGGGCAGAAAGTCGGACACCGCGCAAGTTTGCGTTGGTTTCCATCATCGCTCCTTACTTCTTCGCAGCGGCTTTCTTGCCGCCCGTGTGGCCCTTGAAGGTTCGCGTCAGCGCGAACTCGCCAAGCTTGTGGCCAACCATGTTTTCCGACACATAAACCGGGATGTGCTGCTTGCCGTTATGCACGGCAATCGTCAATCCCACGAAGTCGGGAAGAATAGTCGAACGGCGTGACCATGTCTTGATCGGGCGCTTGTCGTTGGAGGCGCGCGCTGCATCCACCCGCTTCAGCAGGTGAGCATCGATGAACGGGCCCTTCTTGATAGAACGTGCCATGTCTTACCTCTTACCTTTCGGCCTGCGTTGGACAATCATGACGTCCGTGCGCTTGTTGTTGCGAGTGCGATAGCCCTTGGTCGGCTGGCCCCACGGGCTAACGGGAACACGTCCCTCGCCAGTGCGTCCTTCACCACCGCCATGCGGGTGATCAACCGGGTTCATCGCCACACCGCGAACGGTCGGCCGAACCCCGCGCCAACGCATCGCACCGGCCTTGCCGATCTTGCGCAGGCTGTGTTCTTCGTTGCCAACCTCGCCGATCGTGGCACGGCACTCGACGTGGATGCGACGGATTTCGCCGGAACGCAGCCGAACCTGTGCGTAGGTGCCTTCACGGGCCAGAAGCTGGGCCGACGTGCCGGCGGAACGGGCAATCTGCGCGCCCTTGCCAGGCATCATCTCGACGCAATGAATGGTGGTACCGACCGGAATGCTGCGAATCGGCAGGGTATTGCCCGGCTTGATCGGCGCTTCGGGACCGCTGAGCACAGGCTGGCCAACGACCATGCCCTTGGTGGCGATGATGTAGCGGCGTTCGCCGTCGGCATAAAGCACCAGCGCGATATTCGCGGAACGATTCGGATCGTACTGAAGGTTTTCCACCTTGCCCGGAATCCCATCCTTGTCACGGCGAAAATCGATAACCCGATAAAGCTTCTTGTGGCCGCCACCCATGTGCCGCGTGGTGATATGGCCATGCGCATTGCGACCAGCAGTCCTGGTCTTCGACTCAACCAGCTTGTCGTGCGGGCGCCCCTTGTGCAGGTTCGGATTGACAACCTTGACGACACCCCGGCGACCTGGCGAGGTCGGCTTGACTTTTACGAGAGCCATTTAAGCAGCCCCCCCTTCTGCAAAATTGATTTCCTGTCCGGGCTTGAGGCAGACAAATGCCTTTCGGATGTCGCTGCGGCGGCCGACGTTGCGACCGGCGCGCTTGATCTTGCCCTTCAGGTTGGCGATCTGAACCGATTTGACCTCGACCTTGAACAGCATTTCGACGGCCGCCTTGACTTCAGGCTTGGTCGCGTCGGGAGTCACGATGAACACGACTTGCTCGTTCTTGTCGGCAATATAGGTGGCCTTTTCGGAAATTTGCGGAGCCACCAGCACTTGCAGCAAACGTTCCGGATTGAAGTTCTTGCTCATGCCAGCATCTCCTCGATCTTGGCCACGGCGCCCTTGGTGAAAATCACCTTAGGAAAACGCACCAGGGATACCGGATCAGCCTGCTGTGCTTCCAGCACCAGCACATTCGGCAAGTTGCGCGAAGCCAGCGCCAGATTGTCATCCAGGCTGTCGGTCACCAGCAGCACTGGGTCCAAGCCCAGACCCATGTCCTTGAGCTTTTGCGCAAACAGGCGGGTCTTCGGCGCCTCCATGGTGAAATCGTCAATCACTACCAGCCTGTCTTCTCGGGCCAGCTGGGACAGGATCGCCGCAAGACCGGCGCGATACATCTTGCGATTGACCTTCTGGGTGAAGTTTTCTTCGGGCGTGTTCGGAAAGATCCGACCGCCGCCACGCCAAATAGGCGAGGAAGTCATACCAGCACGAGCGCGACCGGTACCCTTCTGGCGGAACGGTTTCTTGGTGCTGTGATGCACCTCTTCGCGATCCTTCTGCTTGCGATTGCCGGCGCGGGCGTTTGCCTGATAGGCAACCACCACCTGATGCACCAGCGCTTCGTTGAATTCGCGGCCAAACAGAGCGTCGGACGCGGTCATGGTTGCCGCGGCCTGACCCTGGGCGTTAATTAGTTTGAGTTCCATGTCATCCCCGCTCAGTTGGATGCCTTGACGGCCGGAGCGACGACCACATCACCCCCCTTGGCGCCAGGCACCGCACCCCTGACCAGCAGGAGTTGGCGTGCCTCGTCGATGCGAACCACTTCGAGATTTTGGGTCGTACGCGCGACATCGCCGAGATGCCCCGCCATGCGCTTGCCGGGAAACACCCGTCCCGGATCTTGCGCCATGCCGATCGAGCCCGCCGAATTGTGCGACAGCGAATTGCCGTGAGAGGCGCGATTGGACGAAAAGTGGTGGCGAGTGATGGCACCGGCAAAACCTTTACCAATCGTGGTGCCGCTAACGTCGACTTTCTGACCGACGCTGAAAATGCTCGCCGCAACGACGTCGCCCGGCTTGAAACTGGCGAGTTGATCCGGCGTAACGTGGAACTCCTTAAGAACTTCACCGGCTTCGACGCCGGCTTTGGCGAGATGTCCCGCAGCAGCCTTATTCACTCGACTAGCGCGACGCTTGCCAAAGGTCACCTGAACGGCGGCATAACCATCCACCTCAGGCGTCTTTATTTGTGTGACGCGGTTATTCGACACATCGAGCACAGTTACCGGAATGGAAGAACCATCCTCGGCAAATACGCGCGTCATGCCGACCTTGCGTCCAACAAGGCCTAAACTCATTTTATTCTCCTAAACCCCAGCTACGATTGGCCGGGCCCAGTTTCGAAACAAAGCTTCAGTGCAGACTAACTTCAGAGTTACCGGAGTTGAGCGCTGCGGCTGAAACTAAAATTCAGCGACTAAAGTCACCACGACAGGCACCCCGAAGGGCACCCCTGTTACGACTTACTGCAACTTGATCTCGACATCCACACCAGCGGGCAAATCCAGCTTCATCAGCGCGTCGACCGTCTTGTCGGTCGGATCGATGATGTCCATCAGACGCAAATGGGTGCGAATCTCGAATTGGTCCCGCGAAGTCTTGTTGACATGCGGCGACCGCAATACGTCGAAGCGTTCAATACGCGTCGGCAGCGGCACCGGGCCGCGCACGACAGCGCCAGTGCGCTTCGCCGTTTCTACGATTTCAAGCGCCGACTGATCAATCAAGCGATAGTCGAATGCCTTGAGGCGGATGCGTATCTTCTGGCTTTGCATTACAAGTCCTTAAAGAGCGAGGTCGCAAATCGCGAAAGGGCGAGATTTTATCGCCCTTTTCGCTGTATTGCAACAATGTTATTCGATGACCTTGGCGACGACGCCGGCGCCGACGGTGCGACCGCCTTCACGGATGGCGAAACGCAGACCCTCTTCCATCGCGATCGGCGCAATCAGCCGCACCGTCATCGCCACGTTGTCCCCCGGCATCACCATCTCAGTCCCGGCCGGCAGTTCGATGCTGCCCGTGACGTCGGTGGTGCGGAAGTAGAACTGCGGGCGATAGCCGTTGAAGAACGGGGTGTGACGCCCGCCTTCGTCCTTCGACAGGATGTACACCTCGGAGGTGAAGTGCGTGTGCGGGGTGATCGAACCCGGCTTGGCCAGCACCTGGCCACGCTCGACTTCTTCACGCTTGGTGCCGCGCAGCAGCACGCCGACGTTGTCGCCGGCCTGGCCCTGGTCCAGCAGCTTCCTGAACATTTCGACGCCGGTGCAGGTGGTCTTGACGGTGGGCCGGATGCCGACGATTTCGATTTCTTCGCCGACCTTGACCACGCCGCGCTCGACACGCCCCGTCACCACGGTGCCGCGACCGGAGATCGAGAAGACGTCTTCGATCGGCATCAGGAAGGGCTTGTCGATGGCGCGCTCGGGTGTCGGGATGTAGCTGTCCAGGGCGTCGGCCAGGGCCATGATGGCCATTTCGCCGAGCTCGCCCTTGTCGCCTTCGAGGGCCTTCAGGGCCGAGCCCTTGATGATCGGGATGTCGTCGCCGGGGAAGTCGTACTTGCTGAGCAGTTCGCGCAGTTCCATTTCGACCAGTTCGAGCAGTTCGGCATCATCGACCATGTCGCACTTGTTCATGAACACGACCATGTAGGGCACGCCGACCTGACGCGCCAGCAGGATGTGCTCGCGGGTCTGCGGCATGGGGCCGTCGGCCGCCGAACAGACCAGGATCGCGCCGTCCATCTGCGCGGCTCCCGTGATCATGTTCTTGACGTAGTCGGCGTGGCCCGGGCAATCGACGTGCGCGTAGTGACGGTTCTTCGTCTCGTACTCGACGTGCGCCGTGTTGATCGTGATGCCGCGCGCTTTCTCTTCCGGCGCCGCATCGATCTGGTCGTAGGCTTTCGCCTCGCCGCCAAACTTCGACGACAGCACCGTCGTGATCGCCGCCGTCAATGTCGTCTTGCCGTGGTCCACGTGTCCAATCGTCCCCACGTTTACGTGCGGCTTCGTCCGCTCAAACTTGCCTTTTGCCATG
>JAMPYF010000037.1 GCA_023700805.1 Sulfuritalea sp.
GGAACTCGCCGGTCTCGATGTCGAGCACGCGCCGCCACTGGATGCCGGGCGGCGTCGCGTTGGCGCCCTTGCAGGCCGCGGTGCAGGTCTGGCAGCCGACGCAGCGGCGCAGGTCGATGCTCATCACATAGCGTGTCATGCTGCCACTCCTTCGACTTTGCGCACACCGACCCGCACGATGTCGGCACCGGAACCGGTCGCATCCGTCAGGTCGAGCGACATCGGCGCGATGGTGTTGAGGCTCGGCGCCCCGATGGTCTTGGCGAAGGGCGTCGCCCAGTGGTCGAACTGGCCGATGATGACCAGGGTATCCGGGCGGATGCCCTGCATCAGCGAGGCCTTGCCGTAGGTCGCGCCGATATGGGAGCGCACCTCGACGCGGTCGCCCTCGGCGATGCCGAGGCCGGCTGCGGTCTTGGTGTTCATGATCACACCGGCATGGCCGCGCAGGTTCTGCGCCACCTCGTGCATCACCTCGATCGCCGCATTGCCGCCGGCGTGGTACTGCATGCTCTTGGTGGTCAGCAGCCAGAACGGGAAGTCCTCGATTTTCGCGCCCGTATTTTCCAGATTGCGGATCCAGCGCCCCGGCACGTCGTGCCATTCCGGCAGCGCCGTGTATTCGGACAACTGCTCGTCCCACCAGTTCATCTTCTGCTCGTGCAGGCGGCGGCCGAGTTCGCGGCCGGTGCGCAGCAGGCGTTCCTGGTAGGGCAGCTCGTAGCGCAGGCCGAGCTTTTCCATGGTCGGCGTCAGGTACCACTCGAGGCGCGACATCGGCACAGCGTAGAAGCCATGCTCGCGGAACCATTCCAGATCGTGCTCCTCGCGGCCTTCCGACAGCGTGACCGTGGCGGCGCGGCAGACCGCGTCCCAGATCTGCTCGGGAGCCGGGTCGCTGGCCGGGTCGAGGCTGAAATCGTAGCCCTTGCCCTTGAGCGGCGAAACGCCCGAGACGCCCTTGTTGATCGCGCCGAAATAGGGTTCGGTCAGGCCGGTGCGCTTGGCCAGCTCGCTGGTGATCCAGGTGAAGTCGCGCGCCTCGCCCTGCGGCTCGACGGCCTTCTGGCGCAGCACCACGCCCTTGTAATCCCAGAACTGCTCCATGTACTTGGTGCCGCCCATGCGGATCATCTGGTCCGATTCGAGGTCGGTCGCCTCGGGCAGCAGCACGTCGGCCATGTAGTTGGTCTCGTCCACCGTGTAGGCGACGCAGGCCATGAAGGGAAACTTGGCCGCGACCTCGGCCAGGTGCTTCGTGTCCCAGAAGGAGATCGAGGGATTCGAGCGGTAGACCAGCCAGACGTCGGGCAGCGTCGGCATCGGCATCGACCAGTCGTCGGGACGCTCGCCCTGGAACATCCAGGCCAGTTGCGTCGGGCCGAGAGCCTGGCTCCAGGCGCCGTTGTGGCCGACGATGGGCACCAGGGTCTGGTGCAGGTTGCGCGTCGCCGGCGCCGACTGCCATTCTTCCTTGCTGGTCGGGTTGAAATACTGGACCATGAAGCCGTCTTCGCCGGGCTTCACGGAAAGGTGGCGGTTGTCGCGCGACTTGTTGAGCCGTACCGTGGTGCCCAAGAGGCCGCCGGGATTTTCCAGCGCGCCGACCAGGGACGCCAGCACGGTGCGCGCCCAGCAGCATTCGAAGGCGCCCCAGCCATTGTTCACCGACTTGCCCAGGGTCACCGCGACCGGCCGCAGCGGCAGGGTCTGGCCGTCGATCACGATGGTTTCGCCGATGCTGGCGGCTTCGAGGTATTCGTTGGCGATGCGGCGGATCGTCTCTGCCTTGACGTCGCAGATGGTCTCGGCCCACTCCGGCGTGTACTTGTCGATGTGCTGCGACAGCATCTCGTAGGCGGTCTTGCCCTCGACGTCGGAATACTCGCGGCGCTCCTTGTCGGCATCGACCGTCACGGCCTGTGCCACACGGTAGCCGCCCGCCACCGCGGGCCGCGCGCCGGCCGTGTCGTGCGGCACGGCGGCAGCGGACACCTCGTCCCACACCAGCGGCTTGCCGCTCTGCGCATCGCGCAGGTAGAGGCCGTCCGGCGCCACCAGATAGGGCGAGGCGGTGCGGTCGCGCAGGAAGGGAATGTCGAGTTTGGCCAGTCCGTTCTCGCGCACCAGCACGTGGATCAGCGCGAACAGGAAGGCCGGGTCGGTCTTGGGCCGGATCGGCACCCATTCGGCGGAGCAGGCGCCGGTCGCGGTCAGGCTCGGCTCCACCTGGACGCGCTTGTAGCCACGCACCCGGGCGTCGGCATGGCGGATCACGGCACAGGGGCCGCCCGTCACATCGACGTTGGCGCCGACCGCAATGTTGTAGCGGCAGTTCGGCGTGTCGGCGGCGACGGTGAAGCCGCGATGCCAGAATTCGCCGTAGAGGTGCTCGGAATGCACGCATTTGACGCCCTGGCCCGAGCCGAAGCTGAAATCCACAGGGCCCCAGGCGGCAAGGAAAGCTGGAAAGGTGCCCATGTAGTTCGAGGGCGTGCCGCCGTGGCCGAGGCTGACGGCGACGCGCGGCAGCCCGGCCTCGTCGACCAGGCCCTTGGCGCGCACCGCATTGAGCTTTTCAGCGACCAGATCGAGCGCCTCGTCCCAGGAGATCGGCACGAAGCCGGGATCCTCGTTGCGCCCCTTCTTCGGATTGGTGCGCTTCATCGGCGTCAGGATGCGGTTCGGGTTGTAGGTCTTCTGCACCAGGCCATAGGCCTTGACGCAGACCTTGCCGCGGGCCGGATGCACTTCGGCTGCGGCGAAATTCGGCTCGATTTCGGTGGCGACGCCGTCGACCACCTTGACGCACATGAAATCCGGACCGGAAACGCAGTTGTAGCAATAGGTCGGAACGTGCTTGACGGATTTCGGCAGGGCTGCTTCCATGCTCATTTTGCTCACCTGTTTCCTCGACTTAATGAACGCGTTCGGGATGTGAATAGACGCAGTGGCGTTCGCCGCGGACAAAGCCGACCAGCGTCACCCCCGAGTCGATCGCCACCCTGACCGCCATACCGGTAGGGGCAGAAACCGCGGCAACCACGGCAATGCCGACGGCAGCCGCCTTCTGCACAATTTCGTAACTGGCGCGACTGGTCATCAGCACGAAGCCGCCATCGAAGCCCTGGCGCTGCAACGCCAGGGCGCCGATCAGCTTGTCCAGCGCGTTGTGCCGGCCGACGTCCTCGCGCACCAGGGCTATGCCGCCGTTGAAGTCGCACCAGGCAGCGGCATGCACCGCACCCGTCAGCTGAAACAGGTGCTGCATCTGCTGCAAGTGCGACAAGGCGCGCGGCAAGGCGCCAACATCCAGCACCGCGGAGGAGCGGACCGTGGCGGCGCGCTTCGCCAACTGGTCGAGGCTTTCGGTGCCGCACAGGCCGCAGCCGGTGCGCCCGGCCAGGGTCCGGCGATGCTGCTTGAGGGCATGGGCGCGCTCGGCGGAGAGCTGCAGGTGCACTTCGATGCCGTTGGACCGCTCGAAGATTTCCAGATCGTGAATTTCGCCCGGACGTCCGACGATGCATTCGCTGAGGCTGAAGCCCAGGGCAAAGTCTTCCAGGTCCGTTGGCGTGGCCAGCATCACGGCATGCGAGATGCCGTTATAGACCAGCGCCACGGGCACTTCTTCCGCCACGGTCTCCGCGCAAGGCATGGCGGCGCCATCCACCCAGCGCTGCGCGCTGTAGCTGTTATGTGCCTCGATGCCTGGACCCGCCTCTGATCGCATTGCCCGCCCCATCACGTGGTGCAGGAGCAAACTTGCCCCCACTGACAATACGATACACTTTTGCCGTGACTAAATCAATCATTCTGTATCACATTAGAATTACCTTATACTGCATACGGGATACATACGCATCCAATACAATTGCCGTCGGGGAAAATTTGCCGCCGCGGACACCGGATCGAACCGCACCCCGCCCAACCGTCGAATGGAAAAAATGTGAAGAGTCGACACATCAGCCAGTGGATCAAGGATTTCCTGGACAAGCATCCGAGCCGCGCCAATTCGCTGATCATCACGATCTACGGCGACTTCATCGCCCCGCACGGCGGCACGGTCTGGCTCGGCAGCTTCATCCGCCTGGTGCAACCGCTCGGCCTCAACGAACGCATGGTGCGCACCAGCGTCTATCGGCTGTCCCAGGAAAAATGGCTGGTATCCGAACAGCTCGGGCGCAAGAGCTATTACAGCCTGACCACCTCGGGCCGCCGGCGCTTCGAACACGCCTATCGCCGGATTTACTTCGCGCCGCAGGACACCTGGACCGGGGAGTGGCAACTGGTGCTGATTCCCGCATCGCTGGGCGGCACGCCGCGCGATGCCCTGCGCAAGGATCTGGCCTGGGCCGGCTACGGCACGCTGGCATCGGGCATTCTGGCGCATCCTTCGGCCGACACCGAAGCGCTGCTGGATATCCTGCAGGAGAACGGTGCCCACGACAAGGTGGTGGCGATGAAGGCGCAGAACATCAGCGCGCTGACCAGCAAGCCGCTGCAGGAACTGGTCCGCGAATGCTGGAACCTCGATGCCCTGGCTGCCCGGTACCTCGACTTCATTGAACTGTTCAGGCCGGTGCTGCGCACCATGCGCGCCGCCGGCAAGCTAGATCCGGAACAGTGTTTCATGGTGCAGACGCTGCTGATGCACGACTTCCGCCGGGCACTGCTGCACGATCCGCAGCTGCCGGCGCAACTGCTGCCAGCCAACTGGAGCGGCGGCATCGCCCGCCAGCTGTGCCACGACCTCTACAGCCTGACCTATCCCCTCGCCCAGCAGCACCTGCTCTCGGTCTGCGAGACCGCCAACGGCCCACTGCCGCCGGCCGCGCCGTATTTCTACGAGCGCTTCGGCGGACTGAAATTGCCCGACACCGCCCGCTGAATAAGATCAAGCTTGAAATTGCTGGACCTCAACCGATACATTTATAGTTCCTTTTATCTATTATTCTGTATCTGTTATAGTTAGCCCCCGGTATCATCCTGCCGACCACGCCGCACCAGGGGAGTCTTGCCATGCAACAATCGCCACAGTCCGCGAGCAACACCGCCGCGACCCTCTTCCGCCAGGCCTCCGCTGCCGGACGCGGAACGCTCGACAGCACAGAACTGCTCACCCTGCTCTCCGCTCTGGGCATTGCCTTCGCCCCCGGGGCAACCGCGGGAAATCAGCCGTCCGCCGTCGATCTGCGCATCAGCCTGAACAACACCCGCGAATTCGGCATGGTCATCAGCGCCGGCATGGGCGGCCTGGATGCCGATCTGGACGAGGGCAATTTCAAAAGGGACCGTGCATCGGTCTACGCCGCGACCGAACTGACCGATGCCGCGGACTTCCTCGGCCTGTTCAAGCGCACGCTGGCCTGGCAAAGACTGGCCGCGATCGCCAGGCGCGATGGCCTGCCGCCCCCGGATCAACAACTCAAGGCCTGCTTCGAGGCCTTGCTGGCGCTGGCCGCGACTTACTCGCCAGGCAATCCCGACGCCGCCTTCGTACTGCGCAGCCTGGAACTGAATCCGGCGCATGCCCGCGACCGACTGACCGTGCGCCAGGCGCAATGCGAGTTCGGTGCCGCTAGCAGCGTCCGCCTGCCGCGCCCGATCCGCAAGATCGAGAAGCTGATCCATCCGCAGTCGATCGGCATCATCGGGGTCTCGTCCGCCAATATGAATTTCGGCCGCATCATCCTGAAGAATTTGATGGGCAGCGGCTACGCCAAGGAACGCCTATGCATCATCCGTCCCGGCGAGACCGAGATCGACGGCGTCAGGTGCGTCGAAAGCCTCAAGGCGCTCGATCACAAACTGGATCTGCTGATCGTCGCCGTGGCGGCCAGCGCCGTCTATGAACTGGTCGATGAAATCATCGAGACCGACTCGGTCGAATCGGTCATGCTGATCCCCGGCAGTCTCGGCGAAACCAAGGCCAGCCGCGAACCTGCGGCGGCACTCGCCGAACGCATCAACGCCGCCCACGGCAAGCCGGGCGGCGGCCCGGTGTTCCTCGGCGCCAACTGCCTCGGCGTGGTTTCCCATCCCGGCTCCTACGACTCCTGGTTCATCCCGCTGGAGCGTCTGCCCAAGCCGCAGAAGAAGGCCGAGCGCAACTCGGTGATGCTGAGCCAGAGCGGCGCCTTCATGATCACCCGCATCAGCCAGAACCCGTGGCTGGACCCGCGCTACATGCTGGCCCTGGGCAACCAGACCGACCTGACCCATGGCGACATGCTCGGCTATTTTGCCGAGCTGCCCGAGATCGAAACCATCGGCATCTACATCGAGGGCTTCAAGGATCTGGACGGGCTCGATTTCGCCAAGGCGGTGCGCAAGGCCGTGCTCAAGGGCAAACAGGTGGTGGTCTACAAATCCGGCAAGACGGCGCCCGGCATGGGCGGCGTGATGGGCCATACGGCGTCGATCGCCGGCGGGCCCATCCTGTTCGAATCCGTGGTGCGCCAGGCGGGCGCCATCGTCGCCGAGGATTTCAACAGCTTCGACGACCTGTTCTACATCGCCGGCGCGCTGCATTCCAAGAAAATCGGCGGCAATCGCCTCGGTGCGATCAGCGGCGCCGGCTTCGAGGCGGTCGGCATGGCCGACTTCATCGAATCGGATACCTTCGCCATGGAAATGGGCGCGCTGCATCCCGACACGGTCACCCGACTCGAAGAAATCCTGCTGGCGAAGAAACTCAACGCGCTGGTCGAGGTCAGGAATCCGATCGACATCAACCCCGGCGCCGACGACGAGGCTCATCTGCAGATCGTCGAAGCCTTCCTGCAGGACTCCGAGATCGATGCGGTCGTGGTCGGGCTCGACCCCACCGCGCCTTCGGTGCGCGCCCTCGAATCGAGCAAGCTGCGCCCCGGCTTCGACATCACGGACCCGAAGAGCACCGTGCATCTGATGCCGCCGCTGGTCGCGCGCAACGACAAGCCGGTGATCGGCATCGTCGATGGCGGGCAACTGTATGACGCCATGTCGGCGCGCCTGATGGACCAGGGCGTCTGCGTCTTCCGCAACTGCGCGCGCGGCACCAAGGCGCTGGTGCGCTACGTCGAGGCGCGCCTGTATGCCGACGCCCTGAAAACCCGCAACTGAACCCACCGGCAAAACCGACAAACGAACCACTACTGGAGGACACAGCATGAGCGACACCCTGAAAGCCGGCCTCACCGCCACCCGCCGCGTTGAAATCGACCGCGATCGCACCATCAGTTTCATGGGCGACGACTGCCGCGTCTATTCGACCCCCAACCTGCTCTATGACATCGAGATGGCCTGCCGCGATCTTCTGCTGGCGAACATCGAAGCCGGCAAGGATTCGGTCGGCACCCGCGTCGAGCTGGACCATGTCGGCGCCACCCTGATGGGCATGTGGGTCGAGATCACCGTAACCCTGACCGAAGTCAACGGCGGTGCCGTCTCTTTCGACTTCAGCGCACGCGACGCGGTCGAGGAAGTCGCCCGCGGCAAGCACAACCGTTTCATCGTCGGCATCGAGAAGACCGCGCAGCGCCTGCAGGCCAAGCGCGCCAAGGCCGGCTGAACACGACGGTTGGCGAAAGTCGGCGCCGGCACAGCGCCGGCGCTAGTCCTCGACGACGCCGGGGAGGTTCAGCACGTCGGTAAAGCCGAAACGCCTGAAGTCGCGCATCCGCATCGGATAGAGAATGCCCCTGAAGACCCGCACTAGCGCTGCGTTTGCCTGTGGATGAAATAGGTTTACACACATCGTTACCCGCTACCACTTTGCATTATTTTCGCGACGGCATCCACAAGCGATGATCGTACTTGTGGGTAAAGTTCTGCGCCTTATTTATGCATTTCGAGAATTACCGACGCCCTCGCCGTCCTGCATAAGATTATCGGCCAGACCAGCGCCTTACGCTGTCCCGCCGGTCTTGCTATTCAGGATCCTGTAAAGCGAGGCACGCGAGATACCGTTGCTCCTGGCGGCCTCCGGCGCTGGCACACCACGCACGAACCACTGCACGGCTTGCGCCTTCTGCGCCTCCACGCGCAGCGGGGTCTTCCTGATGTATTCATTGGTCCCACCCACTTCAAGGCGCGCCCGCTCGTCGATCGACAGCCAGAATTCATCAGTGAAGATCTCCGGCACGGCGTCCTTGTACAGCGCGCGCAGGCCTTCGCGCATGGCATCGATGGTGCAGTCGACGGCATCCTTCACCTTCGGCCTCATCGGCGGGCCCAGTTGGCGAGGCGGTTGCCGTCCAGTGACCTATCAGGGGCCGGCGTGGAATCATCGGCCGGCGCCGTAGCGGACTCCGCCGCGCATTCCTCGCTGTCTGAAACATCAAAGAGCCTGGCCTGGATCGTTCGCTTCTCCAGGTCATCCCACCATCCTGGCCGGCGCGTATGCAGCGCCATGGCGTGCACCAGCCACAGCGCGTACACGGTGCAGTCGAGCGCTTCATTGCGCCGGTCGGTGCGCTTCTTCCACTGCCGACGCTTTGGATTCTGTCGCAGCGGGATCTTGATCTCTGACAGCAACTGATCATAGAAATCCGGCCTGACAGTTTCATACCAGTGCATGCGGTGAGGCCCGTCGCCAGTCAGGCGCACACGGCCGCCTTCTTGCGCCCATCCCAGGATCGCATCCTTCGCCTTGGCGGTGCCGACGATCTGGACGTGCACGCCGTGTTTCGCCGCCTTGCGGCCAGACCAATTCGGGTCAATGGACTTCGGCGCAGGCGCGCGCCAGATCTCCACCTTGCCCTCGCTGTCGGATGCCCCCTTGATGGCATAGACCGGACGCCCCGGGCGGTTACGCTGCCGCACGTAGTCATAGACCGCGCTCGATGTCTGGCCGTCAGATGAATCGATGGCCACCGCTGCGATCGGCATCAGCGCGCCGCTGGCATGCCGTATTTTGGTTTCCAGCAGATGATCGAGATCCACCCAGGCGCCGGCCATGGGGATGATTGTCTGCCCGGAAAGCTCTCCCCAAAACGCAAGCCACATTTCCTCGCGGCGACCGATTACCCAGCACGTTATGGCCAGTCGGTCATGCTGCACGTCGACTGTCACCACGGGCACCAGGCCGCCCGCTGGCGTGGTCCACTCGGCGTATGACTCGGCGCGATCGCGCAACTCGTCTTCCTCCGGCAGCTCGCCGCGGTACTCCCACGCCAGGCCGAGCGTGGAATTCCAGAAGGCGATCATCTCGCTGTTGTCACCTTCGTCCTGCTTGTGCTTCGCCTCCAGGTATTTGCGGGCGAGGACCGGCAGGCGCGAACCTTCGAACGTGGATAGAAGCTCATTGACCAGGAAGCCAATGGCAGCCGTGGCCGGCGCCGTGGCCTCGAAGTGCCCCAGGCGTATCGCCGCGTGACGCTCCTCCTCGGTCCAGGTGGCGCCGCAGGCCGGGCAGGTGTAGAAGGCATCTTCCCAGCGCGCCGTGCCGTAGATTTCGCGGCGCGCGTTCTCATCGGCGTCAGGGATCGTGACGCGATCCCAGGCCGGAATGTGCTCATCTTGGCAATGCGGGCAGGGAATGAGGAACTTTCGCTGATCGCTGGCGAGAATTTCGGCCTCGATGCTGCTGGCATTCTTGGCGGTCGGTGTGCCGCCGATCAGAATCAGGTGATCCGGGTAAGCCTTCGCGCGCTCCTCGGCAAGCTTGATGGCGTCGCCCTGGCCGCGCACGTTGGCCGATGCGTCGTCCGGCTCCTCCACGATCACCACGCGGGCGCTGGTTGATTTGACGTCAGAGGGGCTATTGCTGCCAACCAGCTTGATCAGGCCGCCCGGGTAATGCTTGCGCGTCTGGCTGTTGCCGGCGGCGCGGCTCTTCAAGTTGATCCGTTCCGCCAGGGGTTTCGTCGCTCGCACCATCGGATCGAACTTCTCGGCCGCAAAGTCCTTGGCGCTCTTCTCGCGCGGGAAGACGGCGATCTGCACGCTGGGCCGCTGATGGGCGTGGTAGCCCATGACATTGCACACCACGCCGACGGTGTAGCCTAGCTGCGCCGATTTCTGCACCACCACCTTGCGCACGGTCGGATCTGAACACGCCTGCAGGATCTCGCGCAGCACCGGCGTATGTTCCAGCGAGTACGGGCCCGGCATCGGCGACTCTTCCGGCGACAGTTCCCGGTATCGCTCGGCCCATTCATCAATCGTCAGGCGCGGCGGCGGCGCAAACTCCGCCCAGGCGCGGCCCATGAGCGTAGCCAGCGTGGCGCCAGCCCAATCGGCGGCAGCGCCCTCCGCGAGGTCAAACGGGGCGCCCATGCGCCTCCTGGTCGCCATCGGTGCCGACCTGCTGCCAGTGCGCCAGCTTGCCCAGGACCTCATCGAATAGCTCGCGCAGCCTGGTTTCGCGATCGGCGCGATCAAGGCCCTCCAGGAGCGTGGCGATTCGCGCCGGCTCGCTGCGGATCCGCTCGCGTGCCGACACGATCGCGGCACGCATGGCCGGCTCGACGGCCGCCGTATCGATCAACTTGCCGCGCTGGTGCGCCAGCTTCATCTCAAGATCATCACCCTGCAGGCGCGCCAGCCGGTCCTTCGGGCTTTCGCCCTGAATCTTTCGCACTTCGCGCTCGAGCTGCCAGCGGATGCAGGCGGCGCTGTCGTACTCGCCTGGCACACCAGGGCCGCCCTGCACCGCCACGGGCATGCCGGCCGCCTGCCACTCGGTGATTGTCCGCGCCGACACGCCGAAGATGTTCGCTATCTCAGTCTGCCCGATGATGCGCATGGTATGCCGTATATGTCGAGTGGTTGGTGATGGGGGTTGCTTAACGAAGCCTAAGCACCTGATAGAACTAGCGTAAGTTCGCGGGCGAATGACCCGCAGGGGGCGAATCTGCTGGAAGGACCCGCGATCATCTGGCCGTCCTCATGGCTTCAGCGAAGGCGGCGGCGAACTGGCGGTCCCACTCGCGGCGCACGATGGTCGCCGCTGCTTCGTGGAACTTGAAGCGTGGCTTGTATCGGGCCGGCGTGTCCTCGAACACGATCACCGGGATCAACTTGCCGGGCGGCCCGGGCATGCGGCGCCAGATACCCATCGGCGCTTTCTCCCATCCGCGCCCGGTCGGCTTGCCATAGAACAGCTCGATAGGCGCCGCGCTCTTGCGTCGTCCGGTCACACCCAGGCGCCGCGTGATTGACTTCGACAGCGAGCCGTCTTGTGCCGCCTGCTTCAGCTGGTCAATCAGCCCCTTCGGGATATTCCCGAAGCTGTTCAGCTTGATATTCCCAGGAAGCTTGATGCCGCGCGAGGTGGGCGCCCGCGTGCCGCCGGCGATCTGGTACTTGAGATAGCCGGCCTGCCGATCCATGAAGCCGACCACCGCGGTCAGGTTGCCGGGGCGCGCCGGAGTAACGAACATGCCGCGCTTGGTGAAGGATGTCGGCCTGTCGAGCTCGCGCTCCATCACGGCCGGCATGGCATCCTTGACCGCCTTCGCCGTGCGGGTGAGAGCTACGGCCGTGGCGAATCGAGTCTGCTTCTCCAGGTTCGCGATGCGCGCCTTGACAGCATCGAGGCCAACCATCTTCACGCTGATCTTCAGCATGGCCACATCCCCCACGCCGGAGCGTGCAGCAGGACTTCGCGCTGGCCGACAAGGACGAACTTCTCCAGGGCGCACTTCAGCGCGGCGTGTGTGGATACGTCTGCATCACGGGCCTGATCGATGGCAGCAGCGACATCGCGACACACGCCGCGCAACTCGCTGGAATAGCAATCATCGGCGGCATAGCCCATCATGTTTTCCCGGAGTTCCGGAAGGTCGGCGGAGGTGATGACATCAACCTCATGGGGCACAGCGAATCTCATCTGGATTCCTTTCGATTAATGGGCTTCGTCCTACGGTCTAGCGAAGTCGGACGGAGGTCGGACGGCGGAAACCCGCGCCAGTCCTTACTCTGTCCTACCTCCCTACCTTGTCTAACGTAAAGGCATGTGTGCGCCCGCGAGCGTGTGCGTGCGCCCGCGCCCCCGTGTGTACGTGAGGGGAAAGGTCGGACGAGGTAGGGAGGTAGGACGGATGCCCTATTCATGAGGGTTTCCGCCGTCCGACCTTTTCCGGTTCGTCCTACCTTAAGTAGGACGGCCGATCCCTGGTCAGAACGGAACATCGTCATCTCCTCGCGCAACTGCTGGATACTGATTCCAGCCTGCCGGCTGCTCGTAGTAATACTCCCGGTCGCCGTCGGTCTTGCGCTTCTTGATCCACTGCAGGCGCTTCATGGCGATGCCGACACGCGTGCTCATCTGCCGGGTTGAATCGATCTTGCCGGCCTCGATCTTCAGGCAGTCGGTGATGATCTCGGTTGCCGTGCAGGTCGGCGACGTCCGGCTGCGCAACCAGCGCGCAATCAGCGACTGCCATGGGTCGGCAATCTCGCGATCGGCCTGCTCGGGCTCGAACAGGCGCTGCTGCTCATCGCGCGTCGGGTGCCAGCGCTGCCCGCTCTTGTAGAGCGCGACGGCCTCCGCGAAGAGCTGATCGCGGGCGCCGGCCAAGCCATCCAGGTTGATCGGTTCCACCTCCTCCACGCGCAACGGCCAGTAACGGGTATTCCCGGTGGGATCCTTGAAGTATTCATCCTGGTTGGTGGTGCCGACGAACACAGTCTGGCGCGGCCAGTCGCGCGGCGAGCGCTCGTAAGGCGCCCGGAAGCGGTCCACCTGGCTGCTGACGAATGCCTTTGTTCTGGTCGATTCGGAGCGGTTGAGGGCATCCAGTTCGGCGATCTCGTGCAGCCAGCAACCTTGTATCGTCTGATACGTGTCCTTGTTGTTGAGGTCGAGTGTCGTGTCCCCAAACCACTCGCCACCAAGGATGCGCAGCGCCGATGATTTGCCCTTGAACTGCGCGCCCTCCAAGATCGGCATGAAGCGCATCTGGCAGCCAGGCTGATAGATGCGGGCCACCATGCCGATCAGGAACAAACGGCCGGCCAGCGTCGTGTATTCCGTCTTCCTGACGCCAAGATAATCCGCCAGCCAGTCGCCGGTACGGCTCTGCCTATCCCACACCAGCGCGTCGAGGTAATCGCGCACCGGGTGGAAGCGGTATTCCGTCGCCACCCAGCCTACAGCGGCAGACAGATTCTCCTGGCTGCGGATCAACAGCATTTCCCGCTGCGCCAGCCAGAGGCCCAGGCGCAAATCGTCTTCATGGATCCACTCTGTACCCGGCACAAATCCTGTCGGGCTATCCCAAGGTGCCGGAAGGCGCTTGACGATGCGCCGGGCGAAATCATCGAGCCACAAGGTGCCGACCCAGGCCGGATGATGGCGCAGGATCAGATAGACGTTTTCGCGGCAATCGATCAGCCGGTCATCCTTGCGCAGCAGCTGCCGGCGCCAATCCTCCGGGCCGGCGCCAGCCAGCTCAGGGGTATGGTTGCCTTCCATTGCCTGCGCGGCGACGTCGGGCAGGCGCTTGGTCTCGATGAAGGCCCGCAGCGCGTCGGCATCCATGCCGTCGGCAATGGCGTTGGCGATGTCCCAGCCGTCCGGCTTTTCACCAGGTGCCGGGATCTTCACGATGCGCACGCGACCGCCCAGGCGCAGGATCTCGCCGGCCGCCTGTTCCATGGCCTTGACGCCGGGCTGCTCGGCCTCCGGTAGCAGAGGCTTTGCGGCTTGCGCGGCGGCCAGCGCTTCCTTACTCGGCAAGGGCATCTTTTTCGGCCTTGGTAAGCGGCACGCGCTTGGCGTCGGCGTCAGGCCAGGCGATTACCTTGCGGCCGGCCAGCGGGCGCCAGTCGGCCTTCTTGACGGCCTTGCCGCCTCCTGGCCATGACATCACCGCAAACTCTGGCAGCGCATCCGCGCCGGCATCGGCGCAGCCCTCACCCTCTACCAGCAACACCGTGGCATCAGGCTTCGCGGCAAGGCGATCGAGCCCATACAGCGGGCGCGGCTCGGGAAAGGCCATCCAGTGCCAATCCTCGGCGCCGGTCTTGTCGTTGCGAGCGAACACCAGCGGCAGGATTGCCTTGCCACCGGTTGAAGTCTTGAAGCGATAGACATAGCCCAGCGGCTTGCCAGTGGCATCGCGATAGCACCAGGTGCGCTCAGGCAGTCCGCGCTTGAAGTGTGCCTTGGGCGGCTCTCCAGCATGATCGGGAACGGGCAGGATCGGCGTCCATGGGCAGGACGCCTCATCGTCGCCTGCACCCCTTGCCGGCTTCCGCGCGGGCTGCTCCTGACCGGCCTGCGGGGCTGGCAGGGCATCGCCACCCAGGGCGGCCACCGCATCATGGAAGCTCAGGCCCTGGTGTTCCATCAGGAAGGCGATCGCATCGCCGTGGGCACCGCAGCCGAAGCAATGATAAAAACCCTTGCCCGGCGTGACTTTGAAAGACGGGGTGTCTTCCGTGTGGAACGGGCAGCAGGCCACATACGCGGCGCCGGCCTTGGTGAGCGGCACATATCGCCCGATCACCTCGGCAATGTCTATGCGGGAAAGCAGCGCGGAAGTATCGACCTTCCCCGCTCCTTGCCCGGATGATTTCTTGCGCTCGGTCACGCCATCAACCTTGATGTTGTGCCTGTTCAAGCTTCTGGATACGGGCTTCAAGGTCACCAACGCGCGCCTCAACGGCGGAAATTCTTCTGGTGGCCGACAGCAGAACGTCGTGAATATTTTCCAGAGAGGCGATGGCAGTGTCGACTGTGGCATTCACCAGACCATACTGTCCGCGCATTTCCTCAACCAGATTGGCGGTAATGCGCTGAAGTTCAGCCTTGATCGCCGCCAACGGATCGGCCGGCTTCTGTTTCTTGCTGGCAAGCCAGCTCATCAGAATGCCCCCACTGCGCGGTTGGCGCCGTAGGTGGATTCCATCGCCGCCGGGATCGGCCCGCGCCCGCTGGCGATGTCGCCGGCCACCACGCTGCGGATCTGCGTGACGAATACGTCCAGGACGTTCTGCCCGCCGCTGTTGCGCTGCTGCACCTGTCCGCCGCGATTCGGGTCCTCGATGAGGTTCACCGTGACGCCGCCGCGGTTCTGGTCGGCCGGGATCACGGCCTCGCCGCGATGCAGGAAGGCCAGGCCATCGTTTGGCACGTAGGGCGTGCCCTGCGCGTATTGCGGAACGCCGGCGGCAAGGCCCGCGGTGTCTCCGTAGCCGCCGAACGGATTGACGCCGGAAAATAGCTTGTCGAGAAACCCGGTTCCGTTCTTGACCAGGTCGTCGGTGTAGTTCTTTTTGATCTGGATGCGGATCAGGTCGCGGATGATGCTGTTCGCCAGGTCGGCGAAACCAGCCTTGCCGCCCATGACCATGTCGGCGAGCGTGTTGGTGAAGGTGTTACCCCAGCCTTCGACAGCCTGAGTCAGTGCGGCATAGGTATCCAGACCATCAGATTTGACTTCCGCCAGCAACCCCAGACGGGTTTGGACCGCTTCGTTGAACTGTTCCTCGGTGATCTTCTTGGATTCCAGTGCAGTGGCCAGCAGTTGCATATCTGCGCGGGATTTCTCCAATTGTTCGGAGGGTGTCGCGGCCAGCAGTTCGTTAAGCCGGTTGGATTCCGCGCCGGCCTTGGATGTGGCTCCAGTCAGCTTGTCCATGGCCGATTTATATACGTCGATGTCCAAACCGGAATCGAAAAACAGGCTATCCAGCTTTTCAATCGCGTCACCCAGCTCGACAGCCTTCACTACCGCACTGTCACCGATGGCGCTTGCAACCGTCTGATTGATGCGCATGGCGTAGTCGTCCACACTGCCGACGGCTTTGACCTGCTTTCCTAGACCAGCGCTGCCCCTGAGAGCCGGCGCCTCAACTTTATCGGTGCGCGATGCCAGGGACAAATCCCGCGCATCGCGAATGTCGCCAAGTCTTGCGGCGCCAGCAAGTGCATCGGCACTTGATCTCGCCACGTAGTAGGCGCGAGCGCGCTGCAGCTCGGCAATTTTCTCGGCATACGCCTTCGCCAGCGTCGGATTGTCTCGATCCGTGTCGCGCGCAATTGTGGCCCGCAGCTTCACCAGCTCTTCATCGATGGTCCGGATGTTGGTCTGCGGGTTGGTTCCTCGCGTACCCAGCTGCCGGATGCCCTCAAAGAATCCGATTCCCTGCTTCTTGGCCTCAATGAATTCATCGGACATACGTACCAGCCAGGGCAGTACGTTCTGCGCAAGCTCGTATCCAAAGCCCTTGGCCATTGCCGACATACGCCCCAGGTTGTCGTTGAATTCCTCGGCTGCTTTGGCGGTTTTCCCACTCAGGACAAGACCAAACTTCTGGGCCTCGCTTGCCATCTCAGCGAGCCCCTTGCTGCCTTGGTTGAGGAACGGGATCATGTCGGCGCCGGCTTTGCCGAACAGGGCCACGGCCAATGCCGTCTTGCCGGCACCGTCCTTCATGCCGGCGAACTTGTCGGCGACGTCGCCCAGCACCGCATCCGAGCTGCGCAGGTTGCCGTTGACATCCTTGACCGCGACTCCCAGCGCGCCGAAGGCTTCAGCAGCCTTGCTCTTGGTGTTGCTCGCGGCTTCGGCCATATTGACCGATAACTTCTTGATGCCGGTGGCCAGTGATTCGAGGTTGACGTCAGCCAGATCACCGGCATAAGCCAGCGCGGAGAGCGATTCGACCGCGATGCCCGTCTTCTGCGACAACTTGTTGAACTGGTCGCCGGTATCGATTGCCGACTTCACGCTGGCGGCCAGGGCCGCCGATGCGGCGGCGATGGCGGTACCGGCCACCGCGATCGGGCCGGCCAGGCTGCCGAACTGGCCGGAGAACTTCGACAGTCTCGATTCGACGGAGGCAAAGCCAGCGGCCGTGTTGTCCTTGGCGGTGATAGCGATCTGCGTTTCGTTTTTGGCGACCATGACGATCCCCCCTGTTAGGCGAAGCGCTGCGGGTTATCCATCACGACAAGCGACCGCGCCTCATCGAAGGCATCGCCGTAGCCCATGCCGCTGGCCATGAGGCGTTCCTTGTGCTGCTGAAGCTCCAGCGCCAAGTCAGCCGGCCATGTGGCGGGCTTACCGCTACGCGGGCGCTCTGGCTCAACGCTGGCGGCAGGGGCAGGTCGCGGCATGGTCACCGGTTGCGGAGTAGCGACAGCACATGCCGCCTGGTGTGCAGCGGCCGGCGCCTTGCACGGCTGCTCAGGCGGCAACACTTTCGGGCCGCCGATCAATCCGTACTCCTGCGCCCTGGCAAAGGCATGAAAGCTGGTGAGCGTGCCGAACTCCGCGCGGATCGCAGGATCGGCCTTCCATTTCTGAATGGCGGCAGATGCGATGCGGCCGTCAGCGGGACTTCGGGGAATCATGACACTCTCCTAAGAAAAAAATTGCGGGGTTGCCAGCTCGGCACAGTCGGACGATTCCCACCCCATGGTCAATCGTCAAACCGTGCTCCCTGCTGGCTCGTCGTGCATCCGACGGGGATCGGGCCCATAGGGATGAACAGCACGCGGACCCCTCAGACCACGTGCCGCCTTGCGCAGCTGCGGGCCCGCCCCTCGCCGCGCAAGGTTGAAACTCATACTTCGCCGCCAAGCGCCGTCAAGCGTCGAACCTGTTCCGCCGGCGGGACGTAGCCAGCAATTTCCACATACCGGCCGATGACCCCGTCGATATGCGCCGTTTCGGTCATCCAACTCCCGAACGGCCCACCCCTGAGGGGGAACAGGATTCCCCGGAAGTGATGTTCCGGGCAGCCTTCAGCCGCCTGCTCTGCCGCGAAGCGATTGATCTCGGCATTGGTTTCGGCAATGTCCAGGAGGGCGTCAATGATCTTCCGAACGCGCTCACGCTGGATGTCGGCACATTCGCGAACGAACGCATCCCGCACCACCGCCAGCCGCGTCTCGCGCTGCTTTTCGAGGGCGGCCGTCGCCAGCTCCAGGGCGGCGAGACTCACTTCGGACTGTTCCAGTTCCTCGCGTATGGCGGTCACGGACGCCACAGCCGGGCGCGGACCACCGCTCAGGATCGCAGCAGCCAGGTCGCGCGCGCCGGTCGCGGCATTGCTGAGGCGCTGCCGGAGGGTATTCACTTTCGAAGATTCGGATCCGGTCTCCGGTTGAAGGTTCTGCAGCTTCGTTTTGATGGCCTGCAACTCGGGATCGCTGGCGCAGGAGGCGCGATAGCTCGGCGTCTTGCTCATTTGTCATTTCCTTTGGTGGGTTGAAGTGTTGCGCCAGGGGCGGCGCGATGAATTTCGGAGGATGTCGATACGTCTGCACTGGCGCCGGCCTGGCTGCGCTCGATCTTCTCCAGCCTCTTTTTCGCCCAACGGCGCTGGCTGCGGTTACCGATCGCAAGAACGTCTTCGAGATAGACCGGCCGACTGTTGCGCGTGATGTCTTCGCACATGCCTACCATTCCGCCGGGGTGGTTGCGGTAGGACTGGTTGCGGTAGTTGGTCATCAGCTGGCCCCTCCAGCCAAGGTCCGGCGAAGTTCGCCGACCGACCAGCAGGTGACGCCGGGGGAGATCTTCTGCGGTGCGGGTAGCTTTTGGCTGGCCACCATCCGCCAAACAGTGGCGGAGGAGCATGACAAGAGCCCCTTGACTACGGGGAGTCGGACCTTCGCGCAGTCGGGAAGATCATCGAAAAGACGCAGGGCGTCAGGGATTGTGGTGCGCTTGGTTTGCATGATCGCTCCATATCTCGATTGAGACAACATGGAGCAACGATAGAGGCCGAGGCGCCTATCTCAAACCTACAAAACTGCGGGGGTGGTATTTCTATGGAGCGTCCTAGACGGCAGCCCTCTGCTTCTTCTTGGCTTGTTTCGACTTATTGCTTGTGTGCTGCGCTAGACAATGCCAGCGCATCAGCTCCAGATAGCCACGCTGCATGATCAGAGGTTCCATCCGCTTCAATGCATTTGTAATTGCTTGGTCGCGAGCCTTTACGGACGAAGCTTCCATGGCACCGCCATCATCGACCTTGGTCGCCTTTTTCGGCGGCCCCCAAAGTTCTTTAGCGATATCCCTCCTGGATACCCCCGACCAAACTGCATCGA
Source organism: Sulfuritalea sp. (assembly GCA_023700805.1). Lineage (GTDB taxonomy): Bacteria > Pseudomonadota > Gammaproteobacteria > Burkholderiales > Rhodocyclaceae > Sulfuritalea. The sequence goes on from JAMPYF010000037.1 coordinate 18,998, forward strand.
GAATTCGAAGATCAGAGCGAATTATGGCTGCATCCTTCGTATTGGGACGCTTATGGATTTTGGTGAGCGCAGCGCCAAAGCAGTCATTTGGGTCGCGCCCGCGGCTCAAGGCCTCTTCTTGCATCTCCTCTAGGGACAACCGAAGTTCCTCAAGCTGATCCTTGATGTTGTAGCGGATATCGACGCCAAACGTGTGGACGAAGTCATCATATTCCCGTGGCCAACTTGCCAGCATTAGCCGGCCAGCCATCCATTCGTATTCGCGTGCAAACCTTCCTCTTGGCCCGCAGTCCGTGTGCAATTCCGTGGAAGTAACGAAGTAGGGAGGCATCGAGTCTTGCTCATCCAAGCCGATTGCCGGCGCCGCGGCCTTAGCAGGGTCCTCGAGAGTCAGCACACCCCACTTCTTGAGTAAATGTGCCTCCAGCGGAATTGGTGTCTCGCCGGTTCGGCTCTCATACTGACGCTTCGTTTCCCCTGGTAACGCCGGATACGGGCCGTGGAGGTAGACCATTTCAGCATCATCGCCAGGACAGCGGTCGGCGCGCTTCGGAGTCTTGCCACCTTCTGCATAGAACCACGGAATATCAGTGTATTTAGCATAGTCCGCCTGATATTCAGGGTTTCGACGAAGACACTCCCAAGCCCATGACCACATATCATCGGCGTGATCGCAATAGGCTCCTTGGGTTCGCCAATTCGGGAGCCAGCTAGGCGCGTCGTATGCAGCTAGAAAGTGCTTCTGGATACCGGCCATCCCCCACTCCATTCAAATACCGCAGCGCTGCTACGACAGCGCCCGCATGACCGCCTTGTGATCCTTAGCGATCACGTTCAGCAACACCAGCGCCGGGCCGGCCGGGGCGCGGTCGCCGCGCTCCCAATGCCGCAGCGTGGCCACGGAGAACCCGAAGCGGGCGGCGAACTGTTCCTGCGTCATGCCGACGCGCTGGCGCACTTCCTTGACGTCGACAGACTCGGGGCGATAGACGATCACGCCCGTGCGCTTGGTGCCGCGTGCGTGCGCCGTCGCCTCAATCAGGCCCTGCTTGATGCTCTCGAATGCCTTGCCCATTTCTCAGTCCTCAAACCATGTCGATACCAGGATATCCACCAGGTCCGCCAGGTCGTTGCGCTCGGCCTTGCTCAGGTTCGCCCGCTCGTTCTTGGCGAACAGCGTCAGCAGGTAGAGCGGCATCGCCGCACTATGGACGTAGTAGATCACTCTCACACCGCCGCTTTTTCCCCGGCCTCCGCGCGCCCAGCGCAGCTTGCGAACGCCTCCGGTGCCTTCGATCAGATCGCCGGCCCGCGGGTGCGCCGCGAGGTAGGCAATCAGATCGCGGCGCTCGTCGGGCAATAGCAGCTTGTCCGCCAGGCGGATGTACTCCGGGGTTTCGGCGACGGTAATGAGCATGATAAAGACTAATCCAATGGATTACAACAATTACCGCAACTGCATCACGTTGTTGCGTGCTGGTTCGTTGATCTCGCGAATGAACTCCTGCCGGGCTGTCTCACGCTGATCTGGCGTCATCAAAATTTTGGGCTGCCACGTGTCAGCGTTGTTTTCGCCGGCATCCTCCAGGTCGACCATGAATTCCGCCAGCAATGCCAAGACCCCGGCCGCGCGATCTGTGACCGGCCCGGCTGCTTCGATGATTGCGGCCGCAGCGGATTCACGATTCGCGAAATACTGTTCCTCAAAGTCGACGTGGCCAAATTGCGTGCGCTGCAGCTGCTTGATAGCGTCGAGACAGTCCAGCGCACCGGCCAGAAACTCTGGCGATGTGGTGACGATCGATTGGCTGATCTGTTTCATGCTGCACCTCCTTCGCTTTCCATCCGCGCAGCCCTCAGGCAGTCCATGAGCGCATCCGGAACCCCTTGCAGCCTGTCCAATTGAGCGTTGGCAGCCACCAGCAACGCATATGTCTGATCGCATGCCCTGCCGCATTGCCCGGGATCCGAGACGACAAATTGATTTGCCTCTGCCATCAACTGGAAATAGCTTTTCAGCAGGTGACTTACCCCCTCAACCGTATTTGAGATATCGATAAGGCCCGGCTTGCCGGTTGGTGCTTCAGTGGATATATTGATCTCAGCCATGATGAAACTCCTTTGTAGTTGCTTCGTGGTCAGGGCTGGCTCGGTGTTGTCTCACCTTGCCGGCCCGCTTTGCCTGAGGCCGTCAGGCGGCGGCATTACTCTTGTGCAGTCCGACGGGGATAACCTTCCCACCGGCCTTCCATTCGTCCAACATATCGGCCCACTGCTGCATCATCTGGCGCCGCTCTTCCAGGTAGTCGGCGCGGTTGTAGGCGCGGCGGATCGGGTCGCGGTCTATATGGTCGAGCTGCTTTTCAATGATGTCGTACCGGCGGCCCGTCTCGTTCAGATAGGTCGACGCCGTGGTCCGTGTGGCATGGGGCGAGTACGGAAAATCGAGACCAAGCCGGCCATGCACCTTGCCCAGAGAGCCGGCAATCATCGGCTGGCCAGGCTTGTCGCGGTGGGGAAATAGAAGCCCGATGCCGCCCGTATATGCCTTCCAGACTGTCAGCCGTTCCACGGCCTGGCGCGGCAACGGAACGACATGCGCGGGAAGCTCCACGTCCTTATGCTTCATCTTGACGCGCGGAATCGTCCAGGTGGCCGCGTCCAGATCGAACTCGTTCCAGTGGGCGCCGACCACTTCGCCGGGCCGCAGCATGGACCACCATAACAGTCGAAACGCCATTACCGTCTTCGGATCGCCCCGGTAGGTATCGAGCCCACGCAGGAAATCGCCGACCTGCCTGGGACGCAGTGGTGTCTTGTGGGCAACCTTTACCGCAGGAGTCATCACATCACGCAGCGGCCCGGCGGGATTGGTGTCGGCGCGCCCGCTGGCAATGGCGTAGTTGAAAACGCTGGCGACGTAGTGCCTCAGCCGGCGCGCGACGTTCGGGCTGCCGACATCGCGAATACGCGCGCCCCGGCCCTTCCCTTTGGCGCTTTTCGCGGGCTTCTCGGCACGGCGCAATATCTCCAGGACGTGCATGGGCGTGATCTCCCGCATGGGCAATGGCCCCAAGTGCGGCAGGACGTGGAACTCGATCTGCGCGAGGCGGTTGCGCTTGGTCGATTCGGCCCAGGTGCGCGACGCCACCCACTCATCGAATATGGCGCGGAAGGTCTGCGCGTTTTCATGGGCCGCGCGGATGCGTCCCAGCATCCTTTCCTGACTTGGATTCTTGCCTTGCGCCAGCATCTTGCGCACGACCATCAATGCTTCGCGCGCTTCGTCGCGGCTCATTGCCGGGTAGCGTCCAAACGTGTGGACGTTTTCCTTGCCGGCAAAGCGATAGCGGTAGCGCCAGGATTTCGACTTGGGGCGGACGTCGAGATAGAGCCCATCCCGATCAGCCAGGCGGTAGGGCTTGTCCTTCGGTTTGGCGGCTTCGATATCGGTCTTGCTCAGCGACATTGCGGGCTCCAAAAAACGTTACCCACACGCCGAATCGGGTAACAGTCAGGTTTACCCGCAACGTTATACACTTTTTTCGGAAAGCGCAATGCTTGCGTCAGGCTGTCTCAACCTGTAGCAATTCGTATCATTTTCTTTATTTATCAGTCTGCTATAGACGATCTAGCATCAGGCGGTAAGACATCCTGAAACCCGAAGAGACGCATATCTCTCAGGCGCATCGGATAGAGAATGCCATCGAGGTGGTCGCATTCATGCTGCACGACGCGCGCATGGAAGCCATCCACCGTGCGCTCGAAACGCCGGCCGGCCTCATCGAAGCCGGCGTAGCGCAGCTTGCTCCAGCGCGGCACCCAGCCGCGCAGGCCGGGGACCGAGAGACAACCTTCCCAGCCCTCCTCCTCTTCGGCGGAAAGCGGATCGAGATGCGGATTGATCAGCACCGTATCGGGGACGGCCGGGGCATCCGGATAGCGGGGATTCGCCATGCCGCCGAAAATCACCACGCGCAGATCGACACCGATCTGCGGCGCGGCAAGCCCGGCGCCATCGAGCTGCGCCATGGTGTCGCGCATGTCCCGCAGCAAGGCGTGGAGTTCCGGGGCGGCGAAATCCGTTACCGGCTGCGCCACGCGCAGCAGCCGCGGATCGCCCATGCGCAGGACTTCCTGAATCATGCCTCGCAAATCCCTTCGATGATCCGTCGCACACGCGCCATGGCCAGATGCAGCACGGCTTCGAGACTGTCGAACTTGATGCCGTGTGCGGAATCCGCGCGTCCGGCCGCCCAGTTGGATACCACGCACAGCGCCGCATAGGGCATGTCCAGTTCGCGCGCCAGCCCGGCTTCCGGCATGCCGGTCATGCCCACGATGTCGGCACCGTCACGCTCCAATCGATCGATTTCCGCCGCGGTTTCCAGCCGTGGCCCCTGAGTCGTCGCGTACACCGCACCGTCGAATACTTTTTCGCCGACCCGCAGCGCCACGTCGAGCAACAGCTTGCGCACCTCCTCAGCGTAGGGCTCGGTGAAGTCGACATGCACCACCGGGCCGTCGTTCCCTGACTGAAAGGTCATCTCGCGGCCCCAGGTGTAGTCGATGATCTGATGCGGCACCACCAGGGAGCCGGGGCCGAGATCGCTGCGTATGCTGCCCACCGATGCCACCGAAACGACCTGGGTCACGCCGGACGCCTCCAGCGCATGCATGTTGGCGCGGTAATTCACCAAGTGCGGCGGGATGGTATGGCCGTAACCGTGCCGCGCGAGAAACACCACGTCCTGGCAGCCGACGCGGCCGAAGGTCAGCGGGCCGGAGGGCTCGCCATAAGGCGTGCGCACTATCTCGCGATGCGATACGTCCAGATTCGCCAGTTGGGTCAAGCCGCTGCCGCCTATGATGCCGAGCATAAAAAATCCCCTGAAAATTCAATCGGAACAAGAGCGTGGGCGTGGTAAAATATTTGGCTTTTCCGCATCGCAACAACGCCAATACGCCCCTATGTCCCGCGCCCTCAGAAACATCGCCATTATCGCCCACGTTGACCACGGCAAGACCACCCTCGTCGACCAGTTGCTCCGCCAGTCCGGCACCTTCGCCGCCCACCAGGCGGTCACCGAGCGGGTGATGGATTCCAACGATCTCGAAAAAGAACGCGGGATCACCATTCTCTCGAAGAACTGTGCCATCGACTTCGAAGGCACCCACATCAATATCGTGGACACCCCCGGACACGCCGACTTCGGCGGCGAGGTCGAGCGCGTGCTGTCGATGGTCGACGGCGTGCTGCTGCTGGTGGATGCCGTCGAAGGTCCGATGCCGCAAACCCGTTTCGTCACGCGCAAGGCGCTGGCCCTGGGACTCAAGCCGATCGTCGTGGTGAACAAGATCGACCGCCCAGGCGCCCGCCCCGACTGGGTCATCAGCCACACCTTCGACCTGTTCGACAAGCTCGGCGCGACCGAGGAACAGCTCGATTTCCCCGTGGTCTTCGCCTCGGCACTGAACGGCTTCGCCATGCTCGACGCGACCAAGCCGGGTACCGACATGCGCCCGCTCTACGAGGCCATCGTCAAGCACACGCCGCAACCCGACGTCGATGTGGACCAACCGCTGCAACTGCAGATCTGCTCCATCGACTACAACAGCTATGTCGGCCGCATCGGCATTGGCCGCATCAAGCAGGGCCGCATGAAGGCCGGCCAGGAAGTCGCCGTGATGTACGGTGACGAAAACAAGGGCAAGTCGAAGATCGCCCAGATCATGATGTTCACCGGCCTCGAGCGCGAGCAGGCGACCGAAGCGGAAGCCGGCGACATCGTGCTGGTCACCGGCATCGAACAGGTCGGCATCGGCGTCACCATCTGCGACCCGGCGGCGCCGGTCGGCATGCCGCCGCTGGTGGTCGATGAACCCACCCTGACCATGAACTTCCAGGTCAACACCTCGCCGCTCGCCGGCAAGGAAGGCAAATACGTCACCAGCCGCCAGATCCGCGAGCGCCTGCAAAAGGAACTGCTGGCCAACGTCGCCCTGCGCGTCGAAGAGACCGAGGATGCCGACGTATTCCTGGTTTCCGGCCGCGGCGAACTGCACCTGACCATCCTGCTCGAAACCATGCGCCGCGAAGGTTACGAACTCGCCGTGTCACGCCCGCGCGTGCTGTTCAAGGAAATCAACGGCGAGAAGTGCGAACCCTACGAACTGCTGACGGTCGATATCGAAAACGAGCATCAGGGCACCGTCATGGAAGAACTCGGCCGTCGGCGCGGCGAACTGCTCAACATGGAGTCCGACGGCAAGGGCCGCGTGCGCCTCGAATATCGCATCCCTGCCCGCGGCCTGATCGGCTTCCAGGGCGAGTTTCTGACGGCGACCCGCGGCACCGGGATGGCCAGCCACATCTTCGACGATTACGGCCCGATGGCTGGCGTCATGGCCGAACGCCGCAACGGCGTACTGATTTCTCAGGATAGCGGCTCCGCCGTCGCTTATGCACTGTGGAAGCTGCAGGATCGCGGCCGCATGTTCGTCAGCCACGGCGACCCGCTCTACGAAGGCATCATCATCGGCATCCACAGCCGCGACAACGACCTGGTGGTGAACCCGATCAAGGGCAAGCAGCTGACCAACGTGCGCTCCTCGGGTACCGACGAAGCCGTGCGCCTGGTGCCGCCGATCCAGATGACGCTGGAGTCGGCCGTCGAATTCATCGCCGACGACGAACTGGTCGAAATCACGCCGAAGTCGATCCGCCTGCGCAAGCGCTTCCTCACGGAAATCGAACGCAAGCGCGCCAACAAGGCGTCGGCGTAAAAAAACGGAGCAAAGCGGAGTTTCAGAGAAGGCTAATGCCTGAGAAGCAGGCGTTACGCCGTAACTAAAACGGGAGCCGCGGCTCCCGTTTTTTTATACAAGAGTTGGCGCTGGCGATACGCCGATACCGGCCTAGCTCAGCGCCTTCAGCGCATCCGCGTAGTTCGGCTCCTGGGCGATCTCCGGCACCATCTGGGCGTGGATCACCTTGTCGTTCTCGTCCAGCACCACCACGGCACGAACCGTGAGGCCGACCATCGGACCTTCGGCAAAGCCCACTCCCCATTGCTTGAGGAATTCGGGATGGCGGAAAGTCGACAAATGAGCGACGTTCTTCAGGCCTTCGAGTTCGCAAAAGCGCTTGGCGGCAAAGGGTAGATCCCCGGAAACGCAGAGTACGACGGTGTTGGCCAGTTCGCTCGCGGCCTCGTTGAACTTGCGCGTCGAGGTGGCGCAGGTCGGGGTGTCGATGCTCGGGAAAATGTTGAGGACCTTGCGCTTGCCGGCAAAGTCCTTGAGCGAGACGTCTGCCAGCGTGGCGCTGGTGAGTTTGAAATCGGGCGCTGTCGCTCCGGCGGCGGGAAGATCGCCTTCGACTCGGACCGGGGTGCCGCGCAAGGTTATGGTTGTACTCATGGGTCGCTCCTGTTTGCGTTGGTTTAGGGGTAAAAGAAATAGCTTAACGTGAAATTCATTGCCAAGTGCACTATGTAAGGTTCGAACGCAGCGAGCCGATCGGTAGCCTCCCCGCGAGGGGAGGATGGGAGGGGCGGGCCCGTTTGCCAGCTTGAAGCATTGTGAAGTCACTCATTTCATTGTGCAGGGCGCTCCATCGAAGCCATGAGCGCTAGTGTATCCGCGCCAAACCGGGAAGCACCGCGGCAGCATTGGCCGTGGTCGCCTCGGCGACTTCCTGCACGGCGATACCGCGCAGGCCGGCCAGGGTTTGCGCAATGCGCGGCAGCTGATCCGGCGTATTGCGGGCGCCGCCCCGCCACTCCGGCGGAATGTCCGGCGCGTCGGTTTCGAGGACGATGGCATCGAGCGGCAGGGTGGCGGCAAGCTCACGGATGCGGCTGGCGCGGGGGAAGGTCATCGCGCCGCCGAAACCCAGCTTGAAGCCCAGCTTGATGAATTCGTCGGCCTGTTGCCGGCTGCCGTTGAAGGCATGCGCGATACCGCCGGTCACCGGGCAAAGCCGCAATTGCTTGAGTATCGGGTCGATCGCGCGGCGCACATGCAACAACACCGGCAGGCCGGCGTCGCGCGCAATCCTCAGTTGTGCATTGAAATAGAACTCCTGCTGCGCATCGTCGCGCGGTTCGACGAAACGATCGAGGCCGATTTCACCGACCGCCAGGGGACGCTCGCGCAAAACGGTTTCGCGCAGGACGTCGAGATCTACTTCGCGGGCCCGCTGCACATACATGGGATGAATGCCATAGGCCGCGCCGCAGCCGGCATGCTCACGACAGACCGAAGCCACGGCACCGAAATTGGCCCGCTCCACCGCCGGTACCACGATCAGTCCGACGCCGGCCTGTATCGCCGCTGCCGCCACCGCGACGCGGTCGGCATCGAACTCGGCAGCATCGAGATGACAATGGGTATCGACCAGCATGAAGCAAACGCCTCATTCGACTTCGTCGATCCACGCCTGCTGGATTGCTTCGAGCTTCTTCTCGCCGCAGTGGGTTTCGTTTTCCTCGAAACCGGGCAGCGCCATGACCCAGCGCATCAGATCGACAAAATTGATGCGCGTCGGATCGACGTCAGGGTGGGCTTCGGCGAGCTGAATCGCAATCTCGAGAGAATCTGTCCATTTCACTTTTTCGAGTGTCCTTCCTTGACCATGTTGATGGTGTATTTCGGAATCTCTATCACCAGTGGCACCTGGCCGACCAGGGCCTGACACGAAAGCCGCGAGTTGGGTTCCAGGCCCCAGGCCTTGTCGAGCAGATCCTCCTCGAGGTCCTCGGCCGCGGCGAGTGATTCGAAACCTTCGCGCACCACGACATGGCAGGTGGTGCAGGCACAGGACTTTTCGCAGGCATGTTCGATCTCGATATTGTTACCGAGCAGCGCATCGCAGACTGAAGTGCCCGGTGCGGCCTCGATCACTGCACCATCGGGACACAACTCGACATGGGGAAGAACGATAATCTGCGTCATAGGGATATCTGGTCAACATTCCGGCCGGAGAGCGCGCGCTGCACGCTCTGGTTCATGCGGCGCGCCGCAAATTCGTTGGTGGCGGCACTCAAGGCTTGCATGGCTTCATCGATCGCGCGGCGATCGTCGCCGATCATCACCGTCTGCAGTTTTGTCATGGCGGCGTCGATATGCGCGCGCTCCAGCACCGACAGCAGGTCGCCCGCATCGGCCAGTGCCGACTGGGTCGCCTCGATCAGGCGCTGCGACTCGACTTGGGCCTCGCGCAGGGCGCGACGGAAAGCGTCGTCGCTGGCGTGGCTGAAACTGTCCTTGAGCATGCCGGCGATTTCGTCGTCGCTGAGGCCATAGGCCGGCTTGACCTCGATGCGCGCCTCGCGGCCGCTGGTCTGCTCGCGCGCCGTGACCGAGAGCAGGCCGTCGGCGTCGACCTGGAAGGTGACGCGGATTCTCGCCGCCCCGGCCACCATCGGCGGTATGCCGCGCAACTCAAAACGCGCCAGGCTACGACAGTCGGAAACCAGTTCGCGTTCGCCCTGGACGACCTGGATCGACATCGCGGTCTGACCATCCTTGAAGGTCGTAAAGTCCTGCGCACGCGCAATCGGAATCGTCGAGTTGCGCGGGATGACTTTTTCCACCAGGCCGCCCATGGTTTCCAGGCCGAGGGACAGGGGGATCACATCGAGCAGCAGCCAGTCGTCGCCGGCGGCGCGGTTGCCCGCCAGCAGGTTGGCCTGGATCGCCGCACCCAGCGCCACCACTTTTTCCGGATCGAGGTTGTTGAGCGGCTCCTGCTTGAACAGTTCGGCCACGGCATGCTGGATCTGCGGCATCCGCGTCGAGCCGCCGACCATGACCACGCCGCGCACCTCGTCGACCGTCAGGCCGGCGTCGCGCAAGGCCTTCTTGGTCGGCGCCAGGGTCTTCTGCACCAGGGTGCGGGTGATCTCGGTGAACACTTCGGTGGTCAGCGTCAGATCGACGTATTCGCCGCTGCCGAGCTTGACCGTGATCGGCACCCGTCCGTGCTGCGACAGTTGCTCCTTGGCTTCGCGGGCGCGCATCTGCAGCAGGCGCGCGTCCTGCGGCGAAAGCGGCGTCAGATTGGCCTGCTCGATGATCCAGCAGAAGATCCGATGATCGAAGTCGTCGCCGCCCAGCGCCGAATCTCCACCGGTGGCCATGACCTCGAAGACCCCCTTGGACAGGCGCAGGATCGAAATATCGAAAGTCCCGCCGCCCAGGTCGAATACCGCATAGATGCCCTCGGCGGCATTGTCCAGGCCATAGGCGATTGCGGCGGCCGTCGGTTCATTGAGCAGACGCAGCACATTCAGTCCGGCAAGGCGCGCCGCATCCTTGGTGGCCTGGCGCTGGGCATCGTCGAAGTAGGCCGGGACGGTAATCACGGCGCCGGTCAATTCGCCGCCCAGCGAAGCTTCGGCCCGATTGCGCACGGTCTTGAGGATCTCGGCGGAGATTTCGACCGGGCTCTTGATGCCGGCGATGGTCTTCAGCTTGACCATGCCTTTGGCATCGACGAAATCATAGGGTAGTGTTTCGACGTGGGCGATGTCGTGCCGACCGCGACCCATGAAACGCTTGACGGAAATGATGGTGTTCTTGGGGTCGATCGACTGTTTCGCCTCGGCGCCGTAACCCACCTCGACGCTGCCGTCGGCGGCATAGGCGACCACGGAAGGCAGCAGCGGGCGCCCCTGCATGTCGTTGAGCACCACGCTCATGCCGCTTCTGACGGTCGCTACCAGCGAGTTGGTGGTGCCGAGATCGATGCCTACCGCAAGACGATGCTCATGGGGCGCGGCGGATTCCCCCGGCTCCGCAATCTGAAGAAGTGCCATATTGTTCTTTTAAGCAGTGACGGCTTCGAGCGCGTCGTCGATTTCGTTCAGCAGTTTTTCCTGGAACATGAGTTGCCGCACCAGATTGGCCGCCGCCGCGAAATCCTTGGCGACGTCGATCAGTTCGGCAAGACGCTGGTATTCGACCTTGATTTCATTCAACAGGCGCAGGCGGACCGCATCCAAGGCATCCTCGTCGGCCGCGGCACGCGCCTCGATCACCGCTTCGCGCAATTCCATCTGGCTCATCAGGAATTCGGCCGGCATCGCGGTGTTGCTTTCGATCTGCGGATCATGCCCGAGCAGGCTCAGCAGATAGCGCGCACGCTTGCCCGGCGACTTGAGCGTCTGAAAGGCTTCGTTGACCCGCGTCGCCCATTGCATGGCCAGGCGCCGGTCGGCATCGCCCGCATGGGCGTGCTTGTCCGGGTGCACCTTGGCCTGAACTGCGCGAAAGCTGTTCTCGAGGCTTTCCAGATCGAGAGACTGCGCACGCGGCAAGCCGAACAAGGTGAAATGATCGGCAGCGAAATTCAGGTCGAATGTGGTCATCGAACGTGCATCAGGTATTGAACGACTCGCCGCAGCCGCAGGCATCCTTGACATTCGGGTTGTTGAACTTGAATCCCTCGTTCAGGCCTTCCCGGGTGTAGTCGAGCTCGGTGCCGTCGAGATAGGGCAGGCTCTTCGGATCGACCAGCACCTTGACGCCATGGCTTTCGAAAATATGGTCTTCCGGCTCCGAAGCATCGGCGAATTCCAGCTTGTAGGCCATGCCGGAACAACCCGAGGTCTTGACGCCGAGGCGGATGCCGACGCCCTTGCCGCGCTTGGCGATGAAATTGGCGACGTGTTGCGCCGCAGGTTCGGAAAGTGTCACCGGCATGATCAGGCTCCCTGTTTCTTTCTATAGTCGGCCACGGCGGCCTTGATCGCATCCTCGGCGAGGATCGAGCAGTGGATTTTCACCGGCGGCAGAGCAAGCTCTTCCGCAATCTGGGTGTTCTTGATGTCCAGGGCCTGGTCGAGCGTCTTGCCCTTGACCCATTCCGTCACCAGCGACGAAGAGGCGATCGCCGAGCCGCAACCGTAGGTCTTGAACTTGGCGTCTTCGATGATGCCGTCCTTGCCGACCTTGATCTGCAGTTTCATGACGTCGCCGCAGGCCGGTGCGCCGACCATGCCGGTGGCAATGCCTTCGTCGTCCTTGTTGAAGGAACCCACGTTGCGCGGGTTTTCGTAGTGATCCAGTACTTTTTCGCTGTATGCCATGATGGTTTCCTCAGTGTGCTGCCCATTGGACGGAGGTCAGGTCGACGCCGTCCTTGTACATTTCCCAGAGCGGGGAGAGTTCGCGCAGCTTACCCAGTTTGTCGTGCAGCAGCTTGATGGTGAAATCGATCTCCTCTTCCGTCGTGAAACGGCCGAGCGTGAAGCGAATCGAGCTGTGCGCCAGTTCGTCCGAGCGGCCCAGCGAGCGCAGCACATAGGAAGGCTCCAGGCTGGCCGAGGTGCAGGCCGAACCGCTCGATACGGCAATGTCCTTGATCGCCATGATCAGCGACTCGCCTTCGACAAAGTTGAAGCTGACGTTGAGGTTGTGCGGCACGCGCTGCTCGATGTCGCCATTGACATAGGTTTCCTCGATGTCCGTGAGCCCCTTGAGCAGCTTGTCGCGCAGCATGCGGATGCGCTCGTTTTCAGTGGCCATCTCCAGACGCGCGAGGCGGAAGCACTCGCCCATGCCGATGATCTGATGCGTCGCCAGGGTGCCCGAGCGCATGCCGCGCTCGTGGCCGCCGCCGTGCATCTGGGCTTCGAGCCGGACGCGCGGCTTGCGCCTGACGTAGAGCGCACCGATGCCCTTGGGGCCGTAAGTCTTGTGCGCGCAGAAGGACATCAGGTCGACCTTCAGCCGGGACAGGTCGATCGGCATCTTGCCGGTGGCCTGTGCCGCATCGACGTGGAAGATCACGCCCTTTTCGCGGCAGATTTCGCCGATCTCGGCGATGGGCTGAATCACCCCGATCTCGTTATTCACGGCCATCACCGAAGCCACCACCGTGTCGGGGCGCAACGCCGCCTTGAACTGGTCGACGGTGATCAGGCCATTCTCCTGCGGCACCAGGTAAGTCGCCTCGAAGCCCTGGCGTTCCAGTTCCTTGACGGTATCCAGCACCGCCTTGTGCTCGGTCGACACGGTAATGATGTGCTTGCCCTTGGTCCCGGCATAGAAATGCGCCGCGCCCTTGATCGCCAGGTTGTTCGACTCCGTGGCACCCGAGGTCCAGATGATTTCCTTGGCATCGGCGCCAACCAGCGCGGCAACTTCCTCGCGCGCCTCCTCGACGGCCTTCTCGGCTTCCCAGCCATAGGAGTGAGAGCGCGAGGCCGGATTGCCGAAGTGCTCGGTCAACCAGGGAATCATTTTCGCCGCCACGCGCGGATCCACCGGCGTGGTCGCCGAGTAGTCGAGGTACACCGGCAGTTTCATGCCTGCTTTCATTACCAGTTTCTCCAGTTCAGCTTGTAAGGGCAGTCAGGCCCCTGAGTTGCAAGATTGTAGTATTTAGCGCGGCAAGAAAATCACCGACCTGCGCCGCGCTACTGTCCGGCCCCAGACTCACCCTCACGGCGCCACGCGCCAGCGAGGATGGAATGCCCATCGCCAGAAGCACATGCGAGGGTTCCGGATTGGCGCTGGAACAGGCAGCCCCTGCCGCCACGGCAAAGCCGGCGCGATCGAGCTTGCCCACCAGCGTCTCGCCATCGATGCCGGGACACGCAAAATAACTTGTATTGGGCAGACGCTCGGCGCGGGCACCGAATATCGTCGCACCCTGCGCCACCAGTCCGGCTTCGAGTTCTGCACGCAGAACAGCCAAGCCTCTGCCATTTTGATCGAGTCGGGCAACCGCCAGTTCCGCGGCAAGGCCGAAACCGACAATTGCCGCAACATTCTCGGTGCCCGAGCGCAGGCCGCGTTCGTGACCGCCGCCGGCGATCAGCGGCTGCAACTCGACGCGCTTGTCCACCACCAGCGCACCGGCGCCCTTCGGCCCGCCCAGCTTGTGCGCGGAAAGCGTCAGGGCATGCACGCCGGCGCCGCTCAGGGCACGGAAATCCACCGGACGCCGGCCGAAAGCCTGCACGGCATCGGTGTGGAACCACGCCCGGGTGGGTTTGGCCTGGGCCGCAAGGGCGGCGATGTCCTGTACCACGCCGGTTTCGTTATTGGCCAGCATGACCGAAACCAGCGCCGGCTTTTCTTCGAGCACGGCTTGAAAGTTGGCGCTGGCGACACGGCAATTCTCATCGACGGCGATCTCGCGCAGCGTCCAGCCGGCTCGCCGCAACTGCTTCGCCGGCTCGCGCACGCAGGGATGCTCGATGGCCGAGATCGCCACGACGCCGGGCTTGAGGCAAGCGGCTGCGCCCTTGACGAAAAGATTGTTGGCCTCCGAGCCGCCGCTGGTAAACACCACTTCGGTCGGATGGGCACCCACGGCATAGGCCACACGCTGCCGCGCCTCGTCGATCGCGCGCCGCGCCGCACGGCCGTATTCGTGGCGGCTGGAGGCATTGCCATACTGCTCGCGCAGGTAAGGCAGCATGCCTTCCAGCACGCGCGGATCCAGCGGCGTGGTGGCGTTGTGATCCAGGTAGACGGGAGCGAACATGGCGGCAGGCTCGTGGCGCAATCAGGCAGCGACGAGGTCCTCGGCCGGACGACGGACGCGACGCAAGGGCCGTTCGTCATGCAATACCGCAGCGGTGCCGGTTTTCTCGCGTTGCTGGGCTACCAGTTCAGCCAAGGTGACCGAGCTCAGATAGTCGAACATCTTCTCGTTCAGGCTGGTCCATAGCTCGTGGGTCATGCAGGGACGCTGGTCTTCGGCGCAATTGCCCTTGCCGCCGCAATTCGTCGCATCGAGCGACTCATCGACGGCATGGATGATGTCGGCCACAGACACGCCTTCCAGCGGCTTGGCCAGGCAATAGCCGCCGCCGGGTCCGCGCACGCTCGAAACCAGCTCGCGGCGACGCAGCTTGCCGAACAGCTGCTCAAGGTAGGAAAGGGAAATCTTCTGCCGCTCGCTGATGCCGGCCAGCGTGACCGGACCGGTATGTTGGCGCAGGGCAAGATCGATCATCGCGGTTACGGCAAAACGTCCTTTGGTCGTCAGTCTCATGAGAAATCTCCGTCGGGTGGTTACGTTGGAAACGCTTCAAGAACAATACCTGAGCGTTTCAATCAACTATATTGTATCCCGATCATTTTAGTCAACTATCTTCGACAAATAGTTCGGATCGAACTTGTCGGCGGTGGCCACGTCGTCTTCCAGCGATACCCCCGACTTTGCCATGGTCTTCAGCAAGGCCTCTAACCTGCGGTCGGTTTCCACCGCATGGTCGAGCAGGCCATGAATCGCCTGCGCCAGCGGGTCGTCCTCGGCACGGGTCACGGCATAGGCCGAGAAGCCCATCTGGCCGGCCTTGACCTCGCGGTCGATCTCGCTGCGGTCCTCGATGATTCGGGCCGGGATGCCCACCGCCGTCGCACCCGGCGGCACGTCGCGCACCACCACGGCGTTCGACCCGACCTTGGCGCCCTGGCCGAGAGTGATGGGCCCGAGAATCTTGGCGCCGGCGCCGATCACCACGCCGCGCTGCAAGGTCGGATGCCGCTTGCCCTTGTTCCACGACGTGCCGCCCAGCGTGACGCCATGATAAAGCGTGCACTCGTCATCGATCACGGCCGTCTCGCCGATGACCACACCCATGCCATGGTCGATGAACACGCGCCGGCCGATGGTCGCGCCAGGATGAATCTCGATGCCGGTGATCCAGCGCGTGAAATGCGAGACAAAGCGCGCCAGCCAGCGCATGCGCGCGCCCCACAGCCAGTGCGAGACGCGGTGCAGCGTCAGGGCGTGAAACCCCGGATAGCAGGTCAGCACCTCCCAGGTGGAACGGGCGGCCGGGTCGCGCTCGAAAACGCAGGAAATATCTTCACGCAGACGGGAGAACATGGATTGATCCGGTTGATCCATTAGTAGTTTCTGAAATGGTAGAAATCCCGAGCGTCGGGGTCAAGCTTTTATTGGCAATTCAGTTGTCGACCTTGCGCGAAGATTTCGCCGTATCCACTCCAGATGGGGCGCTCAAGCCTTTTTCCAACGCCGCGAACAGACCGCGCAGGATCGCGACCTCTTCCTTTTCCGGCCCGGCGCGGGAAAACATGCGCCGCAGACGGGCAATCAGGCGCTTCGGGCTGGCCGGGTCGAGAAACTCGCTGGACACCGCAGCGCGTTCGATATGGGCGATCAAGCCCTCCACCTCGTCATGGCTGGCGAGCAGCCCGGCACCCGAGATGGCCGGCGGCAGGCCGGGGTCGAGCGCCGCCAGGCGCAGTTCGTAGCACATCACCTGCACCGCAGCGGCAAGATTCAGGGAACTGAATTCGGCGTTGACCGGAATCATCGCCCAACGCCGGCACATCGCCAGTTCGTCGTTGGAAAGTCCCGAGGTCTCGTTGCCGAACACCAGCGCCACATCCCCGGTGGCGGCCATGGCCACCAGTTCCGCGGCACCGTCGCGAGCCCAGAGTGCCGGCACCGCCAACTCGCGCCGGCGCGCCGTCATGGCCATGGCCAGCACCGTGCCGCTGAGCGCCTCGGTCAGGGAAGTCACCACCTCGGCCTGCACCAGCAGGTCGGTGGCACCGGCCGCCATGGCATCGGCCTGGGCATCGGGAAAGGCTTTCGGATTTACCAGTACCAGGTGCGACAGGCCCATGGTCTTCATCGCCCGCGCCGCGGCGCCGATGTTGCCCGGATGGCTGGGATGCGAGAGCACCACGCGGATGCGATCGAGGACGGCGGGAGCGGACAATGGCGTGGTGTTCATATTATGTGTCCCGGTCCCCTTGGGTCGGGACGGTATCCCGGGATAGAATTGCAGACTTCGTGCGCAAAATGCGCCCCTCCTGGCTTGCTCCGCCTTAAAAATCCATGCATCCCACGCTAAATATCGCCGTCAAAGCCGCGCGTCGCGCCGGCCAGATCATCAACCGCGCCAGTCTCGACGTCGACAAACTCAGGATCGACGTGAAACAGCAGAGTGATTACGTCACGGAGGTCGACCGCGCTGCGGAAGCCGCGATCCTCGAAGTGTTGCGCGATGCCTATCCGAGCTATGGAATTCTAGCAGAGGAGTCCGGCCTGGCCGGCACCAGCGCAGACAGCGAATACCAGTGGATCATCGATCCGCTGGACGGCACCACCAATTTCATCCACGGCCTGCCGCAGTATGCGATTTCGATCGGCCTCGCCCACCGCGGCGTGATGACGCAAGCCGTGGTGTATGACCCCAACCGCAACGAAATTTTCACCGCCAGCAAGGGGGGCGGCGCCTTCGTCAACGAAAAGCGCATTCGCGTCGCCAAGCGCACCAAGCTCGACGAAGCGCTGATCGGCACCGGTTTCCCCTATCGCGTGTTCGACCACATCGACGCCTACCTGGCGATTTTCCGCGATGTCGCCCAGCGCACCGCCGGCATGCGCCGCCCCGGCGCTGCCGCGCTGGATCTGGCCTGGGTCGCCTGCGGCCGCATGGACGGCTTCTGGGAGCTCGGCCTGTCGCCCTGGGACATGGCGGCCGGCACGCTGCTGATCACCGAGGCCGGCGGCCTGGTCGGCGACCTGGCCGGCGAAACCAATTACATGAAGACCGGCAACATCATCGGCGGCAACCCGAAGATCTTCGCGCAGCTGCTGCAGCTCATCACCCCGCATCTGACCGCAAAACTCAAAGCGTAACCGGAGCCCGATGTCGGCAGCGCTGACGGCCGCCGATCTGGCGGCGCACACCCCCGTAATGCAGCAATGGCTGCGCGCCAAGGCGGAGCATGCCGACAAGCTGCTGTTCTTCCGCATGGGGGATTTCTACGAGCTGTTCTACGAGGATGCCCAGCAGGCCGCGCGCCTGCTCGACATCACGCTGACCGCGCGCGGCCAGTCGGCAGGCAAGCCGATCGCGATGGCCGGCATCCCCTACCACGCGGTCGACGGCTACCTGGCCAAACTGGTCAAGCTCGGCGTCTCGGTGGCGATCTGCGAGCAGATCGGCGATCCCGCGCTGGCCAAAGGGCCGGTGGAGCGCGCGGTGACGCGCATCGTCACGCCGGGCACGCTGACCGACGCCAATCTGCTCGACGACCGCAGCGACAGCCTGCTGCTGGCGCTGATCATCGACCGCCAGCGCGCCGGACTGGCCTGGCTCAATCTCGCCAACGGCGACCTGCGCCTGCTCGAAACCTCGCTCGACGCCCTGCCCGCACATCTGGAGCGCCTGCGCCCGGCGGAACTGCTGCTGCCCGACGCGCTGCGCAGCGGCGTGCCGGAGCACCGCGCGGTCAGTCAGCACCTGCCCGACTGGCACTTCGACGCCCGTGCCGCGGCCAACGCGCTGGCCGAACATTTCGGCACCCGCGACCTGGCCGGCTTCGGTGTCCATGATGAGGAACTCGGGCTGGCCGCCGCCGGCGCGCTCTACCGCTACGCCCAGGCCACGCAGCTGCAGGCGCTGGCCCACGTCACGCAGTTGACCGTCGAGCACGAAGGCGCCTTCCTGCGCCTCGACGCGGCGACGCGGCGCAACCTGGAAATATCCGAAACCCTGCGCGGCGAAGCGGCGCCCACCCTGCTCTCGCTGCTCGACAACTGCGCCACCAGCATGGGCTCGCGCTGGCTGCGCCACTGCCTGCACCACCCGCTGACGGAGCGGGGCATTCCGCGCGCGCGGCACGAAGCCGTCGCGGCATTGATCGGCGATGCCGGCAACGGACCGTTCGCGGCGCTGGCCAAGGCACTGTCCGGCTTCGCCGACATCGACCGCATCACCGCCCGCATCGCGCTGAAGAGCGCCCGGCCGCGCGACCTGTCCTCGCTGCGCGACAGCCTCGCGCGTCTCGACGGCATCCGTTCAATAGTTGGCGCTGGTGACTCGGCGCCGCGACTCGCCGAACTTGCCGGCGCGCTGACCACGCCGCAGGCCTGCGTCAGCCTGCTGACCCAGGCGGTAGCGATCGAGCCGTCCGCGCTGATCCGCGAAGGCGGCGTCGTCGCCCCCGGCTACAACGCCGACCTCGACGAACTGCGCGCGATCCAGCACAACTGCGGCGCCTTCCTGATCGAGCTCGAAGCGCGCGAACGCGAGCGCAGCGGCATCGCCAATCTCAAGGTCGAGTACAACAAGGTGCATGGCTTCTACATCGAGGTCACCCACGCCAATGTCGAGAAGATTCCCGAGGACTATCGCCGCCGCCAGACGCTGAAGAATGCCGAGCGCTACATCACGCCCGAACTCAAAGCCTTCGAGGACAAGGCGCTGTCGGCCAACGAGCGCGCGCTGGCGCTGGAAAGACAATTGTGGGACGAACTGCTCGGCGCGCTGGCGATCCACATCCCGGTGCTGCAACGCATTGCGCGCGCGATTGCCGAACTCGATGGGCTTACCGCCTTTGCCACCGCCGCCGTGCGCCACGACTACCGCCAGCCGGAGTTCTGCAACGAAGCGGCGATCGAGATCGACAGTGGCCGCCACCCGGTGGTGGAGCGGCAGATCGACAGTTTTATCGCCAACGACACACGCCTCTCGCCGGCGCGCCGCATGCTGCTGATCACCGGCCCCAACATGGGCGGCAAATCCACCTACATGCGCCAGGCGGCGCTGATCGTGCTGCTTGCGCACTGCGGCAGCTTCGTCCCGGCCGCGCTCTGCCGGCTGGGGCCGATCGATGCGATCTACACGCGCATCGGCGCCTCGGACGACCTGGCTTCCGGACGCTCCACCTTCATGGTCGAAATGACCGAGGCGGCGGCGATTCTCAATGGCGCGACCGACAAGTCGCTGGTGCTGATGGACGAGATCGGCCGCGGCACCTCGACCTTCGACGGCGTCGCGCTGGCCTTCGCCATCGCGCGCCACCTGATCGACAAGAACCGCGCCTGGACATTATTCTCCACGCATTATTTCGAGCTGACGCGCCTGGCGCAGGATTACCCGGTCTGCGCCAACGTCCACCTCGATGCCGTCGAACACGGCCACAAGATCGTGTTCCTGCACGCGGTCGAGGAAGGCCCCGCCTCGCAAAGCTATGGCGTGCAGGTCGCCGCGCTGGCCGGCATGCCCTCGGCCGTGGTGCGCGAAGCACGGCGGCGCCTGACGCTGCTGGAAAACCGCGAGGTCGGCTCCTTGACCCAACCCGACCTGTTCGCCAGCGCCCCGCCCCTGCCCGAACCGCCGCATCCGGCGCTCGATGCGCTGCGCGATGTCAATCCCGATGAATTGAGCCCGCGCGAGGCGCTGGAAAAACTTTACCAACTCGCCCGGCTGGCCAGGGATTAGTGCTTCCTGGACGACTTAGTGGATCTCGTCGTCCGGCGGCACAGGTGCCGGAAGCACGGCAATGCCCTCTTCGAGCAGTTCGCGGGTTTCATCTGCCGTGGCGATACCGCGGATGGTGCGGGCCGGCGCCTCGTCATAGTGAATGCGGCGCGCCTCTTCCGGAAAGCGCTCGCCGACGTTTTCGGCCTGCCGCGCCATGTTGACCAAGGCCTGATGCAAAGCGCCCATGGCGGGCGCGCCAACCGGGCTTGACGTTTTTTCCGCCAATGCCACATCACCGACGCCACGCTTGACGTGCGGCGCCGACGGCAGTTGCGTCACCGCCGAGGTCTGGCATTGAGGACAGTGCACCAGATGACGCTGGCTTTGATCGCGAAACGCCTCGCCCGAAGCAAACCAGCCTTCGAAACGGTGTCCGTGGTCGCAGAGAAGATTGAGAACTATCACGCGTTTGGATGGCTGGTGCCCGGAACCGGAATCGAACCGGTATGGCTTGCGCCGAGGGATTTTAAGCCAGAGCATGGCATCCGCACCGGGCTAACGATGGACTTGGATGAGGCTTGCTGTAGCAGGTTTTCCCCGAGGCCAGTGCCTTCGATCATATCCCGGTGCGCGATGCAAACCGCCCCGGTTCCCCTCCGCCTGGCTCCTAGCCGGCCCCTGGAATCGGGGCCTTTCAGGAGCACCTCATGGCGAAGATCAAACTCACCAAGTCCGTCGTTGACACGGCGCAGGCGCAAACCTGCGATGTGGAACTCCGGGATACGCTCGTTCCGGGCTTCTTGTGCAAGATAACACCAACGGGCCGCAAGGTCTTCATGGTTCAGTACCGCACGAACTCCGGCGTGCGGCGCAAGCCGGCACTCGGCCAGTTCGGCGAGCTGACGGTCGAACAGGCCCGGTCGCTGGCCCAAGACTGGCTGGCCGAAGTCCGGCGCGGGGGCGATCCCGGACTCGACAAGGCCGAAGCCCGCAAGGCGCCGACGGTCAAGGAACTGTGCGGCCGGTTCATGGATGACCACTCCAAACTGCACAACAAGCCCAGCACCCAGGCCGGCTACCAGTACCAGATCGACAACTTCGTCATCCCAGCCTTCGGCAGCAAGAAGGTTCACGAGGTCACGCGCCACGACATCACCGCGCTGATGAAGCGCATGGAGAGGTCCCCCACGCAGGCAAACCGCGTACTGTCGCTCGTCCGCAAGATGTTCAACCTGGCCGAACTGTGGGGCTACCGGCCCGATGGCTCCAATCCTTGCCGTCACGTACCCAAGTACCCGGAGAAAGGTTCGACCCGCCTTATCACCGACGAGCAGATGGTCAGCCTGTTCGCCTACTTGGACAAAGCCGAAGCCGAGGGCCTGGAACATCCCATCTATCTGCTGGCCGTCCGGCTGCAATTCGAGTTCGCGGCCCGCATGTCGGAAATCCTGCTGTTGCAGTGGAATTGGCTCGACTTGCCCAACGGCCGGGTTGTCTGGCCGGACAGCAAAACGGGCGATATGTCCAAGCCGTTGAGCGAGGAAGCCCGCCGGTTGCTGACGAATGCACCTCGCTACGGCAATTCGCCCTACGTATGCCCGGCCATCCTCGACCATGACAAGCCGCTCGGCCCCCATTCCTACTATCAGGCGTGGCGCCGAATCCTTGATCGCGCCGGCGTGCCGAAGGTTGGCACCCACGGCATCCGCCACCGCTCAGCGACCGACATTGCCAATTCCGGCATCCCCGTCAAGGTCGGCATGGCGCTAACCGCGCACAAGACCGTGGCGATGTTCATGCGCTACGTCCACACCGAGGACGACCCGGTGCGTAAGGCAGCCGAGTTGGTAGCCAGCCGGCGCAAGTCGGTCGTCGGCACGCGGCAAGAACCCAAAGAGGTGACCGCATGATCGGTGACCAGTGCCTCGGCATGTCGGCCCTGATTGCCGTGTCGCCGTTACGCCAATCGGCTCAGCAGCCCTCCCCGCCCGCGCATCGCACTGGGGGCTGGAAAAGTATGCCCGTTACGGGTATAGTTTTGGGGTCAAGATGACCCGCGTCCTCAAGCGGAAGGACTTTGCACGGTGGCAGGCGGGCGAAAAGCTGCCTGATGCTGCCTTGTGCAAGGCGGTTCAGGAGATGGAAAGCGGTCTGATTGACGCGGACTTGGGCGGCTTCCTCTACAAGAAGCGGGTTGCCCGATCCGGCGGCGGCAAGAGCGGCGGCTACCGCACCCTGCTGTCGGCCCGGATCGGCAGCCGCTACGTATTCCTGCATGGGTTCCCCAAGAGCGACAAGGCGAATATCACGCAGGACGAGAAGAAGGCGCTGCAATTCGCCGGTAAGGTGTTCCTGGAACTGTCCGCCGAGGCTTTGTCGAAGGCGTTGCACTCGGGCGTGTTATTGGAGGTGCATTGTGAGCAAGATCATTGAATCCCTGCGTGGCGACCTGGCTGCGCTCCACGAAGCGGGAGCGATCAGCAAGGTGACAATGCGCGAGTTCGACGCGATCTGCCCGCCCCCGGTGCGGGAGTTCAGTGCTGCCGACATCAAGCGCCTGCGCGAAGCCTTGAAGTTCAGCCAGCCGGTGTTCGCCCTTCATTTGCACACGTCGGCCTCGACCGTGCGCAAGTGGGAGCAAGGCGAAACACATCCCACGGGGCCAGCGCTCAAACTGCTCAACGTCATCGCCGACAAGGGCTTGCAGGCAATTATTTGATCAAGGCAAACGGGTCAGCATTTCCTGCCACAGCGGCCGAAAACACAGTTACGATCTTCAAACCATGTAAGAACAATGGAGGTGACAGGTGGCAGAGAAAAGGAACGTGTTCATCAGCCATGTCCATAAGGACGATCACGGACTCCAGAAGCTGAAGGATCTGTTAGCTCCAAAAGGGATCGAGGTCAGGGATTCCTCCATCCATACAGGGAAGTTCAACAATGCCACCGATGAGCACTACATAAAGACGCAGATCCTTGCCCCTGCCATCAACTGGGCTGGAGTGTTCATTTGCTACGTTTCGCCCCAGACCAAGAATAGCGATTGGGTGAACTGGGAAATCGAATATGCGGCCAAACAGGGCAAGCGCATTGTCGGTGTTTGGGAGCATGGCGAGAAGGAATGCGACCTTCCAGAGGCCCTGAAAGAATATGCCGACGCCTTGGTTGGGTGGAACGGCGATGCGATCATTGACGCGATCAACGGGAAGGACTCGTGGGAAAAGCCAGACGGTGGTGCCTGCGACCCGGTTCCACTCAAGCGGCATCCCTGCTGATGGCTCGCATTCACTCCTATGTGGTGCGATACGACAGTGGTTTCGCGCCCAACCCTTTCTATGGCTACTGCACGCTTGCGACCTGCAAACCCAATATCCGCCGATCCGCTGACATCGGTGATTGGGTGGTCGGCAGTGGCAGCAATGATAGAACTGTCCGACGTGGCGGGCGTCTCGTGTACGCGATGCGCGTTACCGAGGCGATGACATTCGACGAATATGGCGCAGATCCACGGTTTGAATACAAGATGCCGTACCGCAATGGGAGTCGGAAGCAAAGTTGCGGGGACAACATCTACTTCAGGGCCGCGCCTGGAGCCGCTTGGCAGCAGCGAGACTCATTTCATTCCCGCCCCAATGGCACGCTCAACCCGGACCATGTTGCCCGTGATACGGGCGTCAACAGGGTCCTGATCAGTAATGATTTTGTGTACTTCGGGGGCGAGGGTCCGGAATTTCCCGAGGAACTGAAAGACCAGCAAGATCGGCCCTTATGCAAAACGGGAATAGGTCTAACCACCTTTGACGATGCGCAACTGATTGCGAACCTTGAGAAATGGATTCGCAGCTTTGACGTGAGCGGTTATCAGGGCGCTCCATTCGAATGGCTGACTCTTCGCAGGTGACCGATGAAAAAGGAAGGCTCCCTCTTGCTCTCGGATTACGCTGCGGAAATTGCAGCCACAGACGTACTCAACCCGAATGACTTCAATCCTGTCCTCCAAGGTCTATACGGAGAAGTCGGCGGAATAATGGCTACGGCCAAGAAAAGTGTTCGAGAGAGAACGGCTTACCCGGGTTTCAAGAAGGCGGCAGAAGAAGAGTTTGGCGACACCCTCTGGTATTTGGCTGCAATCTGCAGGCGCCTGCAGATTCCTCTCGAAGAGATATTCTCGGAAGCTGCGAACCACGGAAACTTCAAGAATGTGGGCGCTGCAAGTGACATCACCGAAGGTGCGTTAGCCTATATCGCTGTGCCTGTCGCCGCGACTGCTTCGTTGGATGCCACCTTGGTGCGTTTGGGGCAGTCAGCGGCAGCGCTACTTGGAAGTACGCCTGCACGCGCAGACTTGATTGCTTTCGCACGGGCTTACCTGGATGCAATTCATGCGGCCGAACTTGCGTTCTCTGAGGTGGCTCGCGGAAATCTCCGGAAAGCTCGCGGCGCGTTCTTGGAGCCGCAGGCAGAAGACCTGGCTGGCCTTGATTTCGACAGTGAGTTTGGAATTGAGGAACAGCTACCCAGGGATTTCAAAATCCGGGTCAATCAGCGAGGCAGCGGCAAGAGTTACCTCCAATGGAAGGGCGTATTCATTGGAGACCCTCTGACGGACAACATTGCCGATCGCGATGGCTACCGGTTCCATGATGTCTTCCACTTTGCTTATGCAGCAATCCTGCACTGGTCACCTGTGATGCGGGCATTGATCAAGCACAAGCGAAAGAGCAATCCGAAATACGATGAAGAGCAGGACAGTGGTCGGGCCATCGTCGTGGAAGAAGGGCTTTCAGCGTGGATTTTCTCCAGAGCCAAGGAGCTGAATTTCTTCGAGAATCAGGAAAAGGTCTCACTTGGGGTTCTCAAGACCATTGGTGAGTTCGTGAGTGGTTACGAAGTGGAGAAATGTCCGCTAAAGCTCTGGGAAAAGGCAATCCTGGATGGCTATGCTGTCTTTCGCCAGCTCAAGGAAAATCAAGGCGGCTGGATCATTGGAAACCGAGAACAACGCACCATCAAATACATGCCACTTGAGTCTGAAAAATGAAGATCCACCCGTTCGTTGATGCAGTTGCTTCTCTGCAGTTCGAAGACTGCTTCAATCCGTATTCGGATCGTTGTGAAGTTCATGATCGACGCGATGCACCACGTCGCCGTGCTGCTGCACTGTCCGCCATGTTGCGTCGTGCAACCGAGGAACCCGTAGACGCGATATGGATTGGACGAGACCTCGGATATCGCGGAGGACGCCGCACTGGGTTAGCCCTGACCGACGACCTTCACATAAGCCAGCACGCTAGGCGTTGGAATCTCGACCAGGTCGCCGAACGGCCGACGATAGGCAGTGCTGTGGCCGAACGAACCGCCGCGGTCATATGGGGCATGCTGGAACATATTGATGCCCGCATCTTCCTCTGGAACGTTTTCCCTCTGCATCCGCACGAATCAGGAGATCCGTTCACCAACCGGCAGCACAACGCGCGTGAGAGGCGAGCCGGCGAAGAACTGCTCCAACAGCTCATTGTCTTGCTACGTCCCTCTCGCATCGTGTCAGTGGTACTCCAATAATCCCCAGTTGCGGTAATCGAATTTTCCCCACCCATCACTCAGAAGGAGAGAAGGATGGAAAGGGAAGCAGAAGTGACGTGTGGGGAAGTTGCCCAGGACCCGAGGGTCCTGGGCAA
>JAMPYF010000038.1 GCA_023700805.1 Sulfuritalea sp.
GAGCGAGGAAGGTTCGCCGGGGAATTCCGGTCGCGTTGTCCGACGACGGCCGCTTTTTGGCCGGCTAGTTTAGCGACCGGCCCGGCGAAGCTTTCGCAGCGAGGGGTGAGCGCGGGAATTCGCAAGGCCAATTTATTGGCCTTGCGCCGCGCGAACGGGCGAGACTCTGGCGAGCCCTCCGCCCGCAGGGCCGGGGAGGCGGGGCGCCTTATTTGCCAAACCCGTTTGGGTACTTTCTTGCCGCGCAGCAAGAAAGTGCCTCGCCTGCCGGGGCGAGTCCCGGTATCTCCCTTCGAAGCGAAAACCCAAGAGTTGGCGCTGGCGATACGGCGCCAATGGCGTTCTGGCGTCTTACGTAAAATGCCGCAGACGCCGGGTATCCTGATCGCCGGCGATGGCAACAAGGAGGCAGCGATGGTCGTTCGAATTGTCAGACTCGGCACCGCCCGCAGCAAGGACGAAGGCATCCGCATCGGCACCGTGCGCCGCCCGCCGCGGGGCGTGCCGAAGTCCGAGTTCGCCTCGGGCAACTGGTATGACGTCTGGTATCCCAACCTGGCGCCGAGCGTCGAAACCATGAAGCTCGGGCAGGAAGCCACGACGCCCGCCCAGTGGGCCGCCTTCGTCAGGAAGTACCGCAGCGAAATGTCCGCGCCCGATGCCAGCCGCAGCATCGATCTGCTTGCCGCGCTGTCGCAGCAGGGCAATTTTTCGGTCGGCTGCTACTGCGCGGACGAGGCGCACTGTCATCGCTCGGTGCTGCGGGAACTTCTGGCCGAGAAGGGCGCCAGGTTCGAATAGACGACGGGGCCGCGCCGCGGGCCTCAGCGATATTTTTCCGCGCACTCCATGATCGCCCTGTCGGTCCGCTGCCTGAGGCAGGCGCGGGCGTCGAGATGGGCGCGCGACGGCCTCCTCGTCGCGGTAACGGCAGCAGCTGCGGCGGCGGGACGGTCGGGCGCGGCGGCAGGCAGCGGGCCCAGCTTGCGCGTGATCACCACCTGCGGCGGCGCGACTGGCTCGGCCGGCTTGGCGGCGGCCGGCGCGTCCGGTTTGGCCGGGTTTGCGATGGGCGGCGGTTTCTGGTTCGACCAGGCCCAGCTGGCGACCTTCCACGCCTCGCCTTCCTTCCTGAAGCTCGCCGTCAGGTAGGCCTCGGCGCGGGTCTGGAATTCGCTGATGCCGGTGCCGCGCAGCGTCGCGCTGTTGCCGTCGGGGGCGATGGATTTTTCGGTGACGGTGTAGGTCCTCGGCGCCGCCTGCGCCATGGCACGCATCAGCGCGTTGCGTTCCGCCTGCGGCTTGGCGGCAAGTTCGGCCCTGGTCGCGGCCGTGCTGTAGCCGGCCACTTCCTCGGCATTGCCGGCCAGCAAGGCGCGGTGAAGCCTGGCATAGACAGCCTCGGGGTCTTCCTGCGCGCTTGCTCCCGCGCAGCCCAGGACGAACATGGCGCAAGCGTACAGTGCATGGCGCAATCGCATGGCGATCTCCCTGACAATTCCAGTCCGACGCTGCGCCTCAGTCTTCGCGCAGCACCCGCGCCCAGGCTATGGTCACCTGAGGCAGGACGGTGGCGGTGGTGTCGCCGACCAGTTCCTGCACCGCCGGCTTGCCGTAGGCGCCAGCCGCCAGCAGGTAGATGGTGACGACCTTGTCGATCGGATGCACCAGCCAGTATTCGCGCACGCCGACGCGCTCGTACAGTTCGCGCTTGACCACCTGGTCATGGCCGGCGCTGCCGGGCGACAGCACTTCGACGATCCAGTCCGGCGCACCGCGCCTGCCGCGCTCGTCGAGCTTGGCCTTGTCGCAGATCACGCTGATGTCGGGCTGCACCACGGTGTCTATCCTGCCGTCCGCCTCGTCGGCGCGCGGCAGGCGCACGTCGAAGGGCGCGATATAGGGCCGGCAGGGCGATCCCTCCAGCGCATCGGCGATCTGGCGGAACATTTCCCCCGCCACTTCCTGATGCCGCCGCGCCGGCGCCGGATCCATGGCATAGGCGATGCCATGGATCAGTTCATAACGGACGTCGTCCGGCCAGGCCGCGGATTCGGCATAGGTGTGGAATTCGAGATCGCGTTGCGGCAGTCCCATTGCGCGTCTCCGGCGAGGTCATGGCTATATCTTAGTCCAAGACCCGCGGCGGCAAGTCGCCGCCAGGTTCGTTGCGCCGGACCGAGCGCCGCAGCGCCCAGCCATTGAAACCCGCATACACCGCGTAGGACAGCATCCAGGCCAGGCCGATCGCCGGCAGCGGGAGCGGGCCGGGCAGCAGCCACAGCAGCGCGGCGAACAAAGGCAGGGACAGCAGTTCGCCGGCGCTCACCGCCCATCCGGCGCCGCGCGCGAAGAGGCCGAAGAGGAAAATCCAGGACAGCATGCGCAGGGCATCGCCGGCGAAAAAGGCCAGGGCGTCGAGCCGGCCGACCGGCAGGCCCTCGCGGTAGAGCAGAGCCAATACCTGCGGCAACAGCAGCCACAACAGGCCCAGCGCCAGCGTTGCCGGCACCAGCACCTGGCACGATGCGGCGCGCAGCTCCGCCGCGAATCCGGCCGCGCCGCGCGCCGTCGCCAGGCGCGGCAGGAAATGCGCATTGAGCAGCCCCGCGACGATGGCCGTGATCCATTCGCTGCTGCGCCACAGGGCCTGCACCGCGCCGGCGATTTCCCACGAGGCGGAGGCTGCGATCTCCACGCGCGCGACGGCCGTCGCCGCCGGGCTCAGAATGCCGATGGCAATTCCGGCCGCGACGAAGGGGCGCAGGCCATGGCCGTGCGCCAGCGCCTCGCGCCACGAGCCCTCGCCCACCAGCAGCAGGGCCGTCGCGACGCCGCCGACCAGGATCTGGGCGGCGAGCAGGGACGCAAGTTCGGCCCCGCTCGCCGCCAGCGTCAATGCCATCAGCGGTGCGGCCAGCAGCGCCGCGACGCAGGCCGTCGCGCGGCCGGCTTGGCCGCGGCCGAGCAGCCATGCGGTCAGCATGCCGGGAGCGACGGCGAGCCAGCCGACGCCCAGCGCCGGCAGCACCAGCCCGGCCTGCGGCGCGGGCAACAGGGCGAGCCGGCCGGACAGCGTCAGCGCGACGCAGACCAGCAGGCAGGCGCCGGAGAGCATCAGGCCCAGACGCAGGGCCTCGCCCAGGAGTTGGCGCTGGCGACACGGCGCCACGCCCGCGACGCGGCCCGTGAGCCCGATGCCGATGCCGGCCAGGGCGACGCCGGCGACGATGTCGGCGAGGCTGCTCAGTTGCGCCCAGTGCGCCACCAGTTCGGCGCCGCCGCGCAGCGCCAGCAACTTGTCGATCAGCGCACGGCCGGCAAGCCCGGTGAGGACGAAGCCCAGCGCCGGCAGCAGCCGCGACGGGCGGCGGGTTTCAGCGGGCGCCGGGGCGGGCGGGGTCATAGCCGCGGCTCGGGCCGGGAGCCCGCGCCGGCCGTTCAGGCCAGGCGATCCAATGCCTGCCTCAGCGTGGCGACGGTGCGTTCGACATTGCCCAGCTTGTCGAGGCCGAAGAGGCCGATGCGGAAGCTGCGGAAATCGGCCGGCTCGTCGCATTGCAGCGGCACGCCGGCCGCGGCCTGCAGGCCGAGGTCGAGGAACTTTTTCGCCGACTGGATCTCGGGGTCGCTGGTATAGCTGACGACCACGCCGGGCGCCTCGAAGCCCGGCCCGGCGACGCTGGCGAAGCCGCGTTTGGCGAACAGCGCGCGCACCTGCCGGCCGAGTTCCAATTGCTGGCTGCGGGCGAGTTCGAGGCCATGGACTTCGGTCTCGCGCATCGCGTCGCGCACGCGGCGCAGGGCGTCGGTGGGCATCGTCGCGTGATAGGCGTGGCCGCCCTTCTCGTAGGCTTCCATGATCTGCAGCCACTTCTTCAGGTCGCAGGCGAAGCTGCTGCTGGTCGTCTCGGCGATGCGCGCCAGCGCGCGTTCGCCCAACATCACCAGGCCGGCGCAGGAAGGCCCGCTCCAGCCTTTCTGCGGCGCGCTGATGAGGACATCGACGCCCATCGCGCGCATGTCCACCCAGAGCGCGCCGGAAGCGATGCAGTCGAGCACGAAGAGGCCATCGACCTCGCGCACGGCATCCGCCACGGCGCGCAGATAGTCGTCGGGCAGCAGGATGCCGGAGGCGGTCTCGACATGCGGTGCGAATACCAGCTCGGGACGCTGGGCGAGTATCGCGGCGACCACCTCCTCGATCGGCGCCGGGACGAAGGGCGCCTGGCTGCCCGCGCCGCTGCGGCGCGCCTTGAGCACCGCCGTGCTCTCGGCAATGCGGCCCATGTCGAGGATCTGCGACCAGCGGAAACTGAACCAGCCGTTGCGCAGCACCAGGCAGCGCCGGCCGCCGGCGAACTGGCGCGCCACGGCCTCCATGGCGAAGGTGCCGCCGCCCGGCACGATGGCCACGGCGCTCGCGCCATAGACCTGCTTGAGGCTGGCCGAGATGTCGCGCATCACGCCCTGGAAAACCTTGGACATGTGGTTGAGGGCGCGATCGGTATAGACCACCGAATATTCGAGCAGTCCATCGGGATCGACGTTGTTCAGCAGGGCGGGCATGTTCACTCCATTTCAGGTCATCGGATTGCGACGGCTTTGGCGTAGGGCCGACTTCAGCGTGGACTTTGGATATTCGCAGTTTCGTCAGAAGGTGCCGGGATAGGCGCCGCCGTCGAGCAGCCAGTTCTGCCCGGTGATGAAGCCGGCCTGGGTCGAACACAGCCAGGCGCAGGCGGCGCCGAACTCCTCGGGATTGCCGATACGGCCGGCCGGGATCGTCGCCACGCGCTCGGCCAGCACCTGCTCATAGGGAATATTGCGCGCCCTGGCCTGGCCGCCGATCACCGTGGCGATGCGGTCGGTGTCGAAGAAGCCGGGCAGCAGGTTGTTGATCGTGACGTTGTGCGCCACGGTCTTCCTCGCCAGTCCCGCGACGAAGCCGGTGAGGCCGGAGCGCGCACCGTTGGACAGGCCCAGCACGTCGATCGGCGCCTTGACCGCGCCCGAGGTGATGTTCACGATGCGGCCGAACTTGCGCGCGATCATGCCGTCGACCGTGGCCTTGATCAGCTCGATCGGCGTCAGCATGTTGGCATCGAGCGCGGCCAGCCAGTCCTCGCGCGACCAGTTGCGGAAATCGCCGGGCGGCGGGCCGCCGGCGTTGTTGACCAGGATGTCGGGCGACGGGCAGGCGGCCAGCGCCGCGGCGCGGCCGGCCGCGGTGACGATGTCGGCGGCCACGGTCTGCACCGCGACGCCGGTCGCCGCGCGGATTTCGGCGGCGGTCTTTTCCAGCGCCTCGGCGCCGCGCGCCACCAGCGTGACATTCACGCCTTCGCGCGCCAGCGCAAAGGCGCAGCCGCGCCCCAGTCCCTTGCTCGATGCGCAGACCAGCGCGCTGCGCCCAGTTATGCCCAGATCCATGTTCAGTCCTCCAGAAAGTCGCGGACCAGCCGGTTGAAGATTTCCGGCTGCTCGATGCAGCAAAGATGCGATGCCGACGGGATGATTTCCAGGCGCGCCCCGGGTATTGCCGCGGCGATGACTTCGCTCATCGCCGGCGGCGTGCCGGGATCGTCGGCGCCGACGATGACCAGGGTCGGCGCCGCGATGGCGGCGAGCTGCGCCGTGACGTCGAGCCTGCGGATCGCGCCGGCGCAGCCGATGTAGCCGGCCGCCGGCGTGGCGGCGATCAGCTTGCCGATGCGCTGCATGGCATCGGGCCGCGCGGCGCGGAAATCCGGCGTGAACCAGCGGCCGAGCGTGCTGTCGACCATGGCGGCGCAGCCCTGGGCGCGGACCATGGCGATGCGTTCGTCCCACAGCGGGCCGGCCGCGGGCGGAACCCGGCTGGTGGAACTGGCGATCACCAATTTGTCCACGCGTTGCGGCGCGGCCAGCGCCAGGTGCTGGCCGATCATGCCGCCCATCGAAAGGCCGAGGAAATGCGTGCTCTCGACGTCCAGCACGTCGAGCAGGCCGGTCACGTCGGCGGCGAGCTGATCGAAGCCGTAGGCTCCCTCAGGAGCGCTGGTCTGGCCGTGGCCGCGCGTGTCGTAACGGAGCACCGTGAAACTCGGCGCCAGCGCCGCGGCGAGCTCGTCCCACAGCGACAAATCGGTGGTCAGCGAGTGGGAGAGCGTGACCCAGGGGCCGCTGCCTTCTATCCGATAGCGGACCGTGATGCCATTGACGTCGACTTTGTTCATGCTGCCTCCAGTTTGGCGACGGAGAGTGCCAGCCATTTCATGCCGGCCTGGCCGAAGTTGACTTGCACGCGCGCATCGGTCCCGCCGCCTTCGGCATTGACGATGACGCCGAGGCCGAACTTGGCGTGCATCACGCTCTGGCCGATGCGGAAACCGCTGCCGCCCGACGACTCGCTGCGGCGCGGCGCGGCGTTGAAAGTTGGCGCTTGCCCGCCCGCGAAGCGAAATTCCGGGCGGACAGAGTCCGAGACGGCGAAGCCGCCGCGGCCGGCACGCGGCGTCAGCCATTTCACGAGTTCTTCGGGCACTTCGTCGAGGAAGCGCGAGGGCAGGTTGTAGCGCGTCTGGCCGTGCAGCATGCGGGTCTGGGCGAAGCTCAGGTAAAGCCGCTGCCGCGCGCGGGTGACGGCGACATACATCAGGCGCCGCTCCTCCTCCAGACCCTTGTCCTCATTCATCGAATTCTCGTGCGGGAACAGGCCGTCTTCGAGGCCGCTGATGAAGACCACGTTGAATTCGAGGCCCTTGGCCGAGTGCACGGTCATCAGTTGCAGCGCGTCGTCGCCCTCGCCGGCCTGGTGCTCGCCGGCTTCGAGCGAGGCATGAGCCAGAAACGAAGACAAGTCGTTGCCGAACTCGCCGGTGATTTCGCCGTCCTGGTTGGGCGTACCTTCCTCGGCGACGAAGCTGGCCGCGGCATTGATCAGTTCGTCGAGGTTGTCGAGGCGCTCCTGGCCTTCCTTCTCGTTCTGGTAATGGGCGCGCAGGCCGGACAGTTCGATGACATGGTCGACCAGTTCCGGCAGCGGCAGGTGGGCGGCCTCACGCAGCTTGACGATGAGTTGTGCGAAACCGGCCAGCTTGGCGCCGCCGGCGCCGGCGACCTGCGGGATCGCCGCATGCAGGCTGCTGCCGGCAGCCTTGGCCGCGTCCTGCAGGTTTTCCAGGCTGCGCGCGCCGATGCCGCGCGCGGGAAAATTCACCACGCGGGCGAAGGCCGTGTCGTCCTCGGTGTTGGCGATCAGGCGCAGGTAGGCCAGCGCATGCTTGATTTCGGCGCGTTCGAAGAAGCGCAGGCCGCCATACACGCGATAAGGCAGGCCGGCGTTGAACAGCGCATGTTCGAGCGCGCGCGACTGGGCGTTGCTGCGGTAGAGCAGCGCGATCTCGGCGCGCGCATGGCCGTCGCGCTGCAAGGCCTTGACCTCCTCGGCGATCCAGCGCGCCTCGTCGCCGTCCGAATAGGATTCGTAGATCCGCACCGGCTCGCCGCTGCCGGCCTCGGTCCACAGGTTCTTGCCGAGCCGCGAGGGATTGTTCTTGATGATCGCGTTGGCCGCATCGAGGATGTTGCCGTGCGAGCGGTAGTTCTGCTCCAGGCGGATCAGGTTAGCAACCTTGAACTCGCGCTCGAAGTCGGCCATGTTGCCGACGTCGGCGCCGCGAAAGGCGTAAATGCTCTGGTCGTCGTCGCCGACGCAGAACAGATGGGCACCACCACCGGCGAGCAGCTTCAGCCAGCGGTATTGCAGCTTGTTGGTGTCCTGGAACTCGTCCACCAGGATGTGGCGGAAGCGCTCCTGGTAATGGCGGCGCAGCGGCTCGTTGCGCTCCAGCAGTTCGTAGGAGCGCAGCAGCAACTCGGCGAAATCGACCACGCCTTCGCGCTGGCATTGCGTTTCGTAGGCCTCGTAGAGCGCGACGCGCTTCTTTGCCCAGTCGTCCCAGGCTTCGACGGCCGCGGCGCGCAGGCCCTGCTCCTTCTGCGCGTTGATGAAGTGGCACAGCTCGCGCGGCGGGAATTTCTCGTCGTCGATGTTCAGCGACTTGAGCAGGCGCTTGACCGAGGCCTGCTGGTCGGCCGAGTCGAGGATCTGGAACAGCTGCGGCAGGCCGGCGTCGCGGTAATGGGCGCGCAGCAGGCGGTTGCAGAGGCCGTGGAAAGTGCCTATCCACATGCCCCTGACGTTGATCGGCAGCATGGCTGCCAGCCGCGTCTGCATTTCCTTGGCGGCCTTATTGGTGAAGGTCACGGCCAGCACGCCGGGCGGCGAGACCTGGCCGGTCGAAATCAGCCAGGCGATGCGCGTCGTCAGCACCCGCGTCTTGCCCGAACCGGCGCCGGCAAGGATCAGGGCATGCGCCGGCGGCAGGGTGACGGCGGCCAGTTGCGGCGCGTTGAGATTGTCGAGCAGGGATTTCATGGCGGCCATCGGCAGGTAAGACGTCGATTATATCGACGGGCCGGGAGCGGGACGGACAACAGTAAGCGCTAACCATCGGCCGAACCGGGAAATTTCGACCTTGCACAAGTAGATATTGCAATGCATCAAAAAACCTTGATTTAGAGTGCTTTGCCCATATCAAAGCTGTAGAATCCGTCATGCTGCAATGCAACACGTTGTATGCAAAGCGGGCTAGCCCGGCTCATAAGGCCGCAACAGCCGGACCGCAAAGGAGAATCGCATGAGTAGCAAGCCCAAGACACCCAAGTTACTGCCCTGGCTGGCAAAAAAGGCCGGCATCAGCGATGCGCGATCCGTTGCGCTGTGGCGTGAAGCCGAGCGCTGGGCCGAGCGCCGGGCAGCCCCCGGCTCGTCGGACTATTTCAGGCTGGCGGTCGATCGCCTGCTGGAACTGGTGGCCGCCGAATCCCTGCGCGCCGATGCGGCATCCTTCGGCTGGCGGCCATGGGCCCGTGCCCAGGCGCGCCTGTGGGCGCTATCGATGCAAGCCGCGCAGGAAGGCGCGGCGCTGACGGTGCGCGGCTGGCGGCTGATCGGATCGGCCGCGCAACAGGACGCTAACGCACCACGCTCGGTTTGAGGCCGGTCGCGGTCGTCAACCGCGCGGCGGCGACGGCCGCTTCATCGGCGCTGGCAAATCCGGCCAGCAGCACTTCGTAACGCCAGCCTCCGCCCTCCGCCGCACGCGGCTTGACGCGCGCGGCAAAGCCCGCGTCGCGCACCCGGTCGTAGAGTTCCAGCGCGGCCTCCTCGCTGGCCGCCGCAGCCGCCAGCACACGCCATTTGCCGCCCCTGCGCGACGCGCCGTCGCCGGCGAGAATTTCCGTTTGCCGCGCCAGTGTCCTGAAAACTTCGGGGTCGAGCGCCTTGACCGTGGCGGCCTGGCCGCGCGGCGCGTCGTAATAGGTCAGGGGCTGCGCCAGTTCGGTGGTCTGCCCGACGCGCGTGATTTCGATGCGGCCCTCGAGCAGGGCCACCAGATCGCCGTCCTTGTCCGCCCGGCCCCACAGGTCGGTGCCGCGGATGCCGATGGTGGCCGTGCCGACGCGGATCGCCAGTTCGCGCGGCAGCGTCTTCTTCAGTCGGGCGGTGGTGAAACGGAAGGGCCCGGTCAGGATGTCGAGTGCGCCGCGAAAGAATCTCTCGGGCCGCAGGCTGCGCGTATGAATGTCGAGTTGCGCGGCCTCGCCCAGCTTGACCCGGCTGCCCTCGGCCAGCATCACATAGGCGCGCGCGCCGGGCCCGGTGCGCAGCACATCGCCGCTCTTGAGTTCCATGCCGGCCGCCAAGGGCACGGTGATGCCGTTGCGATCCCGCCAGGCGGGCGCCTGCACCGCCTCCACAGTGGCCGGAGCGGCGGCAAATACCGCTGTCGACAGCAGCAGCTGGATGGAGGCAAACACCCCGAGGAGTGGCTTCAACCGGCCCATGCGAATCCTTTCAATCAGAACGGGCGGGTATAATTCCGCCCTTTGCCAGCACTCAAAATAGACGCCCCGGCCATGCAGGAAAAATATCTTCCGACCGAAATCGAGCAGGCCGCGCAGGCCTACTGGAACACCTCCCAGACCTTCCGCGCCGCCGCGACCGCGGGTTTGACAGACTCCCGGCCGAAGTACTACTGCCTGTCGATGTTCCCCTATCCGTCCGGCAAGCTGCACATGGGGCACGTGCGGAACTATACCATCGGCGATGTGCTCTCCCGCTACCACCGCATGAAGGGCTACAAGGTGCTGCAGCCCATGGGCTGGGACGCCTTCGGCCTGCCGGCGGAGAACGCCGCGATGCAGAACAAGGTGCCGCCGGCCAAGTGGACCTGGGACAACATCGCCTACATGAAGAAGCAGCTCCAGTCGCTCGGCTTTGCGCTGGACTGGGAGCGCGAACTGGCGACCTGCGCGCCCGAGTACTACAAGTGGAACCAGTGGCTGTTCCTGCGCATGCTGGAAAAAGGCATCGCATACAAGAAGACCCAGGTGGTGAACTGGGACCCGGTGGACCAGACCGTGCTCGCCAACGAGCAGGTCATCGAAGGCCGCGGCTGGCGCACCGGCGCCGTGGTCGAGAAGCGCGAAATCCCCGGCTATTACCTGGCCATCACCCAGTATGCCGACGAGCTGCTGTCCGCGCTCGACACGCTGCCGGGCTGGCCCGAGCGGGTCAAGACCATGCAGGCCAACTGGATCGGCAAGAGCACCGGCGTGCGCTTCGCCTTTCCATACGAGCTCCCCGCCACAGGCGGCACAAATCGTCCCTCCCCTTCAAGGGGAGGGATCGAGGGAGGGGATGGGGAAACGGAAGGCGGCGAGAAAGGCCTGCTCTGGGTGTTCACCACCCGCGCCGACACCATCATGGGCGTGACCTTCTGCGCCGTCGCCGCCGAGCATCCGCTGGCGAGCCACGCCGCGAAGAACAATCCGGCGCTTGCCGCCTTCATAGCCGAATGCAAGCACGGTTCGGTCATGGAAGCCGACATGGCGACCATGGAAAAGAAGGGCATGCCGACCGGCATTTTCGTCGACCACCCGCTGACCGGCGACAAGGTCGAGGTCTGGGTCGGCAACTACGTGCTGATGAGCTACGGCGAAGGCGCGGTGATGGCCGTGCCGGCCCATGACGAGCGCGATTTCGAATTCGCCAAGAAGTATGGCCTGGCGATCAAGCAGGTCATCGCGGTCGATGGCGAGACGTTCTCGCTCGATGGCTGGCAGGAGTGGTACGCCGACAAGCAGCGCGGCAAGTGCGTGAACTCCGGCAAGTACGACGGGCTGGGCCTCGAAGCCGCCGTCACCGCGATCGCCGCCGACCTGAAGGCCAAGAATCTCGGCGACACCCAGGTCCAATACCGCCTGCGCGACTGGGGCGTCTCGCGCCAGCGCTACTGGGGCTGCCCGATTCCGCTGATCCACTGTGAAGCTTGCGGCACCGTGCCGGTGCCCGACGAGCAACTGCCGGTCAAGCTGCCCGAAGACTGCGTGCCCGACGGCTCGGGCAATCCGCTGGCGAAGCGCGCCGATTTCGTCGACTGCGCCTGCCCGCGGTGCGGCAAGCCGGCCAAGCGCGAAACCGACACCATGGACACCTTCGTCGATTCGAGCTGGTACTACGCGCGCTACTGCGTCGATCCGGCGACGCGCGCAGCGAATTCGTCCATGGTCGATGCCGGAACCAACCACTGGATGCCGGCTGACCAGTACATCGGCGGCATCGAGCACGCGATCCTGCACCTGCTCTATTCGCGTTTCTGGACCAAGGTCATGCGCGACCTCGGCCTGGTCAATTACGACGAACCTTTCGCCAACCTGCTGACGCAGGGCATGGTGTTGAACCACATTTTCTCGCGCCGCACCGACAAGGGCGGCATCGAGTACTTCGCGCCCGAGGAAGTCGATCTCAAGCGCGACGAAGGCGGCCACGTGATCGGCGCGACCTCGAAGGCCGACGGCCAGCCGGTCGATTACGGCGGCGTCGGCACCATGTCCAAGTCCAAGCGCAACGGCGTCGACCCGCAATCGCTGATCGACGAGTTCGGCGCCGACACCGCGCGCTTTTTCATGATGTTCGCCTCGCCCCCGGAACAGACCCTGGAGTGGTCGGACTCGGGCGTCGAGGGCGCCTACCGTTTCCTGCGCCGCGTCTGGGCCTTCGGTCACGCCGAGCAGCCGGCGATCGCGGCGCGCGCCGCGATGCCGGCCAGGCTGCCCGAGCCGCTCGCCGCAATGCGCCGCGAAATCCATCTGCTGTTGAAGCAGGCCAACTACGACCTCGGCAAGTTCCAGTTCAACACCGTCGCCTCGGCGGCGATGAAAATGCTCAACAGCCTGGAGAAGATTCCCAGTGGGGCACATGCGGGGAACGGCCGCGAAGCCGTGCTCGCCGAATGCTTCGGCATCCTGCTGCGCATACTCTCGCCGATCACGCCGCACATCTGCCACGCGCTGTGGATCGAACTGGGTTACGGCGCCGACATCCTCGACGCCGCCTGGCCCGAGCCGCTGGCCGAGGCCCTGGTGCAGGACGAGGAGGAACTGGTGCTGCAGGTCAATGGCAAGCATCGCGGCAACATCCGCGTCAAAGCCGGTGCCGACCGCGCGGCGATCGAAGCCGCGGCGCTGGCCTCGGAAGCCGCGCAGAAATTCATGGAAGGCAAGGCGGCGAAGAAAGTCGTCGTCGTGCCCGGCCGCCTGGTCAATATCGTCGTCTGAGTACCGCCCTGAGGAGCCATCGATGCGCGCCGCAAAACTGTCTGTCATCCTGCTGCTGATCAGCCTGCTGGCCGCCTGCGGCTTCAAGCTGCGCGGCAGCGCGGCGCTGCCCGGCCACAAGCTGCCGTTCGCGACCATCGCGCTCTCGCTCGATCCGACCTCCGAGTTCCACGCCCAGCTCAAGCGCAACATCGAGGCCTCGTCGCCGGGCACCCGCGTGGTCAACGATGTCAGGGAAGCCGAGGCCGTGCTGACCGTGCTCGGCGATACCGTGCAGAAAAACATCCTCTCGCTCAGCGCTTCGGGCCGCGCCCGCGAATTCCAGCTGGTGCGCAGCTTCGCCTTCAAGGTGCATGCCAATGTGGCCACTGCCGCGGCTGCGCCGCCGGTCAAGTACACGGATGCGCCGCCCGTGGCCGGTCCGACCGAATACATCGCGCCGAGCACCATCACCTTGCGCCGTGAAATCACCTTCAGCGACGACCTGGTGTTGTCCAAGGAATCGGAAGAGCAACTGCTCTGGCGCGACATCCAGAACGACCTGGTGCAGCAGCTGATGCGCCGGCTGGCGGCGGCCAAGCTGCAACCGGTCAAGACCGAGTAAGAGCCCCATGCAGTTGCGGCCCGAACAGCTCGCGGCGCATCTGGACAAGCCGCTGGCGCCCTTGTATCTGCTGCACGGCGACGAGCCGCTGCTGGTGATCGAGGCCGGCGACGCGATCCGCGCCGCGGCGCGCCGGCAGGGCTTCGAGGAACGCGAGGTGATCATCGTCGGCACCGGCTTCAAATGGGACGAGCTGTTCATGGCGGCGGGCAACATGTCGCTGTTCGGCGGAGCCAAGCTGGTCGATCTGCGCATTCCCTCGGGCAAGCCGGGACGCGAAGGCAGCGAGGCGCTGCAGCGCTATATCAGCACGCTGGGCCCCGGCATCGTCACCCTGATCACGCTGCCCGAGCTCGACTGGCAGGCGAAGAAGGCGGCCTGGGTCACGGCGCTGTCGAATGCCGGGATCAGTATCGAATGCAACGCGCCGCCGCCGGCGCGCCTGCCGCAATGGATCGCCGAGCGCCTGGCGCGCCAGCAGCAGAGTGCGCCGAGGCCGGCGCTCGAATTCATCGCCGCCCATGTCGAAGGCAACCTGCTCGCGGCGCACCAGGAGATCCAGAAACTGGGCCTGCTCTATCCGCCCGGCGAGATCTCGCTGGAACAGGTCGAAGGCGCCGTGATGAACGTCGCGCGCTACGACGTCTCGGACCTGCGCGACGCGCTGAAGAATCGCGACACGGTGCGCGCCGCGCGGACCCTGGAAGGCCTCAAGGGCGAGGACGCGGCGCCGCCGCTGGTGCTTTGGGCGCTGGCCACCGAGGCGCGCGGCAGCGGAGCGCGGCCAGCCCTATTGCAAGCGGCAAAGATAGACCGCATGATCAAGGGTCTCGCGCGCGGCGACGTCTGGGACGAGTTTCTTCAACTGGCGTTGAAGATAACTCGTCAGGGCATAAACCCTCACCCCCGCCCCTCTCCCCAGGGGAGAGGGGTGACTCATTAGGCCACTGCCGCGGCAAATTGGAAACTGGACAACGGAATTGCGATGGACGTGAAGACTTACATGCAGCAAGTCGGCCGCCAGGCGCGCGAGGCCTCGCGCGCCACGGCGCGCGCCTCGACCGCGGCCAAGAACACGGCGCTGCTGGCGATGGCGGCCGCGATCCGCGCAGGCCGCGCCGAACT
Organism: Sulfuritalea sp.; assembly: GCA_023700805.1. Taxonomy (GTDB): domain Bacteria; phylum Pseudomonadota; class Gammaproteobacteria; order Burkholderiales; family Rhodocyclaceae; genus Sulfuritalea. The sequence goes on from JAMPYF010000038.1 coordinate 14,399, forward strand.
GCTGGCGGCCAATGCCGCCGATGTCGCCGAAGCCCGCGGCAACGGCCTCGACGCGGCGATGATCGACCGCCTGCAGCTTTCCGAGAAGAGCGTCGAAGCCATGGCGCAGGGGCTGGAACAGGTCGCCGCCCTGCCCGATCCGATCGGCGAGATCAGCGACATGAAGCGCCGCCCTTCGGGCATCCAGGTCGGCAAGATGCGCGTGCCGCTGGGCGTGGTCGGCATCATCTACGAGGCGCGGCCCAACGTCACGGCCGACGCCGCGGCGCTGTGCCTGAAATCCGGCAATGCGGCGATCCTGCGCGGCGGCAAGGAAGCCCTGCGCGCCAACCAGGCGATCGCCGCCTGCGTGCGCGCCGGACTCGCCGCCGCAGGCCTGCCCGAAACGGCGGTGCAGGTCATCGAGACCACCGACCGCGAGGCCGTCGGCCACCTCGTGGCGATGCCCGAGTATGTCGATGTGATCGTGCCGCGCGGCGGCAAGGGCCTCATCGAGCGCATCTCGAAGGAAGCGCGGGTGCCGGTGATCAAGCATCTCGACGGCAACTGCCATGTCTATGTCGATGACGCGGCCGACCCCGACAAGGCGCTACGCATACTCGAAAACTCCAAGACGCAACGCCTGGGCACCTGCAATACCGCCGAATCGCTGCTGATCGCGCGCCCGGTCGCCGTGTCGCTAGCGCCAACTCTTTGCGCCATGCTCGCCAGCCGCGGTGTCGAGATCCGCGGCTGCGAGGAAACCCGCAAGCTGGTGCCGCAGGCCATCGCCGCGACCGAGGAGGACTGGTACGCCGAGTATCTGGCGGCGATCATCTCGGTCAGGATCGTCGCCGATGTCGGTGAAGCCATAGCCCACATCAACAAGTATTCCTCGGCCCACACCGAGGCCATCGTCACCGAGAACTACACCAACGCGATGCGCTTCCTGCGCGAAGTGGATTCGGCCTCGGTCATGGTCAACGCCTCGACGCGCTTTGCCGACGGCTTCGAATACGGCCTCGGCGCCGAGATCGGGATTTCCACCGACAAGTTCCACGCCCGCGGCCCGGTCGGCCTCGACGGCCTCACCTCGCAGAAGTGGATCGTGCTGGGCGACGGCCAGACACGGGCCTGAACCGGCCCGGGCGGCTAGGCGTCGAGCGCGGCCGGCAGGAAGGCGGTGCGGAAGGCGCCCCAGTGGCGGCCCTTGATCATGACCGGGATACTCAGTTCGCACAGCACCTCGCCGGTATCGCGCAGGTAGGTCTGCACCAGCCAGGGTTCGCGGTTCTGCGCCGAGCGCGCACCGGCAAAGTCGTCGAAGATGCGCTTGTGGCGGGTCTTCATCAGGTCGTGCTGGTAGACCCCGGTGGGCGCTTCGGAATAGCGTCGGTTGTGCGCGGGCGCGTAACCCTTGGTATCCACCACCAGGCTCATCATCAGTTCCGGCGTCTGCTCCAGCAGTTCGTCGTAGATGCGCTGCAGGTCGGCTTCCACGACGGCGTCGTAGCCGGTGCTGTAGCGCGGCGGATTGCTGCCGGCGATCGGGCGGTAGTTCTGGTCGAAGATGGGCAGGCCCTTCGCCTCGGCGGCCTCCAGATAGGCCGTGGCGCGCTGATGGCAGATGCCGGCCGAGCTCATGATGCGGTCCATGGCGCTGCCGCCGATGGCAAAGCGCGTCGCCACCGACTGGATGCGTTCGGTGAGCTCGCGCAGTTCCGACGAGAAGCGTTCCGCCTCGCTCATCTGCTCGGAAACCTGCTCGCTGAACTGGTGGATTTCGCTGATCTGCTCGTTGGCCGTCGCATTGATGTTGCCGATGTTATGCACCGAGTCGCTGATGCTTGCCAACTGCTCGCTCATGCGGCCGAAGTCCGCCACCATGAGCGAAAAGCTCTGCGAGGAGCGCGACACGACGTCGTTGGTGATCCGGCTGTCCTCGCGGATGCGCACGGTTTCCTGCTCGGTGACGCCGACCAGGCCGATCATCGCCGTGGTGTTTTCGGCGATCACGCTGGTCGCCGACTTGACCTTCTCCGCCAGCTTGCGCACCTCGTCGGCCACCACCGCGAAGCCGCGGCCCGATTCACCGGCGCGCGCCGCCTCGATCGCTGCATTCAGCGCCAGCAGGTTGGTCTGGTCGGAGATCTCGTTGATCATCAGGCCGATGTCGCGGATCTGCGCCGATTTCTTGCTCAGTTCATCGACCACCGTGGCGAAGGTCTGTGCGTGCCTGGCGATCTCGCTGATGCGCTGGGTGACATCCAGCAGTTCCTGGTAGGACTGGCGCGAGGCATCGAGATGCCTGGCGGTCGAGGCGCTGACCGCATCGGCGTTTTCGGTCAGGGAGCGGATCGCGTCGCTGGTGGTCGCGCTGGCGGCGAATACCGCCTTCGCCAGTTCGCGCTGCTTCGCCGCCAGGGACGAGGTCTGATGCACGCGCCGGTTCAGCTTGGCTGCCTCGACGGCAACCCGGGTGCCGGTCTGGCGTATGTCCGCGACCAACTGGTGCGCGCCGTCGAGCAGCTTGTTGGTGTTCTGCGCAATCCTCGCGGTCGCCCCGTCCTGGGACAGGCGTCGGGCCAGATCGGGCCGCGGCGCGGCGAAGCGCTCCAGCTCCTGCTCCAGATTCTGCAACTGGCCAAGCGCGAGGCGCCTCTGCAGGGCGCCGGTGACGAGCACGAAGACGGCGGAGTAGACGACGAATCCGCCCGCCAGCCAGCCGCTGCCATCGACGCCGCCCAGCAGCGCCGCCGCCAGTCCGATGAAACCCGCAGCCAGCACGCCCTGCAACAATTGCGCGGCGCCGCCGCGACCGGCCGTAGCGGCGCGATCGCCTGCCATTGAACTATCACTCACTTGGACTCCTCCGATTTTCTATGCTGCAGGCAGCTTGTGCCTCGGCCCGCCCACGGTCTGCCGCATATATAGAACAGCGGTATCCGTCGATCAGTACTGTCGATGATTATAGCGGCCGCTGCCGGATAAGCGCTTGCCGCCTCGGCATCGGCGCGCGGCTCACCACTTCACGCGCACCGCGTACTCCAGCAGCGTCGTGCCGCCGGCCGGCACCGCGATGTTCCACGCCGCCACGCGCGCCGATTCCTTGCTGTGCGGGTGGCTCTGCTGCAGCATCTCCCAGTCGCCGGGCAGCGGTTCCTGCACCCTGACCGTCACCGCCTCGTCCTTGGCATTGCGCAATTCGATGCGCCAGGCGCTTTCGCTGACGTTGTCGGCGATGCGCTTGTAGCTGGTCTGCCTGCGCTCGGCCGTGATGTCGAAGGCTTCGCCCAGCCTGAGCTTGAGCTTCTCGTTTTTCGCCGTGTGCCCGATGCGGTCCTCGCCGACGAACTGCGCCGCCCCCTTGCTGTCCCGCGCATAGACGCGCACGATGCCGGCCGGCAGCGGGCGGCCGATGGCCCCCTTGTTCTCGAATTCCAGGAAGACGGCGGGCTTCAATTTCTGGCCGATCTGGCCGAATTGTTGTACCTGGCGGTCGCGGTAGTACCAGTCGTTGCCGGCCAGCAGGTAATCGCGGCGCACCGGCACGGCGCTGGCGGAGAGCAGTGCGAGCTGCTTGGTCTGGTTGTCGGCAATGCGGGTCGGCCGCTCGAAGCTGTAGAGGTGGTAATCGAGCAGCGCCTCCTGCGTCGCCTCCTGCGCCTTGGCGCGCGCCGCCGCGGGCGCCGCCAGGGCATAGACCCGGGAGTCCTGCGGGCGCACGCGATTGACCGTGCCGGCGACGAGTTGCAGCACCACATCGTCGAAGCCGGCGCCGCTGCGGTTGGTCAGCGTCACCCAGGCATTGAGGTCGAGGCTCTTGCCGTCGGCGGACAGGTTCGCGACGTAATCGGCCTGCCACGACAGTCCGCCGGTCAGATAGGAAAGCTCGACCACCTGCTTGCCGCCGGCGGCTTCGAGCAGCACCGAGAGCGTCGGACGATCGCGCAGATTGGACGGCACGGCATCGAAGGCCAGCCGCCCCGGCACGCCGGTCTCGATGCGGTCGGCGAAGCGCAAAACCGTGCCTTGGCCGGCGGCCAGCACCGTGGCCTTCTCGCGGCGTTCGGTGTCGCTGGTCGGATGCGGGCGGATCACCGTCACCTCGCGGCCGACGTATTTTTCCAGCAGCTTCTGCGGCGTCAGCAGGTCGAAATCGAAGTTCTGTTCGACGAGGCCCAGCGGCTGGCCGCTGACCGCGCGCAGCAGCGCCGTCTCGGGGCGCATCTGCGCCGCCACGTCGCGCAGCGACAATCGCGTCAGCCCGGCCGGCAGCTCGACCCGGCGGCGCTCTTTCACCAGCGCCAGATCGTCGTTGTACACCGTGACGGCGACGGCCTCGCGTTCCGCCGCGCCGGAGCTCACCTCGCGCGGCGCGTCGGCGCCATGCGCGAGGCCCGCCGCCAGAAAGATTCCGAGTCCCAAAACGCTGCGCTGCATGGCTTTCCCCCGCCGCTCGATGGCGCAACGATAGCATGCCCGGGTCGACGCTATGATGGCGGCCGACACCCAATTCGAGGAGATACCGTCATGCAAAAGTTCCTTGCCATGCTGCTGCTGGCCCTTGCCCTGCCGGCGCTTGCCGCACTGGACGTGGCCGGCGTGAAATTCGATGCCACGCAGAAAGTTGGCGCTGGCGACACGGTGATCAACGGTGCCGGCCTGCGCAGCCGGGTCTTCTTCAAGGTCTATGCGATCGGCCTCTACCTGCCGCAGAAGGCGGCGACCACGGCGGAGGTACTCGCCGCCAAGGGCGCCAAGCGCATCGCCATCGTCACCCTGCGCGAGCTGAGTGCCGAGGATTTCGTCAACGCCCTGCTCGACGCCCTGAAGAAGAACCACGACGAAGCGACGCTGAAGACCCTGCAGCCGCGGATAGACCAGTTCCGCAGCGCCATGCTGTCGATCGGCAGCGCCCCGGAGAAATCGGTGGTGAATCTCGACTGGCTGCCCGAGAGCGGAACGCGGCTGAGCTTCAATGGCACGCCGAAGGGCGTCGACATCGCCGGCGAGGATTTCTATCGCGCCCTGCTGCGGATCTGGCTCGGCGACCAGCCGGCGCAGGACGACCTCAAGGAAAAGCTGCTGGGCAAGACCCCCTGAACCCGGCACCCATGGGCGCCCTCTCGCATATCAAGGTTCTCGATCTGTCGCGCGTGCTGGCCGGGCCCTGGGCCTCGCAGCTGCTGGGCGACCTCGGCGCCGAGGTGATCAAGGTCGAGAAGCCCGGCTGCGGCGACGACACGCGCGGCTGGGGGCCGCCCTGGCTGGCCGACGGCGCGGACCGGCCGACCACCGACGCCGCCTATTTCCTGTGCACCAACCGCAACAAGCGCTCGCTGACGGTGGACATCACCCAGCCGGCGGGACAGCAGATCGTGCGCGAGCTCGCCGCACAATCCGATGTGCTGCTGGAGAATTTCAAGGTCGGCGGCCTCAAGGCCTACGGCCTCGACTATGCGAGCCTCGCCGCGCTGAACCCGCAACTCGTCTATTGCTCGATCACCGGCTTCGGCCAGGACGGCCCCTACGCGGCACGCGCCGGCTACGATTTCCTGATCCAGGGCATGGGCGGACTGATGAGCGTCACCGGCCGCGCCGAGGGCGAGGAAGGCGCCGGGCCGCAGAAGGTCGGCGTGGCGCTGACCGACATCCTGACCGGCCTCTATGCCGGCAACGCCATCCTCGCCGCCCTGCTGCATCGCGAGAAATCCGGCCGGGGGCAGCATATCGACCTCGCGCTGCTCGACGTGCAGGTGGCCTGCCTGGCCAACCAGGCGATGAACTACCTGGTCTCGGGCATGGCGCCGCGCCGCATGGGCAACAGCCATCCCAACATCGTGCCCTACCAGGACTTCCCCACGGCCGACGGCGACATGATCCTGGCCATCGGCAACGACGGCCAGTTCGCGCGCTTCTGCGACATCGCCGGCCATGCCGAATGGAGCGCCGACCCGCGCTTCGCCAGCAATGCGGCACGCGTCAGGCATCGCGCCGAACTGATACCGCTGCTGCGCCAGGCCACGGTGATGAAAACCACCGCCGCCTGGATCGCCCTGCTGGAAAACGCCGCCGTGCCCTGCGGCCCGATCAACGACCTGGCCGGCGTGTTTGCCGACCCGCAGGTGCGGCATCGCGGCCTCCAGGTCGCGATGGCCCACCCGGCCGGCGGCACTGCGCCGCAAGTGGGCAACCCCATCCACTTCTCCGCCACGCCGATCGATTATCGACGCGCGCCGCCCCTGCTGGGCCAGGATACCGAGGCGATATTGCGCGAACTCGGGCGCAGCGACGGTGAAATCGCCGCGCTGCGAGCGGCCGCCGCAGTCTAAAGGCCATCGGCAAGCGGGCGTCGGCAGCGACGCGGCTGCCGCTCGGGGGAGGCTCCAGCCTCAGCCACAGTCCGCATGATTCCGATGCCATTCCAGCTCGGCAGCGACCTGCCTGGCTTCGGTGATGTCCTCGTAGATGCCCAACACGCCTATCGTCTCGTTCTGCGCATTCCGCAGCGGCACCCTGGAGACGCGCCGCCATGTCTCCCGGCCGTCGGCGGTGGTCTGGCGCTCTTCCACGTTCAGCCGGGCGATGCCCGACTCCAGGACCGCGAGGTCGGCGGCGCGATAGGACTCCGCCTGATCCGCCCAGCGCATCTGATAGTCGTCCCTGCCGATCACATCCTCCGGGTGCGCCATGCCGGCGTCCCTGGCGAAAGCCGCGTTGCAGCCGAGATAGCACAGGCGGCGGTCCTTCCAGAACACCCTGACCGGCGCGGTATCGATCACGGCCCGCAGCAAATTCCGCGATTCGGCAATCGCCGCATCGGCCGCCTTGCGCGCGGTGATATCGCGGGCATAGCCGACCATGCCGACCACCCGCCCATCGACCAGCACCGGCGACTTGCAGGTCTCGCACCAGCGGCGCTCCCCGCCGATGTCGATCAACTCCTCGACCGGGTTGAGGCTGCTGCTGGTAATTACCGTGAGGTCTTCCGGGCGGGCCGTTGCCGCCATGTTCGAGGCCGCAATATCGAGGTCGGTCTTGCCCACCACGGCTTCCGCAGACGGCCAGCCGAAACTCTTCACAAAGGCCTGATTCACGGTGAGGTAGCGGCCCTGCTCATCCTTCAGCCAGACCATGAAGGGGAAGTTTTCAATCAGCGCGCGCTGATAGCCTTCGCGCTTTTCGACGGCCTTGAGATGCCGCGTGATCTCCTCATTCAAACGGCGCTCTTCGCGGTAGCGTTCGCGGAAGAGGTCCAGAAGATAGATCGTCAATGTCGCGGTCATCGCCAGGACGAACAAGTGCACGACGGTCATCATGGCCGGGGTGGCTGGCCTCAGATTCCCGATAATGCCTATCTGCTGGCCCATGGCCATGACAATCACGGCGACGCAGCTGACGACGAGCAGCCCCAGGCAATAGCGGACACCCAGCATCCAGCCGGAAAAAATCAATATGACCGGATAGGCGATCAGGATCGGCGCGCGCACGCCTTCGCCGACGAAGGCCGCATAGGTCGCAAAAACCCAGCCGCCGACGGCAAGCAGCCGCACCGCCGCCACATTGCTGCGGTAGCGCAAGGTCAACTGCGCGGCGATGGCGAGTACCATCAGTCCGCCGACGCCGTAGATGCGCTCTCGATAGTCTTGCGGCGAGGCCTGCACCAGCAGTCCGCCGTAGATCAGCGCCCCGACGAAAATCAACCAGATGATGTGGCCCAGCGTCGGGTCGCCCTCATGGAAAATCAGTTCCGGATGGTCGTCGACGGGGGTACTTGAAGGCGAGAACGAGGTGTGCGTCTCACGCATGGAGTTACCTTGGTGGTTGGTCCCGCGAAACTTCCTGCCGGCATTGTTTTCGATGCTACGCCCGCGTCATCGCGAGTGTCAATGCAAGCTTGCGGCGCACGTCAGCCAGGCCTCGGGGCGGGACGAGCTTCCCCCCGGCGGCGAGGAAGATCCAGCGGCGGACCAGGCGCCCGGCCTCGACGCCACCGTCACATGCCCGTCGAACGACCCTAGCGATCGAGGCCCGCCAGTCCGCTTTCGGCGGCAATCCTCTCGGCGCTGTCGAAACGCTTGTCGCGCTGGTACTCGGCGGCGATCGTCTGCAGGATGGGGCGCACCGTGTTTTCGTCCATGCCGGGCTTGACGCGCGGATCGTAGAGCATGCTCAGCAGCAGGGAATCAAGGCCGGTGAGGAATGCCTGGGTGGACTTGCGGCTGAAGATAGACGGAAACACCTTCGGCGAATCGTTGGGCAAGCCCATGGCATGGGTCAGTTCCTCGACCACGCAGGACACCAGGTCGCCGCTTCCGCGCGCCCTATCGACCGGTATCATCACCACGGCGCGCACGATCGAGCCTTTTTTGCGCTCGACGGCGATGCTCGCCAGGCACAGGCTGTCCCGATACAGGGCCGCGCGCTGCTGCGCCGAACCGCTGCCGAAATAGCGCGGCATATCCTCCTCCAGCCTGTCTTCGCGGGTCAGCACGATCAGGAAATTGGCCGCCGCCACACTCGCAGCGGGCTCGATCGCCAGGCCGGTGATCCCTGCCAGGTGCTGGAAATGCACGCCTATCAGCCGGCGATGCAGTTCCACGTCGCCGACGCCATGGACAATGAAATAGCGCGGCGGCACGATCCATTTGCGCACCGGGTTCCGCCGCGTCGAATAGGTGCTCTTCAGCGCCACTTCGACAAAGCTGTCCACCAGGCGCGCCGGAGAATTCCACTGCGCCTCGTCGGCGCCGGCCGCGACCGACGCCCCGCCGAGCAGGACGGCGAGCAGCATGCGGTGCCAGAGGGCAGCGATCTTCATGACCAGGGAAAGCAGCTTGAATGTCTACACCATACCCCCGATCGCGTGTCGTTGAAATACTACGGCTGTAGTAATTTCCTTAGCGGTGAGCCGGTAGGAACGTTGGCATAAACCATCGCAGCACAAGGGTATTACTGCCGGACGCAGAGGATTCCGCCTTGCGGCGATGCGCTCAGGATTCGAGCACGCGCAGCTCGGCGTTGGTGTAGCGCAGGCGGCTGGCCAGCACGCTGGCAATGCCTTCCATCAGCCGCAGCCCAAGCTTCTTGTGCTCTTCGGCGAACTTGTCGAAGGCGCGGCGCGACAGTACATAGAGCTCGGTATCGGTGAAGGCCACGGCATTCGCCGAGCGCACCTCGCCGTCGAGGAAGGCCATTTCGCCGAAGAAGGCGCCGCGGCCGAAAGTGCCCAGGTGATGCGATTGCCGATCGGACAGCGGCAGCACGATGCGCACCGCGCCGCGCCGGATCAGGAACAGCTCGTCGCCGGCATCGCCGCGCGAGAATATGGTTTCGCCCTGCGCCAGGCTGCGCTTTTCCATGCACGCCTCGAGTGCCGCCAGGGTCTGTTCCTTGCGCCCGGCGAACAGTTCGACTTCGTGCAGTTCCAGCGCGATCTCCTCGTCCTTCAGCAGCGCCGCGTCGTGGATGATGCGGTCCTCGACCCATTCCAGCGCGTCGTCGAGCGCCGGAAACACCTTCACCGGACTGTCGGCGTGCAGCAGTCCGACCTGGTCGAAGTACTGCTGCAGGTCGCGCCCCGACGGCAGGTTGGGCGGAATCTGGCTGAATATCAGGAAGCCGTGGCGCTCGGCCAGCATGTCCTTGACCTGCTCCAGCAGGTGCGCCGCCGTGACATCGACGGTCTGGATGCGGCGCAGGTCGAGGATCAGGAAATCGCGCGTCTTGAGTTCCGGCTCCAGGCTCAGGTAGAGCTGGTCGGCGGTGCCGAAGAACAGGCTGCCCTGGAGTTCGACGATCGCGGCGCGCTTGCCGTGGGTGGTGAGGATCTCCATCTCCTCATGGGTCCGCACGCGCTTGGAAAAGGTTTCGTTGCCGAGCAGCTTGCGGCGGATCACCGAGCCGCCTATCTGTTCGCGGATGAACAGCATCACGGCCAGCACGATGCCGACGCCGGATGCGGCGATCAGGCTCACCGTCAGGGCGGTTCCGATCACCGCGGCGATCACCGCGAAGTCGAGCATGGTCGAGCGCGACTTCAGGTAATGGAGGCTGTTGCGGTCGATCATGCGCACGCCGATCACGATCAGGATGCCGGCCAGTCCGGCCACCGGCACCCAGGAGATCAAGTTGGCCAGCAGCAGGAAGGCCAGCAGCGCCAGCACGCCCTCGATCACTCCCGAGAAACGGCTGGCGGCGCCGCCCGAAATATTCACCAGCGTGGCGCCCATGGTGCCGGCGCCGGGTATGCCGCCGATCGCGCCCGAGGCCAGGTTGCCCAGACCCTGACCGATCAGCTCGCGGTTCGAATCGTGGCGCGAGCGCGTCAGCGCATCGAGCACCACGCAGGTTTTCAGCGTATCGATCGACAGCAGCACGGCCAGGGTCAGCGCCGGTATCGCCAGCATCTGCAACTGCTGCAGGCTGACGTCGGAAATCGACGTCCAGCGTCCGGCGAGACCCGCGAAGAAACTGCCGCCGCCATCGCCGCTGAGCGCGCCGACCACCAACCTGTTGCCGCTCAGGCTGAACAGCGCCGGGTCGAGCAGGGCCAGGCCGAAATAGGCGGCGACACCTGCCACCAGGCCGAGTACGGCGCCCGGCACCGCCTTGATCAGGCGCGGCGCGCCGAGCATCACGACGATGGTGACGACGCCGACCACGATGCCCTGCCAGCGCCATTGCCCGGGGGCGCCCAGCGCCGCCCAGAAGTGCAAGTCCTTCGGCGTGCCGAGCAGCTTCGGCACCTGGCTGCCGATGATGATCAGGCCGACCCCGGAAAGATAGCCGCTGACCACCGTGTAGGGCATGTACTTGATCAGCCGGCCCAGGCGCAGGACACCGAATCCCACCTGCATCAGGCCGGCAAGCAGGCCGAGCAGGGTCAGCAGCAGCAGCGTGGTGTCGACCGGCGTGCCGCTGGCCAGGGCCTCGATGGCGAAGGCCGAGACCACGGCCGCGGCCGGGGCGCAAGGCGCCGAAATCAGACGGCTGGTGCCGCCGAAGGACGAGGCCACGATGCCGATCGCCGTCGCGCCGAGTATGCCGGCCAGCGCGCCGAGCGCGGCATGGGCGCTGCCGAGCACGGAATAGATGGTCACGCCGAAAGCGATCGCCGAAGGCAAGGCCACCAGCATGGCGGCAAAGCCGCCCCAAAAATCGCCGGCCAGGTTCTCCGGCTTTGGCAGTTTCATTGACTATCCCGCTTGAGTTCGCCCAGGCTGCATAAGTTGTTCGCCCGAACACGATTTTGTCATGAAGCGCTGCCCTTGTCTTCTCCAGATCGCCGAGTGATGTAAGCTTCACTCCTCAACAAACCCATCCCCGGAGGAATCACCCATGAAAAAAGCGCGTACCCTGCTGGTCGCCGCAGCCACTTTGGCTCTCTCCGCAAGCATCCACGCCCAGGAATTCGTCACCGTCCTCACCGGCGGTACCTCGGGCGTGTATTACCCGATGGGCGTCGCACTTTCGCAGGTCTACGGCAAGGCCATGCCCGGCGCCAAGACCTCGGCCCAGGTGACCAAGGCCAGCGTCGAGAACCTCAACCTGCTGCAGGCGGGGCGCGGCGAGATCGCCTTCACGCTCGGCGATTCGCTGTCGGATGCCTGGAAGGGCGACCCCGAGGCCGGTTTCAAGACGCCGCTGAACAAGCTGCGCACCATCGCCGCGATCTACCCGAACTACATCCAGATCGTCGCCAACGCCGATTCCGGCATCAAGACCCTGGCCGATCTCAAAGGCAAGCGCATCGCGGTCGGCGCGCCGAAATCCGGCACCGAGCTCAATGCCCGCGCGATATTCAAGGGCGCCGGCTTGAGCTACAAGGACTTCGCCAAGGTCGAATACCTGCCCTTCGGCGAGTCGGTGGAACTGATGAAGAACCGCCAGCTCGACGCCACGCTGATTTCGGCCGGCCTCGGCGTCGCCGCGATCCGCGACCTCGCCACGGCAGTCAAGATCGTCATCGTCTCGGTGCCCGCCGACGTCGTCGCCAAGATCGGCGAAGCCGCCTATCAGTCGGGCACGGTGCCTGCCAACACCTACAACGGCCAGACCGAGGCGACGCCGACGGTGACGATCCAGAACTTCCTGGTCAGCCACGAGGGCGTGTCCGCGGATGCCGCCTACAAGATGACCAAGGCCATCTTCGACCACCTGCCCGAACTGCAGGCCGCCCATGCCGCGGCCAAGGCCATCACCCGGGAAAACGCCGCCAAGGCGCCGCCGGCGCCGCTGCATGCGGGTGCCGCCAGGTACTACAAGGAAGTCGGACTGATCAAGTAAAGGCAGCATCGCCGTGACCGATCGCAGCGCCGCCCCCGACCACGGCCAGGAAGAGTTCTCCGAGCACGGCGTGCAGCGCCGGCTCGGGGGCGGCTGGTTGACGTTGCTCAACGGGCTGGCGCTGGCCTTTTCCAGCTACCAGTTGATCGTCGCGGCCTTCCATCCGCTGTCCAGCCTGGTGATCCGCAGCCTGCACGTCGGCTTCCTGCTGTGCATCACCTTCATTCTCTACCCGGCTTTCAAGAGCGGCGGCAGGCTCTCGAAAGTTGGCGCTGGCGACACGGTGCTGGCCTTCGGTGCGCTGGCGCTGTCGACCTACCACTGGGTGTTCGAAGGCGAACTGATCCAGCGCTCGGGCGACCCGAGCACCCTCGACCTGTTCGTCGGCGTCGCGCTGGTGATCCTCACCTTCGAAGCGGCGCGGCGCATCCTCGGCCTCGCGCTGCCCATCGTCTGCGGCCTGTTCCTGCTCTACGGCGTGTTCGGCCATCTGCTGCCGGGCGACCTCGGTCATCGCGAGTACGGCTTCGACCAGATCGTCAATCAGCTGGCGCTCGGCACCGAAGGCATCTTCGGCATCCCGACCCTGGTTTCGGCGACCTATATCTTTCTCTTCATCCTGTTCGGCTCCTTCCTCGAACATGCCGGCATGATCAACCTGTTCAACTCGGTGGCGCTGGGTTTCGTCGGCCACACCAAGGGCGGTGCGGCCAAGGTCTCGGTGCTGTCCTCGGGCCTGATGGGCACCATCTCCGGTTCTGGCGTGGCCAACGTGCTGACCACCGGGCAATTCACGATTCCGCTGATGAAGAAGTTCGGCTACTCGGGCATCTTCGCCGGCGCGGTGGAAGCCACTTCGTCGATGGGCGGCCAGATCATGCCGCCGGTGATGGGCGCCGTGGCCTTCATCATGGCCGAGAACCTCGACGTGCCCTATGCCGACATCGTCAAGGCGGCAGCGATCCCGGCCATCCTCTACTACCTGACGGCCTTCTGGATGGTGCATCTGGAAGCCGGACGCAAGAATCTGGTCGGTCTGCCCAAGGCCGAGTGCCCCAACCCCTGGCACGCCATGCGCGACAACTGGCATCTGCTGCTGCCGCTGATCGTGCTGGTGATCACGCTGTTCAACGGCTTCACGCCGATGTTCGCCGGCATGATAGGGCTGGTGCTGACGGCCGTGCTGATCCTCGGCGCCGCCATCGCCGCGCGCGTATCGAGCACCGCCTTCCGCTACGTGTTCTGGGTGGCGTTGGGACTCACCGCCGCGGTCTTCGTCAAGAACATGGAAACCTGGGGCATCTACCCGCTGCTGGCGCTGATCGCGGCGCTGGTGGCGCAGACCTTCGCCCTCAAGGGCGGCATGAAGACCCTGCACCTGCTGCGCATGAGCCTGGTCGACGGCGCCCGCCAAGCGCTGCCGGTGGGCGTGGCCTGCGCCATCGTCGGCGTCATCATCGGCGTGCTGACGCTGACCGGGGCGGCGTCCTCCTTCGCCGGCTTCATCCTCGGCGTCGGCGAAAAGAGCCTGTTCCTGTCGCTGCTGCTGACCATGCTGGTCTGCCTGGTGCTGGGCATGGGCATCCCGACCATCCCGAACTACATCATCACCAGCTCGATCGCCGCGCCGGCGCTGTTGAAACTCGGCGTGCCGCTGATCGTCAGCCACATGTTCGTCTTCTACTTCGGCATCATGGCCGACCTGACGCCGCCGGTGGCACTGGCCGCCTTCGCCGCCAGTTCGATCGCCAAGGAGTCGGCGATGAAGATCGGCATCAAGGCGGTGCAGATCGCGATCGCCGGCTTCGTCATCCCCTACATGGCGGTGTACACGCCGGCGCTGATGCTGCAGGGCGACTGGACCGTGGCCGCGGTCGCCTACATCGTGTTCAAGGCCGTGGTGTCGATCGCGCTCTGGGGCGCCGCTGCGATCGGCTTCCTGCAAAGCCCACTCAACACGGGCGAGCGCATCTTCGCCGCCGCCGCCGCCTTCATGCTGGTCGCGGCGATTCCGCTGACCGACGAGATCGGCTTCGGCATGAGCGCGGTGTTCGTGATCTGGCACGTGGTCCGCAGCCGGCGCCTCGCCGCCGCATGAGCCTCTGCCTCGCGGCGGGCGCGGTCGCCGCCTCGCTCGCGATCGAGAGCTTCACGCTGACCTGGATGCACTCGATCGAGAAGATCCGCTGGGAGGAAGACTGGCGCATCGAGGGCCACGCCCTGGTCATCACCGAGGCGCGCATCCGCGGCAGCGGCGCCGGCATGGAAGCGCCGGCCGGCGCGGTGTTGACGAACGGCGTCTGGCACTACCGGCCGCAACTGCCGCCGCAGGCCGTGCTGCGCCTCACCCATTCGCCCTACACCGCCGGCTACACGCTGTGCACGCCGACCGTTTGCCGGCCGCTGGCGGACCACCTGCCGGGACTCGAAGATCATGCCCTGGTCGAGATCAGGCCCTGCTGAACGACGCGAACCCTGCGCGCCGACTTGCCATTGGGATGAACAGCCGCTAATCTGACCGGCATTTATTCCAAACGGCATTGCTGCCGGCGTGCGACGCGCCGTCGGGCTGCGCCAACAACATCAGGGGCGATGATGAATGTAACGAGCTGCTACGAAACGCTGGGCGTGGTTCGCGACGCCACACCGGAGGCCATTGCTGCCGCCTACCAGCGCTGCCTGGGCGAACTGCGGGCGAGCCTGGATGGCCCGAATCCGCCGCCGCCCGAGCGCCTGGACGCCCTGCGCGCCGCCTACCAGATACTCGGCGATCCGGCGTCGCGGCAGGCCCACGATGCCGCGCTGACCCCGCCGACCCCGCTGTCGCCCGCGCTCGCGGCCGATGCCGGGGGGCGCAAGCCCCATGCCTTCGCCTTTACCGGCAGCGGCGGCGAGTATTTCCGCATCTGGATCGTCAATCTGTTTCTCTCGCTGATCACCCTCGGCATCTATTCGGCATGGGCCAAGGTGCGCCGCGAGGTATACTTTCACCGCAATCTGGTGCTCGACAATTCCGCCTTCAGCTACCACGGCAATCCGATCGCCATCCTCAAGGGCCGCGCCATTGCCGTCCTGCTGCTGATCGCGCTGACGGCAGCGCAGAATGCCGGCCCGCTCGCCTACGGCCTCGCCGTGCTGACGCTGCTTCCCGTGGCGCCGTGGCTGATCGTGCGGGCGTTTCGCTTCCGCGCCCACAACACCAGCTACCGCGGCCTGCGCTTTTCGTTTCACGGCAGCTACCGGCAGGCGCTGACGGCATTTGTCGGCTATGGATTGCTCGCGGCGATCAGCTTCGGGCTGCTGTTTCCGCTGTTCTACCGCCAGCAACGGACGTTTGTGCTCAACAATCTGCGTTACGGCAGCGCGCAATTTCGCTGCACGGCCAGCGGCAGGCAGTTCTACGGCATTTTTCTCAAGCCGCTCGGGCTTGCGCTGATCGGCATGTTTGCCATCGGATTCGTGGCGGCGGCAGGCGGCGCCTCTCAGCTGTTGCTGCCACTGGCCTTCGCTGTCGGCGCGATGGCCCTGATGCTGTTTCTGCTGCCGTATATCCGCGTGCGGACCACCAACCTGGTGTGGAACCATGTCACCCTGGAACGGATGAGCTTTTCCAGCACGCTGGCGGTCTTCGCCTACTTCGGCCTGGTGGCCGGCAATCTGGTGCTGCTGCTGCTCACGCTCGGGCTTTACTGGCCCTGGGCGCAAGTCCGCCTCGCGCGCTACCGGGCAAGCTGCATGAGCCTGCTGAGCGCGGAACCGCTCGACAGCTTTATCGCCGGCGAAAGCGCCAATGTCGCCGCGATCGGCGACGAAGTATCCGAGTTGATGGACATCGACATAGCCCTGTAGATGATCGCAGCGGATTATTTCGACGGCCGCAGTTCGCGGCGTCACCCCGTCCATCTTGGCTTGCGCGATGGCGCGGTAGTGGTCGAGGGTGAATTCGGCCGCCGCAGCGCCGCGCTGGATGCCGTCGAGATCTGCACGGGCGCCGAACGGACCCCGAGCACGATCCGCTTCGCCGATGGCGCCATCTGCGAAATCCGCGACAGCGCGGCCTGGGCCGCCGAACTCGCCGGCGCCGGCATTGGCGCCGGCGCGGTGGCCAGCGCCGAGCGGCGCTGGCATTGGGCCTTGGCCGCCCTGACGGGCGCCGTGCTGATCATCGCCGCAATCTATGCCTACGCCCTGCCCTGGCTTGCTCGGCAGTTGGCACCGGCGATCCCGTCGGCGGTGACGCAATCGATTTCCGATGCCGTCTTGAAGGGACTCGACGCCAGGCTGCTGGCACCGAGCAAGACAAACCCACAGCGTCAGCAGGAAATCGCGGCCAAAGTGGCAGCACTGGGCAGCCCCGGCGCCAGCCTGCCGCCGCATCGCCTGTTGTTCCGTTCGGCGCCGCAGATCGGTCCCAATGCCTTTGCCCTGCCCGGCGGCGACCTGGTGGTGCTGGATGAGCTGCTGGCCCTGGCCAGACGCGACGAAGATGTGGTCGCCGTGGTGGCGCACGAACTGGGCCACCTGCGCCACCACCACGGCATGCGCCAGTTGCTGCAGAGCGCCGTGGTCTCCTTCGTGGTCGGCGTCTATCTCGGCGACGTATCCACCGTCGTCGCCGGCCTCACCACGCTCCTGCTCGAATCCCGCTATTCGCGCGAGTTCGAACTCGAAGCGGATGCCTATGCCGGGCGCCTGCTGCTGCCGACGCCGGCCTCGCTCGATCCCCTGATCGACATGCTGCTGCGCCTCGACGCCGCGCATGCCAAAAGCCGCGCCGCCGATCAAGGGGGGCTGTTCGGCGCCGGCGATCTGCTCAGCAGCCATCCCGACACCGCCGGCCGGGTCAGCGCGCTGCGGGCGATGAAGCGCTGAAGCCGGCCGTACTTGCAGATCGCTGGTCGGGGATCGACAATACTGCGGTGATTGAAATCGGGAGTGCCGCCATGAAGCCCTATTCCGCAATTCTGTCCGCACCGGGATTCGCCATCGGCGTCTGCTGCGACAAGGACGAGATCACGGGCATCGACTACCTCGAAGCACGCGCCGAACTCGCGCCGCAGACCCCGCTGGCGCAGGA
This sequence comes from Sulfuritalea sp., assembly GCA_023700805.1. Taxonomy (GTDB): domain Bacteria; phylum Pseudomonadota; class Gammaproteobacteria; order Burkholderiales; family Rhodocyclaceae; genus Sulfuritalea. The sequence continues at coordinate 31,746 of JAMPYF010000038.1, forward strand.
AGCCGTGCGCCAGTTGCGCGCCTGGCTGAAAGATCCGTCATTCCAGTTCGGCCTGCCGCTGGCGCCGGCCGGCACGCATTTCCAGCGCCGCGTCTGGGACCAGATCGCCGCGATTCCACCGGGCCGCACCATGAGCTACGGCGAAGTCGCCGCGGCCATCCGCAGCGGCCCGCGCGCGGTGGGCAACGCCTGCGGCGCCAACCCCTACCCGATCGTGGTGCCCTGTCATCGCGTGGTCGCGGCGCACCAGGGCCTCGGCGGTTTCGCGCGGCAGCGCGGCGGCTTCCTGCTCGATATCAAGCGATGGCTGCTGGACCACGAACGACAATCCCCCCGGCCCCCTTTCCGCGAAAGGGGGTGACTCTTGTTCGCTGCGCTCCGGAAACACGCTTGCCTTGCCTTGGGACGGCCCGGCGGCAAGGCATGACCTCGGCTTCTGATGCCGCCCTGATCGACGAATTCGTAGACGCCTTGTGGCTCGCCGACGGGCTGTCGAAGAACACGCTGGGCAGTTACCGCAGCGACCTGGCGCTGTTCGCGCACTGGCTCGCCGCAAACAATTCCACGATAGTTGGCGCTGACGAGACGGCGATCAACGCCTATCTCGCCCATCTGCATGCCCGCCCCGGCGGCATCAAGTCGGCCAGCCAGCGGCGGCTGATGGCCACGCTGCGCCGTTGCTACCGCTGGCTGCTGGACCAGGGCCGGCTGCGCACCGATCCGCTGCTCAACATCGACAAGCCGCGGCCGATCCAGCGCTTTCCCAAGACACTCTCGGAAAAACAGGTGGAAGACCTGCTGGGCGCGCCCGACGTCGCGACCCCGCTCGGTTTGCGCGACCGCGCCATGTTCGAGCTGCTCTATGCCACCGGCCTGCGCGTGTCGGAGCTGGTCGGCGTGCGCCTGTTCGAGGTCAGCCTCAACGACAACGTGGTGCGCGTGATGGGCAAGGGCTCGAAGGAAAGACTGGTGCCGCTGGGGCAGATCGCCGCCGAATGGCTGCAGCGCTACATCGCCGGCGCGCGCGGCGAACTGCTCAGGCAACACGTCTCCGACGCCGTCTTCGTCACCGTGCGCGGCGGCGCCATGACGCGGCAGATGTTCTGGACCCTGGTCAAGAAATACGCGCTGCAGGTCGGCATTCCGCAGCAGCGCATCTCGCCGCATGTGCTGCGCCATGCCTTTGCCACGCATCTGCTGAACCACGGCGCCGATCTGCGCGTGGTGCAGTTGCTGCTCGGCCACGCCGACATCTCGACGACCCAGGTGTACACCCACGTCGCGCGCGAGCGGCTCAAGCAATTGCATCGCGTGCATCATCCGCGCGGCTGATCCGCTTCAACCGGGACAGGCATGGCGCTGCAACGCCTGCACGATCTCGCCCGTCGCCCGGTCCTGGACGAAAGCCGCCACGCCGAGATCGGCACGCTTCCAGCCGGGCTCCAGCGCGATTTCCCGATTCAGCATCAGGCGCCCGTCGGCACCCGCCGCCAGCGGTCCAAGCAGGCGCCGCACGACATAGTCGTGGCGCAGCGTCTTGCCGGAGTTTTCGCCGGCGCGGACTTCGGATTCGAGATTGTTTTCGTAAAGCGCCAGCCATGCATCGAGTCCCGGCCGTGCCATGACGATCTCGCCGCCGACGGCAAGGCGTGCCGCACCCGTGGCGCCCAACTGCAGCGCGATGCGCGCCGCCGGGCGGGCGTCGCCTGCAGCGTCGAGCGGGCTGGCGCCGCTGCGCCAGTCGCGGCCGTTGCGCAGGAACTGCGGCGTGTAGACCAGGCGCGAGCGCGCCAGGCCGGCCATCGTCTGCTGGCGCTCGGTGTAGCGCGGACTGGCGAAACGATCCGTCCAGCCGAGACGATCCCAGTAGTCGACATGGAAGGCCAGCGGCACCAGTCGCCCGGCGTACTCGGCGCGGTCCCTGAACTGCGACAGGCGCCGGTCGGCCGGCGGGCAACTGTCGCAGCCTTCCGAGGTGTAGAGCTCGAGCAGCACCGCGCGCTGTTCGCCGCTGTGCGCCGCGCAGGCGGCGAAAGCCGCGGGCGCTGGCAGTGCAGCGCACAGCCAGGCCAGCAGCGGCGGGAAAAGTCGTCCTCGGTTCATGGTGGCCCCCCGTAAGCGCAAGACAGGCATGAGACAACCATTGGTCGCGCGCGCCGCGGATTCCTTACGCACGGCGGCTCCTTTCGCCGGGAGCGTACAATTTGCCGCATGAGATCTGAACCCAGCAACCCGAATTCGGGCCCCGAGACCCCGGCGACCAAGTTCCTGCACAAGCACGGCGTCGCCCATTCCAACCATCTCTACGAGTACGAGGAGCATGGCGGCACCCAGGTGTCGGCGCGCGAGCTGAATGTCCCCGAGCACGCCGTGGTCAAGACCCTGGTCATGGAAGACGAGAATGCCAAGCCGCTGATCGTGCTGATGCACGGCGACCGCAAGGTGTCGACCAAGGAGCTGGCACGCCAGATCGGGGTCAAGAAAATCAGCCCCTGCAAGCCCGAGGACGCCCTGCGCCACACCGGCTACATGGTCGGCGGTTGTTCGCCCTTCGGTACCAAGAAGGTGCTGCCGGTGCATATGGAAAAATCCATCCTCGACCTGCCGCTGATCTATATCAACGGCGGCCGTCGCGGCTACCTGGTCGGCGTCCATCCGCACGACATCCTGCGCGTGCTGCAACCGAAGATCGTCGAGTGCGCGCTTAAGGATTAACGCGAGCGATAGGTCGGCAGGCTGAGCTGATAGCGGATCGCCGCCAGGCGCAGGCCCAACACCACTGCCGCGCCGGCTGCCGCCGCGACCGCGTCGCCCAAACCGAAGTGCAGGCAGCCGAGCAGGGTCAGCGCGCCGAGCCAGGAGGCCGTGGCGTAGAGCGTGCCGGGGCGCATCACCAGCGGCACTTCATTGACCAGGATGTCGCGCAGCATGCCGCCGACGACGCCGGTGATGACCCCCAGCAGCGACACGGAAAGCCAATGCACGCCGGCAGCGAGGCCGACCTGGCAGCCGACCACGGTGAATAGCGCAAGACCCACGGCATCGGGCACCACGAACAGGCCCGTGCGCACGCGGATACGCCTCGCCAGGAGGAAGGTAAAGCCGACCGCGAGCAGGCCGCAGACCAGGTAGGCGACATCGACCAGCCAGAACACCGGGCGGTCCAGCAGCAGATCGCGCAGCGTGCCGCCGCCCAGGCTGGTAGCCAGCCCGACGATCACGGCGCCGACCAGGTCCATCTGCTTGTCCTCGGTTTCCAGCACCGCCGAGGCGGCATTGACCGCCACCGCCGCCATGCCGACTGCGTAGATCAGCTCGGCCGGTGCGGGCAGGGGCGTCATCGCGAGCGTTCGATCTGCACGCCGACCCGGCGCACGCCTTTCATGATGCCCATCTTGGCGATGCTGATCTTGACCCAGGGCGCGCCGAACTCGTTCAACAGCAGGCCGATCACGTATTCGCCGAGAGTTTCCAGCAGGTTGAAGTGACGCGTCGCCAGTTCGGCGCGGATGCGATCGATCACCGCGTCGTAGCGGATGGTCTTGTCGATATCGTCGTCCTGCGCCGCCTCGTCGGGCACGCCGAAGGTCAGGCTGATTTCCAGCGACTGCGGCGCCGCCTTTTCGCGCTCGAATATCCCGACGTGGGCGTCGACCCGCATGTCGTCGATGAAGATGAAATCCACGTGACGTCCCCGGTTTAAAATCGCCCCATTCTAGGGAATCCGCAATGAACCTGCTCGTTTCGGCCGTCTTCGGCTATCTGCTCGGCTCCGTACCTTTTGCCGTGATCGTCTCGCGCGCCTTTCGCCTGGCCGATCCGCGCAGTTTCGGCTCGGGCAATCCCGGCGCCACCAATGTGCTGCGCAGCGGCAACAAGCTCGCCGCCTTGCTGACCCTGCTCGGCGACGCGGCCAAGGGCTGGCTCGCGATGTTCATCGCCGCAAGAGTTGGCGCTGACGGTACGGCGATTGCGGCGGCGGGTCTCGCCGCCTTTCTCGGCCATGTGTTTCCCTTCACCCTCGGCTTCAAGGGCGGCAAGGGCGTGGCGACGGCGCTCGGCGTGCTGCTGGGTTTTTCCGGCGTGCTGGCCGGCGTCACGGCCGGCATCTGGCTGGCGGTGGCCGCCGTCACGCGCTATTCCTCGCTGGCGGCGCTGGTGGCCGCCGCGGCCGCACCCGTCCTCACCTGGTGGCTGCTGGGCGGGATCGAAAGCACCCTGACCGTCGCGCTGATGTGCGCGGTGCTGATCTATCGTCACCGGAGCAACATCAGGAAGCTGCTCGCCGGCACCGAAGGCCGCATCGGCGGCCGCAAGTAGGGCCGGGCCGGCCGCGCATCGCGACTCAGCTGCCGCCGGATTTCAGCACCGCCGCCGTGCGCAGATGCGACACGTAGGCCTTGTCGACCACGCCGATGTGCTCGACCAGCCAGGTCTTGACCAGGACCATCATTTCATCGCTGACGTCCTGGCGGATCGAATGCTGCTTGATTTTCGCCAGGTCGGCAGAGAAGGCCCGATGCGCGGCGATGTGGGCGTCCAGGTCGGGATAGCCGTGCAGGCGCAGCAACGCCTCTTCGACGGCGAAATGTATGTTCATGAAATTGGTCAGCTCGACGATAGCGAAATGCACGGCCGACCATTTGTCTTCCGAGGAAACCGCCAGTTCGAGGCGCGCCAGGACATCGAAAAGCACCTGATGCTGCTTGTCGATTTCGTCAATTCCGGTAAGAAGGCTATCGGTCCAGCTCATTGGCGGCTCCAGGCTCGTTCGCAGCACCCGGATCATTGTAGCCGCGATTTGCATTTGATCCGGGTCAAGCGCCGTCAAGACAATCGCCCCGACTGCGCCCTTATAATTGCCGCTTGCGGCAGGCCCGCGCCCAGCCCTTCGATGCAGGAAACCCGCCATGGATGATCTGGACTTTTCAGCCAAACCCAGCGCCCCGGTGCGCACGCCGGCGGCCGACCCCGGGGCCAAGGGCGAGGCGGCGTCCCTCTACGACCCGAAACTGGCCCTGGCGTTTTTCCGCCTCGCCGGAACCCTGGAACAATTTCCGGCCGGCCAGCAGATATTTGTCGAAAACGAAAAGGCTTCCGGGTTTTTCTCCAAGGGGGCCCGCATCTACCTGCTGCTCGACGGCGACGTGACGCTGACGCTGAAGGGCAAGCCGCTGGAACTGGTGCTGCCCGGCGAGATTTTCGGCGAAATGGCCGCCATCGCCGACATACCGCGCAGCGCGACGGCCACCGCCAGGAAGAACTGCCGGGTGCTGTCGCTCGACGAAAAGCAATTCCTCGGCTCGCTGCAGCAGATGCCCGATTTTGCGCTGATGCTGATGAGCGTGATGGCCCAGCGCCTGCGCCGCGGCCTGGCGCGGCTGGCCGCGGCGAAAAAAGCCGCCACCGAGGTGCTGGAACACAGGAACACGCTGGACAGGAAAATGCTGGCCGAATTGCAGCATGCGCTGGGCGATCCGACGCCCGCCTCGGCCGCCGCCGGCCAGACCGTGGTCACCAAGGGCGCCGTGGGCGCCTGCATGTTCGTCGTCACCGAGGGTCGCATCGCGATTTCGGTCGACGGCACGGTGATCGAGCATGTCGGGCCGGGCGGCGCCTTCGGCGAAATGGCGCTGGTCGACCGCACCGGCCGCTCGGCCACCGCGACGGCCGAAACCGACAGCGCCTGGCTGCTGATCGGCCGCAATGAATTTCTCGCCATGGTCAAGTCGCGGCCGGCCTTCGGCATCGCGCTGCTGCGCTCGATGAGCGCGCGCGTGCTGCACATCGGCAAGCTGCTCGGCTCCTGAAAGCCGCGGCAAGCGTTCAGGGAATCTGGTCGAGCGGCCAGCGCGGACGCACCGCGAAGGCGCCGCCGCGATTCGGCGCCTCGCCCTGCAGCAGACGCTGGCTGCCGGCGAAAGCGATCATCGCGCCGTTGTCGGTGCACAACTCCAGCGCCGGATAGAACACCCGGCCGCCGATCTTCGCCATGGCTTCGTCGAGCCGCTGGCGCAGGCGCCGGTTGGCGCCGACGCCGCCGGCCACCACCAGCGCCGAAAGTTGGTGCTGGCGACACGCCGCGACGGCCTTGGCCGCCAGCACTTCGGTCACCGCTTCCTGGAATTCCGCGGCGAGATCCGCGCGGTCGGCCTCGCTCAGCGCCTGCGCCCGCGCCGCGGTCAGCACCGCCGTCTTCAGCCCGGAAAAGCTGAAGGACAGATCGCCGCTGTTCAGCATCGGCCGCGGCAGCTTGTAGCGCCCGGGCTTGCCCGACTCCGCCAGTTTCGCCAGCGCCGGCCCGCCGGGATAGCCGAGACCCAGCAGCTTGGCGGTCTTGTCGAAGGCCTCGCCGGCCGCGTCGTCTAGCGATTCGCCGAGCAGCCGGTAGTCGCCGACGCGCGCCACGCGCATCAGCTGCGTATGCCCGCCGGAAACCAGCAGGGCGATGAAGGGAAAGCAAAGCTTCAGTGCAGACTCATGCCCGCTTGCGGGCGTGATGTCGGAGCTAAAAGCATTTGCTTCGTCGGCCAGCAAGGGCGAAAGCAGGTGACCTTCGAGGTGATGCACCGGCAGCACCGGCACCGCCAGGGCCATGGCCAGCGCCTCGGCGAAACTGGCGCCGACCAGCAGCGCGCCGGCCAGCCCCGGCCCCGCCGTGTAGGCGATCGCGTCGATGTCGCGGCGCGTGCAGGCGGCTTCGGCCAGCACGCGTTCCAGCAGCGGGATCAGGCGCCGCACATGGTCGCGCGAGGCCAGCTCGGGCACCACGCCGCCATAGGCCTCGTGCATCGCCACCTGGGTATGCACGGCATGGCCGAGCAGTCCGCGCTCGGTGTCGTAGAGCGCGACGCCGGTTTCGTCGCAGGAGGATTCGATGCCGAGGACTTTCATCGCCGGCATTCTACCGGCAGGGCGGGCGCGGCCCGATGGAAAACCTTCTCCGCTACAATGGGCCTACATCAAGAGTGAGGGCTGCAGCATGAAGCTGATTGAGCGCATCACCATCGAGCCGGGCAAGTGTGGCGGAAGGCCCTGCATCCGCGGGCTGCGTATTCGCGTCAAGGATGTGCTCGGCCTTCTCGCGGCAGGCGCCAGCCATCAGGAAATTCTCGCCGACTATCCGGACCTCGAAGAAGCCGACATTCTTGCCGCGCTTAGTTACGCCGCCGAACAAAGCGACCACCTGATCCTGCACGCCGCTTGAAGCTCCTGGTCGACAACCAATTGCCCGAGGCGCTTGCCGGGTTTCTCACGGCGAACGGAATCGAGGCAAATCATGTGCGCCGACTTGGTCTTGGTGCCGTGTCCGACATGGAAATCTGGAGCTTTGCCAAGGCCAATGGATTCGGCATCGTGACCATGGACGAGGATTTCCAACATCTCGCGGCACGCTACGGTACGCCACCGCAGGTCATCTGGGTGCGGCTTGGCAATGTGCGCAAATCCGCCTTGCTCGATGCGTTTTCGGCAGTGCTTGCCAATTTGCGCAGTGGGCTTGACAACGGCGCGCCCGTGATCGAGATCGGATAAGTCCGGCGCTGCCCGCCGTCGCCAATCGCATCGCTCAAAACAATGCCATCTGTGGTGTATCGCTCGCCGGCTTGGATGGCGGGCGGAAGGCCGTGACGTCGAGCGCGACATGGGGCGCATCCAGCCCCATCCGGCGCACGGCAATGCGGAAGCGCTGGGCGATGATCTCGGCCAGCGGCCCGCTGCCGCGCTGGCGGCTGCCGAAGCTGCTGTCGTATTCGCGGCCGCCGTGCAGCTGGCGCATCAGGCTATATACATGCTCGGCGCGGCCCGGCCGGTGGCTTTCGAGCCAGGCGCGGAACAACGGCTTCACTTCATGCGGCAGGCGCAGCAGGATGTAGCCGGCGGAAGTCGCGCCGGCCTCGCGCGCCGCCGCGAGGATGTGCTCCAGTTCGTGGTCGGTCAGCGCCGGAATCAGCGGCGCCACCATCACCGCGGTCGGAATGCCGGCCTGCGCCAGCGCCGCGATGACCGAGAGTCGACGCTGGGGCGACGGCGCCCGCGGCTCCATCGCCCGCGCCAGCTCGCCGTCCAGCGTGGTGATCGAAACCGCGGCATGCACCAGATCGCCGTGCGCCATGTCCGCCAGCAGGTCGAGGTCGCGCAGGATCAGCGCCGACTTGGTGACGATGGTCAGCGCATGGCGCGTCTGCGCCAGCACTTCGAGGATGCCGCGCGTCACGCGCAGGCGGCGCTCCACCGGCTGCCAGGCATCGGTGTTGATGCCCAGCGCGACCGGCCGGCAGGCGTAACCCGGCTTGGCCAGCTCAAGGCGCAGGGTTTGCGCGGCATCGGCCTTGTAGGCAAGCTTGGTCTCGAAATCCAGTCCCGGCGAGAGGCCCAGATAGGCATGCGAAGGCCGCGCGAAACAGTAGGCGCAGCCATGCTCGCAGCCGCGATAGGGATTGATCGAGCGGTCGTAGGGAATGTCGGGCGAGCTGTTGTAAGTGATCACCGACTTCGCCGTATCGACGATCAGTTCGGTGGCCGGTGCCGTTTCTTCCTCGTTCCACCAGCCGTCCGCCGCCGCCTCGCGCTGCCAGGCGTCGAAACGGCCGTCGGGCGAAATCACCGCGCCGCGGCCTTTGCGGGGAGGGTTGGCTTTCATACTGGTATTATATCCAGCATAGACAAAGGCGTGCCGGGACTCGCCCCGGCGGGCGACCTACTTTCTTGCTCGTGCAAGAAAGTAGGCAAAGAAGCACGCCCCGCCTCCCCGGCCCTGCGGGCTGCCCTCGCTGCGAAAGGCCCGCCGGGCCGGTCGCTAAACTAGCCGGCCAAAATGCGGCCGTCGTCGGACAACGCGACCGGACTTCCCCCGGCGAACCTTCCTCGCTCGGCGGGTCAGAGGGGGACGAAAACCGGCGCGAGATGATTCGCCGCAATATGAACTCAACACCAACCTTTTTGGCCCGCTGAAAAGTCGGCACTGGCGAGCCCGACCTATAATTGCCGCAGGAGAGCCAAAAATGGCAGGATCAAAAATCGAATGGACTGAGCAGACGTGGAACCCAGTGACGGGTTGCACCAAAGTGTCGCCCGGTTGCAAACACTGCTACGCGGAGACCATGGCTCATAGGCTGAAAGCGATGGGGGCGGGCGGTTACGCTGGAGGATTTGATTTGGCATTGCATCCAAGTCGATTGACACAGCCTCTTTCGCGCAAAAAGCCGACGGTCTATTTCGTCAACTCGATGAGCGATTTGTTTCACGAAGCCGTTCCAGATACATTTCTCGATCAGGTGTTTGACACCATTCGGGCTACGCCGCAGCACACTTACCAAATACTCACCAAACGTGCCGAGCGTCTGCCCATCTATTTTCAGCGTGTAGTTTGCCCGGAGAATGTCTGGCTAGGCGTTTCAGTGGAAGACCTGAGCTATGGAGTACCACGCATTGATTCGCTTCGACAGATTGATGCAAACGTACGCTTCCTGTCTGTCGAGCCCTTGCTAGAGGACATCGGTGACGTCAACCTGAATGGCATCCACTGGGTAATCGTCGGCGGCGAATCCGGTTTCGGAGCGCGGCCGATGCGGCCAGAATGGGTTGATTCTGTTCGCCACCAATGCGAGGAGCAAGGCGTCGCGTTCTTCTTCAAGCAATGGGGTGGATGGGGTGCGGATGGGATCAAGCGCCACAAGAAAGCCAATGGAAGGATATTCAAGGGCCGAACTTGGGACGAATTGCCAACTCAAGCATCCATTAGATAGTCAGCGATCTTGATAGCTGTCTTGGCCCCCTTTGGGTTGCCCGAAGCGAAGAAGAGCAGATACATGGGATTGCCGCGTGAATTAGCTAATACCTTAGTTCGCGGCGCTACTCCCGAAAAAATCGACGACAAACGTTCCAAGTAGAAGTTTCCGATATCTTCAAGGGTGGCATGTTTGGTCTCTGCTGCGGGAGATTCGACAAACAAATCATCTGTCGCAGGCTGTCGATAAAACTGATTCCAGTCGGTTGTACCGAAGACCCGAGTGAGTTTGCTGGCAAAACCCGCATTAGGTAGACCGTCTCGCTTGAGCAGACGGTTAGCACCCATTCCGGTACGGTCCGGCCACATAGGTAACAGAATAGTCTGGGGACATAGGTAACAGTTTATCCACAATGGGTGCCAGAAAGGAGGCGCCCGATGCCCTGGAGTGAAACTAAACCTATGGACCAGAAGACGCAGTTCATTGCCGACTATCTGCGGCAGACCTTGGACATGACCGAACTGTGCCAGTTGTATGGCATCAGCCGCAAGACCGGCTATAAATGGATCGAGCGCTATGTCGAGCATGGCCCGCAAGGATTGGAGGATCAATCCCGACGTCCCGATCACCATCCGAACCAGACCGCGAGCGAGATCGTGGAAGCCCTGATCCAGGGGCGACAACGGCACCCGACCTGGGGTGCCAAGAAGCTACTGGCCATCGTTGAGAAGAAGCATCCCGAGTGGTCATTGCCTGGCCGCTCGACCGTATGCGAGATTTTGAGTCGGCATGGTCTGGTGGCGAAGAAGCGCCGTCGCCGGATAATCGGACATCCGGGCAAGCCCATGGCCCAGATGCTGGCACCCAACGACATCTGGTGCGCCGACTTCAAAGGTCAGTTCAAAACCGGCGATGGCATTTACTGCTATCCGCTCACCGTTACCGACGGCTACAGCCGTTACCTGCTCGGCTGCCAGGGACTGCACACCACCAGCGCCCTCGAAGCCAAGCCGGTATTCACCCGGCTGTTCAAGGAGTATGGACTGCCGCAGCGGATTCGCAGCGACAACGGTGTGCCTTTTGCCACCACTACCCTGGCGCGCTTGTCGACACTGTCGGCCTGGTGGGTGCGGCTGGGCATCCTGCCCGACCTGATCGAGCCGGGCAAACCGCAGCAGAATGGCCGGCACGAGCGCATGCATCGGACCTTGAAAGCGGAAACGACGCGGCCACCCGCGGCCAACCGAAGAACGCAGCAACGGAAGTTCAATCGCTTCCAGAAGGAGTTCAACGAAGAGCGGCCGCATGAAGCCCTGGACATGGCCACCCCGGCATCGATCTATGTCCCCTCCCGACGCGAAATGCCTGATCGGTTGCCGCCGCTGGAGTACCCGGACCGCTTCGAGGTCCGCTACGTGAGCGGCAACGGCGGGATTCGCTGGAACAAGGGCTGGGTAAACGTCTCCAGTACGTGCATCGGCGAATACGTCGGCCTGGAGGAAATCGACGATGGGATATGGAACGTGTATTTCGGCCCGCTCAAGCTCGGTCGCTTGCTGGAACGGCACATGCGTATCGAAGACGAATACGGCCGGCTCAAACGAAAGGGCTGATGCCATGCCCGCCAGCGACGCAATGATTACAATTCTCGGCGCGGAAACCCGGCTACGCTACGCTTCGCCGGCTTCCCGCGCCGAGAATTTCCACTTCCTTGTCGCCATCAGGGAATGCGGGTTTAGCAGCAAAAATGTGTAACCCATGTCCCCGGACGAATGTGTTACCTATGTTCCCGACCGCTCA
>JAMPYF010000039.1 GCA_023700805.1 Sulfuritalea sp.
AGGCGCGCTGGCGGCCGACCGTGGATAACCCTGCGCACTGCTTACTCGACCATATAACCAAAGACGACATTCCGTTCCGATCTCCTGGACAACAACGCGCTGGCCTTACCAGCGTGGAAATTGAACGGACTACCTATATTGGGCACGGAGTACGCATTCGCCAAATAGGAAAGTTGTCGTTCGCGACCTCGCAAGGCTGAACGGCAGGTAAGCGGCGGGTTGCTGCCCGATTGAGCGCATCCGGCCAACGGCCGTTATGGCCGACAAGCCGACCGTCAAACCTGAGTGCCGTGCCGGTACTTTCAGAATTGCGACATAGGCTTCGTCGCCGTCCCGCCAGCGCCAACTCTTGCGGGTTCCGAAGCATGCGCCAGCGCGTGCTACCATGCCGCGCCCGCCATGTCAGACCTTGAACGCATCTTCGCCCCCGAGGGGCCGCTCGCCGCTGCCGTGGCCGGCTTTCGTCCGCGGCCGCAGCAACTGGAGATGGCGCAGCGCATCGCTGCGGCGATCGCCGGCAACCTGGCGCTGGTGGCCGAGGCCGGCACCGGCACCGGCAAGACCTTCGCTTATCTCGTGCCGGCGCTGCTTTCGGGCGGCAAGGTGATCGTCTCGACCGGCACCAAGACCCTGCAGGACCAGCTCTTCAACCGCGACCTGCCGACGGTGCGCGATGCGCTGAAGGTCGGCGCCTCGATCGCGCTGCTGAAGGGCCGCGCCAACTATGTCTGCCCCTATCACCTGGAACGCGCGATGAGCGCCGGACGGCTGGCCTCGCGCGAGGAGGCGGCGCACCTGCGCAAGATCGCGCGCTTCGCCGAGCGCACCAGGACCGGCGACAAGGCCGAATGCATCGACGTGCCCGAGGATTCCGGGGCCTGGGCGCAGGCCACCTCGACGCGCGAGAACTGCCTGGGCCAGGAATGCCCGAACGTCAAGAGCTGCTTCGTCCTCGCCGCGCGCCAGGACGCACTGACGGCGGACGTGGTGGTGGTCAATCACCATTTGTTCTTCGCCGACGTGATGCTCAAGGACGAGGGCATGGGCGAGCTGCTGCCGGCCTGCAACACGATCATTTTCGACGAGGCGCACCAGTTGCCCGAAGTGGCCGGGCTGTTCTTCGGCGAGAGCGTGTCGACCAGCCAGGTCATCGAGCTGGCGCGCGACACGCGCAACGAGGCCATCGTCACGGCCAAGGATTACCCGGCGCTGCAGGACGCGGCGCTGGCGCTGGACAAGGCCGCGCGCGACCTGCGCCTGGCGGTGAAGGGCGAGAACCTGCGCCTGCCGGCGGCGCGTCTCGAAGGCGAAGCCGAGTTCGTCGCGGCGCTGCAGGGCCTGGCCGACGCCGTCGCGGAACTCGGCCGCCACCTCGACACCCAGGCCGAGCGCGGCGAGGGCCTGGCCAATTGCCTGCGGCGCACCCAGGAACTGGCCGCGGCGCTGAAGCGCTGGCGCGGCGGCTCGGCCGACCCCGAAGTGGCCGGCGGCGATGAGGTGGTGAAATGGGTCGAGGTCTATTCGCAGGCGATGTCGCTGAACCTGACGCCGCTCGACATCGCACCGATTTTCCAGCGCCAGATGGAAGGCCATCCGCGCGCCTGGATATTCGCCTCGGCGACGCTGGCCGTGGGCACGAACTTTTCGCACTACTGCGGCGAGCTGGGGCTGGCGGCGGCCGACACCGCGGTCTGGGGCAGCCCCTTCGATTACGAAAAGAATGCCTTGCTCTACGCGCCGCGCAACATGCCCGACCCCAACAGCGCGATGTACCAGGAGGCCGTGGCGGAAGCCGCCTGGCCGGCGATCCGCGCCTCGGGCGGGCGCGCCTTCGTGCTGTGCACCAGCTTGCGCGCGATGCGGCGCATCCGCGAACTGCTGCAGGAAAAGCTCGCCAGCGAGGGGCTCGACCTGCCGCTGCTGATGCAGGGCGAGGGCTCGCGCACGGAGCTGCTGGAACGCTTCCGCTATCTGGGCAACGCGATCCTGGTCGCCAGCCAGAGTTTCTGGGAAGGCGTCGATGTGCGCGGCGAGGCGCTGTCGCTGGTGGTGATCGACAAGCTGCCCTTCGCGCCGCCCGACGACCCGGTGCTCTCGGCGCGCATCGACCGCCTGCGCGCGGCGGGGCGCAACCCGTTCATGGAATACCAGTTGCCGCGCGCCGTGATCAACATGAAGCAGGGCTCGGGGCGGCTGATCCGCGACGAGGATGATCGCGGCGTGCTGATGATCTGCGACCCGCGCCTTACGGCGAAGCCCTACGGCAAGGCGATCTGGCGCTCGCTGCCGCCGATGCGGCGCACGCGCGAGGTGGCCGATGTCGAGGCCTTCTTTGCCAACGTCGAGCCGGTAGAATCGGGCCATGACTAGCCACTACAGCATCGAACTGGCGGACCGGCTGAATGCCGGCTGCCAGTGCGTTTCGCTCGATCGCGCCGGACTCGGGGCGGAACTGGAGCGCGTCAGTCCGGGCTTTCACGACGAGGTGATGGCCGGGCGGCCGCATCTGTTCTCGGATTCGATGGTGTTCGTCAGCGCCGAGCATGTGCAGCGCATGGCGCGCCTGATCGCCGCGGTGGAGCGCGTCGTCGCCTTGCCCGCCTATCGCGACCATGTGCTGGCCTGGGCGCCGGCCAGCGCGCGGCACCGGATGGCGGCGCCCGGCGTGTTCCTCGGCTACGACTTCCATCTCGGCCAATCCGGGCCACAACTGATCGAGATCAACACCAATGCCGGCGGCGGCCTGCTCAATGCCCTGCTGGCACGCGCGCAGAAGGCCTGCTGCGAAGACGTCGAAGCCTTGCTGCCGGGCGACCTGTCGGGCGACACGGCGGAGCACCTGTTCCTCGACATGTTCCGCGCCGAGTGGCGCGCCTTCGCCGCACAGACCGGCAACAGCGGCGCGCTCAGCCATATCGCCATCGTCGATGAAGCGCCGCAGACGCAGTATCTGTATCCCGAGTTCGTGCTGTTCCGGCGCCTGTTCGAGCATGCCGGGATCAGCGCCGTGATCTGCGATCCGCAGGAGCTGGCGTTTCGCGACGGCGCGCTGTGGCATGGCGGTTCGCGCATCGACCTGGTGTACAACCGGCTCACCGATTTCGCGCTCGACGCGCCGGCCAATGCCGCGCTGCGCGCCGCCTGGCTGGGCGATGCGGCGCTGATCACGCCGCATCCGCAGGCCCATGCGCTGTACGCCGACAAGCGCAACATGGTGGCGCTGTCCAACGACACGCTGCTGGCGAGCTGGGGCGTCGATGCCGAGACGCGCACCACGCTGGCCAACAAGATTCCGCGCACCGAACTGGTGCTGCCCGCGAACGCCGACGACCTGTGGGCGCGGCGCAAGCAACTGTTTTTCAAGCCGGCAGCCGGTTACGGTTCCAAGGCGGCCTATCGCGGCGACAAGATCACCAAGCGCGTGTTCGACGAGGTGCTGGCCGGCAACTACATCGCCCAGGCGCTGGTGCCGCCTTCCTCGCGCACCCTGAAGGTGGGCGAGGCGCCGGTCGAACTCAAGCTCGATTTGCGCAACTACGTCTATGCCGGCCATGTCCAACTCGTCACGGCGCGTCTGTGGCAGGGCCAGACCACCAATTTCCGCACCCCCGGCGGCGGCTTCGCCCCGGTGCTGACCGTGCCCTCGCTGAAAGTTATCGCATGAAGGTATTCGGCCTCGCCGGCTATTCCGGTTCGGGCAAGACCACGCTGCTGGAGGACCTGATTCCGCGCCTGAATGCGGCCGGGCTGCGCGTCTCGCTGATCAAGCACGCCCACCATCGCTTCGACATCGACCAGCCGGGCAAGGATTCCTACCGCCTGCGCGAAGCCGGCTGCTCCGAGGTGCTGCTGGTTTCCGACCACCGCTGGGTGCTGATGCACGAGCTGCGCGGCGAGCCGGAACCTTCACTGGAGGAACAGCTGAAGCGCTTTTCCGACTGTGATCTGGTGCTGGTCGAGGGCTTCAAGCACACGCCGATACCCAAGCTCGAAGTGCATCGGCCCGCGGTGGACAAGCCGCTGATCGCCGGCAGCGGGGTGGAGACCATCGTCGCCGTGGCCACCGACGAACCGGCCGCGGTCGCCGCGCAGACGGCGCTGCCCATCCTGAACCTGAACGATCGCGACGCGATCGCCGATTTCATTCTTCGCCACATGGGATTTCGCTGATGCGTGCCATGCTTGATTTCGAGGAAGCCCTGGCGCGCCTGCTGGCCGGCGCGCAGCCGTTGCGCGAGAGCGAGGCCGTGCCGACCCATTCCGCCGCCGGCCGCGTTCTGGCGCGAGGGCTGCATTCGACGCTCGACGTGCCGCCGTTGGACAACACCTCGATGGACGGCTACGCCCTGCGCTGCGCCGACGTCCCGGCCGCGGGCGCGCAATTGAAGGTGGCCCAGCGCATCCCCGCCGGCAGCGTCGGCCAGCTGCTGACGCCGGGCACGGCGGCGCGGATTTTCACCGGGGCGCCGCTGCCGACCGGCGCCGATGCCGTGGTGATGCAGGAATTGTGCAGCGTCGAGGGCGACGTGCTGACCGTGAACCATCTGCCGCAGCCCGGCGAGTGGATCCGCCGCCGCGGCGAGGACATCGCCGCCGGCGCCGAGGTGCTGGCGGCCGGGACGCGCCTGTCGGCCGCGCATGTCGGCGTCGCGGCCTCGGTCGGCGCGGCGCAGCTGACGGTGTTCCGCCGCTTGCGCGTGGCGCTGTTTTCCACCGGCGACGAACTGACCATGCCCGGCCAGCCGCTCAAGCCGGGCGGCATCTACAACTCGAACCGCTACACCCTGCGTGCCCTGCTCGAAGGCCTGGGCTGCACGGTCGATGATTTCGGCATCGTGCCCGATTCGCGCGAGGCGACGCGCGCCGCGCTGCGCGCCGCGGCAGCCGGCAACGACCTGATCCTGACCAGCGGCGGCGTCTCGGTCGGCGAGGAGGATCACGTCAAGCCCGCGGTCGAGGCAGAAGGTGCGCTCGACCTGTGGAAGATCGCGATCAAGCCTGGCAAGCCGCTGGCCTTCGGCAGAGTTGGCGCTGGCGATACGGCAGCGGCGGCCTTCATCGGCCTGCCGGGCAACCCGGTCTCGAGCTTCGTCACCTTCCTCATGCTGGTGCGGCCTTTCGTCCTCAAGGCCCAGGGCGCTGCCGCCGTGGCGCCGCGCGCGCAGAGCCTGCGCGCCGATTTCGATTGCAAGGGCGATCCGCGCCGCGAATTCCTGCGCGCCCGCATCGGCGCGACGGGCGGACTGGAACTGTTCGCCAACCAGAGTTCGGGCGTGCTGACCTCATGCACCTGGGCCGACGGCCTGATCGACAACCCGCCGGGGCAGGCGATCAGGCGTGGCGATACAGTGCGTTTCCTGCCGTTTTGCGAACTGCTATAGTGAATTCATGAACATCAAGATACTTTTCTTTGCCGGCCTGCGCGAGGCGCTGGGCACCGGCTCGGCGTCACTGGAACTCCCCGCCGGGATCGCCACCGTGGGCGCGCTGCGCGACCATCTCGCCGCGCGCGGCGAGGCGTGGACCGCGCTGGCGACGACCAAAAATCTGCGCTCCGCGGTGAATCAGCAGATGGTGGGAGCCGAGGCCGCCGTCAAGCCGGGCGACGAGGTTGCCTTCTTCCCGCCGGTGACCGGAGGCTGACGTGAGCGTTTCGGTCCAGGAAGCCGATTTCGACGCCGGTGCCGAGATTGCCGCGCTGTCGGCCGGGCGCGACGATGTCGGCGCGGTCGCCAGCTTCACCGGCTTGGTGCGTGCCGACAAGCAGGCGGATGCGGCAGCAGCTGCAAGAGTTGGCGCTGACGCCCCGCCGGCGGTGCAGGCGATGACGCTGGAACACTACCCGGGCATGACCGAGAAGGCGCTCGAAGCCATTGTCGACGAGGCGCGCGGGCGCTGGGACCTCTACGGCGTGCGCGTGATCCATCGCGTCGGCCGCCTGGTGCCCGGCGATCGCATCGTCTTCGTCGCGGTCGCCTCCGCGCATCGCGGCGAAGCCTTCGCCGCCTGCGAGTTCATCATGGACTACCTGAAGACGCGGGCGCCCTTCTGGAAAAAGGAAGAAACCCCGCAAGGCGGCCGCTGGGTCGACGCCCGCGAAAGCGACGACCACGCCGCCGGGCGCTGGGATGCCGGGCGCGACTGAGCGCCGGCCGCAAGCTACTTGATGCTGACGGCCTTGGCGATGGTCTCGATGCGGGACTGGTGCCGGGGGAAGAAGGTCAGGCGCGGCGCCTGATAGACCAGGGCGAAAAGTTCTTCCTTGTCGATGGCGCCGAAGCCGACACCGCGCATCTGCACATTGTCGATCTTGCGCACCCGCTCGTATTCGAAACGAAAGCCCTTCCTGCCGCCGAAGGGATAAGGTTCGAGCTTGCGCAGCTTGAAGGTCGAGCCGTCGCGGCTCAGCACGCCTTCCAGCATCGAAACGATTTCCTCGGTCTGCATGGTCTTGCGGAATACGAAATCCTTGCGCTTTTCGCTGGCCGGGGAATCCGGATGCATGATCTGGCCGTCGCGGATGCCCGAATAAACCAGGAGCTCGTCGATCGTGACGCCTTCCATGGTCCAGATCTGCGCCGGCTTGATGCCGGGGAAGTCGAGGTGATTCCAGTTGCCATCGACCTTGATCGACATGCGTTCGCCGACCAGATTCGCGCCGGATTCGACTTTTCTTACCGTTCCACATGCCGCGAGCAGCATGGCGAGGGCGAGGATGAGCAGGTTCTTCATGAGCTGAGTTCCGTTATATAGGATTGGATCAATGCCGCGTCGGGCGCATCCGGCGCGAGGTCGAGGTAGCGCGCAAATGCATGCCGCGCTTCGTCTTTCTGGCCCCGCTGGCGGGCCACCAGGCCGATGCCGCGGAATGCCGGCGGCGGCGGTACCGCGCCGGCCGCCGCGGCCTGGTAATCGTTCCAGGCCAGGTCGTGGTCGCCGGTCATGCCGCGCAGGCGATGGACTTCGCCGCGGTAATAGCGCATCAGATCGGGGGCGCTGCCGGCAGCGATGCGGCGCGAAAGCAGGACCAGGCTCTCCGCATACTGGCCGCGCTTGATTTCGTCCTGCAGCCATTCGTCGAGCAGGTGCACGGTATGTTCGGCATAGCGGTCCTTGCCGTCGCTGCCGCCCGGCATCAGTTTCGCCAGCTGCGCCAGGTTGTCGCGGCGTTCCGGCGGCACCGGATGGGTGGCGAACAGCGGGCTGCTCTGGCTGGGCTCCTCGCCTTCCCTGGCGCGGGCTTCGTCCAGCAGGTTGCTCCAGACCGCCGCCGATTCCGCGACCGGGTAGCCGGCGCGATGCATCAGGTAGGCGCCGATGCGGTCTGCCTCGTGTTCGTGATCGCGGCTGTAGGCGAAGCTGCCGGCCAGGACCGCCAGTTGCCCGATCGCGCCGGCCAGTCCGAACAGCGCCAGCACCTGGCCCGCGGCGGCCCGGGACTTGATGTCGCGCAGGCGCTCGACCGAGTGGCGCTGCAGATAGTGGCCGATTTCGTGGCCGATCACCGCGGCAAGCTGCGCCTCGTTTTCCATGCGCAACAGCAGCCCGGTCCATATCTGCAGCATGCCGTTGGGCGCCATGCTGGCGTTGAACTGCGGCGTGCGCACCAGGAAGATGCGGATATCCGGGCAATGTCCCGCGCCGAGGCGGCAGGCCAGGTCCTGGACGTAGGTGGTGAGCTTGGCATCGCGCAGCACCAGCGGGCTGCGCCGCAGCGCTTTTTCCTCGCGGTCCATCATGGCCCATAGGCCACCCTCGTCGGTGGTCAGGTCCGGTCTCTGAAAGCGCTGGGGCGCCAGGTAATCCGGCGCCGCCTGGCCCCAGGCGCGTCCGGCGATCACGCTGGCGCAGCAGGCGCAGCCGGCGGCCAGCAGCTGCCGTCGCTTCATTTCGAATTGGGGAACTGGTCGAGCAGGGCCTTGACGGTTTCGGCCGCGGGCTCGGCCTCGCGCAGGTCGCCGTCGGCGCGCGCCAACCGGTTGAACCACACCACCTGGCCGGTACGCAGGTCGACCAGCGAGGCGTAGCCGATCTGCATGCCGCCGGCGACGCCGACGCCGAGCAAGGCCAGCGCGATCATCGCCGCCTTGCGCTCAGAACTCGCATAGCTGTCGCGCAGCCAGATGAACAGCGCATAGTCGGCCGCCGATTTGTCGAGCACGGGTTTTACCGCATCGCCCATCGACCAGTCGAGCTTGCCGTTCTTGGTCGGCAGGGCAAAGCTGCCGATGCCCATATGGTGGAAGGCGATCGAGCGTGCGACCGCGGCATGCAAGGCGCTGATTTCCGCCAGTTCGTCGGCATCCTGCTCGGCGAGCTGCTGCGTCTGCAGGGCCAGTTCGGTGGCCTTACCGGTCAGGGCGGCATGCAAATGGGTATGGGCGGCGGCCGTCCAGTCCGCCTTGGGCTCCACGACGCCGCCCCCCGAAATCGAGAACAGCTCGACGTCCGGCGGCATGATCAGGACCTTGGCGCTCTTGGGCAAGCTGCTGAAGCCGGGAGCCAGGTTGCGCGCATCCGGGTAGGCCGGCGTCGAAGCCAACAGTGCGAGGGCGGGCAGGAGGATCGCGCGAAAAATCCGGATGAAGCTGCGAAGGTGGTGTTTCATGGGTTCTCCTGCGGGTTGAAGCCGCGGCGCGGCGGTTGGCCGCGGCCCTGTAGTCGCGGCGCATAATAATAACCCGGACATCATTGAAGGTATCGTCCGGATTGCCGCGATTACGGAGATTTCGCGCACGGCGGGCAAAAAAAACGGCTGACCGCGAGCGATCAGCCGTGCCGTGGGCGATGCGCCGCGCTTCTTACTTGCGCTTGGCGCCGGCGGCGGCTTTCTTGACCGTTTCGCCGACGCTGCCCATGGCGGCCGTGGAGGCTTTGGCGATCTGCTCGAAGGCCTGGTTGGCGGTGGCGATGGCCTGCTGGAAGGATTCCATCATGTTCGGCGTCTGGCCGGGCAGGGACTTCATGAAGGTCTGCAGCGACTCGGTCATGTCCTGGCTGCCGGAGGCCAGTTGCTCGGCGACCAGGCGGGAAAACTCGGCCCGTGCGGCGTTGCTGATTTCGGCGATCTGCTGCGCGGCGGCGACCATGCGCTGGGTGGTTTCCTGCGCGTACTGGGTGCGCAGCTGCATGATGGTCTGCGGGTCGCTGGCGCCGGATTGCGCCTTGGCGGCTTCCACGCCGCTTTGAAACATTTCGCGGGCCAGTTCGGACTGCAGCGCCATGATGCGCTGCGAATTCTCGATCGAAAGCTGCGCCAGGCGCATGGCGGCTTCCATGTTCTTGCGGTGCAATTCGCTGAATTGTTCGGTCTTGCCTGCCATGATGCTTCTCCTGTGAACGCTTTGAAAGAATCAATTTAACACCAACGGCTTACGCGACGCTGACCTGGGTCAACGCGGGCGCTTTCGGCGCCGGGTGTTGTTTCCGGGCGCCGAGTGATTCATACTGCATGGAACAGGTTTAGATGGCAAAGGATTAATCATGAAGCTTGTCGCCATGGTTCTGGTGCTGGCGGTTGCGCTCGAACATTTGTACTTCCTCTACCTCGAAATGTTCCTGTGGACCACGCCGAAGGGCCTGAAGATCTTCGGCAACACGGCCGAGAAGGCCGAAAGTTCCCGGGTGCTGGCCGCCAACCAGGGGCTCTACAACGGATTTCTCGCTGCCGGATTGCTCTGGGGCCTGGGCTACCCGGGCACGGCCGCGCCGCATATCCAGATGTTCTTCCTCGGCTGCGTGATTGTCGCCGGCATATACGGCGGGCTCACGGTGAAGATGCGCATCATGTATCTGCAGGCCGGGCCGGCATTGCTGGGTTTGCTGGCGCTGCTGCTGGCCTAGACGATTTTCGGGAGACGAGCATGGCAAGCCCCAGCACCCAATGGCAGGAACGCATCGCGGCCGACGAAGCCGAGCGCCACGCCGCTTATGCGCGCGATTTCGCCGAGATCCAGACGCGGAAGTCGGCAAAGTTCGGCAAGGGGCGCACCCTGCACCGCAAGCAGTTGCTGGGACTCGAGGGCAGCTTCGCGGTGCTCGCCGATCTGCCGGGCCATGCGCGCCACGGCTTGTTTGCCGCGCCGCGCAGCTACCCGGCCTGGGTCCGGCTGTCCAACGGCGGCACCGATGTCCAGGCCGACCGCAAACCCGACATACGCGGCTTCGCGATCAAGATCCGCGGCCTTGGCGACCTCGGCGGTTCCGGCGCGCTGGGTTCGGGTCCGACCGATTGCCAGGACTTCCTGCTGATCAACCATCCGGCCTTCGCCTTTGCCGGCGCCGACGAATTCGTCGGCCTGGTCAAGAACCTGAGCAAGGGCCCCGGCGCCCTGCTCGGCTACCTGGTGTCGCGCTACGGTTTCCTCGGTGCGCTGGGCATGATGAAGCGCTTCGCGCAAGCCTTCAGCAAACCCTTTTCGGGTTTTGCCACGGCGCCCTTCTATTTGGCGGCGCCGATCGCCTGCGGCCCCTATGCGGCGCGGGTGCGCCTGCTGCCGCCGGGCGGCGAGGCCAGGCCGGGCGCCGAGGCCGACTGGGCACAAGACTTTCTCGCCCGGCTGGCGCGCGGGCCGCTGCAATTTCGGCTGCAGCTGCAATTCTTCGTCGATGAAGCGCGCACGCCGATCGAGGACGCCTCGGTGGACTGGCCCGAGGATGTCGCGCCCTATGTCACGGTCGGCGTGCTGACCCTGCCGCCGCAGGACGCGCTGGCGGCCGACGGCCAGGCGCGGGCGGCGGCCATCGAGGCGGCCGCCTTCGATCCCTGGGCGGCGCTGATGGCGCATCGCCCGCTGGGCGAAGTCATGCGCGCGCGCAAGGCGGTGTATTTCCAGAGCCAGAGCGGCCGGCGTTAATGCGCCAGGCGGTCGTCAGCAGGCATGGCGGGCGACGCCGCGCTCGCCCACGGCGAGGCTGGAATCTCAGTGATGCTTGCGCATCTCCTGGTGGATGCACAGGATGTTGCCTTCCGGATCGGTAAACCATGCGCACTTCTCGTCCTTGGTGGCGAAGACGTGGTTCAGGGTCTTGAGGCCGGGCATGTCGTAGTCCTCGAATTTCACGCCACGCACTTCCAGGTCCCTGATCTCGGCATCGATGTTGTCCACTTCGAAGCTCAAGGCGGTGTGTTCGGCCTTGGTTCCTTCGGGTTTCGGCATCAGGGACACGGTGCCGCCGTCGGCGCAGCGCATGACGCAGGAACCGTCGTCGTGCATGCCCTCGGGGATGAGCCCGAGCTTGTCCTGATAGAAGGTGCGCGCGCGGTCCATCTGCCGGACGGGAAGTATGGTCGTGATATGCGATTTGGTCAGCATGGCTTGATCCTCCTGGTGGGGAACGGGTGCCCGGAGGTCTCCGGGTGGCGAATTGACTTCTGTATAGCCAATGGCTCGCCGGAATCAACCATCTTTTGGGCAGGGGATAGCGATTCCGGCCCGGTCCGCCGGGTGCTGTTTGCCACCCGACGGCGGCCGAGGATTGAAATCGGCGCCGCAATCCCCATGTTGTGCGCAATGACATCTTTCTGAGGCATCCGCCATGCGCATCGATAAATTCACCACCCGCTTCCAGCAGGCCCTTGCCGACGCCCAGAGCCTGGCGGTCGGCAACGACCAGCAGTTCATCGAGCCGCAGCATCTGCTGCTGGCCCTGCTCAATCAGGACGACGGCAGCACCACCTCGCTGCTGGCGCGCGCCGGCGTCAATGTCGGCGGGCTCAAGGCGGCGCTGGCCAAGGCCATGGACCGCCTGCCCAAGGTCGAAGGCCATGGCGGCGAGGTCAGCATAGGCCGCGACCTCTCCAACCTGCTCAACGTCACCGACAAGGAAGCGCAGAAGGCCGGCGATCAGTTCATCGCCTCCGAGATGTTCCTGCTCGCGCTGACCCAGGACAAGGGCGAGTGCGGCCGTCTGCTGAAGGAAGCGGGCCTGAATCGCAAGGCGCTGGAAGACGCGGTGAAGGCCGTGCGCGGCGGCGAGAACGTCGGTTCGCAGGATGCCGAGGGCCAGCGTGAAGCGCTCAACAAGTATTGCCTCGACCTGACCGAGCGCGCCCGCCAGGGCAAGCTCGATCCGGTGATCGGCCGCGACGACGAGATTCGCCGCACCATCCAGATCCTGCAGCGCCGCACCAAGAACAACCCGGTGCTGATCGGCGAGCCCGGCGTCGGCAAGACCGCCATCGTCGAAGGCCTGGCGCAGCGTATCGTCAATGACGAAGTGCCGGAGACCCTGAAGGGCAAGCGCGTGCTGGTGCTGGACATGGCGGGCCTGCTGGCGGGCGCCAAGTATCGTGGCGAGTTCGAGGAGCGGCTCAAGGCGGTGCTCAAGGAAGTGGCGCAGGACCAGGGCCGCATCATCCTCTTCATCGACGAGATGCACACCATGGTCGGTGCCGGCAAGGCGGAAGGCGCCATCGATGCCGGCAACATGCTGAAGCCGGCGCTGGCGCGCGGCGAGCTGCACTGCATCGGCGCCACCACGCTCAACGAATACCGTAAGTACATCGAGAAGGATGCGGCGCTCGAACGGCGCTTCCAGAAGGTGCTGGTCGACGAGCCCAGCGTCGAGGCGACCATCGCGATCCTGCGCGGCCTCCAGGAAAAATACGAGCTGCACCACGGCGTGGACATCACCGACCCGGCCATCGTCGCCGCGGCGGAACTTTCGCATCGCTACATCACCGACCGCTTCCTGCCGGACAAGGCCATCGACCTGATCGACGAGGCCGCGGCGCGGATCAAGATGGAAATCGACTCCAAGCCGGAAGTCATGGACAAGCTCGACCGCCGCCTGATCCAGCTCAAGATCGAGAGCGAGGCGGTGAAGAAGGAAAAGGACGAGGCCTCGAAGAAGCGCCTGGTCCTGATCAAGGACGAGATCGACAAGCTGGAACGCGAACTGGCCAACCTCGACGAGATCTGGCGCGCCGAAAAGGCCCAGGTGCAAGGCTCGGCGCACATCAAGGAAGAGATCGACAAGGTGCGGGTGCAGATGGCCGAACTGCAGCGTCAGGGTGCCTTCGACAAGCTCGCTGAATTGCAATACGGCACCTTGCCCAAGCTCGAAGCACAGCAGAAGGCGGCCGAGAAAGTCGGCGCTGACGACACGGCGAAGCATCGCCTGCTGCGCACCCAGGTCGGCGCCGAAGAGATCGCTGAAGTCGTTTCGCGCGCTACCGGCATCCCGGTCAGCAAGATGATGCAGGGCGAGCGCGAGAAACTGCTGAAGATGGAAGACAAGCTGCACAGCCGCGTGGTCGGCCAGGACGAGGCCGTGCGCCTGGTTTCCGACGCGATCCGTCGCTCGCGTGCCGGCCTGTCGGAAGAAAGCCGGCCCTACGGTTCCTTCCTGTTCCTCGGCCCGACCGGCGTGGGCAAGACCGAGCTGTGCAAGGCGCTGGCCGAATTTCTGTTCGACGCCGAAGACCACCTGATCCGCATCGACATGAGCGAGTTCATGGAGAAGCATTCCGTGGCGCGGCTGATCGGCGCGCCGCCGGGCTATGTCGGCTACGAGGAGGGCGGCCACCTGACCGAACAGGTGCGCAGGAAGCCCTACTCGGTGATCCTCTTCGACGAGGTCGAAAAGGCCCACCCGGACGTGTTCAACGTGCTGCTGCAGGTGCTCGACGACGGCCGCATGACCGACGGCCAGGGCCGCACCGTGGACTTCAAGAACACCGTGATCGTGATGACCTCCAACCTCGGCAGCCAGATGATCCAGACCATGGCGGGCGACGATTACCAGGTGATCAAGCTGGCGGTGATGGGCGAAGTCAAAATGCATTTCCGCCCGGAGTTCGTGAACCGCATCGACGAGATCGTGGTCTTCCACGCCCTCGACGAAAAGAACATCGCCGGCATCGCGAAGATCCAGCTCAAGTACCTCGAAAAGCGCATGGCGAAACTGGACATGACGCTGGAGGTGTCCGACGCCGCGCTGGCGCTGCTGGCCGAGGCCGGCTTCGACCCGGTGTTCGGCGCGCGGCCGCTCAAGCGCGCGATCCAGGAGCGCATCGAGAACCCGCTTTCACGGCTGATCCTCGACGGCAGCTTCGGTCCCAAGGACCGGGTCAAGGTCGGCGTGGCGAAGGGGGCTTTGAGCTTCGACAAGGCTTGAAAGCCGCAAGGCTCCAGCGTAGTATAACAACCGTTATAACTTCGCTGGAGTCTGCCATGCACGTCCTCAAACTCACCCAGATCGGCAATTCCGTCGGCGTCATCCTGCCCAAGGAGGTGCTGGCCAAGCTGAAGGTGGAGAAGGGCGAATCGATCTTTCTGACCGAGACACCGGAAGGCTACGTGGTCACGCCCTACGACCCGGCACTTGAACAACAGATGACGGCGGGCCGCGAATTCATGCGTGAGTTTCGCGACACCTTCCACGCGCTCGCCAAGTGAGCTGGCGCTGGGGCGACAAGCAGGCGTTGCTCCTGCTGCACGGTGAGAGCGTCGCCGAGCATGGCGGCGCCGCGGGCATACGCGATGCGGGACTGCTCGATTCCGCGCTGGCTCGCGCGCAAAGCCACGTGGCCTATGGCGATCCGAATGTCGCCGAGTTGGCCGCCGCCTATGGCGTCGGAATATCGCAGAATCGTCCCTTTATCGACGGCAACAAGCGCGCGGCCTTCCTGTCGGTCGGCCTGTTCCTTGCGCTTAACGGCTATCGCCTGGTGGCGACGCAAGCCGAGGCGACGCTAGCCATGCTCTCGCTTGCCGCGGGCGAACTCAAGGAAGAGGAATTCGCCGCCTGGTTGCGCCACCATGTCGAGCCCCGGCGTCCGTCCCCGGCGAAGCCGGTGAAAGCCTGATCAGGACTCGTTCGCCGCATCCCAGGCGGGGACCCCGCGGGGTAGGCGAACATCGGCCGGCCCGGCCGTGCGTAACGATTTCTTACAAATCGCCGCGCGTTTAGAGCAATTCAATTACATGCGTGGAGTCCAATCAACTCATCGCCAAGGATCGGCGGGCGGCCGGATATCCGGGCCGCTGCCGGCCATGGGAAAGGAGAGTTGCCATGAAGCTCACAAAATTGCTCATCGTGATTTTGCTGCTGGGAGCGACCGGCGTCAGCTATGCGGGGGGAGGCCATCGAGGCCACCATCATCGTAGCCACGGGCATTTCAGCGTGATCATCGGTCCTTACTGGGGGCCTTTCTGGGGCCCGCGCTATTACCCGCCGCCCTACTATGCGCCGATCGTGGTCGAGCGCCCCGTCCCGCAGGTGTATATCGAACAGCCTCCGCTCGCTTCCGCACCCGGGGGAGCCGAGGCGACCAATTATTGGTACTACTGCGCTCCGGCGGGCGGCTACTACCCCTACGTCAAGGAGTGCCCGGGCGGATGGCAAAGGGTGTTGCCGCAGGCGCCGGGCCAGCCCTGAGATCGATCGGGAGTCCCCGCCATGAAATTATCGACTTCTTCCCTCGCCGCCGTGTCCGGTCTGTTGCTGCTCGCCGGATGCGCTTCGATGCCGGACGGCCCGAGCGTGATGGCCCTGCCCGGAAGCGGAAAGAGCTTCGAGCAGTTCCGCAGCGACGACGCCGAATGCCGCCACTATGCCCATCACCAGATCGGAGGCAGCAGCGCGAATCAGGCGGCGACTGACGCGGGTGTGCGCAGCGCCGTGGTCGGCACCGCTGTCGGCGCCGTTGCCGGGGCCGCGATCGGCGGACGCGACGCTGTCGGCGTCGGCGCCGGCACCGGCTTGCTGGTGGGCAGCCTGGCAGGCGCCGGCGCCGCCCAGAGTTCAGGCTACGGCAGCCAGCACAGCTACGACAATGCCTACGTCCAGTGCATGTACGCAAAGGGACAGCGGGTGCCGGTCACCGCGGCCCAGCGCAGCCAGCTCGAAAGGCCGGTTCAGCGTGCGCCGGCGGGCAGCGCCTATCCGCCACCGCCGCCGGGAAATCCGCCGCCGCCGCCGCCGGGAGTCACCGCGCGCTGACAAGGAGGCGGGATGAGGCTTCCATTTCATCGATTCGTCATGCTTCTGCTGCTGCCGTGCTTGAGCAGCGCAGGTCTGGCTGACGAGCGCAGGCATCGCCATGAGCGCCATGGGGGCGGCCAGCCGATCGTACGCATCGACGTGCATCGGCAGCACCACCATCGCCCGCCGATCGTGCGCCACGAGGCGCATCGGCACCACCACCACAGGGCGCCGCACATCGGCTCGCGGATCGTCGTTGTCAGCCCATGGCACGTTCAGCCGCAGCCCGTCGTGGTGCTGCCGCCAATACCGCCTCCAGGGGAGTACTGGTACTACTGCGCGAATCCGCTGGGCTACTACCCCTACGTCGCCGTCTGCAACGTCGAGTGGCAGGCGGTTCCCCCGGGCTTCGGCGCGCCGCCGTATCGCTGATTCGGGGACCGGCGCGGCGCAGGCCGGTTGGCGCGGCAGGCGCAGCGCCATGCGGTGGGGCATGGCGGCGGATTTCGGTTAGCATCGGCCGATGACCTCCAACGCCCCTGTTCGCGCCGATGCCGCGGTGATTGCGCTGGTCGGCATGGCCCACGCCACCTCGCATCTGTTTCACCTTTTGTTACCTCCGCTGTTTCCGCTCCTGATGCCGGACTTCGGTTTCGGTTATACCGAGGCGGGTTTCCTTATGACGGTGTTCTTCGCCATTTCCGGCGTCGGCCAGGCCCTGGCCGGCATCGTCGTCGATCGCTACGGCGCGCGCCGCGTGCTGATGGCCGGCGTGGGTTTGCTGGCGGCCTCGGGCCTGGCGCTGGCGGCGGCGGTCAACTATTCGATGCTGCTGCTGGCGGTGGCCCTGGCCGGGGTCGGCAACTCGGTGTTCCATCCGGCGGATTTTTCGCTGCTGAACAAGAAGGTGTCGCCGGCGCGCCTGGGCTACGCCTTTTCCGTGCACGGCCTGTCCGGCAATCTGGGCTGGGCGATCGGGGCGACCATCTCCGGCACCGCGCTGGCCTGGGCCGGCTGGCGTGGCGCCGGCATCGCGGCGGCGCTGGTGGCCCTGTGTTCGGTGGCCGCCTTGCAGTTGGCGCGGCCGCTGCTGGACGACCACCGGCCAAGAGTTGGCGCTGGCGCCACGGCGGGCGCGACGACTTTCGGCTTTCTCGGCCTGCCGGCGATCTGGCTCGCCTTCATGTTCTTCCTGCTGGTCACCGCGGCCTTCGGCGGCCTGCAGAGTTTTTCGGCGCCGGTGCTGGGCGGCATCTACGGCCTCACGGCGGCGGCCGGCGTCGCGGCGCTGACGGGCTACCTGCTGGGCTCGGCGGCCGGCATGGTGGCCGGCGGTTTCGTCGCCGTGCGGGTCCATGCGCACGAGCGCACGGTGGGCAGCGCGCTGGTCGGCGCCGCGGTCTTCGCTTCGGTGCTGGCGAGCGGCCTGCCGCCGGCCTGGAGCGTGATTCCGCTGATGGTCGGCATCGGCATCGGCGTCGGCCTTGCCGGCCCTTCGCGCGACCTGCTGGTGCGCCGCGTCGCCACCGAGTCGCTGGCCGGCGGCAATGCCTCGCCGGCTTTCGGCCGCGTCTATGGCTTCGTTTATTCGGGGCTCGACGTCGGCCTCGCGCTGGGGCCGCTGGCCTTCGGCATGCTGCTCGACGCCGGCGGCCGCGACGGCGTGCTGCCCGGCGTGGCCCTGCTGCAGATCCTGGCGGTGCTGACGGTGCTGGCCATGGGCCGGCGGGTGGCGCGTCCAGGTGAGTAGGTAGTCAGCAAGAAAATACATTCACCACCAAGACACCAAGTTCACCAAGGGACACCAAGAACTTCGCGTTCTTCTATCAGTTTCTCTTGGTGCATCTTTGTGTTCTTGGTGTCTTGGTGGTGAGATTTTTCCATCAGATCAATTTGGCGCGCCCGGCCCAGTAGGGGTCGCGCAATTCGCGCTTGAGCGTCTTGCCCGCGGCGTTGCGCGGGAAGGCGGGCAGGATCACGACTTCCTGCACGCGCTGGTAGCGCGCTGCGACGCGCTCGTTGATCCAGTCGCGCAGCCCGCTCGCCGTCGCGTCAGCGCCAACTTTCAATACCACGGCGGCAAGCGGAGTCTCGCCCCAGGTCTCGTGCGGGATGCCGAACACGGCGACCTCCGCCACTGCCGGATGGCGGCTGGCGATGTCCTCGATGTCGCGCGGATAGACCTTGACCCCGCCCGAGTCGATCATGTCCTTCTTGCGATCGACGAGGTACAGATAACCGTCGTCGTCCAGATAGCCGATGTCGCCGCTGTGGATCCAGCCGAAGCGCAGGGTTTCCGCGGTGAGTTGCGGCTTGCCCCAGTAGCCCTGCATGACGAAGGGCCCGCGGCCGACGATCTCGCCGGGCTGGCCGTGTGGCACGTCATGGCCGGCCTCGTCGACGATGCGCACTTCGCTGAAGGGCGGCGGGCAGCCGACCGAGCCGGCCTTCCTCACCGCATCGGTCTTGTCGAGGATGGTGACGAAGCCTTCGGTGAGGCCGTAGAGTTCGTGGAAGCGGCCGGGCAGCAGCCGGTTCAGCTGGTCCTTGCGCGGCTGCGCCAGCGGCGCGCCGAGCGAGAGGATCATCTGCAGCGAGGCCAGCCTGGCCGGGTCGAAGGCCGGCGAGTCGAGCAGGGCGATGATCTGCGCCGGCACCACCATGATGTGCGTGACCTGCTCGCGGGCGATCGTTTCGATCATCGCCGCGGCGTCGAACTGGCGCTGCAGGATATAGGTGGCGCCGAGGTGGAAGGCCGGCATCAGGGTGACGAAGGCGCCGTTGAAGACGATGGCGCCGGTGTGCAGCACCACCGATTCCGGCGTCATGCGCCAGGCGGCGCCCAGCAGCAGGGCGTACATGGCGCGCACGCGATGGCTGTGCATGATGCCCTTGGGCAGGCCGGTGGTGCCCGAGGTATACATGATGTTGAACAGGTCGTCGGGACCGACGCCCGCGGCGGGCGGTGCGCCCTCCGGCGCCGCCGCGGCGAGCGCCGCATAGTCGCCCCAGGGCGGCTCGCCGCCGTCGATCAGCAGGATGCGCTCGGGCGCCAGGGTCGCCAGTTCCGGCAGCACGGCGGCGACCACCGGCAGCAGGCTGTTCTGGGTGACGAGGCAGACCGCGCCGGCGTCCTTGATCAGGCTGGACAGGCCGACGCCGGTCAGCAGCGGCGACAGCGGCACGGCGACGGCGCCGATCCGGGCGCAGGCCCAGTAGAGTTCCAGCAGTTCCAGGGTGTTGGGCAGCAAGGTGGCGACGCGCTGGGTCTTTTTCACGCCCAGCGCGGTCAGCAGGTGGGCGGCGCGATCGACGCGGGTGCTGAAGCCCAGGTAGTCGAGGCGCTGCTGCTCGAACACCACCGCCGTGGCCTGGGGGCGATAACGGGCATGGTGCGCCAGCAGCGATGAGAGTTCCATGGTCGGCTCCTGTTCAGGCGGAAATCGCCGCGCCGCGGACTAGCGGCCGGGCAGGGTCCACACCCCGTCCCATTCGTCGGGCGGCGGGTGGTCGCGATAGATGCGGCAGCGTTCGAGGTAGATTTTCGACGGCCCGTCGTCGGGGTGGGCGTCGATCGCCTGCCGGAAACAGCTTTTCGCTGCGGCCCAGTCGCGCTGGCGATAGAGCGCCAGTCCCTTGCCGAATGCATCGAGCACGTCTTCACGGTGCGGAAAACTGTCCTCCGAGTGATGGCCGAGCGCTTCGTAAATCGCCACCGGCGTGGCCCTGCCGCGCACCCGGATCAGGTCTATCTCGCGGGCCGCGGCGTGATCCTTGATCGCCGCCCAGGTCGCGTCGCACATCAGGATCGAGGTGCCATAGAACTTGTTGGCGCCTTCCAGGCGTTCGGCCAGATTGACCCGGTCGCCGATCACCGTGTATTCCATGCGCTTGAGCGAGCCGATGTTGCCGGCGACCACGTTGCCGGTGCTGATGCCGACGCCGATCTGGATCTGCTCGCCGCCGCGCGCGACGCGCCGCCGGTTGAGCTTGTGCAGCGCGGTCAGCATCTTGTTGCCGACCATCACCGCATTGCTGGCGTCGTCGTCGCTTTGCAGCACCGAGCCGAACACCGCCATGATCATGTCGCCGATGTACTTGTCGAGCACGCCGTCGTGGGCGAAGACGATATCCACCATGTCGGTGAAGTACTCGTTGAGCAGGGCCACGGTTTCCCTGGCGCCCAGGCGTTCGGAGATCGAGGTGAAGCCGCGGATGTCGGAAAACAGTACGCTGACGTCGCGTCCGGTGCCGCCCAGCTCCGCCTCGCCGCTTTCCATGAGCTTGTCCACCACGGTCTTGCTCATGTAGCGCGACATGGTGTTGCGCAGGCGCTTTTCGCGCGTGATGTCCTCCATCATCAGCATGTAGCCGATCGGTTCGTTGCTGGTGCTGGCCAGCGCCACCGTGGACAGGTTGACCGAGACGGCTTCGCTGCCTTCGACCAGCAGGTCGGTGTCGACCGTGATGTCGGTCTTGCCCGAGGCGCGAACTTTTTCCAGGCTGTTGGCCACCCAACGGTTGCGGCCGGGAAAGAGTTGTTCCAGCCGGTGACCGACCAGGTCCGCGGTGCGGCGGCGCAGGATGCGCAATGCAGCGCCGTTGACCTTGCGCACTATGCCGTCGGCGTCGAGCGTCAGCACCGCATTGTTCATGCTGTGCAGGATGGCCTCGTTGTAGTTGCGCGCGACATTGACTTCCTCGAACAACTGCGCGTTTTCGATGGCGACGGCGGCCTGTGCCGAAAAGGCGCGCAGGCGGCGTTCGTCGGCGCTGCCGAACCTGCCGCCCTTGCGGTTCAGGATCTGCATGACGCCGATCTTGCGCTCGCCGCGGGCGACGATCGGCATGCACAGCATGCTGATGGTGCGGTAGCCGGTGTGGTGGTCGAACTCGGGATTGAAGCGGGCATCGCCGTAGGCATCGGCGATGTTGATCACCTGGCCGCTGCTGAAGCATTCGCCGGCAATGCCGGCTTGCGCCGGGAACCGGATCGTGCCGCCGGCAATGCCGCCGGCGACGCGGGAATACAGTTCGTCGCTGGCCGGGTCGTAGAGAAACAGGCTGCCGCGGTCGGCATCGAGCAGCGTCGTTGCCGCCGTCATGATCTTCATCAGCAGCGGATCGAGGTGGATCTCGGAGACGATCGAACTGCTGATTTCGAGCAGCATGGCTTCCTCGCGCTGCTGGCGCTCGACCTTCTCGAACAGGTGGGCGTTCTCCAGTGCCGCGGAAGCCTGCAGCGAAAGTCCTTCGAGCAGCTGCTGGTCTTCGGCATCGAAATCGCCGTTGCGCTTGTTCAGCACCTGGGCGATGCCGATCACCTCGCGCTTCTTGTTGCGGATCGGCACGCAGAGGATGTTGCGCGTGTGGTAGCCGGTATGCCGGTCGACCTCCTGGTTGAAGCGAGGGTCGGCATAGGCGTCGGCGATGATCACCGCCTCGCCGCCGGCGAATACCGCGCCGGCCACGCCGACCTGGCTGGGGAAGCGGATCTCGCCGATGGTATCGCCCTGCAGCACGCGCGAGAACAGCTCGTCGGCCTCGCGATCGTAAAGGAACAGCGAACTGCGGTCGGCATTCAGCGCTTCGGTGACCACCGCCATCAGGCGCGGAAACAGTACGTCGAGGGAAAGGCTGTCGGTTACGCGGTTGGCGATGTCGGCCAGCGCCGAGGTGCGCCGCAACTGTTCGGTGATGCGATGGAACAGCCGCGCCTTGCCCGCATCGTCGAGGCCGCGCAACAGGCGATCGATATCCTCTTCCTGCAGGTGCTGTTCAAGGATTTCGCGAATGGTTTCGAGGCCGACTTGCATGCGCGAGGTGAGCGGAAGTCCAATTGGCTATGGATGCCGGCATTGTAACCATCCGCGGTGGCTTTGCTCGCGTCGTTTGCGGGCCTGGCCAACTCCGCAGGGGGATCATCAGAATCGGTTGGTGCCCTGGATGCGTCGGCACGCCAGGGCCCGTGCCCGGGGAATCAGCCGCCGAGCGCGGCGTGGCGCGGGCAGGAGACGAGGTGATCGTTGACCATGCCGGTCGCCTGCATGTGGGCGTAGACGACCGTGGGGCCGATGAAGCGGAAGCCGCGGCGCTTGAGTTCCCGCGACAGCGCCTCGGCCTCCGGCGTGATGGCGGGGATGTCGGCCAGCTTGCGGCGGCGGTTGATGCGCGGGCGGCCATCGACAAAGGCCCACAGCAACTGGCCCAGGCTGCCGCCCTGCTCATAGAGGTCCAGGGTGGCGCGGGCATTGCCGATGCTGGCGGCAATCTTCAAGCGGTTCCTGACTATGCCGGCATCGCCCAGCAGCCGCGCCACGTCCTGCTCGCCGTAGCGCGCGATCCGGGCCGGATCGAAGTTGTCGAAGGCGCGCCGGTAGTTCTCGCGCTTCCTCAGGATGGTGATCCACGACAGGCCGGCCTGCGCCCCTTCGAGGATCAGGAACTCGAACAGACTGCGCTCGTCGTGGCAGGGCACGCCCCATTCGGTGTCGTGATAGGCGACGTAGAGCGGGTCGTCGCCGCACCACGGGCATCGCGCGCTGCGGGTCGGTGTGTCGGTCATGGTCGGTGGCGGCTCACGGCTGTGTCGGGGG
This sequence comes from Sulfuritalea sp., assembly GCA_023700805.1. Lineage (GTDB taxonomy): Bacteria > Pseudomonadota > Gammaproteobacteria > Burkholderiales > Rhodocyclaceae > Sulfuritalea. Next base: position 22,527 of record JAMPYF010000039.1, read on the forward strand.
CGTTTCGGGGAAATGCGGGGCAAGGCGGATCTGCGCGATGATACCGCCGCGCGCCGCGCTCAGGCCGGGATTGCGGCGCAGACCGTGGCGACGCGGTTGCGGCCCTCGTGCTTGGCGCGATAGACGCCCTCGTCGGCCTGCTTGACCAGGTCCTCGTAACCCTTCATCGTCGCGTCCCGCACGGCAACGCCGATGCTGATGCTGCCGTGCCATTCGCTCTTGCCGGCCGGCACGCGCAGGGTGGCGACCTCGTGGCGCAATTGCTCGGCCAGTCGCAGGGCGCCTTGCAGCGGCGTGTTGGGACAGATGACGAGAAATTCGTCGCCGCCGAGACGGCATACCACGTCGTCGGTGCGCACGGCATGCAGCAGGCGCCGCGACAACTGGCGCAGGACCGCGTCGCCGGCATCGTGGCCGCAGTTGTCGTTGATCGCCTTGAAGCCATCGGCATCGATCATCATGCAGGCCAGCGCTCTGTCGTCGCGCAATGCGGCCTGCCATTCGCGCTCCAGGGCGCGCAGGCCGCGGCGGCGGTTCGGCAGGCCGGTCAGGACGTCGGTCATGGCCATGTCTTCGAGGCGCTGGTTGGCCTCGGACAGTTCCCGCGTGCGTTCGGCGACCTTGGCTTCCAGCGTCTGGTTCAGGTCGAACAGCGCGCGGTTGCGCTCCGAGACCTGGTGAAACAGGCCGTTGAGCGCATGCAGCAGCGCCGAAGTGGCAGGGTCCTGGTGGATATGGTCCGCCGCATAGGCTTCCTGCGGCGATGCTCCGGCTTCGATCGCCGCGATCTGGCGGGCCATCACCTGGTCCGAGCCGAGGATGTGGTACGCCAGCCAGTGGGTCAGGAACATCAGCAGGGATTCGGCATTGCTGCGGTTTGCGAATGACATGACGCCGTGCATGCGCGTCACATCCTGCAGGAAGCTGGCATGCTCTTCGCGATGCCGCGCGACGTGGCGCGAGTCGACCTGCTTGCGCGCCATCAGCTGTTCTTCTTCGCGGAAATGATAGTCGGCATACGCCGCCAGTTCGCCGAACACGGCTTCGGTGTCGGCGGCCAGGGCGCCTTCCCGCCGCATCAGCAGTTCGCCATAACGGTTGATGACGTCCACCAGGTGGTGGTGCTGCCGGTCGACTTCGGACAGGCCGGTGATGAAGTATTCGCCCCAGGCGAAGGATTCCATGGTGTTCCGCCCCGTTTCCGGCCTAATGCACGAATCCCGGCTCCGGCTCGAGCACCGCGGGATTGCGCAGGAAGCTGCCGAGATGCCGGTCGGTCTTGGTGGTGTGGTTGATCAGCCAGTCGACCAGCAGCAGCTGGATGCGGAATTTGATGTAGGTCGGGTCGCTGTTGCCGTTTTCGATCTCGTCGCGCAGCTTCAGATAATAGGTCTGGAAGGTGCGATGCTCATGCACATGCTGTTCGAGGAAGGGGTAGTGCGATTCGCGCATCAGGCGTTCCTCGTCGCGAAAGTGATTGACGACATAGCGGCCGAGGAAGTCGAGGACTTCATTGACTTCGACGTGGCTGCCGCTCCTGACCCGGTCGGAAAGGCGGCGCATCTGCTCCAGCAACTGCCGGTGCTGGGCGTCGATTTCCGCCACGCCGATGGAAAATTCCTCGCGCCATTCCGGGACCAGGTCGAGTTCGCCCGTGCTTTCATGCTCGCCGCTGGCCAGATAGCGCTCGCAGCGTTCGAGGTACAGTTCGACCACCGAGTCCGTCGGCCCCGCTGCGCGGCATTGCTGCAGCAGGGCGCGCGAGCGTTCGACGTCGCGCAGGTGATAGCAGGCGACGGCATGTCCGAACTGGGACAGGGTGCGTCGCTTGGCGTCGCGCAGCTCGGTGGGGTCGGCGTCGAACACCTCATAGACCGACTGGGGATGGACCTTTCCCTTGACCCGCACGCGGTCGATCAGGCGGATCGAGTAGCGCGACGCGTCGGTCAGCCCGTACAGCGTGTGTTCGCTGATCAGCAGCGGCGCGCCATAGATGCGGGTGATGCTTTGCAGTCGCGAGGCGAGGTTCACCGTGTCGCCGATCACCGTGGTTTCCATGCGGTTCTGCGCGCCTATGGTGCCCAGCATGGTGATGCCCGAATTCAGGCCGACGCCGATGCGCAGCGGGTAATAGCTGGCGCGCTGGCGCCCGTCGTTGTAGCGTTCGAGATTGCGCAGCATGCCGATGGCGGCGCGCAGGCCGTCGTCGCTGCCGCCGGGGAACAGCGCCATGATGCCGTCGCCGACGAACTTGTCGATGAATCCGCCGAAGCGCTCGATGATGGGGCCGACTTCGCCCAGGTAGGAATTCAGGAAGCGGAAATTCTCCTGCTGGTTCATCGATTCCGACAGCGTGGTGAAATCGCGGATGTCGGAAAACAGCACGGTCAGCGCCTGGTCGGCGTGCTGGCCGAGCCGAGCCTGGAGGATGCTGTTGGCGCCCATCAGCTTCATGAACTGGCTCGGCACGAACAGCCGATACGCCAGTTCCGTCAGCGCCAGTTCATTGCGGGTGCGCTCGTGCGCCGCCTTCTCCTGCTCCAGGGCCGTGCGCAGGTCTTCCAGTTCGTGTTCGCCAGCGGGCGCGTTCATGATTCGCATCCTGAAAACGACGGCATGCGGCAGGTTGCAGGATCGCGGCGCCGTCGCGGCCCCTGGGGGCCCTAACCGCCGATCCCGCAAAAATAATAGACCACAACTAGTCTAAGGATATTGCGGCGCATCAAAAGCGCGAGGATTTTTCGCCTGCTCCCGGCGGCGCTCGCCGTGCCGCCAGCGCCAACTCCCGGCGGCGCCGGCCCCTAGTTCAGCACCAGCACGCCGCGCTTGAGGCCGGAGTCTTCCGGATGCGTCGAGAGGACGAAGCCCAGGCTGGAGACGAAGGCCAGCATGCGCGAGTTCTCGGCGAGAAAGTCGCCGTGCATGTAGCGCAGGCCGTTGCTGCGCGCCGTGTCGATCAGGATGCCCATCAGGCGGCGCGCCAGTCCCTTGCCCTGCCAGTCGTCGGCGACCACGATGGCGAACTCGCAGGATTCACCGTCCGGGTTCGTGGCATAGCGGACCACGCCGATTTCCTTGTCCGCGCCGTCGGCGTCGATGATGGCGACGAAGGCCATTTCGCGGTCGTAGTCGATCTGCGTCAGCCTGACCAGTTGCGCCGGCGAGACTTCGCGGATGGTGTTCATGAAGCGCATGTAGCGCGCCTCGGGCGACAGGGCCTTGACGAACTCCTGTTCCATGCGCACGTCTTCGGGCCGGATCGGACGGATCGTGACCTGGGTGCCGTCCTTGGCCTGGAAGCCGGATTTCAACTGCGACGGATAGGGATGGATCGCCATGTGGTCATAGCGGCCGGCGGTGATCGGCGTGTTCTCGATGGTGATGCGCGCGTCCACCGCCACCGCGCCGTGCTCGTCGACGATCAGCGGGTTGATGTCCATTTCGCTGATCCAAGGCAATTCGCAGACCATGGACGAGACGCGCAGCAGCACCGATTCGATCGCCTCCATATTGACCGGCGGCATGTTGCGGAACTCGCCGAGCCTTGCGGTGGTGCGGGTAGAGGCCAGCATGTCGGCCACCAGCACCGAGTTGAGCGGCGGCAGGGCCACGGCGCGGTCGCTGCTGTAGGCCTCGACGCTGGTGCCGCCGGGGCCGAAGACGATGGTGGGGCCGAAGATCTTGTCGCGCATCATGCCGACCACCAGTTCGCGGCCGTTGGGCTTCTGGATCATCGGCTCGATGGCGATGCCGCTGATCTGTGCGTCGGGACGGTTCTTCTTCACCTCGTCCATGATTTCCAGCCAGGCGTCGCGCACCGCGGCGAGGCTGTTCAGGTTGAGGCGCACGCCGCCGGAATCGGTCTTGTGCACGATCTGCGGCGAGTCGACCTTCATCACCACCGGCAGCCCGAGCTCCTCGGCCAGCACCATGGCTTCGGAGGCGGAGCGCGCCACCACGGTCTGCGCGATGGGAATCCGGAAAGCCGCCAGCACGGCCTTCGATTCCATTTCGTTGAGCACCTTGCGCCCTTCCATCAGCGCGGTCTCTATCACCAGGCGGGCCGATTCCAGGCGCGGCGGCGCCTGCTCGGAAATCGAGGGCGGCGTCTGCATCAGCAGTTGCCGGTTGCGGTAGTAGTTGGAAATGTGCGAGAACAGGTCGACCGCCGGTTCGGGCGTGCGGAAAGTCGGAATCGCCGCGCCCTGGAACAGCTTGCGCGCTTCGCCGACCTGTTCCTCGCCCATCCAGCAGGTCACCATCGGCTTGTCGCTCTGGCGCGCGATCTCGATCACGGTGCGCGCTGCCTGGGTCGGGTCGGTCATCGCCTGCGGCGTCAGGATGACCAGCACGCCGTCGACATGGTCGTCGTCGATGCAGGCCTGCAGCGCCTGGCCGTAGCGCGTCGGATCGGCGTCGCCGAGGATGTCGATCGGATTGGACTTCGACCAGGTGGCGGGCAGCAGTTCGTTGAGCCGCGTGAAGGTGGCGGGATCGAGCTGGGCCAGCGGGATGCCGATGTCGGAAGCATGGTCGGCGGCCATCACGCCGGGACCGCCGCCGTTGGTGATGATCGCCAGGCGCTTGCCGCGCGGGCGGAAGTGCGAGAACAGGGCCGATGCCGCCGCATACATCTGGCCGACGTTGGCCAGGCGCACCACGCCGGCGCGGCGCAGCGCGGCGTCGAAGACGTCGTCGGCGCCGACCAGGGCGCCGGTGTGGGACAGTGCGGCCTTTTCGCCGGCCGGGTGCTTGCCCACCTTGATCAGCAGCACCGGCTTGCAGCGCGCCGCGGCGCGCAGCGCGCTCATGAAGCGGCGGGCGTTCTTGATGCCCTCGATGTACAGAAAGATGTTCTCGGTGCGCGGGTCGGAGACCATGTAGTCGAGCACTTCGCCGAAATCGACGTCGCTTTCGGCGCCGAGCGAAACCACGTTGGAGAAGCCGACCTTGTTCGGCAGCGCCCAGTCGAGAATCGCGGTGCACAGCGCGCCGGATTGCGAAATCAGGCCGATGGTGCCGGCATGGGCGAAGCCGTGGCCGAAGGTCAGGTTGATCTGGCTGCCCGGACGCATGATGCCCAGGCAGTTGGGACCGAGCAGGCGCATGCCGTGACGCCGGGCGTTTTCCAGCGTGGCGCGTTCCAGGGCCGCGCCGCGCGATCCGGCCTCGGCAAAGCCGCCGGCGATGATGATGGCGTTCTTGCAGCCGGCGCGGCCGCAGGCATCGACGATGTCCGGCACGGTGGCGGCCGGCGTGCAGATCACGGCGATGTCGAGGCGCTGGGGAATGGTATCCACCGCGGCATAGCTCTTCTGGCCGAACACGGTCGGGTGCTTCGGATTGACGAAGAACAACTTGCCCTTGTAGCCCGAGTCGAGCATGTTGCGCACCAGGGTGACGCCGATCGAGTTGGGTGTCTCCGAGGCGCCGACGATGGCTATCGATTCCGGCTCGAAGAGGGTGTGCAGGTAGTGTCGTTCATTGTGCATGGCGGCGCTCCGCAGCGGCGTTTTTGGTATGTCGTTCAGGAGTTGGTGCGGTGCAGCAAAAGCATAGCATCTTCCCCCGGTGCGTGCCTGCGGGACTTACAAATTCACTGGCTTCTGGTTGACGCTGCGCCGGTAGTGGCCGTAATGGCGATCGGCGCTGAGCACGTGGTTGATCAGCCAACCGGTGAGGAAGCGTTTGACGCGAAAGCCCAGATACACGCGATCGTCCTCGCCCTGGTCGATTTCGCGCCGCAACTCGTTGAAGTACTCGAAGAAGCGCTGGTGCTGGCGCATGTGCAGATCGAGGAAGGGATAGGCGTCTTCCCGCATCATCTGTTCTTCGATCAGGAAATCGCGGGTCGCGCTGAACTGTATCTGCGCCATCAGCGGCGGCGTCTGGTTGAGCGCGCCGGCATTGATCGTCCGCGCCAACGCATTCATTTCGGCGAGCAGGTTCTTGTGCCCGACGTCCAGCACCGCCGGACCGATGCAGTAGTCCTCGCGCCAGGTCGGCGGCAATTCGACGCGCGAACCGCCCATGCCCTCGGCGGGGATTTCGCAGCGTTCGAGATAGACGTAGGCCGCATCATCTTCGGGCACGTTGGCGACATGCGCATTGAGCCGCTCGCGCGCCGTGAGAATGTCGTCGATGTGGTAATAGGCCAGGGCCCGCTCGAAACTTTTCAGGCTGGCCTTCTTGGCCTCGCGCAGGGGACTGGGGTCGCCGTCGAAGACCTCGTACACGGATTGCGTGCCCTGCTTGCCGCGCACATGCGTGCGGTCGAGAAAACGGATCGACCAGAGGCCCGGCTGGTCGAGGCTGTAAAGGGTATTTTCGCTGATCAGGATGGAAACCCGGTATTCCTTGGTCAGCCGTTCCAGGCGCGCCGCGAGGTTGACAGCGTCGCCGATCACCGTGCCGTCCATGCGCGCGGCGCCGCCCACGGTGCCGAGGATGACGATGCCGGTATTGATGCCGATGCCGATCTTGATCGGGCGATAACCGGCGCGCTGCCGCCCGTCGTTGTACTGGTCGAGTTTCTGCAGCATCGCCAGCGCGCAGCGCAAGCCGGCATCCGGCGACTCGGGAAACAGCGCCATGATGGCATCGCCGACGTACTTGTCGATGAAGCCGCCATGGGCCGTAATCACCGGCTCCATCTGGATCAGGTAGGAATTCAGAAAGTTGAAGTTCTCCTGCGGGCTCATCGATTCCGACAGCGCAGTGAAATTGCGGATGTCGGCGAACAGGATGGTCATCTTGCGCTCGACCTGCTGTCCGACCTCGACCTTGCGGATGTCTTCGATGCCCAGCAGGTTGAGGAACTCGCGCGGCACGAAGCGGCTGTAGGCTGCCGTTATCGTGTTCAGCCGTTCGCGCAGGACATCGTTGTTGTCCTGGGCAGCGCCAGTAATCGGACTCGGTTTTGCGGACATCCAGGATCAAGCAGGGTTAAAGTAGCTTGCGACTTTATTTAAATTCAAAATGATACCCGACAAGGGAAGACAGATGAGCGAAAACCTATCGCTTTGGGTGAAGCGTTTCACGCCCTTGATCAAGGCAGGCGGTACGGTGCTCGACCTCGCCTGTGGCCGCGGCCGGCATTCCCTGCCGCTGGCGGCATGCGGCTTTCAGGTCGAGGCGCTGGACCGCGATGCCGCGGCACTGGCGGCGATTGCGGACCGGGCGCCGGGCATCGTGACGCGCCTGGCCGATCTCGAAGGCGATGCCTGGCCGTATCGGGGGCGCGTGTTCGACGGCATCGTGGTCACCAATTACCTCCATCGGCCGCTGCTGCCCGAGATATTCGATGCGCTGGCCGAGGACGGCGTGCTGATTTACGAGACTTTCATGCTGGGCAATGAGCGCTTCGGCAAGCCGTCCAATCCGGCGTTCCTGTTGCGCCCCGGCGAATTGCTGGACCTGGTGCGGGACCGGCTGGCGGTGGTGGCCTTCGAGCAGGGGGAAGTCCAGGCGCCGCGACCGGCCGTGATGCAGCGCCTGTGCGCCACCAGGCGCAGCGAGTTTCTGCTGCCCGCTTGAGCCTTGCTTGAGCCGTGTTTGGCCCCGGTCAGGCGGCTGCAGCAAGAATGTCCGCCGCCAGCCGGTCGAGCGTTGCTGGATCGAGCCGTTCTGCGCCAAACCGCGCGGCGGCGCCAAACGATTCGTAGTTGTGCGCCTGCGAGCGCTGGTACAGCGGATCGTAGTGCAGCGTCAGCAGTTCTTCCACCAGGATCGGGAAATCCCGCGCCGCGATCAGCGCGCTCCAGCGTTCCAGGGTCTCGTTGCTCTGCAGACCCTTGAGATGGCCCAGGCGTTCGAGCAGCCAGGCCGGGTCGGCCACGGCATAGTCGTAGTCCTGCAGCAGGAACTCGACGCGGGCAGGGAGCGGCGCCTCGATGCACAGGCCGGGCGCGCGGCGGATCGCCTCCAGCAGCGCATCGGGCACCTGCAGGCGGCCGATCTTGCGGCTCTCGGCCTCGACGAACACGGGTCGCGCCGGGTCCAGCGCCGACAGGGCGGTCAGCAGTTGCGTCTCGAAGCCCTTTTGCGCCGGTTGCGGCTGGCCCGGCAGATTGCCCAGCACCGAACCCTTGTGCGCGGCCAGTTCTTCGAGATGCAGGACTTGCGCGCCGCGCGCCGCCAGGGCTTCGAGCAGGCGGCTCTTGCCGCTGCCGGTGGCGCCGGTGACGACGCGGAACTGCAGTTGCGGCGGCAGCAGTGCCAGTTGCTCGATGACATGCTGGCGCCAGCGCTTGTAGCCGCCCTGGATGCGATGCGCGTCCCAGCCGATCTCGCGCAGGATGTGGGTGAAGGCGCCGCTGCGCTGGCCGCCGCGCCAGCAATAGACCAGCGGCCGCCAGTTCTTGGGCTTGTCGAGCAGGTGCTGCTCGATGTGGGCCGCGATATTCCTCGACACCAGTGCGGCGCCGAGCTTTTTCGCTTCGAAAACCGAAACCTGCTTGTACAGCGTGCCGACCCGCGCCCGCTCCTCGTCGTTCAGCACCGGCATGCTGATCGCGCCGGGCAGGTGGTCCTCGGCAAATTCGGCCGGCGCGCGGGCGTCGATGATCGCGTCGAATTCGGCAAGCTGGGCGACGGTCGCCACGCCCTTGGGCAGCTTTTCGGACATGGATTCCTTAAGTCAGCAGCGGTTTCAGCGCGTGCCAGACGTGATCGAGGATCTTCGGCTGCGCCGCGGCGGTCGGGTGCAGGCCGTCGGCCTGGTAGGCCTCGCGGTCCAGCGCAATCGGTTCGAGCAGGAAGGGCAACAGGGAAATCTTCTCGCGTCGGGCCAGGTCGCGGAAGGCGGCATCGAATTCCCGGGTGTACTGCGGCCCGTAATTGGGCGGCAAACGCATGCCGACCAGCAGCACCCGCGCGCCATGCTGCTTGGCCAGCCTCACCATCGCGGCGAGATTGTCCTTCATCGCCGCGATCGGCAGGCCGCGCAGGCCGTCGTTGGCGCCGAGTGCGAGAATGACGATGCGCGGCTTGAACTGGGTCAGCACCGCGCCCAGGCGCGCGCGGCCGCCGGCCGTGGTTTCGCCGCTGATGCTGGCGTTGGTCACGGTCAGGCCGGAACCGTTTGCGCTCAGCCGCTGTCCGAGCAGGGCCGGCCAGCTTTGGGCGACGGCTATGCCGAAACCGGCGGAAAGACTGTCGCCATAGATCAGAATGCGATTTTCCGCCGCGGCGACGGGTAAGCTGCAGAAAAGCAGGACCAACAGGCAGGAGGCAAGTTTCTTGAACATGGTTGAAGATCGTCTGATGACAGACACGGTGATCGATGTGGCGGCATTGGGCAAGGTCGTACCCAGCGGCGAAGGCACGCTCACGATTCTGCACGAGATTTCATTTGCCGTGACGGCCGGCGAGGCGGTGGCCATCGTCGGCGCTTCAGGCTCGGGCAAGTCGACGCTGCTGGGACTCATGGCGGGACTCGATCTGCCTTCCTCGGGTGCCGTGCATCTGGGCGGCCAGGATCTCGCCCTGCTCGACGAGGATGCCCGCGCGGAACTGCGCGGCCGGCTGCTCGGTTTCGTTTTCCAGTCCTTCCAGCTGTTGCCGGCCCTGACCGCGCTGGAGAACACCATGCTGCCGCTGGAACTGGCGGGCCGCCGCGACGCCCGCGCCACGGCCGAGGCGATGCTGGCGCGGGTCGGCCTGGCCGAGCGACTGGCGCATTATCCGAAGCACCTCTCCGGCGGCGAGCAGCAGCGCGTGGCGCTGGCGCGCGCCTTTGCCATGCGCCCCAGACTCCTGCTGGCCGACGAGCCGACCGGCAATCTCGACGCCGCCACCGGGGCGCAGGTCATCGAGCTGATGTTCGACATGAACGCCGAGGCCGGCACCACGCTGATCCTGGTCACTCACGACGAGGCGCTCGCGCATCGCTGCGGGCGCACGCTGCGCCTGGCGGGCGGGCGCCTGCAACTCTGAGTCAGGCGGCAAGTATCTGCCGCGCCGCGGCGACACCGCTGCGCACCGCGCCTTCCAGGGTCGCCGGATAGTCGCCGGCGACATAATCGCCGGCCAGCCAGAGGCCGGGCAGTTCGGTGCGGGCGGAAGGGCGTTGCAGGTTCGGCACGCAGGCGAAGGTGGCGCGCTTTTCGGTGATGGTCTGCACATTCAGCGGCGCCGGCAAATCAGGCACCAGGCGGGCGATTTCGCGGTGTATGCGGTGTTCGAGTTCCTGCATGGGCAGCTCCAGATGCCGGCCGCGCGCACTGATCACGGCGGCGATCAGTCCGCACTGTCCGCATAGCGCGCCGCGGTCGAACAGCCATTGCGCCAGCCCCGCGTCCACACCCAGCATGGGCTGCCGCAGGCGCACCCATTCCGGGTAGCTGAAGTAGCTGGTGACGATGGGTTCCCAGTCGAAATGGGCGACGCGGGCCGCCAGTTCCGGCATCAGGCCGCCGAGGTGATAGGGCGCCACCGCCAGCACCACGTGCGCAAAGGGGCCGGCATCGTCGATCAGCCAGGCGTCGCCTTCGCGCCGGATCGAGCCGACGCGGCGGCCGCCATGCACCGCGCCGCCGCGCTCGGCGACGAACTGCGCGGCGGGCTCCGGAAACAGCGCGGTGAGATCGACTTGCGGCAGCAGCAGGTCGCTCGCGGCGCGCCTGCCGCCGAGGCTGTCGCGCAGCACGTTGGCCAGCACCTGGGCCGAGGCGCGCTCGGCCGGGGTGTTCAAGGCGGCGACGCACAGCGGCTCCCACAAGAGTTGGCGCTGGCGCGACGGCGTTGCATTGGCGTCCAGCCACGCGCTGACCGTGGTGTCCGGCTCGACGCGGTAGCCCTTGGCCTTGAGGCCTTGCATGAGGCGGATCGCGCGCCACTTTTCGCGCCAGCCGAGTCCGCGCGCGAGCAGCAGGGCAAATGCGGTGTGCAGCGGCGCCGGCAAGCGCGGCGCGCTCATGAGGAATTCGCCGGGGAATTCGAAGCGCAGCGGGGTGCGCCTGAGCAAAGCTTCGGGTTCGGCGCCGACCAAGCGCATCAGGCGCAAGGTTTCGGCATAGGCGCCGATCAGGATGTGCTGCCCGTTGTCTACGCTGAAGCCCGCGATCTGCGCCGCGCGGGCGCGCCCGCCGAGCACCCGCGAGGCCTCGAAGACCTCTACCTGGCGGCCTGCAGCGGCCAGTTCCACCGCGGCGGCCATGCCGGCGTAGCCGGCGCCGATGACGGCGGTTTTCAACCCGATACTCGCGGGTCAAATGCCTTTTGCGGCTTCAAGCCAGCCACCAGGTCTTTCCCGCCAGCCAGAGCTTGCGCAGCGGCGGCAGCGAGATGCGCTGGTCCAGCACGCGGAAGCTGTCGCGCACGATTTCGTCCAGCGTCGCGCGGTAAATCGCCGCCATGATCAGCCCGGCGCGCTGCGCCTTGCGGTCGGCGGCCGGAAGCTGGGCGAAAGCCTGGCGGTAGAGCGTCTGGGCGCGCTCGACCTGGAAGGCCATGAGACCGCGGAACTGGTCCGAGTAATTGGCCTGGAGCAAATCGTCGTCGCTGACTCCGAAGCGCGCCATTTCGTCCTGCGGCAGGTAGATGCGGCCGCGCCGCGCATCTTCGCCGACATCGCGGATGATGTTGGTGAGCTGGAAGGCCAGTCCCAGGTCGTGGGCGTACTTGAGCGTCTGGCGGTCGCTGTAGCCGAAGATTTCCGCGGCGAGCAGGCCGACCACGCTGGCGACGCGGTAGCAGTAAAGATGCAGCGCCTTGAAATCGGCATAGCGGACCTGGTCGAGGTCCATTTCCATGCCGTCGATGATTTCCAGCAATTGTTCCTGCGGCAGGTAGAACTGCCTGAGCGTTGCGGCCAGCGCCTGGGTTACCGGGTGGCTGGCGCGACCTTCGTAGAGCGCCTGCACCTCGCTGCGCCACCAGGCCAGCTTGGTGCGCGCCACGGCCGGGTCGGGGCATTCGTCGACCGCGTCGTCGACTTCGCGGCAGAAGGCATACAGCGCCGTGATCGCCTGACGCCGCGGCGGTTCGAGGAACAGGAAGCTGTAGTAGAAGCTGGAGCCGCTGGCGGCGGCGCGTTCCTGGCAATATTGATCTGGAGTCACGGCGAATTTACCGATGGGTGTCCAAGGGGCGGACCAGCGAACGCCACAGGATAAGCGGCCAGTCGAAGGTTTCGAGCTTGGGCCGGCGGCTGAACACATCGTAATCGACGGCCTCGATTTTATCCAGGATGCGCAGGCCGCCGGCCACGATGGCGCGGATTTCGAGGCCGATGCGCCCCGGCAGGTCCCAACCCAGCGAGGCGCCTGAAAGCATCAGGGCGCGGGCGCGCTCGACCTGGAAGCGCAGCAGCTCTTGAAGGTTGGTGCTGGTGGCACGGCGATTGATGTCGTCTTCGCTGACGCCAAAGCGGGCCATCTCGTCCTGCGGCAGATAAATCCTGCCGTGCGCACCCTTTGCCGCGTCGATGCCCACGTCCTGCCAGTGGTTGATCAACTGCAGCGCGGAACAGATTGCGTCCGAACGGGACAGGTTTTCCGCGCTGGCGTGGCCGAACAAATGCAGCAGCAGGCGACCGACCGGATCGGCCGAGCGACGGCAGTAATCCATGAGTTCGGCGCAGTCGCGGTAGCGGTCCTTGCTCACGTCCTGCACGAAGGCGTCGAGCAGGTCGCGAAACAGTTGCAGCGGCAGGCCGTGGCGCTCGATCACCGGCCGCAGCCGCAGGAACACCGGATGCTGCGTCGGCTGGCCCCGTTCGATGGCGTCGAGTTCGGCCTGGTAGCCGGCCAGCAGGGCGCTGCGCTGCTGCGGCGAAAGCTCGCCTTCATCGGCAAAATCGTCGGCGCTGCGGGCGAAGCCATAGATCGCCGCCACCGGCTCGCGCAGCGGCGCCGGCAGCAGAATCGAGGCAACGGGAAAGTTTTCGTAATGATCGACGGGCATGGTGCGGCAGGAGTATATCCATAGGGCACGAAAGCCTGAGCGAGGAACACGGGAATTCGCTCGGAAAACCGGCCGGGTGCCCGGATCCATCCTTCCGCAGCGGCGGCAGCGAGTGCTGTTGAAGCCGGAAAGAAATGTTGAAAGCAGGTAAAATTCGCAATCCACGTCGTGTCGATCGGGTCTGCATAGGGCCGCTTGCGACATGCGCCCAGGTGGCGGAATTGGTAGACGCACCAGATTTAGGTTCTGGCGCCGCGAGGCGTGGGGGTTCGAGTCCCTTCCTGGGCACCAGCGTTTGGGCGTAGACCCGGAGTTCGACCCGGGGTTTGGTCGCTTGTGGTGATGGCGTGTTTTTTCAACGAATTCTTAAATGACGGATACAAAGATGACGGACAAGGCAACGACGGACGTGGCAATCGACACCAGCAGCGCACTGGAACGGCGCATCGACATGACGGTGGCCCTGGCGGAGATAGAGAAGGATGTCGACCAGCGCCTGAAGCAGATGTCGCGCACCGTGAAGATGGCGGGATTCCGTCCGGGCAAGGTGCCGATGAAAATGGTGGCGCAGCAATACGGCTCCCAGGCGCGTTCGGAGGCAATCGGCGCAGCGGTGGAAAAAGCCTATGGCGAGAAGGTGCGCGAGCAGAAGCTGCGCGTCGCCGGCTATCCGCGCATCGAGCCGAAGGCCGATGCCAGCCCCGGATTGCTGGGCTTCACCGCCGTGTTCGAGGTCTACCCGGAGATTACGCTGGGCGACGTCTCCGGCCAGGCTATCGAAAAGCCGCAACTGACCGTCACCGACGCCGAAGTCGACAAGACGCTCGACGTGCTGCGCAAGCAACGCGTCACCTATGTCGAGACCGATCGCGCCTCGGCGAAGGATGACCGCCTGGTGATCGATTTCATCGGGCGCAAGGATGGCGAGGAGTTTCCCGGCGGCAAGGCCACGGATTATTCCGTGATGGTCGGCGGCGGCATGATGCTGCCGGACTTCGAGGCGCAGATGGAAGGCGTCAAGGCCGGCGAGACCAAGACCTTTGACGTCAGCTTCCCGGCTGACTACCAGGCCGCGGAACTTGCCGGTGCGACCGTGCAATTCGAGATGACCGTGAAGAAGGTCGAGGCCGCCCGCCTGCCGGAAATCGATGCCGAATTCGCCAAGCAGCTCGGTGTCGCCGATGGCGATACCGCCAAGATGCGGGTCGAAGTGCGCGCCAACCTGGAACGCGAAGTCAAGAAGCGCCTGCTGGCGAAGGTCAAGGAGCAGGTCATGGAGGCGCTGCTCAAGGTGAATCCGATCGAGGTGCCGAAGGCGCTGGTCCAGATGGAATCGGAACAGATGGCCGAAACGGCGCGCCGCGACATGGAACAGCGCGGCATGGGGATGAAGAACATCCCGGTCGAGGCCTCCTGGTTTACCGAACAGGCGACGCGCCGGGTGAAACTTGGCCTGCTTCTTGCGGAACTGGTCAAGGCCAAGGACCTCCACGTCAAACCCGAGCAAGTGCGCGCCATTGTCGACGAATTCGCCGAAACCTTCGAAGACCCCAAGGAAGTGGTCCGCTGGTACTATTCTCAACCACAGCGGCTGGCTGAAGCCGAGGCGCTGGCGCTGGAGAACAATGTCGTGGATTGGGTGCTCGCCAATGCCAAAGTCAGCGAAGCCCCCATCGCCTTCGATGCGCTGATGGGTAATGCAGCATGATCCTGCCGGAGATGTCCATGTACGGTTCGCGACAAAATGGTGGTGCCTACGACGCACCGGCTCCCGACACGCAAGCCCTGGGCCTGGTGCCCATGGTCATCGAGACCAGCGGGCGCGGCGAACGGGCCTACGACATCTATTCGCGCCTGCTGCGCGAGCGGGTGATTTTCCTGGTCGGTCCGGTCAATGACAACACGGCGAACCTGATCGTGGCGCAGTTGCTGTTCCTCGAATCGGAAAATCCGGACAAGGACATCTTCTTCTACATCAACTCGCCGGGCGGCTCGGTCACGGCGGGCATGGCCATCTACGACACGATGCAGTTCGTCAAGCCGGCCGTGTCGACGCTGTGCATCGGTCAGGCCGCCAGCATGGGTTCCTTTCTGCTCGCCGCCGGCGAAAAGGGCAAGCGTTTCTGCCTGCCGAATTCGCGCGTGATGATCCATCAGCCGATGGGCGGATTCCAGGGCCAGGCGTCGGACATCGAGATCCATGCCAAGGAAATCCTGTTCCTCAAGCAGAAACTCAACCAGATGCTCGCGCACCACACCGGGCAGTCGATCGAGCGCGTCGAACGCGATACCGATCGCGACAACTTCCTTTCAGCCGAAGCGGCGGTAGAGTACGGCCTGGTCGACAAGGTGCTGACCAGCCGCAACGAAGCCGTAGCGGCTTGATCCTGCGCAGGGACGGAGACCAAGATGGCGGACAAAAAATCGGGCAGCGGCGAAAAGCTGCTGTATTGCTCCTTCTGCGGCAAGAGCCAGCATGAAGTCAAGAAGCTGATCGCCGGCCCCTCCGTCTTCATCTGCGACGAGTGCATCGAGCTGTGCAACGACATCATCCGCGACGAGATCGCCGCCGAGCCGGCGGGATCGGCCAAACGCGAGTTGCCGGCGCCGAAGGAAATCCGCGAAATGCTCGATCAGTACGTGATCGGGCAGGACTCGGCGAAGAAGATTCTCGCCGTCGCGGTCTATAACCACTACAAGCGCATCCGGCACCAGGAAAAGGGCAGCGACGGCATCGAATTGTCGAAGAGCAACATCCTGTTGATCGGCCCCACCGGTTCGGGCAAGACCCTGCTGGCGCAGACCCTGGCGCGTACGCTCAACGTACCCTTCGTCATGGCCGATGCGACGACGCTGACCGAGGCCGGTTATGTCGGCGAGGACGTCGAGAACATCATCCAGAAGCTGCTGCAGAAATGCGACCACGAAGTTGAAAAGGCGCAACAGGGGATCGTCTATATCGACGAGATCGACAAGATTTCACGCAAGTCGGACAACCCTTCGATCACCCGCGATGTCTCCGGCGAAGGCGTGCAGCAGGCGCTGCTGAAACTGATCGAAGGCACGGTGGCGAGCATACCGCCGCAAGGCGGACGCAAGCATCCGAACCAGGATTTCATCCAGATCGACACGACCAACATCCTGTTCATCTGCGGCGGCGCCTTCGACGGCCTGGACAAGGTGATTCGCAGTCGTTCGGAGAAGGGCGGCATCGGCTTCGGCGCCGAGGTCAAAAGCCGCGATGCGAGCAATGTCGGCGAGATGCTGAAGCAGGTGGAGCCCGAGGATTTGATCAAATTCGGCCTGATTCCCGAGTTGATCGGTCGCCTGCCGGTAATCGCCACTTTGCAGGAACTCGACGAAGCGGCATTGGTCGAAATTTTAATTGAGCCGAAGAATGCCCTGATCAAGCAATATCACAAGCTTTTTGCCATGGAAGGCGTCGAACTGGAAGTACGCCCTTCGGCCTTGCAGGCCATCGCCAAGAAGGCGCTGAAGCGCAAGACCGGCGCGCGGGGTCTGCGCTCCATTCTCGAAAACGTGCTGCTCGACACCATGTACGAGTTGCCGACCATGGAGAGTGTGAGCAAGGTCGTGATCGACGAGAGCACGATCGAATCCGGCGCCCAGCCGCTGATGATCTACGCCGACCAGGCCAAGGTTTCTGGCTCGAACTGATCCTGCGACCGGGTTTTACAGAGGCCGCCTTGAATACCTGTCTGCCGCCCCAATGTGGATGGCGTGACTCATAACCGAAGGACACGATGATGTCTGGCCTACCCGCTACCCCCGTAGAGACCCAATCCCTGCCGCTGTTGCCCCTGCGCGACGTCGTGGTCTTCCCGCACATGGTGATTCCGCTGTTTGTCGGGCGCCCGAAGTCGATCAAGGCGCTGGAAACGGCGATGGAAACCGGCAAGAACATCCTGCTCGTGGCGCAGAAGTCCGCCGCCAAGGACGAGCCTGTGCCGGAGGACATGTACGAGATCGGCTGTCTCGCCAACATCCTGCAGATGCTCAAGCTGCCCGACGGCACGGTGAAAGTGCTGGTCGAAGGCGTGCAGCGCGCACGCGTATTGCGCATCGAAGACCAGCGCGCCCTGTTCGTCGCCGATGTCAGCCTGATCCCGATCGAGGAGCGCGCCGACAACGAGGTCGAGGCGATGCGCCGCACCGTGCTGGCTCAGTTCGACCAGTACGTCAAACTCAACAAGAAAATCCCGCCCGAGGTGCTGACTTCGCTGGCCGGCATCGAGGAGGCCGGGCGCCTGGCCGACACGATCGCCGCGCACCTGCCGCTGAAGCTCGAACAGAAACAGGAAATCCTCGAAGTTTTCGGCGTCTCTGCGCGACTCGAAAAGCTGCTCGGCCAGCTGGAAGCCGAACTCGACATCCTGCAGGTCGAAAAGCGCATCCGTGGCCGCGTCAAGCGGCAGATGGAAAAGAGCCAGCGCGAGTACTACCTCAACGAGCAGGTCAAGGCGATCCAGAAGGAACTCGGCGAAGGCGAAGAAGGTGCCGACATCGACGAAATGGAAAAGAAGATCAAGGCTGCCGGCATGAGCAAGGAAGCCCTGGTCAAGGTCAATGCCGAGGTCAAGAAGCTCAAGCTGATGTCGCCGATGTCCGCCGAAGCCACCGTAGTGCGCAATTACATCGAAACCCTGCTGGCGCTGCCGTGGAAGAAGAAGTCGCGCATCAGCAAGGACCTTTCTGCCGCCGAGAAAATCCTCGACAAGGATCACTACGGCCTGGAGAAAGTCAAGGAACGCATCGTCGAATACCTTGCGGTGCAGCAGCGTGTCGACAAGGTCAAGGCGCCGATCCTCTGCCTGGTCGGCCCCCCCGGCGTGGGCAAGACCTCTCTCGGCCAGTCGATCGCCAAGTCCACCAACCGCAAGTTCATTCGCATGGCGCTGGGCGGCGTGCGCGACGAAGCCGAGATTCGCGGCCACCGCCGCACTTATATCGGTTCGATGCCGGGCAAGATATTGCAGAACATGACCAAGGTCGGGGTCAAGAATCCGCTGTTCCTGCTCGACGAAGTCGACAAGATGGGCCAGGATTTCCGCGGTGACCCTTCTTCGGCATTGCTCGAAGTGCTCGATCCGGAGCAGAACCACACCTTCCAGGATCACTACATCGAGGTCGATTTCGACTTGTCCGATGTCATGTTCGTCGCCACGGCGAATACCCTGAACATCCCGGCGGCGCTGCTCGATCGCCTGGAGGTGATCCGCCTCGCCGGCTATACCGAGGACGAAAAAGTCAATATCGCCCTGCGCTATCTGGTGCCGAAGCAGATGAAGGCCAATGGCATCAAGCGCGACGAACTCTCGATCACCGAGGACGCCCTGCGCGACATCGTGCGCTACTACTCGCGTGAGGCCGGCGTACGCGCACTGGAGCGCGAGATTTCCAAGATCTGCCGCAAGGTGGTGAAGTCCCTGGTGATGAAGGCGCGCAAAAACAAGATCGTGGTCAATGCCAGGAACCTCGACAAGTTCCTCGGTGTGCGCCGTTACAGCTTCGGCATGGCGGAAAAGGAAAACCAGATCGGCCAGGTCACCGGCCTGGCATGGACCGAAGTCGGCGGCGAACTGCTGACCATCGAAGCCGTGGCCCTGCCCGGCAAGGGCAAGACGATGACCACCGGCAAGCTCGGCGAAGTCATGCAGGAGTCGATCCAGGCGGCCTTGTCCGTGGTCAGGAAGCGCAGCCAGTCGCTCGGCATCGTCGACGACTTCTACCAGAAGAACGACATCCACATCCACCTGCCCGAAGGGGCCACGCCGAAGGACGGTCCCAGCGCCGGCATAGCCATCTGCACCGCGCTGGTCTCGGTGCTGACGGGGATCCCGGTGCGCGCCGACGTGGCGATGACGGGCGAGATCACCCTGCGCGGCGAGGTGCTGCCGATCGGCGGCCTCAAGGAAAAACTGCTGGCGGCGGTGCGCGGCGGCATTCGCCTGGCATTGATTCCGGAGGAGAACGTCAAGGATCTGACCGAGATCCCCGACACCATCAAGAACCGGATCGAAATCCTGCCGGTGCGCTGGATCGACAAGGTGCTGGAACTCGCTCTCGAGCGCATGCCCCAGCCTTTGCCCGAACCGGCCGCAGCGCCTGCGGTAGCAGTAGTTGCCGATGACGCTACGGCGACCGGCGTGGTGACCCACTGAGCGATTGTGAACTGATAGAATTGCGGCCGCCTGCCCACTGTGGGCAGCGACCGTTCAGCGGGTGCTTAGCTCAGTTGGTAGAGCGTCGCCCTTACAAGGCGAATGTCGGCGGTTCGACCCCGTCAGCACCCACCAGTTTCTTGTTTTATGCAGTCCAACGAAATCCAAAAAGCCCGTATAGATCAAGTCTTTACGGGCTTTTTTACGCCAATACGGTCCGATCCGGTTCATTGACATCCAGCAGTAACTGACAGTAATCTTGACAGTAACAGCCTACCTACCGGGAGAGTTACTGTCATGGCACTTACTGACACGGCGATAAAAAACAGCAAACCCAAGGACAAGCCCATGCGCTTATCCGACGAGCGCGGCCTGTATCTCCTTCTCAATCCTGATGGTTCGCGCTGGTGGCGGCTGGATTACCGCTTTGATGGGAAGCGCAAAACACTGTCGATGGGAATCTATCCAGATGTTCCGCTCAAACTTGCACGCGAAAGACGGGAAGATGCCAGGGCGCTGATTGCTGCAGGTGGCGACCCTGGGGCGCAAAGAAAATCGGAGAAGCAGGCCAAAGCCGAGGCCGGTTCCAATACCTTCGAGGCACTAGCACGCGAATGGATGGCGACGCGCGGTAAAACGTGGACGGAGAGCTATGCCAGCAAAACCAAATCCGCATTGGAGCGGAATGCTTTTCCGGCCATCGGTGGCAGGGCAATTACTGAAATCACTGCACCTGAGATGCTGGCCATGTTGAGAGCAATCGAAAGCCGGGGCATTGTCGATATGGCACATCGCATTCAGCAACATTGTGGCGCGATCTTTCGATACGCAATCGCAACAGGGCGAGCGATTGCCGATCCGGTGCCAAGTCTGCGGGGCGCATTATCCACCGTGAAGCAAGAGCACTATGCGGCGCTTACTGATCCGGCAGAGTACGCCGAGCTATTGCGTGCCATCGACAACTATCGCGGTGAGGCAGCCACGAAGGCAGCCATGCAGCTATTGGCATTGACCTTTCAGCGAACGAAAGAAGTCCGGTTTGCGGAGTGGTCGCAATTCGACCTGGACGCGGCGCTGTGGCGCATTCCTGCCGAGACGATGAAGATGCGCGAGGCGCATATCGTGCCGCTGTCGCAGCAGGCGATAGAAGTCCTAAAACGGCTGCAGGCGTTAACGGGTGGTGGGCGCCTGGTGTTCCCGTCATCGACAAGCCGGGAGCGCCCTATCAGCGAGAATACTGTGACCTATGCACTTGCGCGGATGGGTTACAAAGGACGAATGACGAGCCTGTCAGAAATTTTGTGTGTGAGGCATAACATGTCGAAGGAAAGGAACATGTATGCCAAGCAAGACCCGCAAGAAGAAACCGGCAGCGGCGCTGCCGACTATCCCGAAAGAAATCATTGATCAGTTTGTCAGTGGCCCGATGAC
>JAMPYF010000005.1 GCA_023700805.1 Sulfuritalea sp.
GTGCAGGCCGTTCCCGGCCTGCACGGCGGCCAGGGCGCGGTCTCGGCCGCACCCTGGGGCTCGGCGGCTATCCTGCCGATCTCCTGGATGTACATCACGATGATGGGCGGCACGGGCCTCACGCGCGCCACCGAGATCGCGATCCTCAACGCCAACTACGTCGCGGCGCGCCTCAAGGACCACTACCCGGTGCTCTACACCGGCAGCCAGGGCCGCGTCGCCCACGAATGCATCCTCGACGTGCGTGCCATCAAGGCCGCCACCGGCGTCGCCGAAATCGACATCGCCAAGCGCCTGATGGACTACGGCTTCCACGCCCCGACGGTGAGCTTCCCGGTGGCCGGCACGCTGATGGTGGAACCCACCGAATCGGAGGACAAGGCCGAGCTCGACCGCTTCTGCGCCGCGATGATCGGCATCCGCGACGAAATCCGCAAGATCGAGAACGGCGAATGGACGCTCGACGGGAGCCCCTTGAAGCAGGCACCGCACACCGCGGCCGACCTGGTCGGCGACTGGACGCGGCCTTACTCGCGCGAGCAGGCGATGTTCCCGCTGCCCTGGGTGGCGGAGAACAAGTTCTGGCCTTATGTGAATCGCATCGACGACGTATACGGCGACCGCAATCTGTTCTGCGGCTGCTCGCCCACCGCCTGACGAGCCGCCCGGGACGGGGCTGAAGTAGCGGGCCGTGCATCCTCGATGCACGGCCCGCATTTTTTGCGGCGCCGGATTGGCCGCCCGACACGGCGTCGACCATGCGACGCCATGCACCGTCGCTCATCGGCGACATAATTTTCTTTGGATAAACAGCCGCTTGTCGATTCGGCCTGGAATCCTGTCGCCACGGCCCGACAGATCGTCGCCCGCCGGAATCCGGCCGATGGCGACAATTTGTTGTATTCATTGATAAAAACCGCTCGGCACGGCGCTTGCAGTTGGCCATTGCGTCGCGCTTGCCGCCCAAATGGCAAGCGGCGCCCATCGACCCAAGGAGAACTCATGCTCGCAAAATCGAACCTGTTCAGCAACAAAGACAACGTCGTCACCCGCGACCCGCGCCTTGCCGGATACGGCCAGAACGCCGGCAGCACCCCAAGCCTGACCGGCAATCCTGCCAGCAGTCTGAACGCGGCCAATTCGGCCACCGCGACGCCGGCAGCCGCCGACGCCAAGCCAGCCAAGAGCAATGAAAGCGTTTCCGCCAACCGCCTCATGGTCGGGCCCGACGTCAAACTCAAGGGCGCCGAAATCCTCGATTGCGACACCCTGGTGGTCGAAGGCCGCGTCGAAGCGACGATGGACAGCCGGGTCATCAACATCGCCGGCAACGGTTCGTTCTCGGGCAAGGTCGGTATCGACGTGGCGGAAATCCATGGCCGCTTCGAGGGCGAGCTCACCGCCCGCAGCCAGTTGATCATCCACGCCACCGGACGCGTCAGCGGCACCATCCGCTACGGCAAGATCCTGATCGAGGAAGGTGGCGAGATTTCAGGCGATGTGCGCTCGCTGGCATCCGAGGCGGCCACCCCGACCCTGACCCAGCGCAGCGCAGCGCCCGAGTTCCCGAAGGCGGTTCCGGCAGTCGCCGGCGGCGCGTCCTGATTTAACCCTCCCCTTCGCTGCGGCAGCCCATCCCCCCCCTCCTCCTCCGAGCCGGAATCCCCTCCCGGCCAGGGCGCTGCAGCGTTTTTTGCTTTCCCTGCTTAAGCACAAGCCGACCATGCTCGGTTAAGCTTGCGGCCTTTCCCGCCCCGCTTGCTCAGGAGCCCGCATGTCCACCCGTCTCGTGCTTACCGTCATCGGCGACGACCGCCCCGGCCTGGTCGGCGAACTCTCGACCGCAATCAGCGCCCATCAGGGCAACTGGCTGGAATCCTCGATGGCGCAGCTGGCCGGCAAGTTCGCCGGCATCGTCGAAGTCAGCGTCGATGCCGCGCAAGCCGATGCACTGCGCAATGCGCTCGGCCAGCTCGCCGGGCTGAAAGTCACTGTCGAATCGGCTGCCGCCCGAAAGTCGGCGCTGAAGGGACGGCGCTTGAAACTGGCGCTGGTCGGCCACGACCGCATCGGCATCGTGCGCGAAGTATCGCAGGTGCTGGCGCACCACGCCGTCAATGTTGAGAGCCTGGACACCCACACCTCGAGCGCGCCGATGTCGGCCGCCGTGCTGTTCCATGCCGTGGCCGAACTGACCGCCGCGCCCGACCTCGACGTCGGCGCCCTGACCGGGGAACTGGAACGCATCTCCAACGACCTGATGGTCGATATCACGCTGGATGAAACCATCCGGGCATGAGCGCCGTCCGCCGGGCCGTCGCAAGGACGGCGCAGTTAATCGCATGGAGCGAGCGCAGCTCGCGAACCAGCGTCACCCCCTTCCCAGGGAAGGGGGCGGGGGGAGGGCTGTGAGTTACACCTTGCACATCGCCAACAAGAACTACTCCTCGTGGTCGCTGCGGCCCTGGGCGCTGCTGCGCGCGCTGGACATTCCGTTCGCGGAACGCCTGCACCGGCTCGGCGCCGCGGGCGAGTTCCGCAGTTTCTCGCCCTCGGGCCGCGTGCCCTGCCTCGAAGACGGCGCGACCGTGGTCTGGGATTCACTGGCCATCGTCGAATACCTGGCCGAGCGCCATGCCGGCGTCTGGCCGGCCGATGCCCAGGCCCGCGCCTGGGCGCGCTGCGCCTGCGCCGAAATGCATTCCGGCTTCGCCGCGCTGCGCAACCTGCATGGCATGAACGTCGGCGTGCGGATCGCCGTGAGTCAACGCCCCGCCGCCGTACAGGCCGACATCGCGCGCATCGTCGCGTTGTGGCAGCAAGGCCTGACGCGCTTCGGCGGGCCCTGGCTGGCCGGCAAGGAATTCTGCGCCGTCGATGCCTTCTTCGCCCCCGTGGCCTTCCGTTTCCGCACCTATGGCGTGACGCCGGACGGTGCGGCGGGAGACTACCTCGCCCGCCTGCTGGCGCATCCCGCGCTGATCGAATGGGAAGCCGCGGCGCTGGCCGAAGACTTCCGCGAAGCCGAGCACGAGGCCGAACTGGCGAGCGCCGGCCGCGTCAACGCGGATTTCCGCGCCGCCCCGCGCCCGTGAAAACCCCCGAACTGCTGGCTCCCGCCGGCTCGCTCCTGATGGCGCGCACCGCGCTGGACTTCGGCGCCACCGCGATCTACGCCGGCCAGCCGCGCTACAGCCTGCGCGTGCGCAACAACGATTTCGGCACCCTGGAAAACCTCGCCGCAGGCATTGCGCTGACCCATGCGCGCGGCGGGCATTTCTACCTCGTCAGCAACATCCTGCCGCACAACGCCAAGCTCAGGACTTACCTCGAAGACATGGCGCCGGTGATCGACCTCAAGCCCGACGCGCTGATCATGGCCGACCCCGGCCTGATGCTGATGATCCGCGAGCGTTGGCCGGAGATGCCGATTCATCTCTCGGTGCAGGCCAACACGGTCAATCATGCGGCGGTGAAGTTCTGGCGCAGCGTCGGTGTTTCTCGGGTGATCCTGTCGCGCGAACTGTCGCTCGACGAAGTCGCCGAAATCCGCCAGGAATGCCCGGACACGGAACTCGAAGTCTTCGTGCATGGCGCGCTGTGCATTGCCTATTCGGGCCGCTGCCTGCTCTCGGGCTACTTCAACCACCGCGACCCGAACCAGGGCAGTTGCACCAATTCCTGCCGCTGGGACTACCAGGTCCATGAGGGCAAGGAAGACGGCAGCGGCGACGTCGCCCCCGCCGCGCCGCGCCCCGTCGCCGTGGCGCCAGCGCCAACTCTGCCGGGCGCCGCAAGGCCGAGCACACTGCGCCGTCCCGGCGCCACCTGGCTGCTCGAAGAGAAGGAGCGCCCCGGCGAATACATGCCGATCGAGGAGGACGAGCACGGCAGCTACATCCTCAATTCCAAGGACCTGCGCGCCATCGAGTACGTGGCGAAACTGGCCGAGATCGGCGTCGATTCGCTGAAAATCGAAGGCCGCACCAAGTCGCCCTACTACGTCGCGCGCACCTGCCAGAGCTACCGCCGCGCGATCGACGACGCCGTCGCCGGAAGGCCTTTCGATACGCAACTGATCGGCCAGCTCGACGGCCTCGCCAATCGCGGCTACACGGCCGGCTTCTACGACCGCCACCCCGACCGCGACTACCAGAACTACCTCTCCGGCAGTTCCGAATCCAGCCGCAGCCTCTATGTCGGCGACGTGCTCGGCTATGACGACCAGGGGCTGGCCGAGATCGCCGTGAAGAACCATTTCGCGGTCGGCGACCGCATCGAGATCATCCGCCCCGCCGGCAACCTCGATCTCGTCGTCGAAGCCATGCGCAACCGCGAGGGCGAGCCGGCCACGGTCGCGCCCGGCAGCGGCCACCTGATGCGCATCGCCCTGCCGCCGGACTGCACAGGCGCCTTCGTCGCGAAATTCCTCTAGGCTCGATGGGCAAGCTGGTCGAGGTACGCATCCCGAACTATCCCGAGTGCTGGGAGACCTGCGGCAGTTGCGCCCAGGGCGACGTGACGGTCGAGGAAGTGCTGGTCCAGCCCGGCGACATCGTCCAGTTCGACGACAACGTGGTCACCCTGGAAACCGGCAAGGTCGCGCTCGACATCCAGTCGCCCCATGCCGGGCGCGTGGTCGAGGTGTTCGTCGAGGCTGGTCAGGAAGTTGCCGAGGGTACGGTGATCCTGACCCTGGAAACCGACTGAATCGCCAGGTTTCGGCGCGCGCGATGCGCAGGATTTGCCTGGCGATGTCCTCGGGAGAGAGGATGAAATCGATGCAGCCGCTGGCAATCGCACTCTCCGGCATGTCCGGCTGAGCGGCGGTACTGAGTTTTTGCGCGATGGTGATGCCGCCTGTTTCCTTGATGCCGCACAAAGCCGCCGCGCCGTCGCCGTCGTAGCCGGAGACGATGACGGCAATCAGTTTGCCATCCCAGCATTGCGTCAGCGAACGCAGGAACACGGTAATCAGGTCGGGCCAGCCACGCGGCTTGGAAATCGGCTTGAGCAGGAACTGGCCGTCCTGAACGTGCAGATCCCGGTTTTCCGCAATGATGAATACGTGATCGGGCTCGACTTCGAGCCTTTCCGTGATCAGATCAACCGGCATCGCGGTGAAGCGGGGCAGCACCTCATGCAGGTGGGTCGGCATGGTCGTGATGTGATTGACGATGACAATGGCCACGCCCAGGTCCGCCGGCAGATTCTGCAGGAGCCGGATATAGGCGTCGAGCCCGCCCGCCGAACCGCCCACGCAAACGATGGGAAAGCTCTTGGGCGAGGGCTTCGCGCCGGGTACGGCCAGGGTCATCGAGCCGCCTGTTGCAACAGGATGTCGTCCCTCGCGTCGCTGACGCCGGGCACCAGCCGTCGGCAGCATAGGCGACCGCACATCCACGCCAAACGTCGCGGCGATGCACCTGCAATCATGTTGCGCCGGGCAAGGGTTGTGATCCGTGCGGCAGTGCACGCCGTGCCGGTGCGCTTAGGACGCCGGCGCGCAGATCATGAGGCTCGAAGCGCCCCGCGCATGGACGTCCGCCCCATGGCTCGGGGAGGAGTCGATCTCAGGCCAAAGGCGATCTGTTCACGGCACGCGGCAATCCCGCCGGGGGCTTACGGCGCAATGTAGGCGTATCCCCTGGCCTGGTATGCCATGAGCGAAATGAAGCCGTTGCCGACGACGCGGATCTCGGGCAGAACGAGTTCGGTCTTGGTTTCCTGCGTTCGCGATGCGATGGCACACTGCTCAAATCCTTCGACCCCCGGCGCCTTGCTCATCTCCTTGATCCGGGCGGCGACTTTCGCGGCCAATGGGCGGTCTTCAGGCTTGATCTTTTCCTGATCGGTCTGCACCAATTTTGTCGCCGGGCCGCGGAAAGCCAGGATGAAATGCGGCGCCACGCCTTGCTGGATCAGCGATTGCCGGGTCTCGTCGATGACATCGAGCCGGGCCAGCAGCAGCTTGGGATTGCCTTCATGGATGTCGAACGCGATCTTGCCCTCCTTGAGTCCCTTCAGCGCCGCACTGTCGTCCGCGGCCCGGACTCCGGTCGAACAGACAACAAACGTTCCCAGCGCAAAGGCTCCAAGCAATTTGGGCAAGCGAGTGAAGTCGGTATTCATGGCATTTCTCCTGTGGGTGGATTTCTTATAAAGCCGACACCTGTTCGGATCGGTTGCGCCAGCCTACTACAATCCCGCCAGACCATAGGGATCGGGCAATCCGCGTTGATAGCCCTACCGGAAACGAGGCGCAGACAGGGCGCGGCATTGGCGAAGATCGAAGCGACGCGGGTGCGGCACTTGCTCTCGCGATTCATGCGCGCGAAGCCTTGGCGCAAGAAGCGGTTCGAACTAATCCGCGACGGCCTGGTTCGCGGCCTGTTGCGTGTCGTCGGGCGATGCGCGCGGCCCCAGCCAGCGACCCCGAAGAGCCAGGCGCCCGGCAGTTCATCCACGACGCGGTTTGACGCGCATTATTCATGCGCGTAAACTACACGCACCCAATACGCGGAGCCAAAGTATGAGCACGCCTGCCAAGAAAGCCGCCAACCTGACGGTACGCGCCGACCTGCTTGAAGAAGCCCGCGCGCGCAAGATCAACCTCTCGCATACGCTGGAGGTCGCGCTTGCCGCCGAACTCAAGCGGCAGCGCGAAGCCGAGTGGCTGGAGCAGAACAAGGAGGGCATCGCGGCCTACGGCCGTTTCGTCGAAAAGCACGGCGTGTTCTCCGACCGCTTCCGCAATTTCCTGCGTTGATGGCGCACCTCGACGTCTTTCGCAACCCGGACGCCACGACGGCAAGCGTGATCCCCTACGTAGTCGATGTCCAGAGCGAACTGCTCGCGGGCCTGCCGACCCACGTCGTCGTCCCCCTGGCCTATGCCGAAGCCATCGAGACCCCGATCCTGCGCCTCAACCCGACAGTCGGCGTCGGCGGCACGGCGCTGGTCGCGCTGACCCAGGACATGGCCTCGGTGTCGAACCGCCTGCTGCACAACCCCGTTGCCAACCTTTCCCCCCAGCGCGACGAAATCGCCGCCGCGCTGGATTTCCTGTTTACCGGCTTCTAATCCATCCACTACAGAAAAGCACCATGGCCCAATACGTCTTCACCATGAACCGCGTCGGCAAGATCGTGCCGCCGAAGCGCCAGATCCTCAAGGACATCTCCCTCAGCTTCTTCCCCGGCGCCAAGATCGGCCTGCTCGGCCTCAACGGCTCGGGCAAATCGACCGTGCTCAGGATCATGGCCGGCATCGACAAGGACATCATCGGCGAAGCGACGCCGATGCCCAACCTCTCGATCGGCTACCTGCCGCAGGAGCCCCAGCTCGACCCGGCCAAGACCGTGCGCCAGGAAGTCGAATCGGGCATGGGCGAAGTCATGGAAGCCCAGGCCAAGCTCGAAGCCGTGTATGCGGCCTACGCCGAAGAGGATGCCGACTTCGACAAGCTGGCCGAGGAACAGGCGCGCCTGGAAGCCATCATCGCCGCCTCGGGCGCCGACACCGAGCACCAGTTGGATCTGGCCGCCGACGCGCTGCGCCTGCCGCCCTGGGACGCCTCGATCAAGACGCTCTCCGGCGGCGAGAAGCGCCGCGTGGCGCTGTGCAAGCTGCTGCTGTCGCGCCCCGACATGTTGCTGCTGGACGAGCCGACCAACCACCTCGACGCCGAATCGGTCGAATGGCTGGAGCAGTTCCTCACCCGCTTCCCCGGCACCGTGGTCGCGGTGACCCACGACCGCTACTTCCTCGACAACGCCGCCGAATGGATCCTCGAACTCGACCGCGGCCACGGCATCCCGTGGAAGGGCAATTATTCATCCTGGCTGGAGCAGAAGGAAGCGCGCCTCGAAACCGAAGCCAAGCAGGTCGACGCGCACATGAAGGCCATGAAGCAGGAACTGGAATGGGTGCGCAGCAACCCCAAGGCGCGCCAGGCCAAGAGCAAGGCGCGGCTGGCGCGCTTCAACGAAATGTCGGAAACCGATTACCAGAAGCGCAACGAAACCCACGAGCTCTTCATCCCGGTCGCCGACCGCCTCGGCGACAAGGTGATCGAGTTCCATGAGGTCAGCAAGGGCTTCGGCGATCGCCTGCTGATCGACAAGCTTTCCTTCACCGTGCCGCCCGGGGCGATAGTGGGCATCATCGGCCCCAACGGCGCCGGCAAGTCGACGCTGTTCAAGATGCTGACCGGACAGGACAAGCCGGACAGCGGCGAAATCGTGGTCGGCCCGACGGTGAAGATTTCCTACGTCGACCAGAGCCGCGACTGCCTCGACGGCAGCAAGACCGTGTTCGACGAGCTCGCCAACGGCGCCGACATTATCACCATCGGCAAGCAGGAAATCGCCAGCCGCGCCTACATCGGCCGCTTCAACTTCAAGGGCGGCGACCAGCAGAAGAACGTCGGCAATCTCTCGGGGGGCGAGCGCGGCCGCCTGCACCTGGCGAAGACGCTGATGGCCGGCGGCAACGTGCTGCTGCTCGACGAACCCTCGAACGATCTCGACGTCGAAACGCTGCGCGCGCTGGAAGACGCTTTGCTGGAGTTCGCCGGCTGCGCCATGATCATCAGCCACGATCGCTGGTTCCTCGACCGCATCTGCACCCACATCCTGGCCTGCGAGGGCGACTCGCAATGGAGCTTCTTCGCCGGCAACTACCACGAGTACGAGGAAGACAAGAAGAAGCGCCTCGGCGAGGAGTCTGCCCGCCCGAAGCGGATTCGCTACAAGCCGATCACGCGCTGAGCAGGCAGATGGTGGGGCTCAAAGTCGCGGCGGGCGTCTTCGTCCTGCTGGTCGCCATGCTGCTGGCGCAGATGCTGTTGGCGCCGCAGCAACAGCCGGCGCCGGCGATGACGCACGGCATGCCGTGGCAGATCGAGCATCCCGGCCCCGGCCAGTCGCGGGTGTTCGGCCTGACGCTGGGCGGCGGCGCGGCCAGCACGCTGGCCGATGCGCTGCGCCTTGCCAAGGAGGCGCCTGTACTCGCGCTGCTGACGCCGCAGGACGCGCCGGCGGCGCTCGAAGCCTATTTCGAGAACGTGTCGCTCGGCGCCCTGACCGGCAAGCTGGTGCTGAGCATCGCCGCCGCGCCGGGCGAACTGGAATCGATGCGCGGCAATGCGGCAAAGACCGATCATCTGGAAACCGGCATCCGCAAATATGTACTGCACGAGGCCGACCGGCAGCGTGCCGAACGTCTGCCGCTCGCAGCGATCGCCTTCATTCCCTCGGCCCGGCTCGACGAGGCCGTGATCCTCGAGCGCTTCGGCATGCCGGCGGAGCGCATCCGCCAGGGCGAGACGCTGGAACATTTTCTCTATCCGGCACAGGGCCTGGACATCGTGCTCGACAGCAAGGGCAAGGAAGTGCTGCAGTACGTCGCGCCCGCCGAGTTCGCCCGGTTGCGTGCGCCGCTGGGCAAATAGGTATAAGTTGGCGCTGGCGCGCTGTGCGTACCTGGGATTCCGCTTCGCGGGCAGGCAACGGCGATTCATGCTGTCGTGCCGCGCCGCGGCGTCGCATTCAGCGCCGGAAGCCAGACCAATGAACGGGAGCGGACCGCTATGCTCGATGCAAATACCGTTGCGCAGCTGAATCAATTGGGAATCAGCGCCGAGACCATCGAGTCGACGCTGTCGGGCCTGATCGTCCTCACGCTCCTGTCGGTGGTCGCGGCGATACCCACGGCTATCCTGGCGAAGCGCAAGGGCCGCTCGGTCGCCGGCTGGCTGATCCTCGCCCTGACGATTCCCGTCGTCCCGCTGCTGCTGATCTGGCTCCTGCCGAAATTGCCGGACCGGCCGCGGCAATAGCCGCGGCGCGCGGCGCCTGGCGTCGCGTCAGCCCGGCAACCGGGCGTACAAATCCACGGCTGCTTCCATGCGCCGGAGCAGGTTCTCGCTGGTGGTGAACAGCTTGCGTGCGGTCGGCGCAAAGTCCTTGCCATTGCGCATCACCAGCGTCGATTGCATGGTGTTCCAGTGCGCTGCCACGGATTCCAATTCACCGAGAATGACGTGCCTGTCCTGCGCGACCGAAGTCAGTTCGACGAGGGCGGTGGAAAACTCCCGGCTCGCATCGTCGAGTTCCTCGCGGCATCTCGCCACCTTGATGCCCATGTGCCGAAACATGAAGAACTTGGCCACGCGCTGCGACAGCATGCGCTGCCGTCCCGCCAGGTTGATCAGCCGGCCCTTGCGCGTGCCGTCGGCCTTCTCGAAACTCAAGGTCAGGCTTTGCGCCGCCGCGAGAACATCCTCGTTGATGCCGAACAGATCGCGTGCCTCCCTCTGGGACGGGTCGGCATCGAGCAATGCCCGGTAGCGCGGCCATAGCCGGGCGAGTTCGGCCATGGCCGCGGAACTCTCGGCGCCATCCGCCCTCGGTTCGAGCGCCAGCAACTGGCCGCCGAAGGAGTCCATCGACTGCCTGAGGATCAGCCGCGACTGGCGCGACAGCAGCCCGGTCTCCAGCATCAACCATGACTTGGCCATGCGCTGCGACAGCATCCGCAGGCGTCCCGCCTGGTTGATGGAATCGCAGTAGGACCTGGAATCCCGGGCCCGGCTCCGCGCCGCCTGGGTCGAAGCCGCCCTGGCGCAGCCATTTCCGGCCAGGCGCGGCAGGCGCCGGAGATTGGGGAAATTGACCGGCTGCGGCAGCGTTTCATCGTCGAGATAACGTGCCACCGCGCTGTTCCTGAGCCGTATGCGGCAGCCGTCAACCACGATCAAACCGGAATCGGCGAGGTCGCGCAGGGTTCGCGACAGGGTCTCCGGTTGCATGTCGAAGCGCGACGCCAATACCTTTTTGCTGACGCCGAGCGTCACCGTGGTTTCACCGACGAGGTCGCGGTTCGGTCCCGCCAGCTGCAGCATGAAATCCAGCAGCCGCCGACCGCCGGAACAGAAATGCCGCGTCGCGAGTTCCGTCTCCATATCGACTTGCCGCCGCGCCAGCACCCCCATGAGGCGCAGCGCCAAGCGCGGGTCCGCCGCCATGACCTGGCAGATGCCCTCACGCCGTATGCCCAGCACCTGCGAGGGCTTCGTCGCCACCGCGGCGACAAGGCAGGGATCGCTTGCAAACAGCTCGGCCTCGCCGAAGGACTGGCCGGCGCCGAGCACTTCGATGACTTTCTCATTGCCCCGATTGGACGATAGCGACAGCGTCACCTGGCCCGACAACAGCACATACATTTCGTTGACGGGATCGCCGGCCCGGTAGATCGGCTGATCCTTTTGAACAAGGATGCAGCGCGTCGCCGCGACCAGTTCGCCAAATTGCTCCGGCGCAAGATCGGCGAACAGTGAAAACTCGCTCAGTGCCTTCTTGATATTGCGGGTGAACGTTGCTTGCATGCGACATTCCTTTTTTCCCAGCGCTTGAAACACGACCGACTTGCCCGCGGCTTCGGGACCGATACGGTGGCCCGCGGCGCCCTAGCGGTCGATGCCGACCACGTCGTCCGCCTCGAATTCGTCCGGGACCGTGCCGTCGCCTATGCCGGTGACCATGGCAGCCAGGGTGTCGCTCTGCTTGACGAAATATTCGGCGCTGATCGGATCGTAGAAGCGCTGGCCGAGGCTTACATCGCTGAACTTGATGCGGTGAAGGGTGGGATGAGTGTTCATGCGGATTCAACAGGAAAAGTTAATCAAGCGTGCCGCATTCTAACGCAGCGGCGGGCACGCCTCGGGTCGCCTGGGCGCGGCAAAACGCCGCTCTACGCCCGGCCTCGGTGCACCGCCGGCGAACGTCGGGGACGCTGCTACTGGCCCGTCACCGCGACATGGCCGACGAAGATCAGCTTCGGAAAACTGCGCATCAACAGCTTGCTGTAGAAGTTGGTCATCACCGCCCCGTCCTCATAGCGGATCGTGTTGCCGGGCTTGAGCACCATCTTCGGCGCGGCGATCCACTCGGTGGCGCCGGCATGATCGACCTCGATGTAGGTGAAATCGTTGGCGTCCATGGTGCTGAGCACCTTGCCCTGGTTCGGCAGTTCGCCCGGCGTCGGCGGCTTGATCGGCATCAAGAGGTCCATGGCCTGGACCGGCGAGGGATGGCCGGGCGGCGGCGCCGCCGGCACCGGGGAGGCGAGGCAAAGCAGGAGCAGGGGAAGAGTTCGTCTCATGGTCGAATCCAGGCAATGGGTGAAGAGCGAGGGGAGGCCGGCAGCCCAAGCTTACAGGCAGCGCCAGAAAGGCGAGCCCGGCGTCAGCGGAAAGCAGTTGATCATGGGATAGGGATAGGGCCCGGGCATGAACATGGGGCCAAACGCCTGGTTGCGGCACCAGCGGATTTCCTGCTCGATCTTGTCCTGGCAGGCCCGGTCGCGCCTGTGGGCCTCGGCGGCCATGTCGTCGAAGATCTGCCGGCGTTCGGCCGACACCATGTGGTCGAGCACCGCGGTCGGCACACCCTGCCCGGCCAGCTCGATGAGCTGCGTCGCCGACAGGCGATAACGCGAACCCGAGGCCGTGATGCGGCCGATCAAATCCTCGGCGCCGACGCCTTGTCGCGCCAGTGCCACGATCTGCTCCAGGGACAGCGCGGCAAACGGCTGCGGCAGGCTGGCCTCCAGCTGTTCGGCGCTGATGCGCTCTATCTTCGGCGGTTCCGCAGGCGTGCCGGCACAGCCCTGCAGGATCAGGGCCAGGGTCGATACCAGTCGAAGATGGCGTAAAGCACTCATTTCAGCAGGGTTTAGCGGAGAGTTTTTTGGAACAGTTCATGGCGCATTCCAGGCCGCCGCATGGCATCATTCCGGGCCACGCGCCGCCCCTCGCCGGCCTTGCCCGACCAGGGCGCCCCGACATGATCCTAATCATAGGCGAGGCGGCCCGGATTTCCATGCAAATTTATCCCATCCGATGACATCCGCCACGCTCGAACTTCTCGCCCCCGCCAAGAACGCCGACTTCGGCATCGAGGCCATCGATCACGGCGCCGACGCCGTGTATATCGGCGGACCGGCCTTCGGCGCGCGGGCCAATGCCGGCAACAGCGTGGCCGACATCGCACGGCTGGCCGCGCATGCGCACCGCTATCACGCCAAGGTTTTCGTCACGCTCAACACCATACTGCGCGACGACGAACTCGAGGCGGCGCGGCGCATCGCCTGGCAGATCCACGAAGCGGGCGCCGATGCGCTGATCGTGCAGGACATGGGCCTGCTGCAGCTCGACCTGCCGCCGCTGCAGCTGCATGCGAGCACCCAGACCGACATCCGCACGCTGGAAAAGGCGCGCTTCCTGCAGGAGGTCGGCTTCTCGCAGATCGTGCTGGCGCGCGAGCTGACGCTGAAGGAAATCGCGAAAATTGCCGAGGGTCTGAAAGTTGGTGCTGGCGCTACGCCGGCAACGCTGGAGTTCTTCGTCCATGGCGCGCTGTGCGTGGCCTACAGCGGCCAGTGCTACATCAGCCACGCCCACACCGGGCGCAGCGCCAATCGCGGCGAATGCTCGCAGGCCTGCCGCCTGCCCTACACGCTGGAAGACGGAGCCGGCCGCATCGTCGCCCACGACAAGCACCTGCTGTCGATGAAGGACAACGACCAGAGCGCCAACCTGGCGGCCTTGATTGAGGCCGGCATCCGCTCCTTCAAGATCGAGGGGCGGCTCAAGGACCTCTCCTACGTCAAGAACATCACGGCGCACTACCGCAGCCTGCTCGATGAATTCCTCTACCGGGAGCCGGCCTACCGGCGCGCCTCGTCGGGGCGTTGCAGCTACACCTTCACGCCGCGCCCGGAAAAGACCTTCAACCGCGGCGCCACGGATTACTTCGTCAATGAGCGCCGGGCCGACATCGGCGCCTTCGACACGCCGAAGTTTTCCGGCGAGCCGATCGGCACGGTCACGCATCTTGCGTCCGACTGCTTCGAGGTCGAAGCCGGCGCGCCGCTGCACAACGGCGACGGCCTCAGCTACTACGATTCCCATCATGAGCTGGTCGGCCTGCGCATCAACCGCGTCGACGGCATGCGCCTGTTTCCCATGCAGATGCCCGACGATCTCGCCGTCGGCACCGCGCTCTACCGCAACCGCGACCAGGAATTCGAGCGCGCGCTGGAAAGGAAATCCGCCGCGCGGCGCATCGGCCTGCACCTGCGATTGGGCGAGACGCCGGACGGCTTCGTCCTGACGCTGAGCGACGAGGACGGCATTACCGCGAGCGCCGCCCTGCCCCACGCCCGCGAGCCGGCAAAGAATGCCGAGCGCGCCCATGCCGGCCTGCGCGAGAACCTCGGCAAGCTGGGCAACACGATCTTCGACGCGACGGAAATTTCATTGGCGCTCGGCCAGCCCTGGTTCCTGCCCGCCTCGGCGGTGAACGGCCTGCGCCGCGAGGCCATCGCCGCGCTCGAAACGGCGCGCGAGGCGGCGCGCGAGCGCCCGGCGCGAAGAATCGCCGCATCGCCAGCGCCGACTTATCCGGAAAACGAACTCAGCTATCTGGGCAACGTGCTCAACGGCGCGGCGCGCAGCTTCTATGAAAAGCACGGCGTGACGCTGATCGCCGAGGCCTACGAGACCAACAGCGAAAAGGGCGAGGTCTCGCTGATGATCACGCGTCACTGCCTGCGCTACAGCTACAACCTCTGCCCCAAGCAAGTGAAAGGCATCCGCCCCGAGCCGATGACCCTGGTCAACGGCAAGGAAAAACTCACCCTGCGCTTCGACTGCAAGAAATGCGAAATGCACGTCATCGGCAAGCTCAAGAAAGGCCGGCAGATCAGCATCCTGCCCGTCGCGCATTGAGCGGCGGACAAGAGTTGGCGCTGGCAACCCGGCGATGAGCCGCGCATTGGGCAACGCATCGGGCAACGCATCGGGCAAAATCGTCCTCGCCCCCATGGAAGGCCTCGCCGACGAC
Source organism: Sulfuritalea sp. (assembly GCA_023700805.1). Classification (GTDB taxonomy): domain Bacteria; phylum Pseudomonadota; class Gammaproteobacteria; order Burkholderiales; family Rhodocyclaceae; genus Sulfuritalea. Next base: position 14,910 of record JAMPYF010000005.1, read on the forward strand.
GTGCTGCGCGCGGTGCTGACCGCCGCCGGCGGCTACGACTGGTGCGTCACCGAGTTCGTGCGCGTCACCACCACCGTGCTGCCGCATTCCTGTTACACGCGCCTGAGTCCCGAACTGAAGCAGGGCTCGCGCACCGCCAGCGGCACGCCGGTGCGCATCCAGCTGCTCGGCGCCGACCCGGCGCTGATGGCGGCCAACGCCGCCCACCTGGCGCTGCTCAAGCCATTCGGCATCGACCTGAATTTCGGCTGTCCGACGCCGCTGGTCAATCGCAATCGCGGCGGCGCGGCGCTGCTCGACCAGCCGGAGTTGCTGCGGCGCATCGCCGGCGCGGTGCGCGCCGCCGTGCCCGCCTCGATTCCGGTGACGGCCAAGATGCGGCTGGGCATCGAGAACACCGACCGCGCGCTGGACTGCGCGCTGGCGCTGGAGGCCGGCGGCGTTCAGGAACTGGTGGTGCACGCCCGCACCAAGGAGGACGGCTATCGGCCCCTGGTGCGCTGGGAGTGGATCGCGCGCATCCGCGAGGCGGTAAAGCTGCCGATCATCGCCAACGGCGAGGTATGGCAGCTCGCCGACTACCGCGCCATCCGCGCCGCCACCGGCTGCGCCGATGTCATGCTGGGCCGCGGCGCGGTCGCCGATCCCCTGCTGGCGCAGCGCATCCGCGCCGACGGCGCAACGCAGGACCCCGCCGCCGACTGGAAGCTGCTGCAGGCCATGATCGCCGAGTTCTGGCTGCGGGTGCAGCAAAAACTGCCGCCGCACCAGTCGCCGGGCCGCCTCAAGCAATGGCTGGGCCTGATGCAGCGCAGCTATCCGCAGGCGCTGCGCCTGTTCGGCGCGCTGCGGGAAGCGCGCTGCGCGTCCGGGATCAGCGCGGCACTGGAACGCGGCGGCATCGAATTGGCGCCGGCGCCGGCAAGCTGAGGCCAGGCAGCAAAACGGCGGCCACGGAATGCTGGGCGGGCCTCTTCGATCCAAGAAATCCAGGCTATGGGCAACATCGAAACGAATGATGACAGCGATCAATGACTGCCATGAAATTCGACGCTATCATTACCAAGGTCGTGTATCGCAATAACTATAAGACGCGTCGAGCTTGTCCCTTCTTCGGGAGAAAGAAGGAAACCACCGCCCCGCCCTCCGGCACGCAGATGCACGGAAATGCGCCAGGCGCTGGATCTCCAGCTTTGCGGTGCATCGTCACCACGTACGGTGCGCCCCCTATTTTTGCCAAACGCCACTGCGGGATCGGAACCAGGCGATGTTGAATCGAATGAAGATTGTCACCCGGCTGTCCATCGGCTTCTCGCTGATGCTGCTGGGCGCGCTGGTGCTGGGCATCCTGGGAACCCGCAGCATCACCCAGCTGTCCGCGATCAGCTCGGACATCCTGCGCCACCCCTTCGCCGTGACGACCGCCGCACTCAATGTGAGATTCGATATCCTCGCCAGCCAGAGGATGGCGACCGAACTCGTGAGCAAGACCGACGCCGCCGAGATCGACGCACTGCGGCAACGGCTCGCCGCGACGGGGGCCGGCCTCGATGCCAACATGGCGACGATGCGCCAGCGCTTCCTCGGCAGCGCGCTGGAAATCGCCCACATCGACAAGGCGCTGGCCGACTGGCATGCCGCCCGCGAGGAGACCCTGGCCCTGGCGCAGAACGGCCGCCGCGCCGAGGCGGCGGCGCAAAACCAGGGCCGCGATGCGCGCCTGGTCGATGCCGCCTTGAAGGAGGTAAGCCACGTCGCCGATGCCGCCGCCGCCAAGGCCGCCGAGCTCGAACGCCAGGCGTTGGCGGAGCGCAATGCGGCGATGACGACCATCGCCTGGATGCTGGCCATGATCATCGCCGGCGGTGCCGTGGTGGCTTTCCTGATCACCCGCAGCGTCAGGCAATCGCTGCAAACTGCGGTCGCCGCCGTGCATGGCCTGATCGCCGACAGCGCCGACAAGGTGCTCGCCGCGCAAGCCGTCGGCGCGGGCGACCTGAGCCGCGAGATCATCGTCTCCGAACCGCTGCAGATCGATCTCGACAGCCTGCCCAGGGACGAGCTGGGCGTCCTGATGAAGACGGCATCGCACCTCAGCGAGGTCCAGTGCGCGCTCGACGAATCCTTCCTGGAAATGACCAACTCGCTGCGCGCGGCGCGCGACAACGAGGCGGCGCGCGACTGGCTGAAGACCGGGCGCAACGAACTCAATTTCCTGATCCGGGAGGAACAGAGCACGGCCGAGATCGCCGACAAGGTGCTGGGCTTCATGGTCGGCTACCTCAAGGCCGGCGTGGGCGCCCTCTACCTGTTCGACGAACGCGCGGTGAAGCTTTCCCTCGCCGCCACCTACGCCCTGGCCGGGGACATGAAACCCGGCGCACAGTTCCGCCTCGGCGAAGGCGTGCTCGGCCAGGCGGCGCGGGAACAGAAAATCATCTGCCTGGCCGACGTGCCGCCCGGCTATATGCCGATAGCGTCGGCCCTCGGCGCGTCGGCGCCGAAGCTCGTCGCCGCCATTCCGCTCTTGCACGGCAACCGCCTGGTCGGCGTGATCGAGATCGGCACTTTCCGCGAGTTCAGCGAGACCGAGCTGAAGTTCGTCGAACTGGCCAGGGAAACCATCGCCATCGCGATCGACGCCAACCTCGCCCACCAGAAGACCGCCGAACTGCTCGAACAGACCGAGCAACAGGCCGAGGAATTGCGGGTGCAGCAGGAGGAACTCCAGCAAAGCAACGAGGAACTCGAAGAGCGGGCGCAGATGCTGGAACAGCAGCGCGAGAAAATCCGCTTCAAGAACCAGGAGATCGAGGCCGCCAGCCGCATCCTGCAGGAGAAGGTGGCGGAACTGGAGCGGGTCAGCACCTACAAGTCGGAGTTCCTCGCCAACATGTCGCACGAGTTGCGCACCCCGCTCAACAGCCTGATGATCCTCTCCAGCCTGCTCAAGCAGAACAAGGACGGCAACCTGAGCGACAAGCAGGTCGAGTTCGCCGCCACCATCAATTCCGCCGGCACCGACCTGCTCAACCTGATCAACGACATCCTCGACCTGTCCAAGGTCGAGGCCGGCCAGATGCAGTTCAGCTTCGCCGCACTTGCGGTGCCGGACCTGTGCGACTCCATCCGCGCCACTTTCGAACCGCTGGCCGAGCAAAAGGGGCTCGCCTTCCGCGTCGAGGCCGATGCCGGCATCCCGGCGCTGTTCCACGGCGACGAACAGCGGGTGCACCAGATACTCAAGAACCTGCTGTCGAATGCGCTGAAATTCACCGAGAAGGGCGAAGTCGGCCTGCGCATCGCCACGCCCGCGGCGCAGGAAAACCCGCTGCCGGTGCCGGCGCTGGCCTTCATCGTCAGCGATACCGGGATCGGCATTCCCGCCGCCAAGCAGCAACTGGTTTTCGAGGCCTTCCAGCAGGGCGACGGTTCCATCAGCCGCAAGTACGGCGGCACGGGGCTGGGACTTTCGATCTCGCTCCAGCTTGCGCACAAGATGCACGGCGAGATCCGCATGCACAGCGAAGAGGGCCGCGGCAGCGTGTTCACGCTGTACATGCCGCTCGCCGCAGCGGAGGGCCAGGAAGCCGCCGCGACAGCCGCGCCCGCCGCCCTGCTGCGCCCGCCGCCCCCGGCGCCGCGGCCGGCAGCGCCGCCGGCGCGCGCCGGCGAGGAAACACCGTCCTTCCCCACGCCCGTGCCGGACGACCGGGCCAGCCTGGCAGCAGGCGACAAATCCATCCTGATCATCGAGGACGATCTCAACTTCGCCAGGATCCTGCAGGGCATGGTCAAGGAACGCGGCTTTTCCGCCCTGGTCGCCGCCGACGGCGAGTCCGGCATCGCCATGGCCGAACGCTGCCTGCCGAGCGCCATCATCCTCGACGTGATGCTGCCCCATATCGACGGCTGGGGCGTGATGCGCAGCCTCAAGGACCACCCGCGCACGCGGCATATCCCGGTGCATTTCATCACCTGCATGGAAGACCGGCAGAAGGCCATGGCCATGGGCGCCATCGGCTTCGCCACCAAGCCCGTCAGCATGGAGCAGATCAACGAGGTGCTGCAGTCGATCGAGGGTTCGCTGGCCAAGTCGGTGCGCCGGCTGCTGATCGTCGAGGACAACCGGGACGAGGCAAGCAGCATGGTCGCCCTGCTCGAAGAAGGCGGCGTCGATATCGTGGTGGCGGCGACGGGCAAGGAGGCCATCGACCTGCTGGCAAGCCAGGCCTTCGATTGCATGGTGCTCGACCTCGGCCTGTCCGACATGTCCGGTTTCGACCTGCTCGAATACATCCAGAACATGGAGGGGGCGCGGCGCATTCCGGTCATCATCCACTCCGGCCGCGACCTGAGCCACGAGGACGAGCGCAAGCTGCGGCGTTACGCCGAGAGCATCATCATCAAGGGCGCCAAGAGCCCGGAACGCCTGCTCAACGAAGTCACCCTGTTCCTCCACCTGGTGGAGAGCAACCTGCACCCGAACAAGCAGCGCATGATCCGCACCGCGATCGACAAGGAAGCGATGCTGGAGGGCAGGAAGGTGCTGCTGGTGGATGACGACATGCGCAACATCTTCTCCCTCTCCAGCGTCCTGGCCGAGAAGCACATGGTGGTGATCGAGGCCGAGAACGGCCGCGAGGCGCTGGCCCGGCTGGAGCAGCACGACGACATCGGCATCATCCTGATGGACATCATGATGCCGGAAATGGACGGCTACGCCGCCATGCGCGAAATCCGCAAGAATCCCCGGCTGGTGAATATCCCGATCATCGCCATGACCGCCAAGGCCTTGCGCGGCGATCAGGAAAAATGCATGGCGGCGGGGGCGAGCGACTACATCGCCAAGCCGATCGAGGTGGATAAGCTGCTGTCCCTGATCCGCGTCTGGATCTTCCAGCACGTATAGGCCGCCGGAGATGAAAACCGACGACGTCGAAGACGTGGAAATCCGCCTCCTGCTGGAAGGGGTGCAGCGGATTTACGGCTACGACTTCCGCGACTACGCCGACGCCTCGATCAAGCGCCGGCTCAACCACTGGCTGGCCGAGTCGGGCTTCGACACCTTCTCGCAGGCCCAGTCGCAACTGCTGCGCAGCCGCAGCGTGTTCGAATCGCTGTTGCGCGGCATCACGGTCAATGTCACCGAAATGTTCCGCGACCCGGCGTTTTTCCATGCCCTGCGCGAACAGGTGGTGCCCTTTCTCAAGACCTACCCCTTCGTCAAGATCTGGCACGCCGGCTGCGCCACGGGCGAGGAGGCCTATTCCATGGCGATACTGCTGAACGAGGAGGGCATGGCCGGGCGCTATCGCATGTACGCCACCGACATCAATGAGGCGGTGCTGCAGAAGGCCGGCGAGGGCGTGATGCCGATCGCCGAGATGCAGCGCTTCACCCGCAACTACCAGAAGTCCGGCGGCCGCGCCTCGTTCGCCGATTACTACACGGCCCGCTACGACCGCGCCATCCTCTCGCCCGCCCTCAAGAAGCACATCGTCTTCGCCCCGCACAACCTGGCAACCGACGGCGAGTTCGGCGAAATGAACCTGGTCCTGTGCCGCAATGTCATGATCTATTTCAAGCCCGCGCTCAAGGAACGCTGCCTGCGCCTGTTCGACAGCAGCCTGCTGCCGGGGGGCTTTCTTTGCCTCGGTCTCAAGGAAACCCTGGAGCGCCGGAAGATGGGGGAACGCTACGAGGAACTGGCGCCCCCGCTGCGCATCTACCGGAAGCGTTATGGCTAGGGCGTTCGAGGCCGTGGTCGTCGGCGTTTCCACCGGCGGCGTGCACGCGCTGCAAAAGCTGCTCGGCCAGTTGCCGGCGGCTTTCCCGCTGCCGATCCTGATCGTCCAGCACATCAGCGCGGATGCGGACGGCGGCCTGGCGAAACTGCTCGACGACCGCTGCCCCCTGCGCGTCAAGGAAGCCGACGAACAGGACGAAATCCTGCCCGGCACGGCCTATCTGGCGCCGCCCAATTACCACCTGCTGGTGGAGCGCGAGGGCTTCCTGTCGCTGTCCGCCGATCCCTATGTGAGTTTCGCCCGTCCTTCGGTCGATGTCCTGTTCGAATCGGCCGCCGCGGTCTTCGGCCCGGCGCTGATCGGCATCGTCCTCACCGGCGCGAATTTCGACGGCAGCCAGGGCTTGAAGACCATCAAGCAAAAGGGCGGCACGGCCATCGTCCAGGACCCGGCCGACGCCGAAGCCCCGCAGATGCCGCAGGCCGCGATGGCCGCGACAGGGGTAGACTACGTGGTTGCCTTGGATGGCATCGCGACCCTGTTGCAGAAGCTGGCGGCGAGGCGCAGCACGATTCCGCACGACGAAAAAGGGCGAGATGACTGAGAACGTGGCGTTGCTGCTGGTCGACGACCGCCCGGAAAACCTGGTGGCGCTGGAGGCGGTTCTCGGCAATCAGGGGCTTGACCTGGTCAAGGCCACATCCGGCAACGATGCGCTGCGCCATACCCTGAAGCGGGATTTTGCGCTGGTGCTGCTCGACGTCCAGATGCCCGGCATGGACGGCTTCGAGACGGCCGAACTGATGCGCTCGAACCCCAAGACGCGGCACCTGCCGATCATCTTCGTCACCGCCGGGATGAAGGACATCCAGCTGCAGTTCAAGGGCTATGAACTCGGCGCCGTCGACTACCTGATCAAGCCCTTCGAACCCCACATCCTGCAGAGCAAGGTAAAAGTCTTCTGCGAGCTTTACCGCCAGCGCCGCCAGCTCGAATCCAACCAACTGCTGCTGGAGCTGAAAATCCGCGAGCGGGTGTCCGAACTCCGGGACAGCGAGGAACGCTTCCGCATGCTGGCCACCCATGCGCCGGTGGGCATCTACCAGATCGACAGCGAAGGCAATTGCCTGTTTGTGAACCGCCGCTGGTGCGAGATTGCCGGCCTTGCCGCCGACGAGGCCATCGGGCAGGGGTGGATGCGGACCCTGCATCCGGACGACCGGGAAGCCGTCGAAGCCATCTGGCGCGGCCCCCTGGCGAGCGAGGGCGAGTGGTCGATGGACTACCGCTTCCTCAGGCCCGACGGCAGGGTAGTCTGGGTCAATGGCAACGCGATCGCCTTGCACGACGCCCAGGGCGAGATCACCGGCTACCTCGGCAACAATCTCGAAATCACCGCGCGCAAGCGCGGCGAAGAGCGGCAACGCACGCGCAGCACGGTCACCGGCCGCCTCGCCGAGGACGCCGACTTGTCCGAGATACTCCATCTGATCGCCGTCGGCGCCGAACGCCAGACCCACGGCATGGCCTGCTCCATCCTGCACCTGGACGAGCCCGGCCATCACCTGGTCTATGGCGCCGCGGCGAACCTGCCGGAGCGCGCCGGCCGCAGCAGAACCCCTGACGGCGGCGCCACCTGCCTGACGGCCAAGAACCGCGGCAAGCGCCTGATCGTCGATGACATCAGCGTGCATTCGGTCTGCGACGAATGCCGGCCCCCGGCGCTGGAGGGCGAGCAGGTGTCCTGCTGGTCGGAACCCATCCTCGCCATCAACGGCGAGGTGCTCGGCGTTTTCGCGTTCTTCTGGATACACCCGGCCGTACCCGATGTCGGCGACATCGAAGTGATGCACGAAGCCGCCCAACTGGCCGGGCTCGCCATCGAGCGCAAGCGCACCGAGAACGAGCTGCAGATCGCCGCCTCGGTGCACCAGGCGGTCAGCGAGGCGATCGCGGTGACCGATGCCGACAACCGCATCATCGCCATCAATCCGGCCTTCACCCAGGTGACCGGCTACGCCCCGCACGAAGCCATCGGCCAGGATTCCAACCTGCTCAAGAGCGGACGCCACGACCTGCCCTTCTACCAGGAGATGTGGCATGCGCTGGAAACCACCGGGCGCTGGCAGGGCGAGATCTGGAACCGGCGCAAGTGCGGCGAGGAATACCCGGAGTGGCTGTCGATCAGCACCATCTGCGACGCCAACGGCAAGGTGCTGCGGCGCATCGCGATGTCTTCCGACATCACCGAAAAGAAGCGCACCGAGGAAACCATCTGGCGCCAGGCCAACTACGATTCCCTGACCGACCTGCCCAACCGCCGCCTGTTCCGCGACCGGCTGCAGCAGGAACTGCTCAAGGCGCAGCGCGCGGGCCTTGCCGTGGCGCTGCTGTTCGTGGACCTCGACCGCTTCAAGGAAGTGAACGACACCCTCGGCCACCACAGCGGCGACCTCCTGCTGGTCGAGGCGGCGCGCCGCGTCTGCGATTGCGTGCGCGCCACCGATACCGTGGCGCGTCTCGGCGGCGACGAATTCACCGTCATCATGTCCGACCTTGCCGACACCGACCGCGTCGGCGAGGTGGCCCAGGCCATGCTCCAGGCGCTGTCCGCGAAATTCATGCTCGGCGCCGAGACGGTCTACGTGTCCGCCAGCATCGGCATCACGATTTACCCGAGCGACGCCGACAATGTCGAATCCCTGCTCAAGCATGCCGACCAGGCCATGTATGCGGCCAAGGAACAGGGCCGCAACCGCTTCAGCTATTTCACCGCGTCGATGCAGGCGGCCGCGCAATCGCGGCTGCTGCTCAGCAACGATCTGCGCAACGCCATCGCCGCCGGCCAGCTCGAAGTGCATCTGCAGCCCATCGTCGAACTGGCCACCGGCCGCATCATGAAGGCCGAGGCGCTGCTGCGCTGGCGCCATCCGACCCACGGCATGGTCGAGCCGGCGCAGTTCATTCCGATCGCCGAGGAAACCGGCCTGATCAACGAAATCGGCGACTGGGTGTTCCGCGAATCGGCGCGCACGGCCAAGCGCTGGTACGACCTGGGCCTGCTCGATGCGGGCGACGACGGGCTGATCCAGATCAGCGTGAACAAGTCGCCGCGCCAGTTTTTTTCGGGCAACACCCATGAGACCTGGGTCGATTACCTCAATGAGATCGGGCTGCCGGCCCGCTGCATCGCCATCGAAATCACCGAGGGCCTGCTGCTCGACGACCGGCCCGAAGTCGCCGCCAAGCTGAGGCAGTTCCGCGCCGCCGGTTTCCGCGTGTCGCTCGACGATTTCGGCACCGGCTATTCGGCGATGTCCTACCTGAAACGCTTCCCCCTCGACTTCATCAAGATCGACCAGTCCTTCGTGCGCGACATGGCCACCGATCACGACGACCAGGCGATAGTCGAGGCCATCGTCGTCATGGCCCACAAGCTCGGCCTGCAGGTGATCGCCGAGGGCATCGAAACCCAGGAGCAATGCGAGCTGCTGAAAGCCGCCGGCTGCGACTACGGACAGGGCTACCTGTTCGCGCGGCCGATGCCTGCCGCCGACATGGTGCCGTTCAGCGCTGCGGTGCCGACCGGGAACTGACTTCCTGTTCTGCGAAACACGCGAAGCGCGCCGCGCGCCCGAGCTCGGCGCCGGACGGGAGCGTTGCGCTATCGGGCTGGACAGGTCGGACGCGCTGTGTCGCTGGCAGGGCCGCGACAGGAAAGATGAAAGTTGGCGCTGGCGAGACGGCGGCAATTCGGTCGTTGAGGGCATGCCGCCTGATCGACCGCAATGCGGCTTTGCTGTCGGCGTAATATGCCGATCGGCAGTTGTCGGCCAGACGAGGACCGATGATAATCGCCCCCGATGGTGGCCATTGATGCCGCCAAACCACCATCGCCGGCGTAGGACTCTGAATGCCCGACAAGGAAGCCACAGCCCGCATCAAGATCAATAGGCTGCTCGAAGCGGCTGGCTGACGTTTCTTTGCGGAGGGCACTGCGCCCGCCAACATTCGCCTTCGAGCGTTTCGAAGACACCGTGCGCGACAACGCAACCATCGGCGCCGCCGTGGAAGCCGGGCAGTGGGACAGCGTCATCGACTACGTCAACCGCGAAGTCTTCGACCCGAGAAGTCTTCGACAAGCCCGAGGAGTACTACCCCCTCGACAAGCTGCGCAAAGCGGCCGCCGTGGACCGCCGCCTGACCCTGCGCGAAATCCTGACGAAGATCTTCGGCCTCATCCCGCGCTTCAAGTCCAAGGACGAACTACTGGAAGAGGAATTCTCGAAGTTCGTCGCCGACCGCGTGCCCGCGCAGCCCTCGGCCATCCCGGCCATCAAGACCTATTTCAAGGCCTACGTCACCAGCAACCGGGTGCGCGACATCATCGACGGCAGGCAGTTCACCGATCTGGCGACCAACCCGTATTTCACCACCCATGATTTCAGAGCCGTGCCCCAGCAGTACCGCACGCTCGTGCCCGAATACGTCAAGGACTATGTCTCTTTGAACCAGTTCGCGCCTTGAACCAACACCGGCGCGCTTCCAGTAACACATGTTTGAGTGATACACTTATTTATGTGTTAATCCCATGGAGACAAGAAATGGCAGGCACCGTCAATTTCACCGGCGCGGTTGATCGCGATCTGCTCAAGCGCGCCAAAATCATTGCCGCCAAGACCGACACCTCGGTCAATGCGCTCTTCAACGCCGAGCTTCGTCATCTGGTCGAAACTTTCGAGGCGGCCGAAGCGACAGGCAACCAGAATTACCGGCGGCTGCTCGACTTTTCGCTTGGGCGGCTCGCGGGCGACCAAGCCATGCGCGCGCTGGGAATCGACAGCGAGGAAGACCTCTTCCTGTTGATGGCGCAAGCCCACCTGCCGATGCCGCGATTGCCGGAGGCCGATACGCGCGACATGGTCGATCAACTGAAAGCGCTGGCAAACTGAGCCGCTCGCGATGGCCGCGAACCTTGTTCTGCTGCCCGACGCCGGCCCGCTCATCACGCTGGCCTATGCCGATGCGCTCGACCTGCTGTTCAAACCCGGCTGGCCTATTGTGCTGGTCGATATGGTGCTGCACGAAGTGACGCGCAATCAGACACCGACCAGCGAGAAACTGGCGCAGTGGGCTGCCTCCGGCCAGGTATCGGTGCGCGCGACCGGCACTTTCCGACGTCACCAGCAACGGCAGGTGGCAAACCCCGCCGCCGCGCGTACCGCCAATCTCGGCGAACTGGCGATCCAGGAAACCATGAACGACTTCGCGCTGGACCATCCGCCACAAACCGGCGTGTTCCTGTTCGAAGATCACAAGATCGCCCGCGCCAGCTTTTTGCTGCCGGACAACTGCCGCAAGATCAGCACGCGCGCCTACCTGTTGTTTCTGGAGCAGCAAGGCTGGCTTGAGTCCGCAGCGGATGTCGAGCGCCGAGCCATCCAGGCCGGGCGCAGCTTTTCGAAGCTGCGGTTCCCGCCCGAATAATCCGTTTCAGGGATTCACGTGCTCGACACCGATACCAAACGCCGCTTCGATACCGCCCGCGACATCCTCTTCGGCAAAGTACCCGACCCCAAGTCCCAGGTCGAGCAGATCACAGCGATTCAGGGTCTTCTATTGAAACTATCGCGGGAAAGTTGGCGCTGGCGGGACGGCGCTTTGAGGCTGTAGCCGACGCCTCAGCCGGCAGCGGCTGCCGCAGCCCGCGCCCGCAGCGCCAGCCACGCCAGCAGCAATCCCGCTGCCGCCCAGGCCAACCCCGGCAGCGTGACCAGCAGCGCGCTGATGCCGGGGTCCTGGTTGAGTTGCGCCGCGACCAGCGCCATGCGCGCGAAAGTGGCGAGCGCCAGCAGCGCGAACAGGCCGCCGGTGGCCGCGCCTTCGCGCCCGAAGTGGCCGATGGCGATGGCCGCCGTCATTGCGCTGACCAGCACCGCGGCCCAGGCGCCGCCGGCGAGGAACTGCAGCACCAGCAAGAGTTCCAGCGAGCCGGCGGAAGCCGCCAGCGACGAAGCGAGCGCGCCGAGCACGGCGCCGCTGGCCATGACCGCGGCACCGCCGAAGCGCTGGTTGGCGCGGCAGGCGACGAAGATCAGCAGGTTGAAGCCGACCCAGAACGCCGGCATCAGGTGGTCGAGTTCCGCCGGCTTGGCGAAGCGCAGGTAGAGCGGCGCCGAGTTCAGCGCGAAATGCACCTGGAAGCCCAGGCCGAGCAGCGCGGCGGCGGCGAAGAACAGCACCACGTCGGCATTCAGCGGCTTCCTCGGCGTGGGTGCGGCGGGCGGCGCCGCGGCGGACGCCGCGAGGTGTTTCTCGGCCCAGAGCATGCCGCTCACCGCGGCGATCAGGGCGATCGAAGACAGGGCGAAGGGCAGGCGCGGATCGAGGCTGCGCAGGCTCACCGTCAGGTAGGGCGCGATCGCGCCGGCAACGCCCATGCCGACCAGCATCAGCGTGGCCACCCAGGGCACGCCGGGGGTCGGCACATATTTGCCCAGCATCATCATGGGCGGCGCGCGCAACGCCGAGGAGGTCGCGGCCCAGACCGCGATCAGCGCCAGGAAGGGCAGCGGCGAGCCGCCGGGGGCGACCAGCGGCAGCAGCAGGAAGGCGGCGCAGGACACCGCGGTGAGCACCACCAGCAGCCGGCCAAGCCGGCCCAGGGTACGCCCGACGCGGTCGGCGGCGACGCCGATGGAAAAATCCATCAGCGTGAAAATCGCCTGGTCGGCCATCAGGATGTAGATGACCCATTTCTTTTCGATGCCGGCCTGTGCCGCGAGCTGCGGCAGGTAAATCACATACACCGTCCAGCAGGTGACGAAGAGGAACTGGACTGAAGCGAAGTAGAGGCCGACGCGCGTCATGAGTTATCCCCTGCAACGTGGGGCGGAGTTCAGTCCGCCATGGCCGGCTGAAGCCGGCCCTACAGTGCCTCCAGAATAACCGAAGCCGCCCTCAGGCGATCGCTTGCTGCAGGGCTCCGCTCGCAATGGTCGGCGATGGCCTGGGCCAGGCCGTCAGCTGCATGCCGAGGCCCATGATGAGGACGATGGCGGGATGGGCCGCATCGCCCAGCGACTCGCATGCGATATGGATGATGCCGCCGCTCAGCTCGCCGTTGCGCCAGCGCCAACTCTGCGGCGCGGCGTCCGCGTCTTCGCGGCGGCAGGCTTGCGGCGCGCGGCGGGCCGCAGCAGCGCCAGATATTCCTTGAAGCTGTCGCGCAGGCAGCGCGCCAGCAGCTCGGGATCGGGCAGTTGCTCGTAGCAGGCGGTGAAGGAAATCACGATCGTCTCGCTGTAGCTGGTGACCGAAAACACCAGGCCCATGCCGTCGGAAATCGGCATGATGGCCGAGACATAGGACAGGCGCGCGCCCTGCAGGTACAGCGGCACCTGCGGGCCGGGCACGTTGGCGATGGCGCAGTTGGCCAGCGGCGCCCAGTCGCCGAGCAGGGCCGAGGCCGAGCGCAGCATCTTGCTGGTGGCGGCGATGGCGGCCGACGGCGCCTGTTCGGCCAGCTCGATCAGTTCGCGCGCGCTGACGGCCCGCGTCATGAGTTCCGAGGACGAGCTGGTGGCCTGGATCGTGGCCAGGCGCGCGACCGGATCGACGATGTCGGTGGCCAGCCCCAGGCGCACCCAGGCGAAGCTGGCCGGCGCGTCGGGCTGCCCGGCGCCGCGCACGGCGATCGGCGCCGCCGCGACCAGGCTCTCCTCCGGCAGTTCGCCCTGCAGTTCGAGATAGCGCCGCAGGCCGCCGGCGCACACCGCCAGCACCACGTCATTGACCGTGGCGCCGGGCGCCAGCTCGCGGATCGCCTTGAAATCCCGCAGCGCGAAGCGGCGCGTGTCGAACACCCGGTGCGGCGACACCACGCTGTTGAAGCGCGTCACGGGAAATTCCTGCGGCCGGCCGAGAAACTCGCCGACCAGGGTGCTCGCGGCCGATTTCAGCGTGGTCCAGCTGCGCGCCAGCGGCTGCGCCATGCGCAGCGGAAAGGTGGCGACGTTGAACCCGGCGCGCGCCAGCAGGCCGAGCGTGCCCGGCGCCGACTCGGGGAACCAGGGCACGGGCGGCGCGGACGGCGGCGCATCCGGCGCGAGGTCGTGCAGCACGGTGGTGATCGCATTGCCCTGGGTGACGTCGATCGCGGCATGGTGAATCTTCAGCAACACGGCAAAGCTGCCCACCGGCAGATCGAGAAAGCTGTCGAGGCCCTCGATCACGTACATTTCCCACAGCGGGCGCTGCAGGTCGAGCGGACGGGCGTGGATGCGCGAGGCCTGGATGCAGAACTGGCGCCAGTCGCCGGGCTTGGGCAGGGCAATGTGGCGCACGTGGTATTCGATGTCGAAACTCTCGTCCTCGACCCACCACGGATAGTCGAGATCGAGCGGCACGCGCAGGATCTTCTGGCGGAACACCGGCAGGCGGTCGAGCCGGCTCTCGACATGCGCCAGGATCTGCTTGAAGCGCACCATGCCGCCCGGCGCGGTGGACTGGTCGTAGATGTGCAGCAGCGTGACGTTCGAGTTGGCGTGGGCGCTGTCCGAATAGATGTACGCGGCATCGTGCTCGCTGAGTTGTCGCATGTGCTTCTTTCCTAAATCGCCTTTGATCCCGCGCCATCATGCGCCGAACCGGTGCTCATGCGCCAGACGCGGCCGAGCAGGCCCTGCGGCCGGAACGGCTGCCAGGCGCCCTCCGGCTGCGCCAGACGGTCGGCGACGACGGCCAGCACGATGCCGTTGAAGCCCAGGCCGAGATGGCTGCCGGGCACCCGGATGTTCTCGTGCAGGGCCGGGTCGCCGTCGATGGTGGCTTCCTGCGGCGGCACCACGCCATCGCCCAGGGAATACAGGCAACTGGTGGGAACGGCCAGCCGGCGCCGCTCGCGCAGCGTCTTGGCGCGCGGTTGCATGACGTGCGCGGCCGCGCCATGGCGATGCGAGACCAGCCGGTAGAGCGCCTTGATCGCCGTCGGCGACTGGCTGCCGGCGGCATCGACGCTGACCGGGCTGCCCAGGGTGATGATCGAACGCACGCAGTCGAGCGTGCTTTCGGCGCCATAGAGCGAGAACACGCCCCCCAGGCTCCAGCCGACCAGGCTGACCTTGCGCCCGGTGACGTGGTGCAGGTAGCGGATTTTCTGCGGCAGGGCGCTGGCGTGCTTGCTGCGAAAACCCAGGTTGCGTCCCAGGCCCCAGGTGTGCACTTCGTAACCCTTGCGCTGGAGGAACAGCCTGAGCGCGATCAGCGACTTTTCGTCGGCGAGGAAGCCGGGCAGCAGCAGCACCGGATGGCCGTCGCCGCGCGGCGCCTGCAGCAACAGCGGCAAGGACGCCGGCAGCAGCGCAATTTCGAGCAGGGCACGCGGCTCCAGCAGCGAATTCAGCGCACGCGGGGGGCCTGAGTGGGCATGGCGAACTACGGAACGACGAAGAGGCATTTACTGCTCCGGCGAGGTGGCGGTCACGGCAATCCGTGCGCGAGGGATTTTGCCAGCCCCGCTTCCCCCTGGGCCGGCGCGCAACAAATTCATACCCATCGGTATAATTATTTTGTACCGCCCAGTATAATCCGCTTCCTCCCGCCCTTCCCTGCTGCAGCCATCCGCCCATGCCCGCCACGCGCAGTGCCGCTCGAACCTCCGCAGCCCTCCCCCCCAGGCCCGGCGAAACCCAGGCCTGCCTCGACAAGCGCGAACGCATCCTGGCCGCGGCCGAAGACCTGTTCTACCGCAACGGTTTCGCCGGCACCACGATGGACATGATCTGCGCCGAACTCGGCGTCACCAAGCCCTTCGTCTATTACTACTTTCACGACAAGCACGAGATCGTCGAGACCCTGGCCTGGCGCGCCTCGGTCGCCTGCCTGTCGACCATGAAGTTTCCCGCCGACGATGCGCGGCCGGCCCACCTCAAACTGGCCGAGGGCCTGCAGCGCTGGGTCGCGGCCTGCGTCACGCATTTTCGCGCCAGCGCCCTGGCCTTTCGCGTCACGGCCTCGCTGCGTCCGGAATTCCGCGACGAACTGCGCCGGCTCGCCAATGACTTCTACGCCGACCTCGGCGCCCTGATGGAGGAAGGCCGGCGCCAGGGCAAGCTCTCCTTCGAGGACACCACGGTCACCGCGATGGCCATGGGCGGCGCCGTCGGCTTCATGTACACCTGGTACCGCCCCGAAGGCCGCCTGACGCCCGAGGAGCTGGTCAGCCGCCTGACCGCCACACTGTGCAAGATGATCGGCCTGCGCCCGCCGCCGGCCCGTTCAGCCGCAACACGAAAAAATCCACACCCACGGAGGACACCCAAATGAAACAGTTTCGCGACCGCAGCGCGGTCATCACCGGCGCCGCCAGCGGCATCGGCCTCGAACTGGCGCGCCGCGCCGCCGCCGAGGGCATGAACCTGGTGCTGGCCGACATCGAGCACGGCAAGCTGGAAGCCGCGGCGGCGACGCTGGGCCTGCCGGCCGAACGCCTGCTGCTGCAGAAGACCGACGTCAGCCGCGAGGACGAAGTCGCCGCGCTGGCCGCCGCCGCCTTCGGCCGCTTCGGCGGCGTGCATCTGCTGTGCAACAACGCCGGCGTCGGCCTCACGCGCGTCACCTGGGAACACTCGACGGCCGACTGGGAATGGGTGCTCGGCGTCAATCTGTGGAGCGTGATCCACGGCATCCACCACTTCCTGCCGAAGATGCTGGAACAGGGCGACGAAGGCCATATCGTAAACACCGCCTCGGTCGCCGGACTCCTGTCCACGCCCGGCATGGCGGCCTACAACGTCAGCAAGCACGGCGTCGTGACGCTGTCCGAAACCCTCTACGGCGAACTCGCCGCGGCGCAGGCGAAAGTCGGCGTCTCGGTGCTGTGCCCGGCCTGGGTGCCGACGGCGATCCACCAGTCGGCACGCAACCGGCCCGACCGCTTCGGCAGCGCGGCGCCCGCCGCCGGCCTCTCCGCCGCCTATGAGGAACGCATGGGCCAGGCGGTCAAGTCCGGACGCCTGACCGCCGCCCACATGGCCGGCGCGGTGTTCGACGCGGTCGGCGAAGGGCGCTTCTACGTGATTCCCCACCGCAAGATCAACAATGCCATCCAGCTACGCATGGACGACATCATGAACCAGCGCAATCCGACGCCGCTGGCATAGCGCTCATGGCACCAAGTACCGCCCGCTGAAGATGAAACACGCGAAAGGCGAATTGAAGGCCCGCCCCTCCCATCCTCCCCTCGCGGGGAGGCTTCTGGTCAGCTCGCTTCGCTCGGCTATCTAGCTGTCGCTCCGAACGAGTGGTCTCATTTAAGGAATCCAATGAAAGCCCTGATCTGCGAAGCCTACGGTCCGATCGACACCCTGGTCGTCAAGGACATCCCCTCCCCCCTGCCCGGCCCCAAACAACTGCTGATCGAAGTCAGGGCGGCGGCCGTGAACTTCCCCGATGCGCTGATGGTGCAGGGCCTCTACCAGGTCAAGCCGCCGCTGCCCTTCACGCCGGGCGCCGAGATCGCCGGCGTGGTCAAGGCGGTCGGCGCCGAGGTCAAGCATTTCAAGGCCGGCGACCGCGTCATCGCGCTGACCAGCACCGGCGGCTTCGCCGAGGAATGCCTGGCCGAAGCGCATCGCGTGATGCCCCTGCCGGCCGGCATGGATTTCGAGGCCGGCGCGGCGCTGGTGCTGACTTACTGCACCTCGCTGCACGCGCTGAAGGATTGCGGCCACCTCAAGCCCAATGAAACCCTGGTGGTGCTCGGCGCCGCCGGCGGCGTCGGCATCTCGGCAATCGAGATCGGCAAGGCCATGGGCGCGCGCGTGATCGCCGCCGCGTCCTCCGACGACAAGCTCGAACTGTGCAAGAAAGTTGGCGCTGACGAGACGGTGAATTACTCGACCGAGAATCTCAAGGACCGCATCAACGAACTCACGGGCGGCAAGGGCGCCGACGTGGTCTATGACCCGGTCGGCGGCCCCTACACCGAGCCCGCGGTGCGCGCCCTGGCCTGGCGCGGACGGCTCCTGATCATCGGCTTCGCCGCCGGCGAGATCCCCAAGATTCCGCTGAATCTCGCGCTGCTCAAGGAACGTTCGCTGATCGGCGTGTATTGGGGCGATTCGACCAAACACGATCCCGCCGGACATCTGGCCAACCTGCAACAGCTCAACGATTGGTTCGCCGCCGGCGTGATTCGTCCCGTGGTCAGCGAGAGCTTTCCTCTCGCCGCAGCGAAAGAGGCGATTGCAAAAATCGCCAATCGCCAGGTCAAGGGAAAAATTGTGGTCCTCCCCAACAACTAAATCACAGAAAGAGAAACATGGAACAGCGCAACCAGTTTTACATCGACGGCAAATGGGTCGCCCCGGCCGGCACAGGCAGCATCGAAGTCTTCTCGCCCACCGACGGCGCCCTGCTGGCGACCCTGCCACAGGGCAACGCGGCCGACGCCGACGCCGCTGTCATGGCCGCGCGCCGCGCCTTCGATGCCTGGAGCATCACGCCGCCGGCCGAGCGTGCCGCGTATCTGAAAAAGATCCAGGAAGGCCTCAAGGCCCGCACGGATGAAATCGCCCGGACCATCACGCTCGAAATGGGCATGCCCTACAAGCTCTCGCAGCGCATCCAGGTCGGCTCGCCGGCCGCCAGCTTCGGCATGTACTCGAAAATGCTGGCTGATTTTCCCTTCGAGGAGAGGGTCGGCAATTCGAAGGTGCTGCGCGAGGCGGTCGGCGTCGTCGTCGCGATCACGCCATGGAACTACCCGCTGCACCAGATCGCGGCCAAGGTCGCCGCTGCCTTGGCCGCCGGCTGCACGGTGGTGCTGAAGCCCTCCGAAGTCGCGCCGCTCAACGCCTTCCTGCTGGCCGAGATCGTCCACGCCGCGGGCGTGCCGGCCGGCGTCTTCAACCTGGTCACCGGCTACGGCCCGGCGATCGGCGAGGCGCTGGTGACCCACCCCGAGGTCGACATGGTCTCCTTCACCGGCTCGACCCGCGCCGGCACCCGCGTCTCGGAGCTCGCCTCGGCCACGGTCAAGCGCGTCGCGCTGGAACTCGGCGGCAAGTCGGCCGCGATCATCCTCGACGACGCCGACTTCGCGGTCGCGGTGAAGGGCGTGGTCGGCAACTGCTACCTCAACTCGGGCCAGACCTGCACCGCGCATACGCGCATGCTGGTGCCTGCTGCGCGCTACGCCGAAGCCGCGCAGCTTGCGGTCGAGGCGGCGCAGGCTTACCGCGTCGGCGACCCGCTGGCCGAGGGCATCACGCTGGGGCCGCTGGCCTCGAAAATGCAGCAGGACCGCGTGCGCGACTACATCGCCAAGGGCATCGCCGAAGGCGGCGAGCTGCTGACCGGCGGCGCGGCACTGCCCGAAGGCGTGAATCCCGCTGGCTACTACGTCGCGCCGACCATCTTCGGCCAGGTCAAGGCCGATGCCACGATCGCCCGCGAAGAAATCTTCGGCCCGGTGCTCTCCATCATTTCCTACACCGATGAAGACGATGCCGTGCGCATTGCCAACGCCAGCGTCTATGGCCTCGCCGGCGGCGTCTGGTCGGGCAGCGACGAGCACGCGGAAAAAGTCGCGCGCCGCCTGCGCACCGGCCAGGTCGAAATCAACGGCGGCCCCTTCAATATCTACGCGCCTTTCGGCGGCTACAAGCAGTCCGGCAACGGCCGCGAACTGGGCAAGTACGGCCTCGAGGATTTTCTCGAATACAAGGCCATGCAGTTCAGGCCGGCGCCGAAGGTTTAGGCGAACTTGGAACAGGCCCTCGCGCCACGCTGAACTCAGGAGCCGAATTACTGTCGCGGATTCTCCAGTTTGACAAATGGAGGCCCGCCATATGGCAGACAGTAGGGCTCCTCTCCGCTGCGCTGCTGGTAGCCGCCTGCGCGTCGGCGGCAGCGGCCTCAAGCCGGGCGCGGCGGGCCTTGAACTGGCTAGGGATTGGCGCTATCGCGCACACTTTAACGAGCCGTGGCGCATGGACGGCATCTCATGTCTGATGCAAAGCAACCGGCGCCAGGCATGCGACGCCGTCCCGCCAACGCAAACTCTCGTCCGCACGACCGGCGGCCGCCCGCATCCCGACCGGAACTTTGCCCTTGCCATTGATCCTGTCTGACGGCAGGATGGGGTCGATCAAAGGGGGATGCCTGCCGTATTGCCAGGCGTCATTTTGCGTCGGTCGATACTGCGGGTGCCTATGATCGTCAGGACAGGAATTGCGATGATGGCGGATTGCCGGCCCGGCGCGGTGCCGCCGCGTGCGGCGGCCACGCGAGCGGAAACATCCGCGGCACGGACCTAGGCCGGCATGAACCATTCACCGTCGAAACGGCGCAGCGTCGGCGACCACTCGGTCGCAAACAGGGTGATGGTGATCGTCCTGACATTCGCGGCGATCGCGCTCCTGCTGCTGGGAATGATCCATCTGCAGGGCAGCGTGCATGACGGCGTCCGCTCCTACGTGCGCGGCGAAGGGCTGTGGGCCAAGGCGCAAAAAGACGCGGTGCTTTACCTCGACCGCTATTCACGCAGCCATGCCGAATCCGATTACCAGGCTTTCCGCAGCGCCGTACTGGTGAACCTCGGCGACAAACAGGCGCGCCTGGCCCTGAGCGCCACGCCCGTCGACGCAGCGGGCGCGCGCGAGGGCTTTCTGCGCGGCGGAAACCACCCCGAGGATATCGATTCCCTGATCTGGTTCTACCGCAACTTCCAGTACGTTTCCTACATGCGCGAAGCCATCGACATATGGACGCGCGGGGATATGAAGATCGGCGAACTGATCCTCACCGGCGAAGCCATGCACGCCGAATTCCTCGACCACGGCGGACGCCCGGAGCAAGTGGCCCGCCTGCGGGAGCAGCTGCACCAGCTCAATCACCAGCTTCTGGAACTGGAAAACCGTTTTTCCCTGACGCTCGGCGAAGGCGCGCGCTGGGCGCGTGCCAGCTTGTGGCAAGCCAGCCTGGCGCTGCTTCTCGTCGCGCTCGGCTTCGGCGTTTTCGTCAGCCGCCAGATCATCCGCAGCATCGGTGGTGCCGAGGAGCAGTTGCGGCTGGCGGCAACAGTGTTCGCTTCGAGCACGGACGGCATCCTGATCACCGACCCGGATCTGGAAATCATTTCGGTGAATCAGGCTTTCTGCGGCATGACCGGCTGGAGCGAGGCGGAACTGCTGGGCAAGACGCCCAGGTTGTTCCGCTCGGGCCACACCAGCGCGGAACGCTATCGCGAGATGTGGACCGCGCTGAAGGCCGCCGGAAGCTGGCAAGGCGACATCATCGATCGCACCCGGGGCGGCGCCTTGCTGCCGGTCCGCATCAGCATCAGCGGCGTCACGGGCGCCAGGGGGCAGCTCACGCATTACGTGGCCATCATGACCGACATCAGCGAGCGCAAGGCGCAGGAAGAACAGTTGCGCTACCTCGCCCACCATGACGCCCTGACCGGCCTGCCGAATCGGGTGCTGTTCAACGACCGCATCGAGCAGGCCATCAAGAACGCCCTGCGCTGGGACACGAAGTTTGCGCTGCTGTATTTCGATCTTGACGATTTCAAGCCCGTCAATGATCGCTTCGGCCACGAGATCGGCGACAAGCTGCTGAAGCGGGTGGCCGAACGCCTGAGCAAAAACATCCGCAGCACCGATACCGTCACGCGCTGCGGCGGCGACGAATTCGCGATGCTGCTGGTCGATGTGGAAGGCCGGCGCTACGGCGAGGATGTCATGGCCAAGATCATCGACTGCGTATGCGCGCCCTGCGAGATCGACGGCCATCGGATCGAATTCGGCGTCAGCGTCGGCATGGGCCTGTTTCCCGACGACGGCGCCGATCCCGCGGCGCTGATGCGCCATGCCGACCGCGCCATGTACCACATGAAGCAAGGCGGCGGCGGGCGGCGCTCAAGCTCGACAAGCGCCGTCCCGGACTGGCCGGAGCAGCCGACGCCGGCTGCGGGCGACAGACCGGCCGGCTTGTAGCGCACGCCGCGCCGGCGCACGCGGGGCAAGGCCGACGCCGGAACCGCTTATCTGCTCCCGCCCATGCGCTGCAGGACCAGCGCCCGGGTTTCGCGCACGGTCGCGGCAAAGGGGCTCGCTTCGGCGCGCGCCGCCCGTTCGAGCAACGCCAGCGCCTCGTCGTTGCGCCCAAGGTCCGACAGCACCTGGGCGAGATTGTTCAGCACCGGCACCGCATCCGGATGCCGCGCAAGCGCCTGGCGCAAGGTGGCCTCGGCCGCCGCCAGCGCGCCCTGAGCGTATTGCCGGTTGGCCAGGCCGATGCTGGCGGTGGCATTGTCCGGCCAGCGCTCGAGCGCTGTCGCATAGGCCAGCAAGGCAGCCTCCGGCGCGGCGACGCGTTCCATGGCCGCGACCGCCGCCAGGTAGCCGGCCGCGTCGGCGCTGGCCGGGATGCGCTCGGGCGGCAGCGCGACCATCGCCCAATAGCCGCCGCGTTTCCAGCTGTATTCGAAAACCGTGAAGGGAAGCGCCAGGCGCCGCGTCTCCCCGGAGCGCAGGTAGAGTTCGCCCGCCGGATAGTCGAAGCCGACCACCACCGCATAATGCCAATTGACTAGCGGCCCGACCCCGATATCCTGCAGCACGACGACCGGATTGCCTGCCGCGACCTCCCGCAGCAAGGCGTCGAAGCGCGGCGCGAGCGGATAGGAAACCCGGCCGTAGCGGCGCGGCGCGGCCAGCATGTCGACCTGGAGGCTGCCCTGGCGCGCGGGCAGGTAAACGCTCTTGACCAAGTCGTCGGGGCTGAGCTCCACCCCGCCGGCGACCAGCACGGTCGCCAGGGCGGCGGGACCGCACTGGTAGTCCTGCTGCGGAAAGAAGGGTACGGCGGCGTTTTCGCTGCTGAGCGCGACACCCGCCGGCCACGCCTCGCGCAGCGCCATGGTCTGCGGCACCAGCGAGGCGCAGCCGCCGAGGCCGGCGAGCAACAGCAAAACGCCCGCGACGCGGCGGGCGCCTTGCTGCCAGGGTGGCCGACGCGGGCTCACGAGCGTCCGCGCTCGGCGCCGCCGGCGCCGCATGCCGACGACATGATGCTAGCGGCGGAAAGCGAAGTACCAGATGAAGAACACGACCAGGATAAGCGCAACGAGGCCGTCACCACCGGCCGGAACCGCATTGATCTGGCCGGCGAGATTGCCGACTTCTTCGTCGGTCATCGCCGCCACGCGGTCGCGGGCTTGCTGCGCGTCCAGTCCCAGGGCCTGGAACTCGCCGACGGTCTGCGCGCGATTGAGGTGGTTCAGCACCAGGCTGCGATTCGCCTGCACCGTCGCGGCGGAACTCACCTGGTCGGTACCGATCATGCTGGCCTGCCCGGTCTGGAAGGGCAGCGTAATCAAGGCTACGGCGAGAAAACGGCACATCAACTTCTTGAAGGCGGTATTCATGATTGTCTCCTTGGCTTCTTTGGATTATTGACGCCCCTGCAGCGGAAACCTGCCGAACCCTGACCGCCACCGTGGCTCGTGCCGCGTCCAGCTCGATGCGCAGCGCGCATATTATGCAGGACGACGAATTTTTTCGACTTGAGGATCAGTCACAAAGTTCAATCCGCATCGGCTCGAATGCGCCCCGGCTGGCGCCGTATCGCCAGCGCCAACTCTTTGCTGCGGTGCTTCAGCTTCCCTGGCGGCGCAGGGCGCTTTGCCGGCGTTCGGCTTCCCGGGCGCTGTCGGCCATGCTCTGGCGCACGAACTCCACGTGCTCGCGCGCGGCGCGCGCCGCCGCCTCAGGCCGGCGCTCGCGGATCGCCAGCCAGATCGCGCGGTGCTGCTCCTGCAACTGGTCCCAGCGCAGCTTGCGCGCATGCAGATGTTCGAGATTGCGTGAAATATGACCATGGATGACGCGCAGCAGGCTGGCCGTCTGCTGGCCGATGAACACATTGTGGGCGGCCTCGGCAATCGCCTGATGGAATGCCACGTCGGTATCGACGGCGGCCGCGAGATCCCGGTTCGCATACACCGCGTCGAGCGCCGCGAAGGCCGCATCGATGCGTTCGATGTCGGCATCGGTCGCGCGCTCGGCGGCGAACCAGGCCGCCTGCCCTTCGAGCATGTGGCGGAATTCGAGCAGGTCGCTTTGCAGGCCCGGATGCCCGTTCAGCATTTCCTGCCAGGGATCGACAAAGCTCGCCTCCAGGCGGTCGGTCACATAGGTGCCGCCGCCGTGGCGCGTGGTCAGCAGGCCTTTCGACACCAGGCTGCGGATCGCCTCGCGCAGGGAGGGGCGCGACACGCCGAGTTCGACGGCAAGCTCGCGCTCCGGCGCCAGGCGATCGCCGGGTTTCAGCGAGGCTTCGAGGATGCGGGCTTCCAGCTCGCCGGCGGCGACGTCGGAAACCCGCGGAACAGCGGCACGGCCTTGGTTCATTGTTGTGGTGTGTGGTAAGACCAGTTGAATGATATTGACCGCAGCCTGATCCGTCAATACCGTTAAATTGACAATGAAAGGCCGTTTGCCTATAGTCGCCATCCTTATTTGGTCTTACCTCTTTACCGCAAACACCTAACCCCAAGCGAACTCCGAGGAAAGCCTACATGGCGCACGACACCCGCAGCTACCCGCAAAAACCGGCCGACGCCTACCTGTTCGCCACCTGCCTGGTCGACCAATTCGCCCCCGACGCCGGCCTCGATGCCGTGCGCCTGCTGGAACGCGAAGGCATCGCCATCCACTTTCCCGAAGCACAGACCTGCTGCGGCCAGCCCGCCTACACCAGCGGTTATCCTGACGAAGCGCGCGCCGTGGCGCGGCGCCAGATCGAGCTTTTCCCCGAAGCCTGGCCGGTGATCGTGCCGTCCGGTTCCTGCGCCGCGATGATGCGCCACCACTACCCCAAGCTGTTCGCCGGCGACCCGGTGCTGGAGCCCAAGGCCAGGGCGCTGGGCGAGCGGATTTTCGAACTGACCGAATTTCTCGTCCATGTCGTCGGCTTCCGCCGCGAAGACCGCGGCGAGCCCTGCACCGTCGCGCTGCACACCTCCTGCCATGCGCGGCGCGAAATGGGCGCGCACGAAACCAGCGCCGCCCTGCTCGCCGGTCTGGCCGAAGTGACGGTGGCGCAACAGGCGCGCGCCGAGGAATGCTGCGGCTTCGGCGGCACCTTCGCGATCCGCCATGCGGCGATTTCCGAGGCCATCGTCGGCGACAAGGTCGCCAGCCTCAGGGACAGCGGCGCAGGCCGTGTCGTCAGCGCCGACTGCGGCTGCCTTTTCAACATCCTCGGCCATGCCGAACACCAGGATCGCGCCGCCGGACGCAGCGAGCCCTCGCTGCCCGGCGAGCATCTCGCCAGCTTCCTCTGGCGGCGCACGGCGGGAGAACAGCAATGAGCGCCGTGCGCAGGGCCGCCCCAAGCCGGCGCCAGTCATCACACGGAGCCGCGCAGCGGCGAACCATGGTCACCCCCTCGCTTGGCGAGGGGGCTGGGGGGAGAGTAGTCAAATGAGCGCCCGTGAAAATATTCTGGCGCGGCTGCGCCGAAGCCCGGCGGGTGCGCCGGCACCGCTGCCCGATGTCGGCGCCTGGTTCGCCGCGCGCCGCAGCGACGACCGCGAGGCGCTGATCGAGCGCTTCAAGACCCACATCCGGGCTGCACGCGCCGAGGTGCATGACACCGACGCGGCGGCATGGCCCGAGCTGCTGCTGAACCTCGCCGCCGCCAAAGGCCTGCGCACGTTGCTGGTCGGCAAGGGCACGCGCCACGGCGCAGCGCTCGCCGCCCGGCCGCAGGACGCCGTGAGCATCATCGCCTACAGCCAGCCGGCCGCCAACTGGCGCGACGAATTGTTCGACGACATCGACGCCGCCGTGACTACCGCCAGAAGCGCCATCGCCGACACCGGCAGCCTGATCCTCTGCCCCGACGCGCAGGAGCCGCGCCTGATGTCGCTGGTGCCGCCGGTGCATTTCGTGCTGCTCGACGCGCGGGCGATCCATGCCGACCTGCACGCCGCGATGACGGCCGAGAACTGGGCCGCCGGCATGCCGACCAACGCGCTGGTGATCTCCGGCCCGTCGAAGACCGCCGACATCCAGCAGACCCTGGCCTACGGTGCCCACGGTCCACGCGAAGTGATCGTGCTGCTGTGCCGCGACGGAGTTGAGCTATGAGCGCCGCCCGCCGGGCCGTCCCAAGGGCGGCGCAGCCAACCTACGGAGCTGCGCAGCAGCGAACCACCGTCACCCCCTGCCTTGGGCAGGGGGCCGGGGGGAGGGTAGTCCAATGAGCCAGCCGATGCACTATCAGCCGACCACCGGCTTTGCCGAGCGCGCCCGCGCCGCCGCCGGCGATCCCGCGCTGCGCCGCGGTTTTCGCGGTGCCATGGATTTCCTGCAGGCCAAGCGCCTGGCCCAGTTTCCCGATGCCGGCGACCTGTCCGCGCTGCGCGACCTCGGCGCGGCGATCCGCCGCCACGCGCTGGAGAACCTGCCGCAACTGCTGGAGCAGCTCGAAGCCAAGCTCGTCGCCAACGGCGTCCAGGTGCATTGGGCCGAGACGCCGGCCCAGGCCAATGCCATCGTGCTGGCCATCGCCCACCGCATCGATGCAAAACGCATGGTCAAGGGCAAGTCGATGGTCAGCGAGGAAGTCGGCCTCAACCACGCCATGGAAGCCGCCGGCATCGAGGCGATGGAAACCGACATGGGCGAATACATCGTCCAGCTCGCCGGCGAGGGGCCCTCGCACATCATCATGCCGGCGATCCACAAGACCAGGCAGCAGATCGCCGAACTGTTCGCCGCCAAGCTGCCCGGCGTCGCATACACCGAGAACGTCGATGAGCTGATCAAGATCGGCCGCGAGGTGCTGCGCAGGAAGTTCGCCGCGGCCGACATCGGGCTCTCGGGCGTTAACTTCGCCGCCGCCGACAGCGGCACGCTGTGCCTGGTCGAGAACGAAGGCAACGGCCGCATGTGCACCACCGTGCCGCGCGCGCACATCGCCATCACCGGCATCGAGAAGGTCATCGCCCGGCTCGACCACGTGCCGCTCCTGAACACCCTGCTGCCGCGCTCGGCCACCGGCCAGGCGGTGGAGACCTACCAGAACTTCATCAGCGGCCCGCGCAAGGCGGACGAACTCGACGGGCCGGACGAAGTGCACCTGATCCTGCTCGACAACGGCCGCAGCCAGGCCCATGCCGACCTGCAGTTGCGCGCCACGCTGCAATGCATACGCTGCGGCGCCTGCATGAACCACTGCCCCGTGTATGCGCGCATCGGCGGCCACGCCTACGGCACCACTTATCCGGGCCCGATCGGCGCCATCATTTCGCCGCACCTGCTCGGCATCGGCGCCACCGCCGCGCTGGCCACGGCCTCGACGCTGTGCGGCGCCTGCAACGAGGTCTGCCCGGTGCGCATTCCGATCACCGAGATCCTGATCCGCCTGCGCAACGAAGCCCAGGCCCGGCCCGCCGCTGCCGGCCCGCTGCGCGGCGCCGGCGAGGCGCGCAGCGCCCTGGTCAGCGCGATCTTCCGCGCCTGGGCCGCGGTCTACAGCCACCCCGCACTCTACCGCCTGGTCACCTGGGCCATGAGCCGCGGCCGTGTCCTGACGCCGAGGGCGCAGGGCGCCTGGACCGGCATCCGCACGCCGCTGATCCCGGCAAAGAAGCGCCTGCGCGACCTGCTGGCGCAACGCCGGCGCCAGTAGCCGGGCTTCGGCGGGCTTGCCCGGCGCGCGACTTCCCTGTAGCTTTCCGCGCTCGACAAACAGCTGCGCGCAAGCGCCGGAGCAAACAATGGAACAGTGGAAGAAGATCGTCCTGAGCGGGCTGGCGGGGCTGGCGGGATTGGCCGCCGCGACTGTGCAAGCCGGCACGCCGGAAAAGACCCCGTCCGGCCTGATCTACGAATCCCTCAAGGACGGCAGCGGCGCCAAGCCCACGCCGACCGACAGCGTGCAGGTGCACTACCGCGGCACCTTGGTCAACGGCACCGAGTTCGACAGCTCCTACAAGCGCGGCCAGCCCGCGACCTTCCCGCTCAATCGCGTGATTCCCTGCTGGACCGAAGGCGTCTCCAGGATGAAGGAAGGCGGCAAGGCCAAACTGACCTGCCCGCCCGGCATCGCCTACGGCTCGCGCGGTGCCGGCTCGGCGGTGCCACCGGACGCGACGCTGAACTTCGAAGTGGAACTGCTCAAGGTCATGCGCTGATCCATTTGACCCATCCCGCAGCATGCGGACAGGACCGGCCTCGGTGACGTTCAATCCTTTGCGGCTCGCAGCGCGGCTTCTTTGCCGACGCCGCAGGCGCGCGCCAGCAGGGTGTCGAAGCCGGGATAGCTGTCGGCGGTGAGCACAAACTTGCCGGCGAATTCGCTGCGTGCTTCGCCCCGCAGCAAGGCATCGACGAAGCCCTGCCGGTCCTTGATCCAGCTGCCGCCTTGCAACGTCACGCCGCGCGCGAAGAGGGCGTCAGGCAGGCAGCCGGCGCTGGGGCCGACCATGGCGAACCAGCGCGCATTGCGGCAATGCTCGAGCATGCGGTCGAGGGTGTCGTTGAGCAGCAGCGTGCTGGTCGACACCACCTTGCTGCAGGCGGCGAGTTCGCCCGCGTCGAGCGTGACGCGGTAGCCTGCATCCTCGCCCGCCAGTTCGGCCCTCAGTTCGACCACGGTGAGCCGCGCGCCGCTGGCGAGGATGCGTGCCAGCAGCGGCCGGAACAGGCCGATCATGCCGATCTGCTCGCCGGCCTGCGGGTTCATCTGGCCGATCGAATCGCGACTGTCGTCGGGACGGAAGCCCGCGCGGTCGAACAGGCAGCGGGTCAGCGCGTTGGCCGCGGCGAAGCCCAGGGTTCTGGCGCAAGAGTTGGCGCTGGCGTAACGGCGCGCCAGGGCCAGCGCATCGGCGCCGGCGAGGCCCGCGCCCTCCGCGCCGCCATGCAGGCGCGCCAGCGTGTCGTCGAGCAGGACATAGGACAGGCCCAGCGATCCGTCATCGAGCTCCAGCGCGCAGAATTCGCCGCGGTTGTCGCCGTCGCAGCCGTTCGCTCGCGGCGGCGGCAGGTGCAGGGCGCGCACGCGCGGCAGCGGGCCGTGCGCGGCGAAGGCTTCGAGCTGCGC
Organism: Sulfuritalea sp.; assembly: GCA_023700805.1. GTDB lineage: Bacteria > Pseudomonadota > Gammaproteobacteria > Burkholderiales > Rhodocyclaceae > Sulfuritalea. Next base: position 43,784 of record JAMPYF010000005.1, read on the forward strand.
CAGGTAGTCGGCGGCGAAACTCATGGGACTACACTCCCCCCGGCCCCCTCGCCAGGCGAGGGGGTGACGATGGTTCGCCGCTGCGCGGCTCCGTGTGATGACTGGCGCCCCTTCGGGCGGCCGTGCGGGGCGCTCACGGGTTCTTGCTCCCGTCTGGTTCGTCGCCGTTCCTGCGCTGCGCACCCGGATCGGACCGACGCTCGCCTTCGAGCAGCGCCGCCGAGGCCGCCGCGCCGGAGACGGTCGCCTGCTGGTTGGCCGCATTGCGCAGGGCGCCAGGGAAATACAGCGCGGTGAGCCGGTGCGTATGGATCGGCGAATCGACGTTGGCGCCGCCGTAGCGGCGCCAGTCGCGCACGGGATAGATGCTGTCGGCCACTTCGAGCAGGCCGACGGTTTCGCGGTCGGCGATCAGCACCCCCTGCACGCGCAGGCCCAGTTCGCGCTTGACGACAGCGAGACGTGCGGCGATTTGCGGCGTGGCGCCGAATTCGCCGTCGCTGGCGATCAGCAGGTCGGCCAGCTGCCAGCGCTCCTGCTCCAGCTTGGCGATGACTTTTTCCAGCGGGCCGCAGATGTCGGTGCCGCCGCGAAACGCCTGGCCGAGAAACTGCGTGACCCGCTCGATGCCGCCGGCATCGACGGCGAGTTCCATCTCGACCAGCTCCTCGGGACCGCCGAAGGCGAACACATGGCAGGGCCGCCGCTGGGCATGGGCCGCGCGCATGGCTTCGAGCACGACGGCCTTGGCCACCGCCTCGGCGCCGCCCTGCATCGAACCCGAGGTGTCGACGCAGACCAGGATCGGGCCCGATTCGAGGCGCTTGGCGGGCTGCAGGCCGGGGCGCGGTTGGAGCACCGGCGCCTGATGCAGCCGGATCTCGCTCAGGCGGTCGTCGTCCTCGTAGCTGAGCAGCGTGCGCTCGGCGCGCCGCGCGTGCCACACCAGGCGCAGGCGCGGATGGCCGAGCAGCATGGCCTCGGCCGGCAGCATGCGCGCGATGCGGTCGGAGCGGTGGATGCCGCGCGTCTCGCCGGGCATGTCGGGGACGCGCACGGTGCGCGCCTCGGCACGCTGGGCGATGGCCGGCTGCAGGGTCTCGACGACGGCCTGGCTGGCCGCGGCGTCATCCTCGGAGGGGCGCGAGCGGCCCAGCGCGCGGATGATTTTCACCAGCTCCGGCAGGCCTTCCAGCAGGCGACGGATGCGCAGCACCTCCTGCCAGCCGGAGGACTGCAGCAGGCCGCGCATGCGGTCCCAGCGCTGGTGTTCGCATTCGTCCGGCACCATGCCGAAGACCTCGACCAGTTCGTCGATCTGGCCGCAGTGCTGCCGCCAGTCGGCGGCAAAGGCTTCGATCGCCATGCGCAGCGCGGCGTCTTCGGCGGCGCCGCGATCGACATAATCGACGATGAAATCGAGATGGAACAGGATGCTCAGCAGCACCGTGTCGGTCAGTTCCTGCTGCCCGCTGCAATAGCGCTGCAGGCCCAGACCCGCCATGGCTTCGGCCAGCGCCTGCGCGACCGGCGGCGGCGGCCAGGGCCAGGCTTCTGCCTGGGGCGCGGCGCCGGCGAGCAGCTCGCGGCGCAAGTGCGCCAGCGCCGCCAGGCGCGGCTCCAGGCTGCCCTGCGAATTGGTCAGCCCGCCCAGCCAGTGCGATCGCGCCAGGCCATCCAGCGCCGCCAGGCGGCCCTCCCTGGCGGCGAACAGCATGGGCGCCGGCAAGGCGGGTAGCAGCGGCGCGCTCACGGCGCGTCGAGAGCTTCGTGCGCCACCGGCTCCGGCACGATGCCGTTGTCCTCGGGCAGGCGCGGCAGGTCGAGGAAGCCGAGGCGCGCGGAAGCGGCACGCGCGGCGAGTTCGTCGATCGCGGCGGCGGTGGCCGCCAGGTTCGTCGCGGCGCGCGCCGTGAGCTTCCGATCGAGCCAGAGACTGTGCGCCGCGTAGTCGGCGAGCTGCATGCGCTGCGCGGCAATCTCCGCGGCATAGCCGGCGATGCGTTCGCGCAGGGCATCGACCTGCCGCACGCGGGCGCCGATGTGCGACTCGCCGTAGCGCCGGCGCCGGCTGTAACTCATGCGCGGCGCGGCGGCGCCGCCCTTGGCGTCGCCGACCTGGTCGGCCAGTTCGGCGGCGCTGAATTTGAGACGGCCGGTCTCGTCGTAGTCGAGATCATTGGCCTTGAGTTCCGCGTCGAGCTGACCCTCGAAGGCCTCGACCACGCGCGTCAGGCGTTGCGGCGAAAACGCCTCGCGCACCCCGAGCCGGGCCGCCAGCCAGTCGGCCACGGCGGCCTGGCGCGGCGCATCGGGCGCGGTCAGCCAGGGCAGCAGCAGCAGGTCCCACAGCGCCACGGCCGGGCGGTCCTCGCTCGCCGCGGCCACGCGCAACAGCCAGACAATCTTGACCCAGCGCCGGTCCGAGACGTAAATCTGCTGCCCGCCGAAGCGCTCGCGCAGTTCGGCCAGCACGGCGACGAATGCGTCGGGAATCGCGACGCCGGCGGCATCCTGGGCCAGTCGCGCCAGATCCGCGCGGTCCAGGGCCAGCTCGCGCGCCGGCGGCGTCCAGCTCTTGCCGCGCCCGGCGTCGAGCAGCGAGGCGAAGCCCTCGGCGCTGACCGCGGCCACCGGCAGGCGCACCAGGAAGCGGTCGAAGAAGGCCTCGGCGATCTCGTCTTCCGGCACCTCGTTGGTGGCGCCGACGGCGCTGATCAGCGGGCAGCGCTGGCGGCCGGCGCCGTTGTCGAATTCGCGTTCGTTGAGCAGGGTCAGCAGGGCATTCAGGATCGCGCTGTTGGCCTTGAACACCTCGTCGATGAAGGCGATCGAGGCGTCGGGCAGGAAGCCGGCGGTGTGCCGCTCATAGCGGTCCTCCTCCAGCGCCTTGATCGACAGCGGGCCGAACAGCTCCTCGGGCACCGAGAAGCGCGTCAGCAGGCGCTCGAAATAGCCGGCATCGCGGAATGCCGTGTGCAGGCGGCGCGCCAGCTCGCTCTTGGCGGTGCCCGGCGGGCCGATGAACAGGGTGTGCTCGCCGGCCAGCGCGGCGAGCAGGCAGAGCCGTACGCTCTGGCAGCGCTCGATCATGCCGGATTCCAGCAGGTCGATGATGGCTCTGAGGCGGACTTGGCGATCGGGCTGCATCAGGAGGGTGCTCGCATGCAGGAAATTCAGCGTCCGCCCGCGCGGAACCCGGAGCCGGGAGGCCGACGCTTCACGTCGCGGTCTCCTTATTCGCGGCGAGCGCCGGCGGCGCCAGGTCGGCGGATGTCCATTCCATGACAAGGCGATAGCCGACGGCGAGCAGGGTCGGCCCGAGGAAGGCGCCGATCACGCCGAATGCCACCACGCCGCCCAGCACGCCGAGGAACACGATGGCAAACGGCAGGCTGGCGCCGCGGCTGATGATCAGCGGCTTGATCAGGTTATCGACCATGCTGACGACGAAGAAACCCCAGACCAGGACGAACACCGCCCAGCCCGGCCGGCCCTGCTGGAACAGCCAGATGGCCGCGCCGCCCCAGACCAGCGGCGGTCCCACCGGTACCACGGAAAGAAAGAAGGTCGCCACGCCCAGCAGCACGGCGCCCGGCACGCCGGCGACGGCGAAGCCGACGGTGGCCAGCACCCCCTGCGCCAAGCCGGTGCCGAGGATGCCGTAGATCACCCCGCTCACCGTGCCGCGCGCAATGCGCATGAAATAGGTGGCGCGTTCGCCCGTGAGACGCTTCAGGGCGACGACCAGACGCCGCGCGAGGGCCTCGCCATGGACGAAAAAGAAGAAGGCCAGGAAGATCGAAATGGCGATGTCGAGCACGCCGCGCCCGACCACCCGCCCGGCCACCAGCGCGACCTCCTGGGCAGGCTTGGCCAGCTTTTCCAGTTCCTCGATCAGGCGCTGCCCGTTGTGGGCAAACCTCTGCCAGTAGTCGTGCATCGACTGCCCCACCAGCGGCAGGTCCGCCAGCCATCCCGGCGCGTCGGGCAGGCCGTCCTTGAACAGCGCAGAGGCGGCGCGACCGAGTTCGGCGACGTTGTCCGCGAGGGCCAGGGCGACTGCCACCAGGGGTCCGAGCAGCACCAGGGTCACCAGCAGCGTCATCAGCAGGGCGGCGAGGATGCGCCGCCCGCCCGCCAACCGGTCCAGCCTGAGGAAGCCGGGCCAGCTGGTCGAGACCAGGATGGCGGCCCAGACCAGGGCGGTGAGGAAGGGCCACAGCACCAGAATGCAACCGACCCCGAGCAGCGCGAGGGCGAGGAAAACCAGGACACGATCGGAAGCGGGACTTTGCATGGGCACCACTGAGCGGTCGGAAAAGCGGCAATTATGGCCCAAGCGGGCCGCCGCGCCGGGACGGATGGCCGGCGGCAGTGTCCTGCAGCCAGCGCAGCACGCTTGCATGGAACACCTCGGGCTTCAGCGGCTTGCCGACGTGGTCGTCCATGCCGGCCTTGAGGCAGCGCTGGCGATCCTCGTCGCTGGCGTCGGCGGACATGGCGAGGATAGGGATCGCCGCAAGTCCCGACAGCAGCCGGATCGCGCGGGCGGCTTCGAGTCCGTCCATGACCGGCAACTGCATGTCCATCAGGATCAACGCGTAATCGGCCTGGCTCGCCAGTTCGACCGCCGCCGCCCCATTGCCGGCGACGTCCGCCGCCAGGCCGGCGTCTTCGAGCAGGAAGACCGCGACTTCGCGGCTCACCAGGTCGTCATCGACCACCAGGACGCGCGTACCGGCAAAGCCCTGGGCCAGCATTTCCCGCGCCGGCAGATCCTCCGCGGCCGTGCCGGCCTCCTCGACGCCGCGCCGCAGCCGCGCAGTCGCCCAGAAACGGCTGCCGACGCCCTCCTCGCTGACCACGCCCGCGTCGCCGCCCATCAGCCGGGCAATCCGCTTCGAAATGGCCAGACCGAGCCCGATGCCGCCGTACTTGCGGGTGGAGGATTCATCGACCTGGCTGAAGGCGCTGAACAGCCGCTCCTGCTGCGCGGCGCTCAGGCCTATGCCCTGGTCGCTGACCTCGATCCGCAGCAGGACACTGAGGCTGTCCTGCTCGACGGCGGCGGCGTGCACCCGGATCTCGCCGTGGTCGGAGAACTTGACCGCATTGCCGACATAATTGAGCAGCACCTGGCGCAGACGCAAGGCATCGCCGCGCAGCATCGCGGGCAGCGCCGGGTCGATCTCCCTGCCGAGCCGCAATCCCTGCGCCTGCGCCGCGGACTCCAGCATGCGCAGCACCTCGTCGATCACTTCGGGCAGGGTAAAGTTTCTTTCCGCCAGCGTCATGCGGTCGGCCTCGATCCTCGAAATGTCGAGCACGTCGTCGATCACGGCGAGCAGGTGCTGCGCCGCCGCCATGCTCTTGCCGAGTTGATCGATCTGCCGCGAATCCGTGGCCCGGCGCAGGGCCAGGCTGGTCATGCCCATGATCGCGTTCATCGGCGTGTACAGTTCATGGCTCATGTTGGTCAGGAACACGCTCTTGGCGCGGTTGGCGGCTTCGGCGGCATCCCTGGCCTGCGCCAGTTCGGCGGTGCGCGAGAACACCAGTTCCTCGAGGTGGTGCCGATGCTGGTCGAGTTCGGCCTGGGCCAGCTTGCGTGCCGTGATGTCGCTGATGAAGCCGTGCCAGAGCACCGAACCGTCGGCTTCGCGCTGCGGGATCGCATTGCCCAGCAGCCACAGCGGCGCCTCGCCGGCGAAGCGGAGCCGGTACTCGTTGTGCCACGGCGCCAGCTTCGCCGCCGATTCGTCGAGCGAAGCCAGGTGCTGCGCCAGGTCGTCCGGGTGCACCGCGGCGAACAGCGGCGACGCGTCTTCGCGCACGTCTTCAGGCCCGATGCGGTAGATCTCGCGCAGCGCGTCGCTGGCGTAAGGTACGCAGGAGCGGCCGTCGGGATGCCGGCGCAGTTCGTACACGACGCCCGGCACCCGGCTGGCGATGCGCTGCAGGCGGCACAGGGCCTCCTCCTGCGCCGCCGCCACCGCCGCTATGCCCACCATCCGCTCGCGATGCCAGATCCGCTCCTTCTCGGCGCCTTGCTCCTGCGCCAGGGCCTGGGCGTCGATGTTGCTTTGACCGCGGCGCACGATGAACAACAGGGCCAGGAACAGCATGGCGAGCACGCCGCCGACGATGCCGAGGAACTGGATGGAACTCTCGGCGACCTTTTCCACGTCTCGCTTCGCGCCCTGCTCGATCTTGTCCTGGTTGGCCGCGACGATACCCGCGATCTGCGCCGAGCTGGCATTGACCTGGCTCAGAAAGGGTGTGACGTCGGCATAGACCTCGAACACGCCGACCACCTCTTTGCTGCCGGGACGGCGCACCGGGATGTAGCTCGACAGCAGATCCCGGTTCTCGACCAGGCCTTCGAAGGCGCTGAACTGGTCGCGATGCGTGAGTTCGCTGGCCGCCTTGCCCGCCGCAGCGGAACGCCAGCCGGCATTGTCGGCCTTGTCCTCCCCGATCTGGGCATGCTCCGAGGAGTAGATCGTCAGCCCGCGCATGTCGTAGACCTTGATCTTGAACACGCTGCTGTCCTGCATCGCGGCGGCGGTGCGCCGGTCGAGCGCGGCGAAGCCGGGCAGCGCCCGTATCCTGCTGCCCAGTTCGGCTGCGCAGTCCCGCCGCGCGGCGGCCCGGCAGTCCCCGGCGCGCAGCGCCTGCACGCGCGCCGCAAACGGGGCGAAGTCGGAGTCCCAGAGCATGTTGGCAAACAGCTTGGTCAGATTGACGTTGGCCTGCTGCTGCGTCGCCACCAGGCTGGCCTTGGCGGCCTGCTCGGTCTTGCCGGACAGGTCCGACTGAACTTCGCGCAGGAACGCCGACTGGCTGCGCTGGACATCGGCAAAGAAGGCGACTTCCCGGTCCTGGAGGAAGGAAATAACGGCGCCGATGACGAGGAAGGAGCTCAGGCCGGCTATCGTGAAGTAGCGCAGCAGGCGGAAGCGGTATACCGTTCTGCGCTGCGGGGCGGCGCTTTCCTTTTTCTGCGAGGCGGGGACGGAGTTCATCGTTCGGGACTCAGACTGGTCGCTCGGGTCGCTCACTCCGCCGCAGCGGCTCAACCCGGCGTCGCCGCCTCAAGATCGCGCCAGAGACAACGCCCCTTGCTCTCCTTGGCGATCTCGGCCAGCACGCGCTCATGCTCGGCCAGCTCGTCCGCGCTGGCGCGCAGCACCACCAGCGGCGGGCGCTGGCGCGTGCCGCCGGCCGTGTAGTCGATGACCGGGCTGTCGAATTCGATCTCCAGCGAGTTCTGGCCGCGCGTCATGCCCAGGTAGACCTCGGCCAGGAGTTCGGCATCGAGCAGCGCGCCATGCAGCTGGCGGCCGGAATTGTCCACGCCGAACTCGGCGCACAGCGCGTTGAGGTTGTTCTTCTTGCCCGGCCGCATGTCGCGCGCCATGCGCAGCGTGTCGATCACCTCGTGGCAGAGTTGCTCGACGCCGTCCAGCTTGAGCAGTCCGAGTTCGTTGTTGAGGAAGCCGACGTCGAAGGCCGCGTTGTGTATCACGAGGTCGGCGCCGCGGATGAACTCGATGAAGTCGGCGGCGACCTCGGCGAACTTCGGCTTGTCGGCGAGGAACTCGTTGGTCAGGCCGTGGATCGCGATCGCGCCCGGATCGATTTCGCGCTCCGGATTGAGGTAGGCGTGGAAGCGCTGGCCGGTGAGCTGGCGGCCGCGCAGCTCGACGCAGCCGATTTCGATGACGCGGTCGCCGGTGCGGAAATCCAGCCCCGTGGTTTCGGTGTCGAGTATGACCTTGCGCATGCGTCAGCCTCCGTTGCGCGCGAGCTCGACGCCGCGCCGCGCCAGTACGTCGGCGCGTTCGTTCTCGACGTGACCGGCATGGCCCCTGACCCAGATCCATTCGATCTTGTGCTGCGCCGCGAGGCGGTCGAGTTCGCGCCACAGGTCCTCGTTCTTCACCGGCTGCTTGCCGGCGGTTTTCCAGCCGCGCCGCTTCCAGCCGTGGATCCATTCGCTGATGCCCTTCTGCACATACTGCGAATCGGTATGCACGCGCGCCTGCACCGGCCCCTTGAGGGCGCGCAGGGCCTCGATGACGGCCATCATTTCCATCCGGTTGTTGGTGGTCAATGCCTCGCCGCCGAACAGTTCCCTTTCGGTCTCGCCCTTGCGCAATATGGCGCCCCAGCCGCCGGGACCCGGATTGCCGCTGCAGGCGCCGTCGGTAAATATTTCTATCATTGATCCACTCTCTGGGTGACGGTTACGAGGGCCTTGGCGCGCGCCTTGCGGTCGCTCCAGGCCGGGGTGATCAGGCGCATGCCATGCTGGCGCTTGATCGCCTGGACTATATACACGGCGCCGGCAATCGGCCACCAGCGATCGCCGGCCACATCCATGAACTGGAAGCGGCGCAGCCATTTTTCCTGGGTCACGGCCGGCGCATAACAGCCGAAGGCGCCGGCCTGCATCTCGAAGCCGAGCAGCGAGAACCAGTCCTTCAGGCGCGGCACGGAGAGATACGCGCCGCGCCAGGGCGGCATGGCCTGGCGCCGCGACAGCCTGCGCCTGGCGCCCCACAGACTGAAGGGATTGAAGCCGGTGACGATCACATGGCCTTCGGGCACCAGCACGCGCTCCACCTCGCGCAGCACCTGGTGCGGATTGGCGTCGAATTCCAGGGTGTGCGGCATCACCACCAGATCGATGCTGTTCGCCGCAAAGGGAAGATAATGCAGGTCGGAGCGCACCTCCGAGGCGCCGTCGTAACGCCCGTCGTCGCAACGGAAGCGCAGCGGCATGCGATTGGCGCGCAGGAACGGATGGCTGGGCAGGGACAGCTGCACGGCGTTGAAGCCGAAGATGTCCGCCACCAGCAGGTCGTGCTTCTGTTGTTCCCAGTCGAGCACATACCGGCCGGCCGGCGTGTTCAACCAGTCCTCGAAACCCTGAATTGACATTGCGCCCCGTTGGGAGAAAATTGATTCATGATTGAAATACTCGCCCTGCACGCTTTCGACGACAACTACATCTGGCTGCTGCGCGCCGGCGGGCACGTCGCGGTGGTCGACCCGGGCGACGCCGCACCTGTGCTGCGCCATCTCGAAGCCAGCGGCGACCGCCTCTGTGCGATTCTCGCCACCCATCACCACGGCGACCACGTCGGCGGCCTGGCGGAACTTGTCGCCCGCTTTCCCGTTCCCGTCTTCGGCCCGTTGCTGGAGGACATCCCCGGCGTGACGCAGGCGCTGGCCGGCGGCGAACGCATCGAACTGCCGCAGATCGGTACCGAATTCGAGATCATCGACGTGCCTGGACATACCCGTGGCCACATCGCCTATTATGGCCCAAGTCTCGGCGATGACGGCGCGCTGTTCTGCGGCGACACGCTGTTCGGCGCGGGCTGCGGGCGCCTGTTCGAAGGCACGCCGGCGCAGATGCATGCCTCCCTGGCCAGACTCGCCGCCTTGCCAGCGGCAACTCTGGTGTACTGCGCCCACGAATACACCCAGAGCAACCTGCGTTTCGCCATCGCGGTCGAGCCCGGCAGCATCGCCGTGCAGCGGCGCAGCGAGGAAGTCGCGGCGGAGCGCGCGGCGGGCCGCGCGACGATCCCGACGCGCATCCGCACCGAGCTCGAAACCAATCCCTTCCTGCGCTGGGACCAGCCTGCCGTGCGCGCCGCCGCAGCCAGCCGCCTCGGCCACGTGCCGGCCGACGCGGTGGAGACTTTCGCCGCCATCCGCGAGTGGAAGAACCGCTTCTGACGCCGCACCCATCCCGAATCCACCCCGTGACGACACGCCGCAGCTTCATCAAGACCCTCGCGGCGCTGCCGCCGGCGCTGTCCTTGCGCCGCAGCTGGGCCACCGTTCCCGCGACCCCGGATGCCTCGCGCCTGGCGCTGATCATCGGCAACAGCGCCTACGCCAATGCGCCGCTGACCAACCCCGCCAACGACGCCAGGGCGGTCGGCGGCCTCTTCGCCCGGGCTGGTTTCAGCGTGGACTCGCAGCTCGACGCCACGCGCGTCGACATGATGGCGGCGATCGAGCGCTTCGGCGCGGCGGCCAGGCGCGCCGACACCCGGCTGGTGGTGTTCTATTACGCCGGCCACGGCGCCCAGCTCGACTGGCGCAACTATCTGCTGCCGGTGGACGCGGTGGTGGAAAAACAGGAGCACATGAAGCAGCGCTGCGTCGACCTGAGCCTGCTGCTGGGCCAACTGAGCGCCGCCAAGGACAAGACCTTCGTCATCATTCTCGACGCCTGCCGCAACAATCCCTTCGGCGCCGCCTACCGGCCCGAGCAGAAGGGCCTGTCGCAGTTCGATGCGCCGGTCGGCAGCCTGCTGGCCTACGCCACGGCACCGGGCAACGTCGCCTCCGACGGCGATGGACAGAACGGCCTCTACACCGAGCATCTGGTGCGCGAACTGGAACGTCACGGCACCCGCATCGAGGACGCCCTGAAGCGGGTGCGGCTCAACGTGCGGCTGGCCTCGCACGGCGCGCAGGTTCCCTGGGAAACCACCTCGCTGGAAAGCGACGTGTTCATTTTCAACGGCGGGCCGGCCCAGCTCAGCGAAGCCGAGATCGAAAAACAGCTCGAAGCCGACGTGACGGAATGGACCCGCATCAAGTCGTCGAAGGCCATCGACGACTGGGTCGGCTACTTGCGCAACTTTCCCAACGGCCGCTTCGCCGAGATAGCCCAGATGCGCTTGAACCGCCTGCTGGCGGAAGCCGAGAAACTCGCGGCGGAAAAGCGCCGGCAGCAAGAGCAGCAAGCCCGGGAGGAACAGCAGGCGCTTGCGGAGCAGAAAGCCCGCGAAGAACAAAAGGCCCGCGAGGAACAGCAGCGCCGCGAACAGGAACGCATCGAACGCGAACGGCAGCGCCTGGCCGCGGAGCAGCGTCTTGCCGAGCAGCGGCGCCTTGCCGAGGAGCAGCGCCTCGCGGCCGAGCAGAAGCAGCTTGCGGAACTGCAGGCCCGGGAACAGCGCCGGCGGCTGGCCGAGCAGCAAAGCCTGGAACTCGAGCGCCGCCAGGAGCAGGAGCGCCTTGAGCGCGAGCGGCAGCGCAGCGCCGAAGCCGAGCGCCTCGCCGCTGCGCAAAGACAACTCGAAGAGGACCAGCGCCGCCTGGAACAGGAGAGGCGGAAGCTCGCGGTTCCGGCGGCGGTCGCGCCCGATCCGCTGCCGGCGGCGGCCCCCGCCTCATTGCCGGCGGCCGCGCCAGCCGCCGCGGCGGCCACCGCACCGGCGCTCGAAATCCGCGCCGGCGTCGCCGTGCCGACGCTTATCGCGCCCTCGGCCAACCCCTATTCCGCCGGCCGCTATCCGCTCAAGCGCGTATTCACCGTCGGCGATGCGGCGACCATCCTCATCTCGGACATCCTGACCGGCATCGAGGAACAGACCCGCCATGTGATCGTAACGCAGGTGGATTACGACGCCGACCGCGTCGAATACAACCAGGGCAGCACGATCACGGACCTCATGGGCAACCCGATCAAGATGGGACAGGCCGAGTTCGACACTCCGGTGCAATTCACGCCGGCCGAGTTCCAGGTCGGCAAGAAATGGACGGCGGCATTCCATCGCACCCAGCGCGGCAAGACATCGAATGCCTACTTCGACATGCACATCACCGGCAGGGAAACCATAGCCGTGCCGGCAGGAAGCTTCGACAGCTTCCGCATCGAAGGAACAGGCTGGAACCTGACGCAGAACCAGCGGCTCGAAGTCAAGCTTTGGCTGGTGCCGGGAATCAATTTCGCAATCCGGCGCGAACAGATCGTCCGCAACAAGAAGGGACAGTTCCGCCAGACCGAAAGGCAGGAACTGGTCGCCCTGCGCCAGCACACCCTGGTTCCCGGCTGAGCGAAGCGCTCAGCGGCAGAATCCGCCGCACGGAATCCACCCGCGGTCCCCAAATGAAGCCGCTGCGGATGCTAAGATGCGCCGCCTTCACGTGCAGCTTGCCTGCTACCCCGCCCCGCCCAATGTCCCTGTTTCGCTGCCTCGTTCCAATCCTGCTGATTCTGCTGAGCGGCGCCGCACGCGCCGAGCAGGCACTCCAATTGTCGCCGGAACTGGCCCCCGCGCCGGCCTTGAACTACAGCCCGGCATCGCCGCCCGCGGTGCCCCTGCTGCCCGATCCCTCGCGCGAAGTGCAGGACGAACTGCCGCCGATCCCGACCATCGACCTCACCACGCCGCCCGACGACCTGTGGCAGCGCATGCGCAACGGCTTCTCGATGCCGGATCTGGACAGCCCGCTGGTGGCCGACCGCCAGGCCTGGTACCTGAACCGGCCGGACCTGCTGCAGCGCGTCTTCGAACGCAGCCGGCGCTACCTGCATCACATCGTCGACGAACTCGAAAAGCGCGGCATGCCGACCGAACTGGCCCTGCTGCCCATCGTCGAGAGCTCCTACAATCCGCTGGCCTACTCCTCGGCCCGCGCGCTGGGCATGTGGCAGTTCATACCCGCCACCGGCAGAACCTACAAGCTGGAGCAGAACTGGTGGCTGGACCAGCGCCGCGACATCGTCGCCTCGACCAGCGCCGCGCTCGACTACCTGCAATACATCTACGAAATGCACGGCGACTGGCATCTGGCGCTGGCCTCCTACAACTGGGGCGAAAACGCCGTCGGCCGCGCCGTGGCGAAGAACCAGGCCAAGGGCTTGCCGACCGACTACCGCAGCCTCAAGATGCCGGCCGAAACGGCCTACTACGTGCCCAAGCTGCAGGCGATCAAGAACATCATCGCCCAGCCGCAGCTGTTCGGCCTGCGCCTGGAGCCGATTCCGAACCGGCCCTACTTCGGCATGGTGGAGCGCAACGGCAACATGGACATCGCGCTGGCGGCACGGCTCGCGGAAATTCCGGTGGAGGAGTTCATTGCGCTGAATCCCGCCTACAGCCGCCCGGTGATGCCGACCGCGGCCAACAGCCCGCTGGTGCTGCCGGCCGACAAGGTGCAGACCTTCATTGCCAACCTGCAGAACCACGAGGCTCAGGACAAGCCCCTCTCGGCCTGGGTCACGCACAAGCTGAAGCAAGGCGAGAAGCTCGACGCCGTGGCCCGGCGCTACAGCATCAGCGTGGTCCGCCTGAAACAATTGAATGGCATCAATGCGCGGACCCGGATTACCCCCGGCTTCGCCCTGCTGGTGCCGGGCAAGGATGCCGTCGGCTACGACTCGATCGCCGCCCGCCTGCCGCAAACGCCGGTCAGTCCGCCGAAGGCGACCCAGTGGAAGAAGGCCAAGTCCGGCGGCAAGCCGCGCGCGATCAATGTAAAGATCAGGAAGCCCGCCGCCAAACCGGCAGTCAAGCCGAAGCGACGCTAGGCCTTGAAGCAGCGCACCACCTGCGTCGCGGCGCCGCGTGATGAAGGAAGATCAGCTTAGATCGCCAACAAAATCTGCTCCGCCACCGCACGAACTTCCTTCTTTCGCCCATGTCCGGGCAGCGGCATATCCTGGACTTCGATGAGTCCGGCTTTTTCCAACTCATCGATGTCCCGCTTGACCGCGCTGCGATCACGATGCAGTCGCTCGGCAAGCTCGGTGATCGACCCGGCACCCTGACGAACCTCTCTGAACAGCGCCAACTTCGCTGTGGTGATCAGACGCGCCATATCCTGCGGATCTTCAAAAGTGATGATGTGCTCGCGGGGGATCGTCTTGCCCTGATCGGCGAGTTTGGCCACAAGCTTCCCGCGCTTAAAAAAGTCGGCCGGACCCTCCACCTTAATCACGGTTCTCATTTACTGCCCTTTCCAGTGAACGCCAACCACTCTACTTCGAAGCGCTCTTCGATATTGCCGAAACTTTGAAATGCCACGGCCTCCACCTTGCCCATGTAATGCCGGTGATGAACTCCGTGGGCATTGTCGTAACCAAGCACCCGTCCGTTGTCGCCCTGAAAAATGTCGTGGTTGATATACGCCAGGTTGTAACGGACTACCTTGCCCTTGCTATCCACCCAAACCTCTCGCCTCAGAATCCCGTTTCCCCCTTTCTTTGCCAAACGGGTCGATAGATCCTGGACCTTCTGTAGTTTGGACTCAGCCATGACGCACTATATCACCCCTGTCAACGCACCACAACGTAGCAACAGAAGAACTTCATGAATATGGAATATCTCTCGAAGGCGGCTCTTGACTGCTTGCCAAGGAGAAAGCGAAGTATCCGTTTCGGCTATCTTGAATGCGACGGTGGGGCAGAGTGGCTTGCAGATGGGGGTGAGGCATTGTGCCGTGTCGCCTACAGCGCCTTGAAGCAGCGCACCACCTGCGTCGCAGCGAAGCGCGTCTCGCCCGGATAGCTCTGCCGGCAGGCCTCGTCGGCCAGCGGGCAGCGCGGATGGAAATGACAGCCCGGGGGCGGATTGGCCGGCGAGGGCATGTCGCCGGCCAGCTTGGGCACTTCGCTCTTGGCGCCATCGACCCGCGGCACGGCGGCCAGCAGCGCCTTCGTGTAGGGATGGCGCGGCGCACGCAGCACTTCGTCGGCAGAGCCGGATTCCACCACGCGGCCGAGATACATCACCGCCACGTCGTGCGCCAGGTAATCGACCACCGCGATGTTGTGCGTGATGAACAGGTAGGCCAGCTTGAGGTCGCGCTGCAGGTCGGAGAGCAGGTTGAGGATCTGCGCCTGCACCGAGACGTCCAGCGCCGAGGTCGGCTCGTCGCAGATCAGCAGTTGCGGATTGACGGCCAGGGCGCGGGCGATGGCGATGCGCTGGCGCTGGCCGCCGGAAAATTCATGGGGATAGCGGCTCACCATCTCGGCGCGCAGGCCGACCTGCTCCAGCAGCGGGCCGACCTTGGTCGCGACTTCCCGATCGCTGCCGCCTCCGTCTCCCTTACCCCCGGTACCCAGCGCCTGCATGCCCTCGGCGATGATGTCGCCGATGCGCAGGCGCGGGTTGAGCGAGGCGAAGGGGTCCTGGAAGACCATTTGCATTTTTGCGCGCAGCGGCCGCAGTTCGCCGGTCGAGCGTGTGGTGAGTTCGACGCCATCCAGTTGCACGCTGCCGGCGGTCGGGCGGATCAGCTGCAGCATGGCCTTGCCCGCCGTGGTCTTGCCGCAGCCGGATTCGCCGACCAGGGCCAGGGTGCGTCCCGGCATCAGCTGCAGCGACATGCCGTCGACCGCGCGCACGGCGCCCACGGCGCGCTGCAGCAGGCCGCGGCGGATCGGGAAATGCACCTGCAGGTCGCGGACCGAGAGCAGCGGCCGGGTTTCGGCGTGGGCCGCCGTGTCGCCAGCGCCAACTCCTGCGGCGACAGCCGGCGCGGCGCCCGGCAGGAAGCAGCGCACGCGCTGGCCGCCGACGATTTCGCGCCAGGGCGGCGGCGCGCTGCGGCATTCGGCCATGACTTCGCTGCAGCGATCGGCGAAGCGGCAGCCGAGGTGCCGCACTTCGGCCGCCGGCACGCTGCCGGGTATCGTCGCCAGGCGGCCGCCGCGCCGTTCGGCATCGGGCAGCGCGGCGAACAGGCGCACCGAGTAGGGATGCGCGGCCTGGGCGAAGAAGGCTGCGCGCGGCGCTTCCTCGACCAGTTGTCCGGCATACATGACGCCGATGCGATCGGCCATGCGCGCCACCACGCCAAGGTCGTGGGTGATCAGGAGCAGCGCCATGTCCTGCTTGCGGCGCAAGTCGTCGAGCAGGTCCAGCACCTGCGCCTGTATCGTCACGTCGAGCGCCGTGGTCGGCTCGTCGGCGATCAGCAAGCGGGGCGAGCCGGCCAGGGCACAGGCGATCATCACGCGCTGGCGCAGGCCGCCGGAGAGCTGGAAGGGGAACTCGTCGAGGCGCCGCCGCGGATCGGGAATGCCGACCTGGTCGAGCAGTTCGGCGGCGCGTGTGCGCGCCGCGGCGCCGCGCAGACCGGCGTGCAGTTCCAGCGCCTCGACTATCTGGCGGCCGACGCTCAAGACCGGATTGAGGCTGGTCGCCGGTTCCTGGAAGATCATGCCGATGCCGCCGCCGCGGATCTCGCGCATGCCCGATTCGGGCAGCGCCAGCAGGTCCCTACCCTCGAAGCCAACGCTGCCGCTGACGACCTGGGCCGCGGCCGGCAAGAGGCGCATCAGACCGAGCGCCGTCATCGACTTGCCGCAGCCGGATTCGCCGAGCAGCGTGAAGCACTCGCCGGCCGCGATGTCGAAGCTGATGCCATCGACCGGGCGCGCTTCGCGAATATGGATGGCAAGATCCCGTACTTCGAGAATGCTCATGCCGACGCCCTCGGGTCGAAGGCGTCGCGCACCGCGTCGGCGAACAGGTTGGCGGCCAGCACCAGGGCGAACATGAAACTGAAGGCCGCCGCCAGCGACCACCAGACCATGGGCTCGCGCGCCAGCTCCATGCGCGCGGTGTTGATCATGGTGCCGAACGATATCGTGGTCGGATCGACGCCGACGCCGACATAGGACAGCACGGCCTCGGCCAGCACCAGGCCGGAGAAATCCATGACCAGCGCGATCAGCACGATATGCATCAGGTTGGGCAGGATGTGGCGGCGCATGATGGCGAAGCGGCCGACGCCGAAGGCCTGCGCCGCCTGGACGAATTCCAGCTCGCGCAGCTTCAGCGTCTCGCCGCGCAAGAGGCGCGCCACACCGGTCCAGCTGGTCATGCCGAGGATCAGGCAAAGCGCCAAAAGACGCGCGTCGGCGCGCTCGGCCGAAGTGGCGAACCACTCGGGATGGGTGTCGATGATGACCTGCATCATCAGCACCGCGGCGGCGATCAGCAGCACGCCGGGGATCGAGGAGAGCGTGGTGTAGAGGTACTGGATCAGGTCGTCGACCCAGCCGCCGACATAGCCGGCCAGTATGCCCAGCAGCACGGCCAGCGGCAGCATCACCAGCGTGGTCAGGGTGCCGATCAGCAAGCCCGTGCGTATGCTTTTCAGCGAGAGGTAGAGCACGTCCTGGCCCACCTTGTCGGTGCCGAAGACGTGGTAGCCGCCGCCCACCGCGATCGCGATGCCGAACAGCAGCAGGATAGGCAGCAGCGTGAGAAACACCGGACGGATCGCCGGCCCGCCAGCGCCAACTTTCAGCATTTCGACGACTGCCACGCCGCGCCACCGGCACCACGCGCTCACCAGCAGCAGCCAGATGACGAGGCCGCCGGCGCAGCCGCGCGAGACGCGCACGGCAATGTCGAACTCATGGCCCGACAGGTCCGCGCCGAGATGCGCGCCGCCATGCTGGAGCCGCGGGAACTCGCGCTGGGTCGAGTTCTCCAGCGCCTCCCGGGCGAACAAGTGGGTCGCCAGCGGCGCCGAATAAGTCTTCTCGCCGCGCTGGCGCAGATCCGACAACAAGGCATCGAGCGCCGAGTGCACTTCCACCGCATAGCGTGCCTCGGCCCCCGGCTGCGCCGGCAGGCGCGCCCGGTAGTGCAGCGAATCGAGCAGACCGATCAGCACGAAGACCGCCAGCACCGTCGCCGCCGCCATCGCCATGCCGTCCTTCAGCACGCGCCCCCAGGCCGCGCGCAGGGCGTCCTGGCGCCGCGCCCAGAGCGTCAACGCCACGATCGCCGCGATCAGCACGAACAGCAGCGCGTCCGACCAGAGCACAACCGGCTGGATCATCCGAAATGCCCCAGTGCAATCCGCAGATGACGCAGATTATGCAGATGGAACGGCAACGCGGCGAGGCATCGCCCTGACCGATCTGCGTCAATCGGCGAAATCTGCGGATCAAATGCCTTTTGCACAATCATTGCAGCCGCACCCGCGGATCGGCCAGGGTGTAAGAGAGGTCGGTCAGCAAGAGGCCGACGATGTAGAGCACCGAACCGATGAACACCATCGAGCGCACCACGGCGAAATCCTGGGCGTTGATGGCGTCGATGGTATAGCTGCCGAGGCCCGGAATGCCGAAGAAGGATTCGGTCAGGAGACTCCCCATGAACAGGGTCGGGATCACCACCACGACGCCGGTCAGGATGGGAATCAGGGCATTCCTCAGCACATGGCGGAACAGCACCACGCGCTCGGGCAGGCCCTTGGCGCGCGCGGTGCGCACGTAGTCGCGGGTGATTTCCTCGAGGAAGATCGTGCGATACCAGCGCGTCGATGCGCCGATGCCGCCGATCACGCCGATGATCACAGGCAGGATAAGGAACTTCGCCGCGTCGACGCCGCCGCTGTAGCCGGAGATCGGCACCAGGTGCCAGACCTTGGACACCAGCCACTGGCCGCCGATGATGTAGAACAGGCCCGAGATCGACATCATCGCCACGCACAGCACCACGCCCGATATATCCAGCGCCGTGGCGCGGAAGAACACCAGCAGCAGCGCAAAGGAAATCGCCACGAAGAGACCGAGGACGAAGGTCGGCACGGCGATCGCGAGGCTCGGCCCCATGCGCGTGGCAATCTCGCGCGCGATGTCGCGGCCGTCGTCGGCGCGGCCGAAATCGCCGACGAACATGCGCACCGACTTGCTGAAGAAAATCGTCTCGGTCACCGTCGCCGTGCCGGCCGCGGCCGAGTTCCACACCAACGGCTGGTCATAGCCGCGCTCGGCCTTCCATTTCTGGATCGCCTCGGGCGTCACGCGCTTGACGCCGAGCTGCATGCGCGCCATGTCGTCGGGCGTGTTCACGACGAAGAACAGGGCGAAGGTCAACAGATTCACGCCGATCAGGATCGGGATCGCGTACAGCAGGCGGCGGATGATGTAGGCCAGCATCGCTTATCGGGTCGCAGAAAGCTCGCGGCCCCGCAGCATAGCGAAAAAATCGCGGCGCATCGCGGGCGAAAAGTCGTGATGGCTGACGAATTCCGTCGCCGCCCCGGCGCCGCGCCATGCGATGCCCCAGATCGGCGCGATCGCGGTCGGCTGCATGGCATAACGCGCGTCGCCGACAAAACCCGGACGCCGCGGATCGACCACCAGGAAGCCGTCGGAAAACACCCGGAAGCGCTCGATGTCCTGCAGCCGCCGCGCCTCGCCCGCCGCGACCTGCCGCGCGCCGGCCGCGTCGAGCAGCGGCGCCGAGGCGCCCGGATAGTGGCGCAGACTCGATCCCAGATGAAAGGCATCGACCTGCACCCGTCCCTCGTGGACATAGAGCGAACGCCACAGCACCAGATTGGCCATCGAAGGCTTGACCGACAGCTGCGTCGCCTGATGGCCGCGCGCCTGCGCCAGTTCCGTCGCTGCCGTTTGCGCCCGCTGCTGCTGGAAAAAACCCAGGCCGAAATAAGCCAGTCCGAGCACCAGCCCCCAGCGCAGCGCCTGCGAATCGCCCCGGCGCAGGAACAGGAACAGCGGCAGCGCCAGCAGCAGCGTGAACAGCGGATCGACCACCGCGATCAGGTTCCAGGCTTCCCGGCGTTCCGAAAACGGCAGCCACAGGTGGGTGCCGTAACTGGTGCAGGCATCGAGCAGCGGATGCGGCAGATAGCCGGCGAGCGCATACAGATAGAGCGCGCCGAAACCCATGCGCCGCCGCAGCAGCGGCCACAGCAGCAGCGCCGCGATCAGCGCGCCGATCGGGACGAAGGCCAGGGCGTGGGTGAAATGGCGGTGGTAATCGAGCACCAGCAGCGCATCCTTGCCGCTCTGGATCAGCGCATCGGCATCGGGCAGCAGACCGGCGGCGGCGCCGACGATGGCCGCGCTGCGCCGGCTTGCCAGCGCCAACTCTTGGCCGCGATGGCGCAGCGACGCCACGCCGCTCGCCAGCGCCGCGCCCATCACGGCGTGAGTCAGGATATCCATGCGCGAATGATAGAGCCTCTCACCTCAATCCATCGGGCGTTTCGGACCGAAACCGCGCAGCAGGCCCCTGGCTTTCTGCCGCGCGACGAAGCCCTCGTTGCGCGGCCAGGCGCCCGTGGTGAGGCGGGTTTTGAGCGCCCCGAGGGCGACTCCCGCGAGCAGGACCATGAGCAGCGGCAGCAGTATCGGCAGCAGGCTGGCCAGGACCAGCCATTGCGCCGCCTGCAGCAGCCCTGCCAGCCGCGGCGGGCCGCCGAGGGCTTTTTGCAGCGTCGCGACGATCATCCAGCAGAGAAAGGCGTCCGTGATGACGGCGCCGACGCCGAACGGGATGCGGCAGGCCAGCCCGGAGAAATCGCCTTCGCCCCACAGCCAGGGCAGCGCCAGGCTGCCCGAGCAGGCGCGCTCGCCGGCGCCGAAGGCCACCCAGTTGCCCAGCGCCGCCAGCCCCGCCAGCGCCAGGACGGCGAACAGGCTGTTCACCAGGGGCGCCCGCGGCCCGGCGATGATCGCCAGACCCGTCGCGACGAAAATGCCGCCGGCGACGAAGCCCAGCCAGGGCGGGCCCTGGATGTCCTCGCGGCCCAGCGGCCCGATGTCGAATGCGGCCAGCATGGGGAAAATGCCGCTGGCGACGAACAGCAGGCCGAACAGCAGGGAGGCGCGGGACGAGAGTGCAGGTGTCGGCTTCATAGGGCGGACGATCACGCAGCCGCCCGCCGCAGCGGCGCCGGCAGCCGGGTTCCTACTTGAACTTGTAGTAAGTCTGGTTCAGCCAGGCGGCGACGTGTTCCTCTTCCTCGGGGAACCAGCCGGCGCTGGTCTGCGCGCTGCAG
The DNA here is from genome assembly GCA_023700805.1 of Sulfuritalea sp. Taxonomy (GTDB): domain Bacteria; phylum Pseudomonadota; class Gammaproteobacteria; order Burkholderiales; family Rhodocyclaceae; genus Sulfuritalea. Next base: position 64,385 of record JAMPYF010000005.1, read on the forward strand.
GCCGCGACGCGCTGCTTGAGCGCCGTCGCGCTGTTGATCAGGTGCGGCTTGCGCGTGTACATGGCGGAACCGTCGCCGCCCAGCAGCTTGACGTGGCAGGCCACGCACTGTTTGTCATGCAGCGCCTTGCCGAGCTTGGGGTCGCCCGCGGCCTGCGCGGAAACGGCCAACAGCAGGCAGGACAGTGGTATCGCGATACGCATGGCATTGCTCCTTCAACGATTCTCCTTGTTCACTGCAGGTAGGTGATCTCCATTTTCGAATCGAGGCCGGTCACCATGTCGAGGATGTCGTCGGTGAATTCCTCGTCTTCGTCGCTCCAGGTCGCGTCGGGCGCGGTGGACGCGGTGACCAGCGGCGTGATGTCGAAATCGATGAAGCGGTCACCGACCTTGAGTACATAAATGCCGGACGAATGCTCGACCAGTTCCCAGTCGTCGGGAATTTCCAGTTCCGCATGAAGTTCTAGCGACAGCTTTTTCATATCTTTCTCCGGCAACGAATGTCAAGACCCGCATCCTAATGCATCCGGCGCCGACGAGGTAGGATGACGAACCCGCCGACCCTGTCTTCCCGCCATGATCCGCCCCCAAAACGCAAACGTCGCAGGCGACCTTCCCCTGCTGCTGGACAACGACACGGTGCGCCGCCATCTCGCGCTCGACGCCTTGCTGCCGGCCATCGAACAGGCGCTGATCGAGCTTTCCGCCGGCCGCGTGCTGCAGCCGCTGCGCACCGTGCTGGAACTGCCCGGCCCCGGCAGCCTGCTCTTCGTCAAGCCGGCGCTCGCCGGCGGCGCGCTGGCCACCAAGCTGATCACCCAGGTGCCGGGCAATGCCGCGCGCGGCCTGCCGACCATGATCGCCACGCTGCTGCTGCTCGATGCGGAGACCGGCGTGCCGCTGGCGGTGATGGATGCCACCTGGCTGACCGAGCTGCGCACCGCCGCCGTCTCGGCGGTCGCCACGCGCGCCCTGCGCGACCACGGGCCCAAGCGCCTGGCGATCCTCGGTTCCGGCGCACTGGCGCGCAGCCACGCGCTGGCGCTCGCCACGGTCGTCCCGCTCGCCGACATCCGCGTCTGGAGCCCGACCCGCGCCAACGCCGAACGCTGCGCCGCCGACATCGACGGCCACGCCTGTGCCGATGCCGAGAGCGCCGTGCGCGAGGCCGACATCGTGGTGACGGTGACCAACGCCAGCACGCCGGTCCTCCTGGGCCGCTGGCTCAAGCCCGGCGCCCTGGTGCATGCGGTCGGGGCGCCGCGCCCGGGCTGGCGCGAACTCGACGACGAGGCGATGTCCAATTACGTGATCGCCGACCAGCGCCTGGCAGCCGAGACCGAAGCGGGCGACGTGATCCTCTCCGGCGCGACGGTGCGGTGCGAAATCGGCGAAGTGCTGGCCGGCAAGGTGCAGGTGCCGGAAGGCGTCACCGTCGTCTTCAAGGCGCTGGGCCAGGCCGTCGAGGATGCGGTCGCGGCGCAGCTGGTGTATGCCTCGGTAATCGCCAGCGGCATTTAACGTGAAACAACTCGTTCGAAGCGACGGGTGATTGTCGAGCGCAGCGAGCTGGATAGTAGCCCCGCCCTGGGCGGGGACGGGGTGGGGAGTCTTCAATTTGCCTTTCGCGGGTTTCATCATCAAGGGTGCCGCCAACGCGGAATGAGCGTTAGGGCCGGCGGCGCTTCAGTGCCGGGTGCGCCGTGCCTGCTGCCAGGCAATCACGGCCTGGTTGGCATGAGCCATCATCGGTTCGGAAATTTCGCGCGGCAGGCTCTGGCGCAGCGCCGTGAACAGCGCCGCGTTGGTTTCCCGTGCCAGCTCGGTGCCCGCCGCCGCATCGCTCAGGCAGCGCAACTGAATGTGCGCCAGGGCGTCGGCCACCAGCCGCCAGCCGAGCACCGGCATGCGCTCCACCAGCGCCACCATCATGGCGCCCAGCGCGGCGAGGATGGGCGTGGCCTCCTCCCGCTCTGCGCAGGCGATCATCGCGTGCCACAGCGCGAGATGGATGTTGCGCCGCAGTTCCATCTTGAAATCGACGGCATTGCCTTCGGCCTGCTCGATGGCCGCGAAAGTCCGCTGCAGGCGCGCCTCGGCGGCGGCGTCGAGATCGCTGCGCAGGCTGGCGAGCAAGCCGCTGACGCCGGGCAGCGCGGCGAGACCGAAGGCCTGCGCATAGGCCAGCCCCCACTGGTCGATGCCGGCCACCAGCAGGGCCAGGCGCAGGGCGCGCGCCTCCGCGTCGGCCGCGGCGCGCACCCAGTTGCGCGCGCGCTCGCCGATCTCGGCCACGGCGGCGTCTAGCGTGGCAGCGTCGGCCTCGACCGTGAGGCGGAAGGTGCGCGTGAAGGCATCCTGCGCCATGCGCGCGGCGAGGCGCTGCAGTTCGGGCGCCGCCAGATTTGCCAGACCGTCCGCCGGCGGCGCGAAGTGGCCGCTGTTACCATCGCTCATCGTGCTTGTCCAAAACGCAAAAGCCGCATTATGCAGATCTGGGTCGATGCCGACGCCTGTCCCGGCGTCATCAAGGAAATTCTCTACCGCGCCGCCGTGCGGCATGCGCTGCCGCTGACCCTGGTCGCCAACCAGTGGCTGCGCGTGCCGCCCTCGCCGCACATTCGCGCAGTGCAGGTGGCGCAGGGCTTCGACGTGGCCGACAGCCACATCGTCGAACAGGTGGCGGCGGGCGACCTGGTGATCACCGCCGACATCCCGCTGGCGGCCCTGGTCGTCGAAAAGCGCGCCTTTGCCCTGAATCCGCGCGGCGAGCTCTACAGCGCGGAGAACATCCGCCAGTTGCTAGACATGCGCAACTTCATGGACAGCCTGCGCAGCAGCGGCGTGGACACCGGCGGGCCGCCGGCCTTCGGCCCGGGCGACCGGCAGAACTTCGCCAACCAGCTCGATCGCTTGATCGCCCGGCAGCGCAAGCCGGTCTGACGACCGTCAGGCGCCGGGGCGCCAGCACCAACTCCCGGAAGCTCAGAGCTTGTGAAGAAATCGTCCCCCAAGGGGACTTCCTACGGGGCGTAGCCGCGGGCCGCAGCGGGGTGCGGCCGGAGCGCAGCTACCGGAGCGTATGTGGTTATACGCGAGGATAGCCGGGGTTGCCAAATGAGCCGCCCAAGCCCCAATCCGGCACGCGCAGTAGATTTATTCACAAGCTCTCAGGCCTGCAGCCGCCGGCATGGCCCCGAACTGCACCTGCCCCGGCATTCATGGCGTTCCGCCGCCACGAAGCTGCCGCCCCGCATGATGCGGGTCGCCGAAGGCAGTTCACCGAACATGCGGCGGTAATCCGACGAAAACTGCGACAAGTGCCAGAAGCCCCAATCGGCGGCAATATCGCTGACCAGGGCATTGCCGCCGCGCCTGATGAGGTCGCGCTTGGCGCCATTGAGGCGCAGCATTTTCAGGTAAGTGGCGGGGCTTTCCCCGAGCACGGCCTGGAAGCAGTTTTGCAGCGTGCGCAGCGAAACATAGGTGTGCTTGCAGACGTCGATCATGGTCGGCGGCTCGTCCCGCCGGTCCAGGGCATAGGCGCGGGCACGCTGCACCACCTTCTTGGCCTTGCCGGTGATGCGCCTTTCCTCCTTGCCGGGTTCGCCGCAGAGCAGCCTGACGATCAGCGCAGCGAGTTCATCGTGCAGTTGCCGTGCGACCGCAGCGGGCAACTTGTCGTCCGGACGATGCAGCAGTTCGCCTATCAGGCTGGTGAGACTGCTGCGCAGGCTTTCCGCCGCATTGCGATCACGCAAGGGACTGGCGGAAAGGCGGCGCACGCGCTCGCGCGTCGACCCGGGTATGTCGCCGCACCAGTTTTCGAGCTGCTGCGTCGGCAAGCCGACGCCCAGTATGCAACTGGTCTTGGGCGTGGTGAGCACCAGCTCGCCCTGCCCTTCGAGGAACAGCACGTCGTCCATGCCCACCGCTCCGCCATGCCAGCGCGCCTCGCCCGACATCGCCGAGAACACCCCGAGCGCCACCGTGTCCTTGCTGCATTGTCCGGTCTGGAACACGGCCTGCGACAGCTCTTCCTGGAAGATGTGGACGTCGTCGAACTCGATCTCCACCAGACGGCTGCGAAAAGCACCGCGGGAAATCTGGTCGTAGTTCTGGTTCCAGCCGGCGAGTTCCCTGGCGTGATCCTGCGAGTCGAGCAACTCGCGGTCGCGCCGGTAGGCTCGGGTCGCCTCGGTTTCAGCTGTCGTCATGTCTTCCTCCACCGGGACCGATCTCGCGCCGATCACCGTAGCGGCGGATGGTTGTTCATTTTGCTTTGGACGTCAAGTTGCACTGCACCCAAGACCAGCCCTTGCCGAAGGCCAGGCGCCCGTATCCGGCGCGGAATTGCTGAAGATAGATAACGCCGCGGGCCCGCCGCGACTAAAGTCTTGCGCAAAGGCCGGAGCATCGACCGCTCCGGATGAGGAACAGCCCCTATGGACGATTACCCGAAGCTAAGGCTTTATATCGACGGCCGCTGGGTCGATGGCACCGGCTCCGGCAGCATGGCGGTGGAAAATCCTGCCGACGGCAGCGAGCTGGGTCAGCTTCCCGTGGCCGGCGGCGCCGAGCTTGACGCGGCGCTGGAAGCCGCCGGGCGCGGCTTCCGGGTATGGCGTTCGCGTTCGGCATTCGAGCGCTACCAGGTGATCACCCAGGCGACACGGCTGTTGCGCGAACGGGCGCCGCGGATTGCGCGCGCAATCACCCTGGAGCAGGGGAAGCCCCTGGCCGAGGCTTTGCGCGAAGTGCAACTGTCGGCCGACATCATCGATTTTCTCGCGGAAGAGGGCAAGCGCCTGTACGGACGCACGGTGCCGCCGCGCCAGGCCAACGTCCTGAGCCAGACCGTGATGCGCCAGCCGGTGGGACCGGTGGCGGCATTCACGCCCTGGAACTTTCCGGTCAACCTTCCCAGCCGCAAGCTTGGCGGCGCACTGGCGGCGGGATGCAGCGTGATCATCAAGCCGGCCGAGGAAACACCGGCCAGCTGCATGCTGATCGTCGAGGCGTTTCATGACGCGGGCCTGCCGCCGGGCGTCATCAACATGGTATGCGGCGAGCCGGCGAAAATCTCCTCCACGCTGCTTGCCGCGGAGCCTATCCGCAAGGCGTCGTTCACCGGATCGGTCGCCGTCGGCAAGATGCTGGGCGAGCTGGCGGCGCGCGGCATGAAGCGTTACACGGCGGAACTCGGCGGCCACGCGCCGGTGATCGTCTGCGCCGACGCCGATATCGCAAGCGCGGCGAAGCTGGCGGTGGCGGCAAAATTCCGCAACGCCGGACAAGTCTGCGCCTCGCCGATCCGCTTCCATATCCACGAATCCCGCTATGCCGAGTTTCGCGACCGCTTCGTTGCCCATGCCGCGGCGCTCAGGGTCGGCTCCGGGCTCGACCAAAGCAGCGACATGGGCCCTTTGATCCATGGCCGCAGGCTGCGCGAAATGCAAAACTTCGTCGATGACGCGCTGGCGCTGGGGGGCAAGCTCTGCTGCGGCGGACAAGCCTTGCCCGGCAAGGGTCATTTCTATCCGCCCACCGTGCTCGAGTGCGTGCCTGCTGCTGCCCGCGTGCAGCAAGTCGAACCCTTCGGCCCGATCGCGCTGCTGCAGCCGTTTTCCACGCTCGACGAGGCGCTGGCCGCGGCCAACGGCCTTGCCGTCGGCTTGAGCGCCTACGCCTTCACCCGCGACCTGGCGACCGCGCATCGTCTGGGCGAAGAACTCGAAGCGGGCATGGTCGGCATCAATCATTTCGGCGTATCGCAACCGGAAACCCCGTTTGGCGGCTGGAAGGAAAGCGGCATGGGCCAGGAAAGCGGCATGGAAGGCCTGCTCGCCTACACCGAGGTGAAACTGGTGAGCATTGCGGCCTGATGCCGGACCCGAGCAGAGAACCGGAATGATCGAATCGGCGCACACAAGGCCAACATGCCAAGACAATTGAAGACCGTGCTCCTGGTCGCGACCTGCGACACCAAGGCCGACGAGGTGCGCTACCTGTGCGATGAACTGGTGCGCGGCGGCGGCAACGGACTGATCATGGATGTCGGCGTCCTCGGCGAACCCGACTTCGCGCCTGACATACCCAATACCGTCGTCGCCGCCGCCGCCGGGACGACGCTGGAAGAACTCGCCGCGCTCGGCGACGAAAACCAGGCCATGACGCGCATGGCGGTCGGCGCCGTGGCGCTGGCGAAGAACCTTCATGAACAGGGCGCGGTGCACGCGGTGATCGTACTCGGCGGCACCATGGGCACCGATCTGGCCCTCGACCTGACCGGCGCCCTGCCCCTTGGCGTGCCGAAACTCGTGGTGTCGACGGTGTCTTTCTCGCACCTGATTCCGCCCGAGCGGATCGCGCCGGACCTGATGATGGTGCTCTGGGCCGGCGGACTCTACGGCCTCAACAGCATCTGCCGGACCATGCTGAGCCAGGCCGCCGGCGCCGTCCTCGGCGCCTGCAGCGTGACGATGCCGGCGCGCGATCAGCGGCCGATCGTGGGCATGACCTCGCTGGGCAAGAGCTGCCTCAGCTACATGACGACCCTCAAGCCGGCCCTGGAAGCCCGCGGCTACGAGGTCGCGGTTTTCCATACCACCGGCATGGGCGGCAGCGCCTTTGAAGCCCTGGTGGCTCAGGGCCGCTTCGTCGCGGTGCTGGATCTCAGCCTGCAGGAGGTCAGCAATCACGTGAATGGCTCCATCGTCACCTCCGGCGCCGGACGCCTGGAGGCCGCCGGACGCGCCGGCGTGCCCCAGATCGTCGCTCCCGGAGCGGTCGACATGATCGACCTGCCGACCTGGCAGCCGCTGCCCCAGCGCTACGCGCAGCGGGCCTATCACGCGCACAACCGCTTGATCGCGTCGGTGGCGACGACGCCGCCCGAACGCTGCGCGACGGCGCGCTATATCGCCGACAAGCTGGCGCAGGCGACCGGGCCGACGGCGCTGGTGCTGCCGCTCCAGGGCGTCCAGGAATGGGATCGTCCCGACCGGGCGCTGCATGCGCCGGAAGCCCACGGCGCGTTCATCGACGAGCTGCGGGCGCATGTGCAGGCTCCGGTGCAACTCGTCGAGCTGGACGTGCATATCAACGACGAGGCTTTCTCAGCGGGCGTGCTGGCGATCTTCGACGATTGGGTGGCGCGCGGCGTGATCGGCGCCGGCCGGGCGGTCGCGCCATGAGGATCAGGCCCGCCGGCCTGCTGCTGGATTTCGGCAGCGTGCTGACCTATTCACTGTTCGAAAAGCATCGCGATACCGAAGCCATGCTCGGCCTGCCGGCCCACAGCCTCGACTGGCTGGGGCCGCTCGACCCCTCGACCGACGAGCTCTGGCGCGCCATGCAGGACAACCGGATCACGGAACGCGACTACTGGGCGCGGCGCGCCGACGAAATCGGGCGCGCCTGCGGCGAGACCGGCTGGGACATGCACGCGCTGTTGAGCCGGGTGCGGCATACCCAGCCCAATGCGGCGATTCGCAGCGAGATGCGCGCCCTGGTGCGCGCCGCCGCGCGCGGCGGAATCAAGGTCGGCATCCTGTCCAATGAACTCGAACTGTTCTACGGCCAGGCCTTTCTCGATCGGCTCGACATCATGACGGACATCGCCGTCGTCGTCGACGGCAGCCACAGCAAGATCCTCAAGCCCGATGCCGCGGCCTACCGCGCGGCAGTGGATGCCATGCAGCTGCCGGCGGCCCGGCTGCTGTTCGTCGACGACCAGTTCCGCAACATCGTAGGCGCCCAGGCGGCAGGCCTGCAAACCCAGTATTTCGATCTGCGCGACGTGGCGGGTTGCAGCGCCGCCATTGCCGCGCGCCTAAGTCTCGACATCTCGCCCGGAGCCATGCAATGACCCGTTTCAGCAAGGAAGAACTCAAGGCCAACAACGCACGCTATCTCTGGCATCCGATGGCGCAGCCGAAGGCCATGCGCGAAACCCCGCCGGACATCATCGCGCGCGGCGAAGGCAGCTGGATCTGGGACATCGACGGGCACAGGATGGTCGATGGGGTCGGCGGCCTGTGGAGCGCCAACCTGGGCTTCGGCCGCACCGAGATCCGCGATGCGATCGTGGCCCAGCTCGACGAACTGGCCTTCTACAACGTGTTTCGCGGCACCACACACCCGCGCGCCATCGAGTTGTCGACGCGCATGGCCGAATTCATGCGCGAAGACGGCGTGGTCGCCAGTTTCTTTTCCAACGGCGGCTCCGATGCCGTCGAGGGCGCATTGAAGCTGGCGCGCCAGTACTGGAAAATCCGCGGCCAGCGTGACCGGACCAAGTACATCGCGCTGCGCCAGGGTTATCACGGCGTGCATTTCGGCGGCATGAGCGTGAATGGCAACACCAATTTCCGCCGCGCCTACGAACCGCTGCTGCCGGGCTGCTTTCATATCGACACGCCCTGGCTCTACCGCAACCCCTACAGCGACGACCCGCAGGAACTGGGCGAAATCTGCGCCCGCCAGCTGGAGCGGGAGATCGTGTTCCAGGGGCCCGACACGGTGGCGGCCTTCATCGCCGAGCCGGTGCAGGGCGCGGGCGGCGTCATCGTGCCGCCGGCCAATTACTGGCCGCGCATCCGCGAAATCTGCGACAAGTACGAGGTGCTGCTGATCGCCGACGAGGTGGTGACGGGCTTCGGCCGCACCGGCCACATGTTCGGCACCCGCATGTGGGGCGTCAAGGCCGATATGTGGTGCCTGGCAAAAGGCCTCTCTTCGGGCTATATCCCGTTGGGCATGACCGCCATTTCGGGCAAGGTGGCCGAGGTCTTCGACGGCGGCGATGCGGGATTGGGCGCGGTCACCCATGGCTACACCTACAGCGCCCATCCGGTAGCCGCCGCCGCCGCCCTGGCGACGCTGGACATACTCGAGCGCGAGGACGTGGTGGGCAATGCGGCGCGCGAGGGCGAGCATCTGTTGCGCCGCATGCGCGACATCGGGGCCGGCTCGCGCCTGGTCGGCGACGTGCGCGGCGTCGGCTTGATGGCCTGCTTCGAGCTGGTCTCCGACAAGGCGACCAAGGCCAGCTTTCCCCGCGGCGCAAGCGAGCCGATGGCCATCGCGCGCGCCGCCTATGAGATGGGGGCGATGGTCCGGGTTTCCGGCCCCAACATCATCCTGTCGCCCGCGCTGACCATCTCGCGGGAACAGGTCGATCTGCTCTGCGATATCCTGCAGCGAGCGTTCAACAAGGTCGAGGGCAACTGATCCCGATCGCAAAAGGAGAAGGTATGGACAAGCAGCCGGGCGTTAAACGGGGCATAGGGTTCTTCCCGCTGTTCTGCATCGCGATCGGCGTCATCGTCGGCCAGAGCACCATCGTTTCCCTGCTCCAGGCCGCGGGCATCGCCGGCTGGGGGTTTCTCGGCGCGATGGCCATCGCCTACGTGCTGATGCTCTGCAACTCCGCCACCTTCGCCGAACTGGCCTTGATGATGCCCCGCCACGGCGGCCTCTCCGCGTATTGCGAGGCTTCGCTGGGACACTTTCCCGCCATCTTCGCCGTGTTCGCCGGCTACGTCGTGCCGGCACTGTTCGGCCAGGCGGCGGAACTGATGCTGGTCGACAGCGTGATGGCGCAACTGCTGCCGGGGGTGATGCCGGCCATGGGTTGGGCGGTATTGCTGCTCGCCGTCCTGGTGATCCTGAATTACCTCGGCACCGACGTGTTCGCGCGCACGCAAACCCTGCTGACCGTCGCGATGCTGGTCTTCCTCGCCCTGACCGGCATCGCCGCCGCCACCGGCGGTTTCCACGCGGGGGCGGCCGTGGCCAGCGGTGCCGGCCTGGCGGCAATGGCCGAAAACGTCACGGTGATCGGCGTGGTGTCGCTGGTGCTGTATTCCCTGATCGGCACCGAGTTCGTCACGCCACTGGCCGAAGACGCCGAGAATCCGGCGCGCGACATCCCGCGCGCGATGTTCATCGGCCTGACCGTGGTGACCATCGCCAACGCCTTGTTCTGCATCGGCGCCGGCCTGCTGCTGTCGCGCGAAACCTTGACGAGCGCCGCCACGCCTCACCTCGAGTATGCGGTCGCCGTGTTCGGCCCGGTGGCCAAGCTGGTGTTCGGCGCCATCGCCATCACCGCCACCGCCAGCCTGGTCAACACCGTGCTCGGGGCCTTGCCGCAAATGCTGCACGGCATGGCCATGAGCGGCCAGGTGTTTCCGCAGTTCAAGCGCCTGAGCGCGCGCTACCGCACGCCCTGGGTGGCCCTGCTGTTCGTCGCCTGCCTGCCGCTGGTCGGGGTGGCATGGTCGGGCGGCGATGTCGGCAAGATTCTGCCGCTGATCATCGCCGCGGCCAGCGCATGGCTGATCTCCTACATGATTGCCCACCTCGCGCTGATCGTCCTGCGCCTGCGCATGCCGGACGCGCCGCGGCCTTATCGCGTGCCCCTGTTCCCGCTGCCGCAGGTGATCGCGATTCTCGGCCTCGGCTACGTGGTCGCCAACAGCGCGCCGGCGCCGGAACTGGTCGCTCCGATATTCACCTCCCTGGGAACGGTGCTGGCGCTGATCGCCGTGATCGGCGCGCTGTGGATCAAGCTATTCATGCACAAGGGCCTGTTCGAGGCCAATCCGGCCTTGGTCGGCGAGATGCCGAAGCACTATTGATTGAACCAGGAGACAGTTGCAATGCGTATCGGAGTACCCAAGGAAATCAAGATTCACGAATACCGCGTCGGGCTCACCCCGGCGGGGGCCCGGGAGCTGGTGCGCTGGGGCCATCAGGTCACGGTGCAGGCCGATGCCGGCAAGGCCATCGGCTTCACCGACGCGCAATATGTCGCGGCCGGGGCGCAAATCGCCGCCACGGCCGCCGAAATTTTTGCCGAGTGCGACATGATCATCAAGGTCAAGGAACCCCAGCCGGTCGAATACCGGCAGCTGCGCCGCGGACAGATTCTCTACACCTACCTCCATCTGGCGCCGGATCCGCTGCAGACGCAGGGCCTGATCGACAGCGGCGCGATATGCATCGCCTACGAAACCGTGACCGACGGGCGCGGCGGCCTGCCCTTGCTGGCGCCGATGTCCGAGGTGGCCGGGCGCATGTCGATCCAGGCCGCGGCCAAGGCGCTGGAAATATCGTCGGGCGGTTCCGGGGTGCTGCTGGGCGGAGTGCCCGGCGTCGCCCCGGCCCATGTCACGGTCATCGGCGGCGGCGTGGTCGGCATCCATGCCGCACGCATGGCGCTGGGGCTGGGCGCGCAAGTGACCATCCTCGACCGTTCGCTGGCGCGCCTGCGGGAAATCGACAACGACTTCGGCGGGCGGATTCGCACCCTGTTCTCGACCCATGACGCGATCGAGGCCGAAATGCGCATTGCCGACGCGGTGATCGGCGCGGTGCTGATCCCCGGCGCGGCGGCACCGAAACTGGTGACGCGGGACATGCTCAGGCTGATGAAGCCGGGATCGGTGCTGGTCGATGTCGCGATCGACCAGGGCGGATGCGCCGAAACCTCGCATGCAACCACCCACCAGGACCCGACCTATGTGGTCGACGGCGTGATCCACTACTGCGTCGCCAACATGCCCGGCGGCGTCGCCCGGACGTCGACCCAGGCGCTGACCAACGCGACGCTGGAACATGCCCTTGCGATCGCCAACCAAGGCATCCGGCAGGCTTTGCTGCACGATGGCAATCTGCGCAACGGACTCAACGTCTGCGGCGGCAGCGTTACCTGCGAGGCCGTGGCCCGGGAACTCGGCCACCCCTATGTGGCGGCCGAGGAAGCGCTGGCGGCGCTCGCCTAGGCAAGAGTTGGCGCTGGCGACACGGCGCGCCCGCGCCACAGCTTGCGCCTGGCAATCAGTCAAACTCGATCCGATGGAAAAATCTCACCACCAAGAGAAACCGATAGAAGAACGAGAAGTTCTTGGTGTCCCTTGGTGAACTTGGTGTCTTGGTGGTGAATGCTTTTTTCTTGTTGACTACCTACTAGCGCTCCGCGGCAGTTACCAGTCCGCGCTTGGAGAAGGTCAGCAGCGAGCCGTCGCCGGCGACCGCCGCCGCAGTCAGCGCAAGCCTGTCCTCCCGCTGCCTGGCGACGAAACTGACGCCCGCGTCGCTGCTGCTCAGCGTCACGCCGTCGAGCCCTACGCCCCACAGCGTGTTCCCCGACTCCACCAGATCGGTGATGGAACTCTTGGTCTGGGTGGTCGCCTGAGTCCATGACTTTCCGCCATCGACGCTGCGGTATGCGGTTCCGCGCAAGCCGGCCACGACCAGGCTGCCGTCGTGCAGCACCAGACCGGTCCACAGCGAACCCTTGTAGCCCGTGTCGAGATAGCTCCAGGTCGCCCCGCGGTCCGCGGAGCGCAGCACGGTGCCGCGCTCGGCGGCGATGTAGAGGACATCACCCCGGTTGCCGAATACCTTGAACAGATTCCGGTCGCCCCTGCCGCCGTCGGGCGGCTTCGGCAGGCTCACGCTGTTCCAGCTCTTGCCGCCGTCCTGCGTCGTCAGCAGCAGCGACCAGAGGCCGACCGCGACGCCGTTGTTGCGATCGATGAAATGCACCGAAAACAAGGGCCGGTCTATCGTCGTGTCGAGGCGCTGACGGGTCCAGGTTTCGCCGCCGTCCTCGGTGTGCAGGATCGCGCCCCAATGGCCGACGGCCCAGCCGAACTTGTCGTCGACAAAAGTCACCGCGGTCAGCGTGGCATTCACCGGCACCTCGCGCGCCTGGCGGAAGGCGCCGCCATCGGAAAGCATCACCGTGCCGTAGTCGCCGACCGAGACCACGCGCTTGCCGGCGCGTGCCGCGGCGAGCACGGGCGCCTTGCCCGCGTACGAACTGGCGACAGCCGCCTGTACGGTCAACGCGGCGCCTGGCGCCGCGGCAGGCACGGCAGGCGGCAAGCCGGACAGGAAACCGAATGCAAGCAGTAGTCTGGGATTCATATCGATGGTTCAATGCGTAAGTATGCCCGGCGCGCGGACGGGTCCGCGGCGGGGGAAAAGCCGCTCCAGCCAGACCGCCAGGGCCGGCAGGGCGGTCATGGCCATGATCATGTTGACCATGAACATGAAGGCCAGCAGCTTGCCCATGTCGGCCTGGAACTTGAGTGCCGAGAAACTCCAGGTCGCGACGCCGATCGCCAAGGTCACCGCGGTGAAGATGGTCGCCGTCCCGACTTCGAGTATCGAGTGCTCCAGCGCCTTGACGATGGGCTGGCCATGGGCCATGTGCATCTGCAGGCGGTTGTAGATATAGAACGCATAGTCGACCCCGATGCCGACCGCCAGCACCATCACCGGCAGCGTCGCCACGGTCAGGCCGATCTGCAGTTCCTTCATGAACCAGTAGCCGATGAAGGTGCCCACCGTCAGCGGCAGGCAACAGGCGATCACGGCGCGGAAGTCGCGATACACCACCGCCACCAGCACGATGATCGCCGCATAGACGTAGAGCATCATCGGCAGCTCGCTCTTCTCCACCTCGTCATTGACCGCGGCGAGCACGCCGGCGTTGCCCGAGGCCAGGCGTATCGTCACCCCCTCCAGCCGGTAGCTGTCGCGGAAGGCCTTGACCGCGTCGACCACCCGATTGATGGTCTTGGCCTTGTGGTCGCTGAGGAACAGGTGAACCGCAGTCATGCTGCAGTCCTTCTTCATGTAGCCGCGGTTGCGGCCGATCTCGACGCTGAGCGCGGAATAGTTGCCCGGATCGATGGGCACCACGCTCATCTTCGGATTGCCCTCGTTGTAGCCTTCGTTGAACACGCGCAACTGCCCCGCATAGGAATTCGCCGAGAGCACCCCGGGAACATTCTGCAGGGCCCAGGTGAATTGGTCCTGGAAAACCCCGAGGGCGACGTTCTCGCAGGACTCGGGGGCGGCCTCGAAGATCACGGTCAGCCAGTCGAGGCCCGCGTCGTAGTTTTCGGCGATCGCCACGGCGTCGAGGTTGAAGCGGGCGTCGGCACGCAGTTCGGGTGCGCCGGGCTGCAGCGTGCCGATCACCCGATCGTGGCTTTGCCAAACCGCCACGCCGAATATCACGGTGGTGATGCCGATCACGACCAGCGCATTGCGCGGTTCCGCGACCCGCGCGATGACGCGCAGCCAGCCGGCCCGCTGCTCGCGCTTGAGCATTGCCTCGTCGGCATACTGCTTGGTGAAGTTGAACATGGATGCCGTGATCGGCAGCATCACCAGGTTGGTGATGATCTTGAAGCCGACGCCCAGCGAGGCGGTGATCGCCAGTTCGCGCACCATCGGGATCGGAATCAATATCAGCGTAATGAAGGAAACCAGGGCGGTCACCAGGGCCAGGGTGCCCGGAATCAGCAAGCCGGTGAAGCTGTTGCGCGCCGCCTCTTCGCTGCTCTTGCCATGGGAGAGCTCGCGCACGATGAAGTTGATCTGCTGCACGCCGTGCGAAACGCCGATGGCAAACACCAGGAAGGGCACCAGCACCGCCAGCGGATCGAGCCCATAGCCCAGCAGGCGCAAGGCGCCGAACTGCCAGACCAGGGAGGTCAGCGAACAGACGATGGGCAGGATGGTGAAGCGTATCGAATGGCAGTACCAATACACCGCGAGGGCCGTCAGCAACAGCGCGATGCCGCAGAATTCGACGACGGCGGAGGCGCCGTCGGCGATATCGCCGATCTGTTTGGCAAAGCCGATGATCTGGATTTCGTAATCGCCATCCTCGAACTTGGCGCGGATCTGCTCTTCGAGCAGGCGGTTATAGGCGATGTAATCGACCTTCTTGCCGTCCTTGTCGTATTCCTGGATCTCGGCGACGATCATCGCGCTGCGCTGGTCGTGCGATACCAGCGTGCCGACGAAACCGCCCTGGCTGGCCGCGCGCTGTATGCCGGCGATGAGCTCGGGGGTGAGTTGCGGCGGCGTTACGGTTCCCGAAATCAATGGATCGGCGCGAAAACCTTCCTCGGTGATCTCGTTCACGAAGCTGTTCGGCGTCCATAGGGACTGCACGCCGAGACGGTCGATGCTGGGCAGATAGGCGACCGCCTGGGTCACCTCGTAGAGACGGGTCAGCCCCTGCCTGGTCCAGATCGTGCCCTGGCGTGCCTTGACCACCACATTGAGGCGATTGGCACCCAGTACGTCGTCGCGATACTTGTTGAAGGTTTCGGTGTACTCGTGCCCGGAGGGCATTTGTTTTTCGAATCCGGCATCCATGCGCAATTGCAGCGCGAAGTAGCCCATGAACACCGTGAATGCCGCGAGCACCGCGAGGATGGGCAGGCGATAGCGGAAACAGAAGGACTCCAGTTGCTTCAGGCGGCGCGTGAGAAACTGATCGAGGTCGTCGATTTGGAATAGTTTTGGCACTGGCGGTGGCGGACAGAGGTTTAACGTGCAATAACCCGTTCGAGGCGACTTGTGACAGTCGAGCGCAGCGAGCTGACTAGTAGCCTCTCCGTGAGGGGGCGAGGCGGGAATTCGTGACGCATGCGTCGCGCCGCCACAGCCGGCTGGCTGTGCAAAGCCAGCCGTGGGCCGCAAAGCGGATGGGAGGGGCAGGCCTTCATTTCGCCCTTTGGTTCATCATCGACGAGCGACTTTCACTGCAACGCGGCTTACGAAAACCGGCGGACCGAGGCCCGCCGGCACCGGAGATTGGATCAGAAGTTGTACGACACGTAGCCGCCGACAAAGTCCCTGTCCTTCAGCACTTGATGGTACTCGGACTTGCCGCCCCAGAAGGTCGTGTAGTTGACGCCGGCCTGCCACTTCGCAGGGTTCTGCACGAAGTTGACATAGAAGTTGGCCGATTTCGCACCCTCCTGCCAGAACGCCACCAGGTTGGGCGTTTCGCCCTTCAGGGCGCCCATCATGAAGATGCCGGGAATCACCTGCCAGCCGCTGATCAGCGAGCTGTCGTAGACCAGGCTGAAATCGAACATGTAGCCGAACGAGTCCTTGCTGCCGGTGCCCTTGACCGTGGTCTTGTTGCCGTTGGCGGGCCAGGTGTACAGACCCCCGGCGATCACCTGGTCGACCGTGACCGGGCCGCCGCTGCCGTTCACCGTTCGCGTATAGATCTTGTTGGGATCGGCTTCCGGGTAGCGCGTCCAGACGAACTCGCCGAGGAAGGTGCCGGTCTGCGCGCCGACGGCATCGAGGAACCAGCCGTGATCGCCCGGCGTCAGCGCCAGGATGCCGGTGATGTGGGTCTGGTACTTCTTCATGTCGATCCAGCCATCGCAGTCGTAGGCACCCGGGCCGACAGCCCCCGGAATGAAGTTCTGCGCCGGTCCGCCGGTTCCCGTCGGCGTGCAGGCCGAGAGCGACACCGCATCCTTCGGCCGGTAGGACAGCTCGGCGCCGACCGCCCAGTTGCCGATCGAGGTGTTGACACTGACGCCATACATTTTCCGGTTCTCCAGGAACACGTTCTCGACCGTGCCGAAGGGTGCCAGCCCGGTGTCCTTCCACCAGCGCCCATTGGGCGTCTTGTCGTGGTAGTTCATGTAGTAGAAGCCGAGATTGAGGTCGGATTCCGGCGGCGTCCAGCGCAGCGACAAGCCGTACTGCCCCGAATTCTTCGGCGTCAGGTCGGAAGTCTGCGGTACCGCAAAGGCGGTTGCCGATGCGCCGACGCCGGCAAACGCGAAGCCTGCCAGCGCCGCCTCGGCGGCGGCCAGGCTGACCCCGTTCATCCGTGCATAGGTCGGCGCGTCGATACCGTTGAGCCAGGAAAGGCCGCCGGGGCCGCCGCCGAAATCGAGATAGAGCTGCTTGTGCGATCCCTTGCCGGCGAAATCGGCAACCGACCAATAGCTGCCGACCGCGGGCAACTTGCTGCGGTTCCAACTGGTCTGGTAATAGGCCTCGAAGTTCAGGCCCTGACCCAGCCCCGTGGCAAAGCTGATGATCGGGGCGGGCAGGAACACCTCCTTCAGCTGCATCCCCGGGCTGGACAGGCGGTTGATGTCCATGGCATTGGTGGAGTTGATGCCGCCGGGCGCAAACAGGCTCTCGCCCCAGCTCACCACCTGGTTGCCGACCCGCACCCGCGCGCGCTGCTCGCCAATGTTGAATTCCTTGCTGACCCAGAGGTCCATCAGGTTCACATCCGAGGTCATCTGCTGTTTCGCGTCGCCCAGCAGCTCGGTGCGGCGCGTCTTGTCGGCGGCGAAGTCCTGCATCCAGTTCGCCCGCGCCATGAAGGTGATGTCGGACGGTAGCTTGAGCAGCAGTTCGTGGTTGCCCTTGAGATAGGTGGTAAAGAAATCGCCCTTGTTGTAGTTCATGTTGCCGTCGTCGCCATTCGACCAGACGGCGAAATCGGCGCTGGCGCCGCAAGGCCCGGTGACATCGCCGACCAGGGAGCAGCTCTGGTTCTTCAGGCGCTTGCCGAAGCCGAAGGTGACGGTCGAATCGAATGAACCCTTGACCGAATCACCCTCGAAGGTGAAGGCCTGGGCGCCCAGCGAGTACAGCCCGGCCACCATCATCGCGGCGACGAGTCGTGTTGTCCGTGTTTTCATGTCTTCTCCCTAAAGAATCAACGCTCGCTGACGGCGCGCAGGTTTTCGGCCGTATAGAACTCTTTCCTGAATTTCGCGTCTTTCGACTCGACCACCCAGCGCATGTCGCTTCCTGCGCCCAGCGGACTCTGGTCGAAGACAAAGCGCCCGCCTTCCAGCATGTTGTACTGGACGAAGGCCGGGTTGTCGCAGCTGGCGGTTTCATAAACGGGGATCACGAAGCTCTCGCGCAGTTTCCACAACTTGCCGTTGGCGTCGAAATCCTCGGCCACGGAGATCGCCCAGCTGTCCTCGTCGAGATAGAAGGTCCGCTTCGGCACCACGTGGCGGACGCCGGCCTTGACCGTCGCTTCGACCACCCAGACGCGGTGCAGCTCGTAGCGCCGCGCCGCGGGATCGATGCCTTCCGGCTTGACTACGTCGCTGAACTTGGCCTTGGGATCGTAGATGCCGAAGGAGTTGTAGCCGACATAGATTTCCTTCTTGCCGACCAGCTTCCAGTCGAAACGGTCGATGGTGCCGTTGAACATGCGCGGCTCGTCCAGCGTGTACTGGTTCTCGAAGCCGATCTGCGGCGCGTCGTAGGAATACGAGGGCATGCGGCGAACGCGGCGCTGTCCCGGGAAATAGTAGAAGGTATCGCTGCCGACCCGGTCGGTGTAGTAGGCGATCGCCAGGGCCTGGCCCGCCAGCGCCACCGGGCTTTCATAGGCGAAGTAGGTGTAGTACTCGATGGGCGGCAGGTCGGCCAGCGAGGTCGAACCCTTGGCGCCCCACGGGAAGAAATAGGTTTGCGTGGCTCCGGCCTGAACCCAGTCGCTGCTGCCCTTGCGCGGCGAGAGCGTGATGAAGTTGCGCGCCCATTCAAAGCCGATCCCGGCGTACTTCATCTTGTAGTTCCACATCGCCTCGGCCCCGGATTTGGGAATCGGGAAGGGGATGCCCGGCATGAAGCCTTCCTTCAGGCTCCAGCCGTCAGCGCCGAGTTTCGCCGCGGTGGCATTCTTCCTGGTGTTCTGCTCGACGAAGTCCGGGTTGGCACAGCTGCGATGCGTCGGATAGACGTCCATGCGGTAGCCCGGGGTTTGCTTGATCAGTTGCACCTGCCCCGGAGTCAGCTTGTCGGCATACTTGTCGAGATTGGCGGCGGTGATCGAGTACAGGGGTTTTTCACCCTTGTCCTTCCATGCGGCAGCGCGATTCTGGCCATGACTCCAGCCGGGGCCCTGCACCTGGCGGCCCGGCCATGCGGGTATGGAGCCGTCCTTGTTGCCGGCCTTTTCCGCACCGACGGGGGTCAAGTCCTTGCCGAGCCGCTCGGCCTCCTGGGGCGACGCCGCAAGACTTGCTCCGCAAAGCATCGCGGTCACCGCCATTGCGATCAGTTTCATGCTCTCGCTCATTGCCATTACTCCTCTAGGTATGGTTGTTCGTATCAGGTCGCCGCGCCATGCCGCCGCGGTTGCCAGCCACCGCTACTGCCCGCCGATTTGCGCCAAGACCTGCTCCCGCAGTTTGCGAACCTCTCCCGGCGGCAGCGGCTTGCCGCGAAGCGCCGCGAAGCCTTCCGCTTTCAGCGCTACCGGACTGTCGTTGAATGCGGACAGCACATATGACGCGATGGCCGCCAGCTCATGGTCCGCAAGCGCCGCCTGGGAAGGCATGACCCCGGCAAATTTGCCGACGCGGGTTTTGATCGTGCCGGCCATTCCCGAAACCAGGACATGGGCGATGTAGGTGCGCCCCAGGTCTAGCTCCGCAACTTTCTTCAGGGCTCCAACGAGCGGCGGCGCCAGTCCCGGTATCCCCTCGCCGTCGGCCTGGTGACAGGCCACGCAGTGCTTGCCGAATAGCTCGGCGCCCGCGGCGCCGTTGGCCTCGGCGCAGATCGGGGTGCTGCACAGGGCCAGCGCCAGCAAGAGCAGCCGCTTCTTCATCATCGCGCCCGCGGCGACTCGGCAGTTCCGACCACGGCAGCGACCGTGCAGTGGTAGTTGTTGTTGCCGTTGGCCATGCACCAGTTGACGTCGTTGTGCACACCCATGCGGTAGCCGGGTCTTTCGCCTTCATTGAAGTTGCACAGGCAGCGGCCGCAACTGGTGGCCCCGCAGCAGTCGTTGTAGCTGATCAGGTAGTCCCTGCCGTCATTCGGGTTGTGACAAGTGCCGACCCAGGTCACTTTCGATACTTCGGTTCCCGGCGGACAGCTCGAAATAGTGCCGCCGCAGCAGGTGCACAACCAGCCGTCGAGTGCGCAGTAGCGCCAGTACTCGCAGGCGGTATCGTCATTGCGCTTGTCCTTCGGTGCCCCATGGGCCTCCCGCGCCACGCGATCGAAGGGCAGTATCGGCAGGACCAGGGCCGTGCCGACCACCGCACGGCCTATCCGCGCCAAAGCGCTGCGCCGCGAGATTCCCTGTGCCGCCATGCGCGTCTTTTGTTCGAAAAAGCTATCGAACCATTTCACCTGATCTCTCCTTGGAATTTTGTCGAGCGCCGCCCATCACGCCCTCTGGTCGAGGAATTCCTGGACCGAGGCGACACCCAGTTCCTTCGCCGTGAACAGGCTCTCCAGTTGTTCGCGGGAATTGACCAGGCCCTTGGCACGTATCCGCCCGTCGTCGCCGATCAGCACGGCATAAGGCAGGCGGCCGACCTTCAGCGCCATGCCCAGCTCCGTCGACAGCAGATAGGGGAAGTCGGTCAGCTTGGCCGATCGATAGAAGGCAAGATGCTCGGCAGGCTCGCCGTCGCTGGCCAGCACCACGTCGAGCCAGCCGCGTTCGCTGTGCCGCACCGAACGCAGAATCGGCAACAGCTTCTTGCAGACCGGACAGGTCGGCGAAAGAAAGAACAGCAGCTGGCTGCGTGCATTTCCCGCGCTACCTATCGCGACGCGGCTGCCGGACAGCGAGTCGATGTCCAGTTGCGGCGCGACCTCGCCGACCTTGGGCCCACTGTCGAGCATCAGCGCTCCCATCGGGGCGACGCGTTCGTAAAGGATGCCGATCTGGCGCGCCAGGGCCAGCACCGTAACCATGAGGACCAAGACCACGGCCCACAGCAAGACGTTCGAAATCACAATCGCATCGATCATTTCAGGAGTTCCTCAAAGCGCTCAGGCGTGGTTGTGTGGCCAGCAACTGACTGACCAGGGCATACAGGCCGAGCAGGGCCAGGGTGGCACAGGCCACGGTCAGGTAATCCATCCAGACCAGGTCGCGCGGGGTGGACTCGGCGGCGATCCACGGCAGCGCGGCGAGCAGGACCAGGTTGCGCGCGACCAGCCCCCATGAGATCGACTGGTCGCCGATGCCGCCGCCGAATCCGCCGCAGCCGCATTCGATTTCGGAGTATCCCCGCAACAGGTTTATTGCCACCGCCGAGGTCACCAGAAGCAGAAGCGCGAATGCCAGCAGCGCGGCCGGCAGGCGCGTGGACTCAAACAGCAGCAGCGATCCGGCAAGCGCCTCGGCCGGCGGCAGCAGCCTGGCCATCCAGCCCACCATGGCGGCGGGCAGCAGGCGATAGTTCTCCAGGGCCGCGGCGAAGGCCTCCTGCTCCCTCAGCTTCTGCCAGGCTCCCGACAGCAAGACAACGGCAAGCGCAGCTCCCATGGCGTGGGACAGAACCGGGTCGACCGGCAGCGGCAACGGCGTCATCATTGGACTACCCACCCCCCTGCCCCCGCCCCAAGGGCGGGGGTGACTTCGGTTCGCGAGCTGCGCTCGCTCCGTGTCGATGGCTGCGCCGCCCTTGGGGCGACCCGGCGGGCGGCGCTCACTGCGTATCCATGAGTGTCGGGGTTTCGCCGAAAGGACCGCCGCTGGCCAGGAACTTCATGCGTCCCTGATGCGGTGTCGCGCTGAATGCGTTCAGCATCGCCTTGGTGCCGTCGAAAGCCAGCAGGCGCGGCGCGGCGCCCTGGGTCACGGCCAGCGTCGTGGTGCCCGCCGCCGGACTGCGGGCAATGCGCTTGCCCGATGCCAGGTCGTAGGCCCAGATTTCGTCGGCGGGATTCTTGTGGCTGCCTTCCGCGCCGTTCCTGTGCATCCCGACATAGAGGGTTCCGCTCTGTTCATGCACGGCCAGCAGCTGATAGCCGCCCGGCCGCCAGCGGCCCTTGGCATCCGCAGCCGGAACCAGCGACCAGCGCGGAGCCGGCAGTGCCACATCGCCGCCGATATCGACCGGCTGCAAATGGCCCTTGAAGGAGGCGAAGTAGTAGCGGTCGCCGATTCTTTCGCCCGACACGAACAAGGCATCGTCATCGGGATCGAAGAAGGCGGCGCTCTTCTTGCGCCCCACGACATTGCCTTTGTCATCGAGCACGACCGTGAGCATGGTGCCGTCGCCGCACAGCGACGAGAACCGGTCGGAAACGCTGGCCGGCGTATAGATCGCCCAGCAGCCCGGGGTCGCGACCTCGGTGACGAACTTGCCGGCGCTGCGATCGACGATGCTCACCGAACTGGCCGGAGTTGCGTTCTGCACGAAGATGAAGCGCCCGTTCGCGGAGCTGCGGATCAGGCCCTTGTAGGCCAGCGCCAGGGCGCGCTTGTTCGGCACGGCGATCTCCGCCTTGAGCTTGAGCGTGAGCGCGTCGTAGATGTCGATCTGGTCGAAACGCTCGCCGCGGTTCAAGCGCGCGTAATAGGTGGTCGCGACATAGATTTCCGAGCGATCCGGCGAGAGCGCCGTGTGGCCGACATAAGCGGTGCCCACCATGCCTTCCAGCTTCAGGCTGGCACCATCGATAACCATCAGCTTGCCGTCGATGATGTGCGGAAACGCCGCATCGTTGAGGTAGAGCCGATACGGGGTGGCCGCCGGCAGGTTCCTCACGGTGATGCGATCCACCGGCAACTCGGCCGCGGCGCTGGCGGCAAGGGCTGCCCACGAACACAGCATGCCAAACCCAAACGCAAGCAATGACCTCGCTAGCATCGTCCTACTCCTCGAATGCCGTCCGGAGACCCGGACGGTGCTTTGTTCTTATCTCGAGGTTGATACTAGGTTGTGGATACTGGATACGTTATCCAATTTCGGCAATTTTCAGCCTACCGTGAACCGCCTTTTCATGTCGCACCGCAACAAGCGATTGCCCGACCCGAGCCGGGACTCGACGAGCTCGAACGATCATTTCCCGGCGGGGAAATAGACCATTTCAATTACATGGATTTAAGGGGCTGGCGCCGACGTCCGGCTCATCGGCTCGATGCGGAGCTGATTGCCGAATTGTGATAACGCCGGCGCACCAGTGTTGTTAAGGTCGCCGCACCTGTGTCCCCCGGCCGCGCGCCCACGAGGCCTGGCGGGGGCGGCGATACGGCCAAAGCACCGAAGTCCATCCAATAACACCAACATCTGGAGATCAGCCATGAAGACTTACCTGAATTTCGTCAACGGTCAGCCCGTCGCTTCGGAGAAGACCTTCGAATCCTTCAATCCCGCGACCGGCGAAGTTCTTGGCCTGGCCCCGATTTCCACGGCAGCGCAAGTAAAGTCGGCGATTGCCGCCGCCCGCGCGGCGCAACCCGCCTGGGCCGCGCGTCCCGATGGCGAGCGCAAGGCCCTGATGATGAAGCTTGCCGAGGCGATCAAGCAAAACGCGCCCTACCTTGCCGAATGGGTCACGCGCGAACAGGGCAAGCCGCTCGGCGGCGTCGGCCCCGATCAGGTGCCGGGCGCCCGCTTCGAGCTCTGGGGCTGCGAGGTGTGGACCCAGGTGCCAGCGAGCCTCGACCTGCCGGTGGACGTGGTGTTCGAGGACGATACGCGTCGTGACGAAATGCACCGCCAGCCCTTTGGCGTGGTGGCCGCCATCGCACCGTGGAACTGGCCGCTGCTGATCGCCATCTGGCAGATGATTCCCTCGATCCGCGCCGGCAATACCGTGGTCATCAAGCCCTCCGAATACACCACCATCGGCACCCTGGAACTGGTGCGCGTGATCGGCGAGCTGTTGCCGCCGGGCGTGGTCAATACCGTCAGCGGTCCGGGCGAGGTGGGAGCCTGGCTGGCCGGCGATCCGGGCATCGACAAGATCATGTTCACCGGTTCGACCAGCACCGGCAAGAAGATCGCCGAAGCCGCGGCGCGCAACATGGTGCCGACCACCATGGAACTCGGCGGCAACGATGCCGCGATCGTCCTGCCCGGCGCCGATCCTCAGGCCATGGCGATGGGCCTGTTCTGGGGCGCCTTCATCAACATGGGACAGACCTGCGCCGCCGCCAAGCGCCTGTACGTGCACGAATCCCTGTTCGACCAGACGGTCGCCGCGCTGAAGGAACTCGCCCAGGCGATGCCGATGGGCAACGGCATGGACGAGGGCATGGTCATGGGGCCGATTCAGAACCGCATGCAATTTGACAAGGTGGTCGACCTGGTCGACAGCGCGAAGCAGGCCGGCGCCACCATCGTCTGCGGCGGCAAGCCCAAGGATGGACCGGGCAATTTCTATCCGCTGACCCTGGTCACGGGCCTCGCAGACGGGGCAAGGCTGGTCGACGAGGAACAGTTCGGCCCGGTGCTGCCGATCATCAAGTACAGCAATGTGGACGACGCCATTGCCAGCGCCAACCGGCTGCGCGCAGGCCTCGGCGCCTCGGTCTGGTCCACTGACATCGAGGCGGCGCGGGCCGTCGCCAGCCGCATCCAGGCCGGCACGGTGTGGATCAACCAGCACGGCATGATCCACCCCATGGTGCCCTTCGGCGGCATCAAGGGCTCCGGCTACGGCGTCGAGTTCGGTGTCGACGGGCTGAAGGCGGTGACCCAGCCGCAGGTCATCAGCCTGAAGAAGTGAGCGCAACGCCGGTAGCCGCCGTGCGGCAGCTACCGGCTGCTGCGCCGGACCTGGCGAATCGGAGATCCAGCATGCCGCACTTGTCGAAGGTCCGCCGGATGTTGGCCGCGGCGCTGCTGCTGGCAGCTCCCGGCGTATGCGCCGAGACTGCCGAACAAGCGGCGGCGACGCTGTATGCGCTCAATTGCATGGGTTGCCATTTCCCGCCCGAAGCGATTCGTCGCCAGGCGCCCTTCCTGGTCGGGCAGTTTGCGCATACCGAAGGCGGCCGCATGTTTTTCATTCGCGTCCCGGACAACGGCGGCAAGCCCCTAGGCAAGGAACAGAATGCCCTGCTCCTGAGCGAGATCCTGAGCTGGAAAAAGAGTTGCCCGGTGGTGATCCAGAATGCCGCTTTCCTGCAGTACACGGGCCCGCGATGAGCTGGCCGGGAAAAACTTTCCGTGTGCTGCCGGTGCTGTGCCTGCTTGCCGCCGGCGGGCCGGCAGCCAGGGCCGAGGCGCCGCAACTGCAGCCTTTGCCGGCGCCGGCGAAAGTCGATCCGGCACTGGCCGACCTGGGGCGACATCTGTTCTTCGAGCCGCGCCTGTCGGGGGACGGCAGCCGCAGCTGCGCCAGTTGCCATATTCCGGCACGGGGCTTTGGCGACGGCGAGCCGCTGTCGCGGGGCTACAACGGCACCGAGTATTTTCGCAACGCGCCCGGCCTGCTCTCGGTGCGGCTCAAGCCGCTGCTGATGTGGGACGGCCGCGGCAGCGACTTGGCCGCCGTGGTGCGCGAAATGGTGCTCGATGCGCAGTTCATGAACGGCAATGCCGGCATCATCGCCGAACGGATCCGCCAGATGCCGCCGCTGTTCGCGCTATGGCGGCGCGCCTTCGGCGAACGCAGCGAACCGCGCGGCGAGCAGGCCTTCCTGGCGCTCAGCGAGTACCTGAAGACCCTGGATTTCGGCCGCAGCGCGGTCGACGCCGCCTTGCGCGGCGAGGCCGGCCTGCCGCCCCTGGCCGACCAGGGCATGCGCCTGTTCACCGGCAAGGCCGGCTGCGTGGCCTGCCACCACGGACCCTTGCTCTCCGACGGCAGGCCGCATCGGCTCGGCGTGCCCGAGCACCCGGCATTGATGCGCGAGCCCCTGCGCACCGTGAGCCTGTTGCGCCATGTCGCCCTGCATCA
Source organism: Sulfuritalea sp. (assembly GCA_023700805.1). GTDB lineage: Bacteria > Pseudomonadota > Gammaproteobacteria > Burkholderiales > Rhodocyclaceae > Sulfuritalea. The sequence continues at coordinate 89,884 of JAMPYF010000005.1, forward strand.
ACTGCCCAACCCGATGGCGACGCGCGGCGATCCCGGCGTCTATGCCATCAGCAAGGACCCGGCCGAGCGCGGCAGCTTCATCACGCCCGGCCTGCGCGGCCTGGGCCACACCGCGCCCTACCTGCACAACGGCCGTCTTGCCAGCCTCGACGAGGTGGTGGACTTCCATGATCGCGGCGGCGGCCCCGGCAGCGAGTTGCGCCCGCTGGGCCTCAATCCGCAGGAGCGGCGGGCGCTGGTGGCCTTCCTGCAAGCCCTTTCCGCGCCGCTGGAGAAGGTCGCGGAACCGCCGGCCCACGACTACGACGCAGTGGACGGGAGCCGCTGGTGAGGCGGATGGCCTTCATCGCTATGGCTTTTGCGGCGCTTGCCGCAGCCGCCTGGGCACCGTCGCCGTCGCCTTTGGGGCCCGCATCCCTGGCCTCGCTGCCGGCGGTGCCGGTGCCCGCGCACAACCCGATGAGCGCGGAAAAGATCGCCCTGGGGCGTCTGCTGTTCTTCGATGCGCGCCTGTCGGGCGACGCGTCCACCTCCTGCGCCTCCTGCCACCTGCCGCAGCATGGCTGGAGCCACAGCGAAGCCCTGGCGCCCGGCTATCCCGGGCATCGCCTGTGGCGCAACAATCCGACCGTGTTGAATGCCGCCCACTTCAGGCAGCTGATGTGGGACGGCACGCTCGACAGCCTGGAAATCCAGGCGCGCTCCGCGATGCAGGCGCCGGTCGAAGGCAACGGCAAGGCCTTGATGGTCCAAATGCGCCTGCGCCTGATCCCGGACTATGTCGAGCGCTTCCGTCGCGTGTTCGGCAGCGAGTGGCCGCAACTGGACGATGCCTGGCGTGCGATCGCCGCGTTCGAACGCACGCTGGTGTCCGATCCGCGCCAGGTGCCCTTCGACCGCCACCTCGCGGGCGACCGAACTGCGCTTTCCGCGGCCGCCCGTCGCGGGCTGGCCTTGTTCGAGGGCAAGGCCGGCTGCGTCCGGTGCCATCACGGCGCGCTTGCCAGCGATGAAGGCTTCCATGCGCTGGGGGTGCCGCGCCAGCAGTTGTTCGACTCCAATCCGCGGGTGCAGATCGCCGTGCGCTGGCAAAACCGGCAGCGCGACGTGCCGCGCGCCGTGTATCGCAACCGGGACGAGGATCTCGGCCGCTACTACCGCACGCGCGATCCGGCCGACATCGGCAAGTTCCGCACGCCCAGCCTGCGCGAGCTGAAGTACACCGCGCCCTACATGCACAACGGCGTCTTCGCGACGCTGCGCGAGGTCGTGGAATTCTTCGACGCCGGCGGCGGCGAAATACCCAACAAGTCGCCGCTGCTGAAGCCGCTCGGCCTGAGCGGCGAAGAAAAGAGCGACCTGGTGGCGTTTCTCGAAGCCTTGAGCATGGAACGCCCGCTGCTCGTCGCCGTCCCCGAGCTGCCGCCCATGCTGCCCCTGGACGGTGTCGTCGGCGCGGACTGCGCGGCGCCCGCCCCTGCCGCCAGAGGAAACTTATGAGTCGGCGCCTGCTCGGCAACTTCTGGAACCGCCTGGTGATGGACAGGCGCAACTGGTGGCTGCCTTTGACCGCGGTGCTGATCATCGGTCTGGGCAGCATGATCTACGTCGGCATGCGCACTTACCAGGACGCGCCGCCGATTCCGGATTTCGTTTCCGAGTCCGGCGAGACGCTGCTGCCGGCTGCCGCGATCACGCGCGGCCAGATCGTGTTCCTCAAGTATGGCCTGATGAACTACGGCTCGATGTTCGGCGACGGCGCCGGCCGCGGTCCCGACTTCACCGCCGACGCCCTGCACGCCATGGCGCGCGCGATGCGCGACCATCACGCCTCGCGCGACGGCGTCGATCCCGCCACCGCCCAGGCCCGCACCCAGGCGGAAATCCGGCACAACCGCTACGCTGCCGCCGACAACCGGGTGACGCTGGGCGAGGCGCAGGCCTATGCCGCGCGCGAGCTGGAACGCCGCTATGCCGCGATGTTCCGCGGCGAGGGCGAGGAACCCTTCCATCCCGCCGGCTACATCAGCGATGCGGCCGAACTGCGCGATCTCGCCGCCTTCTTTTTCTGGGGCGGCTGGGTCTGCGGCGCCGCGCGTCCCGGCCAGGACTACAGCTACACGCACAACTGGCCCTATGACGAACTGGCCGGCAACCGTCCCAGCGCTCCGATCATGATGTGGAGCGTCGCCGCGGCGCTGGGCCTGATCATCGCCCTCGGCATCGTGCTGTTCCTCCATGGCCGCTACGGCAGCCTGGCCGGCTGGCGCCAGGCCGGCGCCGCGACCGGGCTGGCGACCCGTTCGCGCGTCGACGGCTTCGAGCCGACAGCCCTGCAGCGCGCCACCTACAAATTCTTTGCCGCCGCGACACTGCTCTTCCTGCTGCAGATCGTCGCCGGCGTGCTGACCCTCGACGACTTCCTGCGCATCAGCCGCAGCCTGGGAATCGACCTGGCCGCGGCGCTGCCCATCACCATCGTGCGCGCCTGGCACCTGCAACTGGCCCTGATGTGGATTTCCGCCTGCTGGGTGGGGGCTTCGGTGTTCGTCCTGTCCGCCGCGCAGCGCGAGACGCCGCAAGGCTTGCAGCGCGAGTTGAACCTCCTGTTCGGCGTCTTCGTCGTCTGGGTGGCCGGCACGCTGATCGGCATTGCCCTTGGCTCCAGGGGACTGCTCGGCGAGCACTGGAACCTGCTGGGCAACCAGGGCTGGGAATTCGTCGAAATGGGCAAGCTGTGGCAGGGCGTGCTGTTCGTGGTCTTCGCCCTGTGGCTGCGCATCGTCGCGCGCCTGGCGCGGGCGGTGTGGCACGAGGGCGATGCCTGGACCCTGCCGAAGTGGCTGCTGTATGCGGTGGCCAGCGTACTGCTGCTGTTCGTTTCCGGCTTCGTCGCACGGCCGGAGACCAATTTCGTCGTCGCCGACTTCTGGCGCTGGGCGGTGATCCACATGTGGGTCGAAGCCTTCTTCGAGGTGTTCACCACGGCGCTGCTGGCCTGGTTCATGGTGCTCATGGGCTTCGTCAGCCATGCCGCCGCCTCGCGCATCGTCTACCTGGCGACCCTGCTGTTTCTCGGCTCCGGCCTGCTCGGGATTTCCCACAACTTCTATTGGAACGCCAAGCCGGTGGCGACCCTGGCACTGGGCAGCATCTTCTCCACGCTGCAGGTGGTGCCGCTGATCCTGCTCACCCTGGAGGCCTGGCAGTTCCGCAACGCGCCGCGGCAAGCCATGGGCGGGCGCGGCGCAGGACAGCCGGCCTTCGGTCAGGCCGAGGCCTTCCTGTTCCTGATCGGCGTGAACTTCTGGAACTTCTTCGGCGCCGGGGTATTCGGCTTCATCATCAACCTGCCGATCGTGAATTACTACGAGCACAGCACCTATCTCACGGTGAACCACGGCCACGCCGCACTGATGGGGGTCTACGGCAATCTGGCGATTGCCGCCATCATTTTTTGCAGCCGCTACCTGATTGCCGCCGAACGCTGGGATGCCCGCCTGCTGCGCCGCGTCTTCTGGGCGCTCAACCTGGGCCTGCTGCTGATGGTGGTGATCGACCTGTTTCCGGCCGGCATCGCCCAACTCAACGAGGTGCTCGCGCACGGCCTCTGGCAGGCGCGCTCGCAGGCATTCATCGAGGGCGAAGTTTTCCGCACGCTGACCTGGGCGCGCATCCTCGGCGGCGCCGTGTTCGCTTTCGGCGGCGTACTGCCGCTGGTCTGGTTCGTCGTGACGCGCCTGGCATCCCTCAAACCCGCCCCGGCGCCGGCGCCAGCCGACGCTGCCCAGGACTTGGCCGCCGCCGCGGCACCCGCGAGATAGCCGCGGCGTTGCCGGAGGCAATCCGGCGTTTCCCGCATGCCTTCCACTGTCGCCATGCGGCGACAGCCGAAATCGCCTCGAATCAATGACCTGCCTTAAATCAGGGAATTCCTGTCGCCTTTTGGCGACGCAAGGCCTCGGCGCGGACAGGCCATCAGACAGCTCATCCCATTGAAAACATTTGTCTTTTAGCCCTGGCACGGTCGCTGCGTAACGGGGCTTACGCACCGATTGGCGCGGGTATGGCGACAAGGACCAAACCATGAAGTGCGCGCCTGGAGAATGGAATGAAAAAACTATTCCTTGGATTCGCAGTGAGTGCGCTGCTTCTGGTTGGGCTGGCCCTGCCGACGGTGGCGCTCGCCGATCCGCCGCCCTGGGCGGCGGCCCATGGCTATCGGGCCAAGCACTATCGATACATCTACTACCCGCGCCATGAGGTCTATTACGCGCCGGCTACGCAGCTCTGGTTCTGGCTCGATGGCGGCGGATGGCGGGTCGGCACCAGCCTGCCGACCGGCGTCGTGGTCGCGGGCGCGCCCGGGGTGTCGGTCGTGCTCGGCACCGAGCGGCCCTACGAGGCGAATGCCTACGTGGTGCAGCGCTTCGGCGGCCGGCACCACAAGCACCACCGGCACCACGATCACGATGATTGATTGTTCCGCATCTTTTCCACCTCATCACAACAGGAGTTCGGCCATGAACAGCAAATACCAGATACTGCTGCGCGGATGCGACAGGCGCGGCTCGACGCTGCAGCAGACCTACGCGGCGCAAGAGTGCCTCGATGTGCGCGACCTGACGACGCGCGCCACGCTGCACGTTCGCGCCCATGAGCTGTCGCCTTACCGGCATACGCTGATGCTGAACGGCATGGAGTACCAGATACTCAATGTGATCGGGCAACGCTGACAAAGCGGGGCTCTCCGCCCCAAGCAGCATGCACGGGCGCAGCGGCCGCGGGTCGCCCGACGCGGAAACTACCCGGGGATGAACTCCCGCAGGTGATTCACCACCTCGATCGGCGCTTCCTCGGGCAGGAAGTGGCCGCAGTCGATTGCCGCGCCCCTGACGTCGGCGGCTTTCTCGCGCCATAGCGCGAGCACGTCGTAGTTGCGGCCGACGAAGCCGCGGCCTCCCCACAACACCAGCAGCGGCATGCCGAGGCGACGCCCGGCGTCGGCCCGGTCGTGCGCCAGATCGATGCCGGCTGCGGCGCGGTAATCGTCGCAGCTCGCGCGTATGGTGTCGGCAGCGGCGAAGCAGCGCAGGTATTCGGCCACCGCCGCCGGGGAGAACGCCTGCTCGTTGCCCATGCTCCAGCGCGTGAGGCAGCCCCTGAGCCAGGATTCCGGGTCGGCGCCGATCATGCGTTCCGGCAGCGGCGGCGCCTGGATCAGGAAGAACCAGTGGAAATAGGCGGTGGCCAGCGCCTGGTCGGTCAGCTCGAAAGTCGTCAGGGTCGGCGCGATGTCCATGATGCAGGCGCTGGCGACGCGCGCTTCGTGGTCGAGGCAGAGGCGATGCGCGACGCGGGCGCCGCGGTCGTGCCCGGCGACGTGGAAGCGCCGATGCCCGAGCGCCGTCATCAGCTCCGCCATGTCCTGCGCCATCGCCCGCTTCGACTGGTTCGCGGCGTCCGCCAGCGAGGGCGGCTTTGCCGAGTCGCCGTAGCCGCGCAAGTCGGGCATGACGAGCGCGAAATCCGCCGCCAGCAGCGGCGCCACGCGGTGCCACATGGCATGGGTCTCGGGATAGCCGTGCAGCAGCAGCAGCACCGGCTTGCCCGGCCGTTCGGCGAGCAATACCTGGATCTGCGTGCCATTCACCGCGATCCGGCGCGATTCATACGACGAGTCGAACAAGTTCATTGCTGCTCCCTGGCAAAGCGGTGCCCGCATCGCTACGGCCCCGGCAAACGCGATTGTGGACCATGGCGGCGCCCAGGTGGCTAGGCGCGCGCGCCGTGTCGCCAGCGCCAACTCTTGAGCCCGGCGCGGCGACAAGACGGCGGCGACTATAATCGGCGCTTCCGCACAGCGTACCGACCATGCAAGACTTTCAACTCCAGGGCGAGTTTATCGAGCTGAACGTGCTGCTCAAACTGCTGGCACTGGCGCCCTCCGGCGGCGGCGCCAAGGCGCTGATCGCCGCAGGCGGGGTAAGCGTCGACGGCCAGGTCGAAACCCGCATCCGCCGCAAGCTGCGCCCCGGCCAGACGGTGTCCGTGGCCGACGATGAGATCCGCATCGTGAAAGCCGTCCCATGACCATACAGTGGTTCCCCGGCCACATGACCTCGGCCCGCAAGAAGGCGGCCGAGACCATGGCCCTGACCGACGTGGTGATCGAGGTCTGCGACGCGCGCCTGCCCGAAGCCAGCAGCAACCCGATGATCCGCGAGCTGCGCCTGCACCGCCAGCGCCCCTGCCTCAAGCTGCTGAACAAGGCCGACCTGGCCGACCCGGCGGCGACCCAGGCCTGGCTCGACTATTACAATAGCCAGCCTGGGGTCAAGGCGGTGGCCATCTCCAGCAAGAAGCCCGGCGAGGCGGCGCGCGTGCCGGGCCTGTGCAAGACCCTGGCGCCCCACCGCAACGACGGCGTCAAGCCCTTGCGCATGCTGATCATGGGCATACCCAACGTCGGCAAGTCGACCCTGATGAATGCGCTGCTCAAGCGCCGCGTGGCGGCCGTCGGCGACGAGCCGGCGGTGACCAAGTCGCAGATGTGCATCGACCTGGGGCCCACCATGAGCATCACCGACACGCCGGGCCTGATGTGGCCCAAGATCACGCACGACAGTGACGGCTTCATGCTCGCCGCCAGCCACGCCATCGGCCGCAATGCGGTGATCGACTCGGAAGTCGCCATATTTCTCGCCGCGCTGCTGCTGCAGCGCTACCCGGCGGCTCTGACCGAGCGCTATGGCTTCGCCACCGCAGGCATGGACGGCGTCGGCGTGGTCGAGGCGGTGGCGAAAAAGCGCGGCTGCATCGTCAAGGGCCGCCGCGGCGGCGAGCTCGACCTGGAAAAGGCGGCGATGATCCTGCTCACCGATTACCGCGCCGGCAAGCTCGGCCGCGTCAGCCTGGAAACCCCCGCCAGCCGCGCCGCGATGCTCGCGGCGGCAAGCGGCGAAGCGGGGGCCGCCGGCACGCCCCAGGCACCAGACCCCGACTGAATCCAGCTGTTTCCGGTCGCCAGGCAAGCTGCCGACCAGAAACCTTGATGTAAATGGGCTTCCCCGCAAGCAGAAAACACGCAGAGACTGGTCTCTATTGCCTATTGCCTTCTTTCGGTGGTCCCGCCCATTAGTTTCGCATAGCGGAACATATGTGCTGCGCACAATTTGACTACAGCCAGTCTTTAGCCGTAATTGAGTGGCAGGATTGCAGCCATGGATCACCTGCTGCCGCAGTGTTTCGTGCCACATTTGGCGCGTGGCGACATGGCATAGATGGATAATAAATGTCAATTATTCAACATGATAAGCGTCATGCCTGGGCTTGCTTGAAGCTCCCCCGGAGTGCTCCCATGCCTATTTACAGAAAAAGCGAGATTAAGTATCATTGCGGCTAGTTACAGCATATAGTTCCGCTTGGCGGAACTATTACATCGGACTCGGTGCGGCCTGAACCAAGGTCATTATGCAGGGAGGCTTCCATGTGGCAGGAGTTGATTGTTCCGATAGCGCCCGATAATGGGTTGGCGCGGGTGCGAGGCGACTGATGGGGTCCGCATCCGTGTGGCAAATCGACCCCACAGTAACTCCGGCCGCCGCCAAAGCGGCCGCCGACTATCTGCGCCAGGCTGTACTCGATGCCGGCAGTGGGCCGGAGTGGCCGTCGCAGGCTTTTCCGCTACGCCTGGAATCGGTGGGGGTTGTCGGTGCCGGGGTGATGGGTTCGGGGATTGCAATCAGTTTCCTCAATGCAGGGATTCCCGTGGTTTTGCTGGACCGCTCGCCCGAAGCCCTGGCGGGCGGCGTTGCGCGAGTCCACGAGGCACTGCAATCTTCGCGCCGCAAGGGGCGGTTGACGGCGCCCGATGTCGAGCAAATGATGGCTCTTCTGCATCCGACGATGGAGTGGGGCGATCTGGCGGCGGCCGATTGGGTGGTCGAGGCGGTATTCGAGAATCTCGATCTCAAGCGCAATGTCATGGCGGCCATGGGCAAGACGTGCAAGCCGCAAGCGGTGTTGGCGAGCAACACTTCTTCGCTGGATATCGATGATCTGGCGCGTGCCAGCGGCCGACCGCAGGATGTGGTCGGCATGCTGTTTCTGGTGCCGGCGAATGTCCAGCCATTGATCGAGGTGGTGCGCGGGGCGGCCAGCAGTGATTATGCGTTGTTCATGGCTCGACAAGTGGCGATCCGAGTGCGGCACATTCCTGTGCAAAGCAGGGTCGGATTCGGTTTCATCGGTACGCGCATGGTCGCTGCGATGCTGCGCGAAGCCGATTTCCTGCTGCTCGATGGCGCGACGCCGCAACAGATCGATCGCGCCATGGAGAGTTTTGGCTTTGCCATGGGGCCATGTCGCAGCCTGGACCTGATCGGTCTCGATACCGCGTGTCAGGTCCTCGCCGAGCGCGAGAAAGCACTGGCGCCAAACGATCATCCTGCCTACCGTCAGCCGACCAAGGTGCTGCACGCCATGGGGCGCCTGGGACAGAAGAGCGGGCAGGGCTATTACACCTATGAAGGTCGTCAGCCGCTGCCGGATGCGACGGTGATGCGGGTGGTGGCGGACATTGCGTCCTCCCATGGCATCCGGCGCCGTCGCAGCATTGCCGACAGTGAGATCGTCGGGCGCTGCGTGTTGTCACTGGTGAATGAGGCTTGGCGGCTGTTGCAGGAAGGCATCGCCCATCGCCAGAGCGACATCGATCTGATCTGGGCCTATGGCTATGGCTTTCCGCGCAGCCGCGGCGGCCCGTTGTATTACGCCGCTAGTCAGGGCACTGCCGCTGTGCGCCGCGAAATGGCGGCCATCGCCCGGCGTAGCGGCGATGATCGCTACGGCTACTGGACCGCGAACGCCGCCTGAGCCTGCTGCCCGCTCTTGTGCCGGACTTCGCGGTTCCCATATGCTGCGAAGCCTCAGAGTCTGGCCGCCTTTCACGAGCCAGCAAACCCCCGCGAGCCGGACCGTGATGCTCGCGGCGGCAAGCGGCGAAGCAGGGCCTGCCGGCACGCCCCAGGCACCAAGCCCCGAATGAATCCTGCTGTTTCCGGTCGCCAGGCAAGCTGTCGACCAGAAACCTTGATGTAAATAGGGCTTCCCCGTATAGTTCGATCTCAAATTAACCCGATCTTGGTCTATTTCGCCACGAATTGGCGACCGTCGGGGAAATGCATGGCGTCGAGGAGGGATGTTTCATGAAAGGCGTCAAGGGACGATGAGTCTTTGGGACACGCGGAATCCTTTGCCTGCGGGACGTAGCTGTGCGCCCGGAATTCGGCAATGGCTGGTGCTGGCCCCGCTCCTGATCGGACTCTGCGCCTGCGCACCGGTTGCCACCAAGCAGACCAAGGCCGCCGCCCCGCAAAACCTGCTGTGGCCCCCGCCTCCGGATCTGCCGCGCTTCGAATTCGAGACCGTCCTGCAGTCCGCCACCGACATCACGGTGGAAAGCGACGCCGAGCGCTGGCAACGCTCGATCCAGGGTGGGCGGCCGCTCAGCGATGCAGTGGTGCTCGACAAGCCCTCGGCGATCGCCAGCCGGGCCGGCCGCGTCTATGTCGCGGAACCCTCGGCCAGCGCCATCACGGTCTTCGATGCTTCGCGCAAGCGGCTGTTTCGCTTCGGCCTGCGCGAACCCAATGTCCTGAAACGTCCCCAGGCCCTTGCCCTCGACGACGAGGGCAAGGTCTATGTGCTCGATCCGCAGTTGCGCAAGGTGATGGTTTTCGACGCCATCGGGCTGTTCGTCCATTCGATCGCCCTCGGCCGCAAATTCACCAATCCCGTGGGCCTCGCCGTGCAGGGCGACGGCAAGACCGTCTATGTGGTGGATCGCGGCAATGTCGAGCAGGACGATCACAAGGTAGTGGCACTCGCGCCCGACGGCAGCGAGCGCTTCCGCCTCGGTCCGCGCGGCAAGGCACCCGGGCAGTTCAATATTCCGCTGGCGGCCACGGTCGCCGCCGACGGGACGCTCTACGTCGTCGATTCGGGAAATTTCCGGATCCAGGCATTCGGCGCCAAGGGCGAATTCAAGTTCCAGTTCGGCGGGGCGGGAACCGGGATCGGCCTGTTTTCGCGCCCGCGCGCCATCTCCCTGGACCGCGACGGCAATATCTATGTCGGCGACGGCGGCTTCAACAATGTGCAGATTTTCAGCCCCGCCGGTCAGTTGCTGATGCCGCTGGGCCAACTGAGCCGCGACCCCGGCCCCGGCAACTACGCCCTGCTTGCCGGTGTCGCGATCGATGAGACCGGGCGCCTGTATGTGCTGGACCAGTACTTCAAGAAGATCGAAGTGTTTCGCTGGCTGAACGACGACGAAGCGCGCCAGAAAATGGCGGCCCGCAAGCAGCGCCAGAGCTAGACCGCTCCACCGAGGAGGAAAAACTCATGATGCGCAACACACTCCCTGTCCCGAATCGATCCGGACTACGCAAGGCACCGGGCCGCATTTCTCTGCTCACGGTGTTTCTCCTCGCCGGCCTGGTCCTGCTCGGCCTTGGCGCCGGCGACAGCAGCGCGGACGGCGACCTGACCAGCAAGTTCTCCAATCAGGACAGCATCCGCAACACCCGGCACAACCTGACGCAGCGGCAGGCCACGGGCGGCCCGTCGGGCGTCAACATGGACCCCTATCGCAACGACTATGGCGAGATCTGCGTTTACTGCCATACCCCCCACGCCGCCAACACCAATGTCGGGGCGCCGCTCTGGAACCGGGCCATTCCGAACACCACCTACACCGTTTACAGTTCCAACAGCATGAGCCAGACGGCATCCCAGCCGGGTGCCGCCTCGCTGGTCTGCCTGTCCTGCCATGACGGCCAGCAGGCGGTGGATGCGATCATGAACATGCCCGGCTCGGGACGCTACAGCACCACGCCGAACGCCGGCTCGCCAGTCGGCAATACGTTTCTGAATTCCTGGACCAATCCAAGCGGCCCGGACGCGACTGCGCACGCAGCCCTGAAACAGGGCGAATGCCTCGCCTGCCATGCATCGAACGCCGGAATTCTCGGCGCCGGCGCCGCCGACTTCACGGTCGCGGCGATCGGCACCAACTTGCGCGACGATCATCCGGTCGGCGTCAAGTACCCGGCAACCAATGGCGACGGTACCGACTGGAAGACGCCGGGCGGCAGCGTCTCGGGTGCGAAATTCTTCGACGACGACGCCGACAACCACATGGACAAGGGCGAAATCCGCCTCTACGGCAACGGCGCCGACGCGTCGGTCGAATGCGGCTCCTGCCACGATCCCCACGGCGTCAGCAGCGGCTCGCTGTTCAACGCGACTTTCCTGCGCAAGCCACGCGCCACGGTTTGCCTCTCCTGCCACACCAAGTAGCTTCCGCTATTTCCTGAGCGGCGCCAAGCCGCAAGGATGGCTGCACGTTATTCCGCAGTGCAGCATTTGAATTCCCATTGCCGTGCCGGACATGCGCCGCGAACAATTCGCGGCCATTCGCCGCAGGGCTGTGGCCCCGCAGCGCTTGGACCGAACCAAAGGGCGCCTGCGGGACTCAAAAAATCGTTTACAGCCCATCCCACAATCAGTATCATCTATCGTGTATTACAGAACTAAGTTCCGCTAAGCAGAACACGCTGATTCAGTCACCGGAGCCAGGACCAGGACCGGACTACCTACAGGAGGACACATCCATGAAGAGCAGCTTCGTCAAACGCCTCACCCTTGCCGCGAGCCTCATGCTGATCGGCGGCAGCGCCGCCGCCCAGGTCAAGATCGCCTACATCGACCCGCTGTCCGGACCTTTTGCCAACGTCGGCGACGGCGGCCTCAAGGGCTTCAAGGAAGCCGCCGAGATCCTGGTCAACCAGAAGGGCGGCATCATGGGCCAGAAGCTCGAATTCGTCGGCTTCGACAACAAGGGCAGCCCCCAGGAAAGCCAGATCCAGCTCAAGGCCGCGATCGACCAGGGCTTCCGCTTCATCACCCAGGGCAACGGCTCCGGTGCCGCCCATTCGCTGATCGATGCGGTGAACAAGTGGAACGCGCGCAACCCCGACAAGACGGTGCTGTTCTTCAATTACGCGGCGGTCGATCCGACGCTGACCAACGAGAAATGCAGCTTCTGGCATTTCCGCTTCGACGCCAACACCGACATGAAGATGGAGGCCATCACCAGCTTCATGGAAAATGACAAGAAGATCAAGAAGGTCTTCATCATCGGCCAGGACTACGCCCACGGCCACCAGGTCGCCCGCGCCGCCAAGGAAATGCTGGCCAGGAAGCGCAAGGACATCAAGATCGTCGGCGAGGACCTGCACCCGATCGGCCGCGTCAAGGACTTCGCTCCCTACGTCGCCAAGATCAAGGCCTCCGGCGCCGACACGGTGATCACCGGCAACTGGGGCAACGACCTCTCGCTGCTGGTCAAGGCCGCCAAGGATGCCGGCCTCAAGACCCGCTTCTTCACCTATTACGCGGGCGGCCTCGGCACACCGCAGGCCATGGGCGCCTCCGGCGAAAACCAGGTGCTGCAGCTCACCGAATGGCACATGAACGTACCGACCAAGTCGACCGAGAAGTTCGCGCTGGACTTCAACAAGAAGTATCCGGGCCTCTACTTCTACTACCTGCGCGTCAATACCATGACCGAGATGGTGGCCAAGGCGATGAACACCGCCAAGTCGACCGATCCCAAGGCCGTGGCCCTGGCGCTGGAAGACATGCGCTTCCCGGCCGAGAACGGCGAAGTCTGGATGCGCAAGAGCGACCACCAACTGATGCAGCCGCTGTTCATCTCGGTGTTCAGCAAGCAGGACGGCAAGACGGTCAAGCACGACTCCGAAGGCACCGGCTACGGCTGGAAGACCCTGGCCTCGATCTCGCAGCGCGATTCGCAGCTGCCGACCTCCTGCATCATGGAACGTCCGTAAGCAGGCTTTCCGCTTGAGCCAGCCCGGAGGCAGAGCCTGCCTCCGGGTTTCGATTCGCCCCACCGTCGCATCCAAACCGCATAGCCAGGAGGTCCAGTGGAGTTCGTCGTCATTTCGCTGCTGAACGGCATCACCTACGGCCTGCTGCTGTTCATGCTGTCGTCCGGGTTGACGCTGATTTTCAGCATGATGGGCATCCTCAATTTCGCCCATGCCAGCTTCTACATGCTCGGCGCCTACTTCGCCTACCAGATCAGCACCTGGGTCGGCTTCTGGCCCGGCCTGCTGGTCGCGCCACTGCTGGTCGGCGCCGTCGGCGCGGCGGTGGAGCGCTACGGCCTGCGCCGCGCGCACCGCTTCGGCCACGTCGCCGAACTCTTGTTCACCTTCGGCCTGGCCTTCCTGGTCGAGGAAATCGTGCACCTGATCTGGGGCAAGGTCGCGGTCGATTACCGGATTCCGCTCGAACTCGACGGCACCCTGTTCACGCTGTTCGACACCTCCTTTCCTATCTACAAGGGTTTCATGATGCTGGTCTCGGTCGGCATGCTGGTGGCCCTCTACATGCTGCTGACGCGCACCCGCATCGGCCTCATCATCCAGGCCGCGCTGACCAAGCCCGACATGGTCGAGGCGCTGGGTCACAACGTGCCGAGGATCTTCATGCTGGTCTTCGGCGGCGGCACCGCGCTGGCAGGCCTGGCCGGCGTCATCGGCGGCAATGCCTTCGTCACCGAACCGGGCATGGCGGCGGCGGTCGGCAGCATCGTCTTCGTCGTCGTCGTGGTCGGCGGCCTCGGTTCGCTCACCGGCGCCTTCGTCGCCTCGCTGCTGATCGGCTGCATCCAGACCTTCTCGGTGGCGATGACGCTGTCCATCACCGACGTCTTCGCCCTGATCGGCGTCGCGCTGCCCGAAGGTTCGCAGGTGGCCCGCCTGACCATCACCCAGCTGGCGCCGGTGCTGCCCTACGTGCTGATGGTGGCGATCCTGATCTTCCGCCCGCGCGGCCTTATGGGAGCGAGGGAATCATGAACAGCGCCGTGTGCAGGGCCGCCCCAAACCGGCGCAAGACAACATCATGGAGGCTGCGCCAGCAGCCGAACCTTGGTCACCCCCGCCCTCGGGGCCGGGGCTGGGGGGTGGGCTCATGAGTTCGATATTTTCCCGCGGCCGGCTGCTGCTCTGGGGCGCCTGCCTGGTGGTCGCGATAGCCCTGCCGCTGGTATTCAAGAGCGGCTTCATGCTCTCGCTGCTATGCCAGATCGGCATCATGGTGGTGTTCGCGCTGTCCTACAACATGCTGCTGGGCCAGACCGGCCTGCTCTCCTTCGGCCATGCCGTGTATTACGGCCTCGGCGCCTTCATCACCATGCACACGCTGAACCTGATCGGCAAGGACGGCAGCCCGCTGGTGGTGGCGCTGCTGCCGCTGGTCGGCGGCCTTGCCGGCATGCTGGCCGGCGTCGTGCTCGGCTATGTGACGACCAAGAAGGCCGGCACCACCTTCGCCATGATTTCGCTCGGCATCGGCGAACTGGTCGCCGCCTGCGCGCTGATGTTCCCCGGCTTCTTCGGCGGCGAAGGCGGCGTCTCGGGCAACCGCGTGATCGCCAAGCAGGCCTTCCTCGGCTTCACCTGGGGGCCGCAGGTCGAGATGTACGGCCTGATCGTGGCCTGGGCCTTCCTTGCCACCGTCGCCATGTTCGCCCTGACGCAGACGCCGCTGGGGCGCATGGCCAACGCGGTGCGCGACAACCCCGAGCGCGCCGAGTTCGTCGGCTACGACACGCAGCGCGTGCGCTACCTGATGCTGATTCTCTCGGGTCTCTTCGCCGGCATCGCGGGCGGCCTCACGGCGCTCAACTACGAAATCGTCACCGCCGAGACGCTGAACGCCCATACCTCGGGCGTGGTGCTCTTGATGACCTTCGTCGGCGGCATCGGCTTCTTCTACGGGCCGATCATCGGCGCGATCCTGATCAGCGTGATGCAGATCGTGATCGGCGGCATGACGCATGCGTGGCTGCTCTACTTCGGCCTGTTCTTCCTGTTCATGGTGCTGATGGCACCGGGCGGCATCGCCAGCGTCATCACCGTGCAGCACAAGCTGTGGCAGGCCGGCCTGCTGGGCCGCATGCTGCCGCATTACCTGGCCACGGCCCTGCCCGTGCTGGTGCTCCTGGCCGGCCTGGTCGGCCTGATCGAAATGGGCTATGCGCTGTTGGCCGGCGAAGGAGTTGGCGCTGGCGACACGGCGACCAAGGTCATGGGCATGCAATTGCAGTTGAATGCGCCCGAACCCTGGGCGGCGGCACTGGCCACCGCGGCGCTGGGCCTGCTGCTGACGCGCTGGATCGGCGGCCGCACCCGCGTGGCCTGGAACGCCGCGCTCGCCGCCTTGCATGGAGACAAGGCATGAACGCCCCTGCGATCCGCATCAGCGGCCTCAGGAAGAACTTCGGCGCCAGCGAAATCATTCGCGGCGTCGATCTCGACATCCATCGTGGCGAACGCCACGCCATCATCGGCCCCAACGGCGCCGGCAAGTCCACGCTGTTCCACCTGATCAGCGCGCGCCTGCCGGTCACCGCCGGAGCGATCGAACTCAAGGGCGAGAACGTGGTCGGCCTCAAGCCTTTCGAGATCGCGCGCCGCGGCCTCTCGCGCAGCTTCCAGATCACCAACATCTTCCACAACCTCTCGGTGTTCGAGAACCTGCGCTGTGCGGTGTTGTGGTCGTTAGGCTACCGCTACTCCTTCTGGCAGCGCCTGGCCGGACTCAAGGATGCGCGCCAGCGCGCCGAAGCCGTGATGGAGGACATCGGCCTGACCCGCCGCCGCGACACGCCGGCCGGCATCCTGTCCTACGCCGAACAGCGCGCGCTGGAGATCGGCATCACGATCGCCAGCGGCGCCGACGTGATCCTGCTCGACGAGCCCACGGCCGGCATGAGCAACACCGAGACCGAGGAAGCCGTGGCGATGATCCGCCGCGTCACCGAGGGCAAGACCCTGGTCATGGTCGAGCACGACATGGGCGTGGTGTTCGGCCTCGCCGACCGCATCTCGGTGCTGGTCTACGGCGAGATCATCGCCACCGACGCGCCCGCCGCGATACGCTGCAACGCGGCGGTGCAGGAAGCCTATCTTGGAACCAGTGTGAACCACCATGAGTGAAGCCGTTTCGCCCATGCTGCAAGTCAGCGACCTCCATGCCTACTACGGCAAGAGCCATGTCCTGCATGGCGTCAATCTGCATGTCAATCCCGGCGAGATCGTCTGCCTCCTGGGCAGGAACGGCGTCGGCCGCTCGACCACGGCCAAGGCCGTGATGGGTCAGGTCGTGGCCCGCGGCGGCATCCGCTTCAAGGGCGAGGAAATCCTTGGCCTGAAGGCCTACGAAATCGCCCGCCTCGGCGTCGGCTACGTGCCGGAAGACCGCTCGATCTTTCCCGACCTGACGGTGCGGCAGAACCTGATGCTGGGCGTCAAGGACAGCAAGGCCGTCGGGCGCTGGAACATCGACGACATGTATGCGCTGTTCCCGCGCCTCAAGGAGCGCGACGGCACTCCCGGCGGCGTGCTCTCGGGCGGCGAGCAGCAGATGCTGACCCTGTGCCGCACGCTGATGGGTGACCCCGACCTGATCATGATCGACGAGCCGACCGAGGGCCTGGCGCCGAAGATCGTCGAGCAGGTCGGCCAGTTTCTCGAGGAGATCAAGAAGCGCGGCATCTCTATCCTGCTGATCGAACAGAAGCTGGCCATCGCGCTCGACATATCGGAACGCCTCTACCTGATGGGCCACGGCCGCATCGTCTTCGAAGGCACCCCGGCCGATCTCAAGAACAACGCGGCCATCCGCAAGGAATGGCTGGAAGTGTGAAACCCGATAATCTCAGCAAGGAGCACCCATGAGCAGCGCCAATTATGAAATGCACGGCAGCACCGCCGTCATCAAACTCGACAACCCGCCGGTCAACGGCCTCGGCTACGAGCTGCGCCGCGGCATCGTCGCCGGCATCGACCGCGCGAGCGCCGATCCCGCGGTCAAGGCCGTGGTCCTGATCGGCTCCGACCGCGCCTTCTCGGGCGGCGCCGACATCCGCGAATTCGGCTCGCCGAAGTCCTATGCCGAACCCAACCTGCTGACCGTGATCCGCATCGTCGAGGCCTGCCCCAAACCGGTCGTCGCGGCGATCGGCGGCGTCTGCATGGGCGGCGGACTGGAATTGACACTGGGCGCCCACTTCCGCGTCGCCATCGCCGGCGCTTCGATCGCCCTTCCCGAAATCAAGCTGGGCTTGCTGCCCGGCGCCGGCGGCACACAACGCATGCCACGCATCATCGGCGTCGAAGCCGCGCTGAACCTGATCCTGTCGGGCACCCCGGTGCCCTCCGAGAAGTTCAAGGGCACGCCGCTGTTCGACGAATTCATCGAGGGCGACCTGCTCGAGGGCGCGCTGGCCTTCGCCGACAAGGTGGCCGCCGAGAAGCGGCCGCTCAAGCGCATCCGCGACATCAGGATCGACCAGCCCAACCACGAGGCCTTCTTCCAGTTCTCGCGCAACATGGTCAAGGGCGTCGCCGGCCCCTTCCCCGCGCCCTTCAAGTGCATCGACGCGGTGCAGGCCGCCGTGACCAAGCCCTTCGACGAAGGCATGAAGCTCGAGCGCAGCTACTTCATCGAGATGATGGGCACGCCCGAGTCGCGCGCCCTGCGCCATGCCTTCATCGGCGAGCGCGCCGCCTCGAAGATTCCCGACGTGCCCGACGACACCCCGGCGCGCAAGATCGCCAAGGTGGGCGTGATCGGCGCCGGCACCATGGGCGGCGGCATCACCATGAACTTCCTGAATGCCGGCATTCCCGTCACCATGCTCGAAATGAAGCAGGAAGCCCTGGACCGCGGCATCGCCACGATCCGCAAGAACTACGAAAACTCCATGAAGAAGGGCAAGCTGACCCAGGAGAAGCTGGACCAGCGCATGGGCCTGCTGATCGGCACCCTGTCCTATGACGATTTCAGGGACGCCGACCTGATCATCGAGGCCGTATTCGAGGAAATCGGCGTCAAGGAAGCCGTGTTCAAGCAGCTCGACGAGATCGCCAAGCCCGGCGCGATCCTCGCCTCCAACACCTCGACACTGGACGTAAACAAGATCGCCAACTTCACCAAGCGTCCGCAGGACGTCGTCGGCATGCACTTCTTCAGCCCGGCCAACGTGATGAAGCTGCTCGAAGTGGTGCGCGGCGCGGCGACGGCCAAGGATGTCATGGCCACGGTGATGCAGGTGGCGAAGAAGATCAGGAAGACGGCTGTGGTCTCGGGCGTCTGCGACGGCTTCATCGGCAACCGCATGATCGAGCACTACGGCCGCGTCGCCGGCTTCCTGCTCGAAGAAGGCGCGACGCCGGCGCAGGTCGACAAGGCCCTGGAAAAATGGGGCATGGCCATGGGCCCCTTCCGCATGGGCGACCTGGCCGGCAACGACATCGGCTGGGCGATCCGCAAGCGCCGCTATGTCGAGAAGCCCTCGATCCGCTACGCCAAGTTCGCCGACAGGCTTTGCGAGCAGGGCCGCTACGGCCAGAAGACCGGCAAGGGCTGGTACCTCTACAAGGCCGGCGACCGCAAGGCCATTCCCGATCCCGAGGTCGACCGGATGCTGGAGGACTACCGCAAGGAACTGGGCATCACGCCGCGCAAGATTTCCGACGCCGAGATCGTCCAGCGCTGCATCTACGCGCTGGTCAATGAAGGCGCGCGCATCCTCGAAGAGGGCATCGCCGCGCGCGCTTCCGACATCGACATGATCTACCTGACCGGCTACGGCTTCCCGCTGTTCCGCGGCGGCCCGATGCTGTATGCCGACGAGGTGGGCCTCTACAACGTGGCGCGGACCATGCAGGAATTCGCCGCCAGTTCCGGCGACGCCTTCTGGGAACCGGCGCCGCTGATAGCCAAGCGCGTCGCCGAAGGCAAATCGCTTACTTGAAAGATCTTTAACCACCAAGACACCAAGTACACCAAGAAGCACCAAGAAATTCAAAATCATTCGTAGTCGGTTTTCTTGGTGCACCTTGGTGCCCTTGGTGTCTTGGTGGTGAAAAAAGGAGTTTAAAAATGACTGATGCCGTTATCGTATCCACCGCCCGTACCGGACTCGCCAAGTCCTGGAAGGGCGCTTTCAACATGACGCACGGCGCCACGCTCGGCGCGCATGCCGTGAAGCATGCCGTGGCCCGTGCCAAACTCGACCCGGCCGAGGTCGAGGACGTGCTGATGGGCTGCGCCACGCCCGAAGGCGCCACCGGCTCCAACATCGCGCGCCAGATCGCGCTGGCCGCCGGGCTGCCGGTGACGGTACCGGGCGCCACGGTCAACCGCTTCTGTTCCTCGGGCCTGCAGACCATCGCCATGGCCGCGCAACGCATCATCGCCGGCGAGTGCGACATCCTCGTCGCCGGCGGCGTCGAGAGCATTTCCTGCGTGCAGCAGGAAGCCAACCGCCACATGATCGCCGACCCCGCGCTGCTGAAGATCAAGCCCGAGGTGTACTGGACCATGCTGCAGACCGCCGAACAGGTGGCCAAGCGCTACAAGATCGCCAAGGAGCGGCAGGACGAGTACGGCGTGAACAGCCAGTTGCGCGCCGCCGCCGGCCAGGCCGCCGGCAAGTTTGCCGACGAGATCGTGCCGATGACCGTGACCATGGGCGTCGCCGACAAGGCCACCGGCGCCTTGGGGACCCGCGAAGTCACCATCGCCGCCGACGAAGGCATCCGGCCCGACACCACTTTGGAAGGCGTGTCCAAGATCCGCTCGGCCCTGCCCGGCGGCGTCATCACCGCCGGCAACGCCAGCCAGTTCTCCGACGGTTCCTCGGCTGCCGTGGTGATGAACGCGAAGCTCGCCGAACAGCGCGGCCTGACGCCGCTGGGTATTTTCCGCGGCTTCGCGGTGGCCGGCTGCGAGCCCGACGAAATGGGCATCGGCCCCGTGTTCGCCATCCCGAAGCTGCTGAAGAAGGCCGGCCTGACGGTGAAGGACATCGACCTCTGGGAACTCAACGAAGCCTTCGCCGTGCAGGTGCTGTACTGCGCCGACACGCTGGGCATCCCGATGGACCGGCTCAACGTCAATGGCGGCGCGATCGCCGTCGGCCACCCCTACGGCGTTTCCGGCGCGCGCCTGACCGGCCATGCGCTGATCGAAGGCAAGCGGCGCGGCGCGAAACTCGTCGTCGTCACCATGTGCATCGGCGGCGGACAGGGCGCGGCCGGTTTGTTCGAAGTGGTTTAGGGACAAACCTTTTCACCACCAAGACAGCAAGTTCACCAAGAGGCACCAAGAAAACCTGACTTGTGATTGCAGTTCTTGGTGTCTTGGTGGTGAAGATTTCTCTTTTGCAGCGTAGTTTGAAAGGATTCTCATGAGCGTCAAACAATTATTCGATCTGACCGGCAAGGTCGCGATCATCACCGGCGGTTCGCGCGGCCTCGGACTGCAGATGGCCGAGGCACTCGGTGAGATGGGCGCCAGGCTCGCCATCACGGCGCGCAAGGCCGACGAACTGGCCGAAGCCAAGGCCCATCTCGAAAAGCTCGGCGTCGAGGTGCTCACCGTGACCAACGACTTGTCCAAGTTCGACCAGATCCCCGGCCTCGTCAGCGCCGTGCTCGACCATTACGGCAGGATCGACATCCTGGTGAACAACGCGGGCGCCACCTGGGGCGCGCCGGCCGAGGACCACCCGAACGAAGCCTGGCTGAAGGTGATCAACCTCAACGTCAATGGCATGTTCTTCCTGACCCGCGAAGTCGGCAAGCGCGCCTTCATTCCGCAGCGTTCGGGCAAGGTCATCGTCACCGCCTCGATCGCCGGGCTGCGCGGCAACCCGCCCGACATGCAGACCATCGCCTACAACACCAGCAAGGGCGCCGACGTGAATTTCGTGCGCGCCCTGGCCGCCGAATGGGGCAAGTACAACATCAACGTCAATGCCATCTGCCCCGGCTTCTTCCCCTCCAAGATGGCCAGCGGCATCATGGAAAAGCTCGGCGACCGCATCATCGCCGGCACCGCGCTGGGCCGCGTCGGCGGCGACGAAGACCTCAAGGGCGCGGTGGTCTTCCTCGCCTCGGAGGCCGGCCGCCATGTCACCGGACATTCGCTCGCCGTAGACGGCGGCAGCCTGTCGTTCTAGGCGCAACAGCCATGAGCGGCGCGGCCGACTTCTTCGGCCTCAAGGTGCCCTTTCTCGCGCATCTCGGCGTCAAGGCCGAGATGGCCGAGGGCGGGCGCTCGCGCATCTCGCTGGAACTGCGCCCGGAACTGATGAACAGCTTCGAGGTATCGCACGGCGGCGTCATCATGACCATGCTCGACGTGGCCATGGCGGTCGCCGCGCGCACCACGCACGAACACGTCGGCGGCATCATGACGGTGGACATGTCGCTCAGCTTCATCCGCTCGGCGAAGGGCCGCATCGTCGCCGAGGGCCGCCTGCTGCGCGGCGGCAATTCCTTGCACTTTTGCGAAGGCGAGGCCTTCGACGAATCCGGCGAACTGGTGGCCAAGTCGCTGGGCACCTTCAAGCTGCGCCGCGAGGCCCGCAGCAAGTCGGAACAGGCGCAAGATTCGCCGTAGCGTCAGCGCCAACTCTTGCAAGCAAACCAATAAAAGGAAGCTCCCCGCCATGGAAAAGAACCAGAAGATCGTCCTCGCCAACCGCCCCGCCGCCTGGGTCGAGGAAAGCAATTTCCGCCTCGAAGAATCCGACATTCCGGAACCCGGTGCCAACCAGGTGCTGGTCAGAAACCACTGGCTTTCGCTCGACCCCTACATGCGCGGCCGCATGTCCGACGCCAAGTCCTATGCCACGCCGGTCCAGATCGGCGAGGTCATGGTGGGCGGCACGGCCGGCGAAGTCCTCAAGTCGAACCATCCGAAGTTCGCCGTCGGCGACAAGGTGGTCGGCCCGCTGGGCTGGCAGCTCTATGGCGTGGCCGACGGCGGCGCCTTGCAGAAGGTCGATGACAGCGCGATTCCGCTGTCGGCCTGGCTCGGCCCGGTCGGCATGCCCGGCGTCACGGCCTGGGTCGGCCTGCTCGACATCTGCGCGCCGAAGCCCGGCGAAACCGTGGTGGTCACCGCCGCCTCGGGCGCGGTGGGCAGCGTGGTCGGGCAACTGGCGAAGATCCACGGCGCACGCGCGGTCGGCATCGCCGGCGGCGCCGAGAAGTGCCGCTACGTGGTCGACGAACTCGGCTTCGATGCCTGCATCGACTACAAGGCCGGCAAGCTGCGCGAAGACCTCAAGGCCGCGACACCGAAGGGCATCGACTGCGTGTTCGAGAACGTCGGCGGCGAGATTTTCGACACCCTGCTGACGCGCATGAATCCCTTCTCGCGCATCGCCGTCTGCGGCCTGATCGCGCAGTACAACTCTGCCCCCTACCCGATGCAGAACATCGGCTCGGTGCTGATCAACCGCATCAAGATGCAGGGCTTCATCGTCTCCGACGACCTGACGCGCTGGCCGCCAGCGCTGAAGGAAATCGCCGGCCACGTCGCCGCCGGCCGCATCAAGTATCGCGAGAGCGTGGCCCACGGCCTAGCCAATGCGCCGGCCGCCTTCATCAGCCTGTTGAAGGGCGGCAACTTCGGCAAGCAGTTGGTAAAGCTGACGTAGAGCCAGAAAATGGAAAAACTTCACCACCAAGACACCAAGTACACCAAGGGACACCAAGGAAACCTGAACAGTGAACGCTCTTGCCCTTCTTGGTGCATCTTTGTGCCCTTGGTGTCTTGGTGGTTAAAGATTTGAACTCTTCTCACGAAATGTAGCGACTAAATGACAGACAAGTTCACTGGCACCCGTCCAATCACCGAACAGGACGCCTTCGACACCGCCAGCCTCGCGGCCTGGATGCAGACGCACGTCGAAGGTTTCTCCGGCGAATTGCTGGTCGAGAAGTTCAAGGGCGGCCAGTCCAACCCGACCTTCCTGCTGACGGACGCCAAGCGCAGGTACGTGCTGCGCAGGAAACCCCCCGGCAAGCTCTTGCCCAGCGCCCATGCGGTGGATCGCGAATACCGCGTGATCTCGGCCCTGGCCGTCACCGACGTACCCGTGGCGCGCACCTGGGCGCTGTGCGAGGACGACTCGGTGATCGGCACCATGTTCTACATCATGGACTGCGTCGACGGCCGCATCATGTGGGACCCTGCGCTGCCCGGCATGAGCCCGGCCGAGCGCGGCGCCATTTTCGAGGAAATGAACCGCGTCATCGCCGCCCTGCACCAGGTCGATCAGGACGCCGTGGGCCTCGCCGATTACGGCAAGCCCGACAAGTACCTGGAGCGCCAGGTGGCGCGCTGGAGCAAGCAGTACCGCGCCTCGGAAACCGAGAAGATCGAGGCCATGGACAAGCTGATCGACTGGCTGCCGCAGAACATCCCGGCGGGCGAGGAAACCAGCATCGTGCATGGCGATTTCCGCCTCGACAACACGGTGTTCCACCCGACCGAACCGCGCATCCTCGCCGTGCTCGACTGGGAACTGTCCACCCTCGGCCATCCGCTGGCCGACTTCGCCTATCACTGCATGACCTGGCGCCTGTCGCCGGGCCAGTTCCGCGGCCTCGCCGGTTACGACCTCGCCGCGCTGGGCATCCCCGCCGAGGCCGAGTACGTCGCCGCCTACTGCCAGCGCACCGGCCGCGATCCGATCCCGCCGCGCGACTGGGAGTTCTACATGGCCTTCAACATGTTCCGCCTGGCCGGCATCCTGCAGGGCATCCTGGCCCGCGCGCTGCAAGGCAATGCGTCGAGCACTGAAGCCATCGAAACCGGCAGGCGCGCCCGGCCCCTGGCCGAGGAAGCCTGGCGCCAGGTCGAGCGCCTGCTGGCAAGCCACTGAAACCCGGTTTCCGCAGATTACGCAGATTTTCACAGATGAATACACGGCCTTCATTTATCCATCTGCGTAATCTGCGAACTCTGCGGATCAAAGCTTCATTAACCTGATACGAACCACACCATCAAGGACACACCATGGATTTCGATTACTCCCCCAAGGTCAAGGACCTGCAGAAGCGCCTCAATGCCTTCATGGACCAGCACATCTACCCGAACGAGGATGCCTTCCACGCCGAGGTCGAGGCCAACCGCGCCAAGGGCAATCCCTGGGTGCCGACCGTGATCATGGAGCAGCTGAAGGACAAGGCGCGCGCCGCCGGCCTGTGGAATCTGTTCCTGCCGCAGTCGGAACGCGGCGCCGGGCTGAGCAACCTCGAATACGCGCCGCTGTGCGAAATCATGGGCCGCTCGCACATCGCGCCGGAAGCCTTCAACTGCTCCGCGCCCGACACCGGCAACATGGAAACCATAGAGCGCTACGGCAACGACGCGCAGCGCAACGAGTGGCTGATGCCGCTGCTGGAAGGCAAGATCCGCTCGGCCTTCGCCATGACCGAGCCGGCGGTCGCATCGTCGGACGCCACCAACATCGAGGCGCGCATCGTCCGTGACGGCGACCACTACGTGATCAACGGCCGCAAGTGGTGGACTTCGGGCGCGCCCGACCCGCGCTGCAAGATCCTCATCTTCATGGGCAAGACCGACCCCGACAATCCCAGCCGGCATAACCAGCAGTCGATGGTCCTGGTGCCGATGGACACGCCGGGCGTCACGCGCGTGCGCGCGCTCAGCGTGTTCGGCTACGACCACGCGCCGCACGGCCACGGCGAAGTCGATTTCAAGGACGTGCGCGTCCCCGTCTCCAACATCCTGCTCGGCGAAGGCCGCGGCTTCGAGATCGCCCAGGGCCGCCTCGGCCCGGGCCGCATCCACCACTGCATGCGCCTGATCGGTCTGGCCGAACGCGCGCTGGAACTGATGTGCAGGCGCGCGCTGAAGCGCGTCGCCTTCCACAAGCCGATCGCCGACCAGGGCGTGACGCGCGAGCGCATCGCCGAGGCGCGCATCATGATCGACCAGGCGCGCTTCCTGACGCTCAACGCGGCATGGAAGATGGATACCGCCGGCAACAAGGTGGCCAAGCAGGAAATCGCCATGATCAAGGTCGCTGCACCCAACATGGCGCTGCAGGTGATCGACTGGGCGATGCAGGCGCACGGCGGCGCCGGCGTCTCCGACGACTTCCCGCTCGCCGCGGCCTACGCCCAGGCGCGCACGCTGCGCTTCGCCGACGGCCCCGACGAGGTGCATCGCAACGCCATCGCCAAGCAGGAACTCGGCCGTTATTTGTAAACGCTGGCGAGACCGAGCGCCCCGCGCTGAGGGTGAAACACGCGAAGGGCTATTTGCTTGCCCGCCCCCCTTCCCCCCTCGCGGGGGGTTACTGATTGGCGCGCTTCGCGCGTTGGTTGGAGACGCTTCGAACACTTACAACGCATAGCAACGCAGGAGAACCCAAACCATGTCCGACCGTCACTTCGCGCACTGGCCCAAGGGCCTGCCGCGGCACATGAGCGTGCCCGAGACCGACCTGTTCTACAACGTCGAGGTCTCGGCGCGCCGCTTCCCCAGCAAGCCCTACCTGGTGTTCTACGACACCCAGATCAGCTACGCCGAGTTCAAGGATGAGGCCGAGCGCATCGCCGGCTGGCTGGAAAAGCAGGGCGTGAAGAAGGGCGACCGGGTGCTGCTCTACATGCAGAACAGCCCGCAATTCGTGCTGGCCTACTACGGCATCCTGCGCGCCAACGCCGTGGTGGTGCCGGTCAATCCGATGAACATGACGACCGAGTTGCGCCACTATGTCAGCGACAGCGGCGCGACGGTGGCCATCGTCGCCCAGGACATCCATCCGCAGATGCAGCCGCTGCTCGGCGCGGGCGAAGGCCGGGGCCTGCAGCAGATCCTCGTCGCGGCCTACTCGGACTACCTCAAGGCCGAGACCGACCTCAAGGTGCCGGACTTCGTCAAGGCGCCGCGCCAGGCCCTCACCGGGCCCGGCGTGACGCTGTGGTCGGACGCGCTGGCGCTGAACCTGCGCCCCGGCCCGGTCACGGTCGGCCCCGACGACCTTTGCGTGATGCCCTACACCTCGGGCACCACCGGCCACCCCAAGGGCTGCATGCACACGCACCGCACGGTGATGCACACCATGATGGCCGGCTACCAGTGGTTCGGCATCCAGCAGGACGCCGTGTATCTCGCGGTGCTGCCCTTCTTCCACGTCACCGGCATGCAGGGCAGCATGAGCGGGCCGCTGCAGGCCGGCTCCACGGTAGTGCTGCTGCCGCGCTGGGACCGCGACGCCGCGGCGCAGTGCATCGCGCGCTACGGCGTGACCTCATGGACAGCGATCCCGACCATGGTGATCGACTTCCTGATGAACCCCAAGCTCGGCGACTACGACCTCTCCTCGATCAGCCGCATGAGCGGCGGCGGCGCGGCGATGCCCGAGGCCATCGCGCAGAAGCTGCTCGACATGGGCATCACCTACGTCGAAGGCTACGGCCTCTCGGAAACCATCGCGCCATCACACATCAACCCGCCCGACCGCGCCAAGAAGCAGTGCCTTGGCATCCCGATCTTCGACGTCGAATCGATGGTGGCCGACCCGAACACCTTCGAGGAACTGCCGGCAGGCGAAGTCGGCGAAATCCTCACGCGCGGACCGCAGGTGTTCAAGGGCTACTGGAACAACCCCGAGGCGACGCGCAATGCCTTCGTCGAGCTCGACGGCAAGCAATGGTTTCGCACCGGCGACCTCGGCCGCGTCGACGAGGACGGCTACTTCTTCATGGTCGATCGCCTCAAGCGCATGATCAACGCGTCGGGCTTCAAGGTCTGGCCGGCCGAGGTCGAGGCCCTGATGTACCAGCACCCGGCGATCCAGGAAGCCTGCGTGATCGGCGCCAAGGATCCGCATCGCGGCGAGACCGTCAAGGCCATCGTCGTGATCAAGGAAGCCCAGCGCGGCAAGGTCACCGAGCAGGAAGTCATCGCCTGGGCCCACGCCAACATGGCCGCCTACAAGTCGCCGCGCATCGTCGAGTTCGTCGAGTCCCTGCCCAAGTCCGCTACCGGCAAAGTCATGTGGCGCGCGCTGCAGGAGAAGGAAGCGGCCGGGGGCTGAGGCCCTGCGGCGGCGGCGGCCATCGCATTCCGCAAATCGCCGTAGCGCCAGCGCCAACTTTCAGGGCGCCGGCGGCGTTCGCTTGCCAGAATGCCGGACAAATCGTCTGATTCATCCCGGATAAATCGGTGCGATACCGGGGCGCGCGGCCGCAGTTCGACCAAGCGCGAAAAGCACTCCATTGCACGCCGGTACCAGTCCCGACTTTCCGGCGCCACCAATAAGGGGCAAGATGCTGACGAAAGGCCACTTGTTCCGGCACCCGGAATGGAAAGCGGCGCTCCCGATGGATTCCGTCCCATCCTGTAGGCGGCCGAGTTTACGTCAGGCCGACATCCGAACATACGAGAGGAGCATCATGAGCAAAGTATTCGTCAATATCGGACTCAGCCTCGATGGCTACATGGCACCTGAAGGAATGACCATGGAGAATCCCGGGTACAAGAACTGGGGCGCCAAGTGGGGTGCACTGATGACCTGGATCCTCAATACACAGTACTTCCGCGAAAACCTCAAGTTCGGACCAGGGGGCGAAACCGGTCCGGTCAATGACCTGGTGCGTAGCACCACGGAGCGCATCGGTGCCAATATCATGGGCAAGCGCATGTTCGACCAGGGCGAGATCGCCTGGCCGGAGGAGGCTCCGTTTCACACGCCGGTTTACGTTCTAACCAATGAGAAACGCCAACCTTGGGTGCGCCCCGGCGGGACAACTTTTTACTTCATCAATGATGGGCCGCAGCAGGCTCTGAACCTGGCGCGGGAATCCGCAGGCAGTCGAGATGTTCGTATCGCGGGCGGAGCCGATGTGATTCAGCAGTACCTGAACCTGGATGCCGTGGACGAGCTGGAAATCGCCCTGGCACCCGTTTTATTTGGCGGAGGGCGGCGCCTCTTCGAGAACCTCGGCGAGCCCGGGCCGCAGTTTCGCATTGACAGGGTTCTTGATGGTCCAGCCGCCACCCACTTGCGCTATGTACGTCAGTGAGGGCCGCTTGACCCGACGATCCGCCTGAGCTGCGCAAAAAGCCGTGCCGGCAGATTATTTCAACGCTGAACATCTCAACAGCGAGAGCAGAGCTTGTCGCCATTGCAGTGGGGCCTGCGCTCGCCCTGCAGGGGTGCGCAACGGAAACATTTGGGGACAGATCACGATTTCCTGCGCGGCAAGCGCATCGACGCACAACTCAGTTCGCACAAAGTAGCGTAAGCGCGCAGGGCCAGCTACCGCACCGAGAGCACATATCCCCGGGGGCTCCGCTTGCCATTGCATTACATTGTAACTACACTCTTTCCTTATGAGCGCACTGCACTTCGAGTGGGACGAACGGAAGGCTGCGGCCAATGTCAAGAAGCACGGCGTCAGCTTCGAGGAGGCGAAATCCGCCTTCTACGATGAACGCGCAAAACTCATTGACGACCCCGACCATTCCGGGGAAGAAGATCGTTTCGTCCTGCTCGGCCTGAGCTCTGTGCTACGGCTCTTGGTCGTCTGCCACTGCTACCGAGGCGATGGCGGCGTAATTCGAATCATCTCCGCTCGCAAGGCAGAGGCCAAGGAAATCAACTCCTACTCGTAAAGGTGCCCCATGCGCAAGGAATATGACTTCTCGAACGCCAGGAAGAACCCCTACGCTTCCCAGTTGAAGAAGCAGGTCACGATCCGCCTCGATGAAGATTCAATTGGCTACTTCAAGTCCCTCTCCGAGGAAGTCGGCATTCCCTACCAAAGCCTCATCAACCTCTATTTGCGCGACTGCGCGGCTTCCCACCGCAAGCTGAATCTCAATTGGAAGTAGTGCGTGGGTGACCAAGAAAACGCAAAGTGTCTGCGTCGATACTGCTGGCACCCCGATCACTCATGCCACCAACGCCCCGCCCCGAAACGCGGCGTGCGCCCGCATTCGCCGTCCTGCCAGAACTGACTTCCGTGACGTCCCGGCAGCACCGGTCGTCATCTGCATTTCCTATAACAGTACCGTAGTGCAGCGAGCAAAGGAGGTGCGATCATGGCAGCGACAGCCACTCAACCCAGCGTAAAGATCATCGACGCCAACGGGCGGATTTCGCTCGGCAAGCAGTTTGCCGGGCGGCAGGTGCTCGTCGAAGAGAAGGAACCGGGCATCTGGCTGGTGAGGACCGCCACCGTGGTTCCCGACAACGAACGCTGGCTGCACGAAGCCCAGTCGGCGGCGCAGTTCCAGGAGCGCTCGCCTGGGCGCAAGGCAATCCGCCGACCGACCGCAAAGCCGCTGCCGTGCTGGAGAATCTTCGTGGCAAAGGCTGAGATCGAGCCGACGAACCACGACGCGACTTACGGCAGAAAGCAGGTTCCATCATCGACCGTATCCAGGGACATTGGGGAGCGCGATTTCCTGCGGTGGCGTCGAGAATAGAGAAAGCACATGAAGACCCGGCTAGCCATCCGTAGCGAGACCGATGCCGATGCCGGCGCCATTGCCGACGTCACCATCGCTGCATTCAGCACGCTGCCGATCAGCAATCACACCGAGCAGTTCATCATTGCCGCGCTGCGCGCCGCCAAGGCCCTGACTGTTTCGCTGGTGGCCGAGATGGACGGGCGCGTGCTTGGACATATCGCATTTTCTCCGGTGGCGATGTCCGACGGCTCTCCGGGCTGGTACGGGCTGGGGCCCGTATCGGTGCTGCCCGACTACCAGCGGCAGGGGATAGGCGGGGCGCTGATACAAGAGGGACTGTCGCGGCTGAAACAGCTTGGCGCCCAGGGATGCTGCCTGGTGGGGCATCCGGAGTACTACCGGCGTTTCGGATTCGAGAACCCCCGGGGACTCGGCCACGAGGGAGTTCCGCAGGACGTGTTCTTTGTCATGTCGTTCGACGGGCACATGCCGCAGGGAAGCGTCGAGTTCCACGAGGCATTCAAGGCGGCTGGCTAGCGTGGATGGCGGACTGAAGTCCGCCCTACAACGGAACACATGCCGCCGTCCCGCCAGCGTCAACTCTTGACCCGCGCGCGTCAGCGCAGCAGCAACAGGTAACCCTGGGGCAGGTTGGCATCGTCGATCAGCAGGGATATCTGCAGTTCGGCATGGTAGTTGTCCTGGCCCACGGTCCAGTCCAGCGCCTGACTGTGGACGCGGCCGTCGCGCAGCGCGCCGGGCAGCAGGATCTCGGTGCAGCCCGGCCAGCCGAGCCGCGTCAGCACTTCGCGCAGATCGCGGCCCGGCGTGGCGAAGTCCTGCAGCTTGGGCATCGCGGCGACCGTCGGGTTGCAGTAGGCGATGCGGCAGGCCCGGTCGGTGGCGACCACCGCGGTGCCGGTCGCGGAACGCAGGATGTTTTCCAGCATCTGTTTCTGGTCGACCACGGTCTGCCGGCTTTCGAGCACTTCCTCCTGGCGCTGCAGCATGTCCTTGAGATAGCTGACGTAGCGGCCTTCGAGGCCGCTGACGACTTCGTGATGGGTCAGCACGCCGCATATGCTGCCGTTGGCGTCGACCACCGCCAGGCGCCGGATGTGGGCCTGGTCCATGGCCTTCACGGCGTCGTGCAGCAGGTCGGCCTGCTGCACGGTCTTGACCGGCTTGCTCATGGTCGCGGCCAGCGAGAGGCGCTCGGGGTTCTCATGCAAATGGCACAGGCGCACGATGTCGCGCTCGGTCAGCACACCGAGCGGACGGCGCGCCGCGTCGATCGCGAACACGCAGCTGTGGCGGCCCTGGTCCATCAGCGCGACCACCTCGGCGACGCTGGCGGATTCCGGCAGCAGGCCGACCTCGCTGGCCATCGCGCCGCCGACGTCGTGGAAGCGCATGTAGTACTCGACGCCGAAATCGCGCAGGATGTCGCCTTCGCTGACCACGCCGACCAGCAGGCCCTCGGCGTCGGTCACGGCGATATGGCGGATGCGGCGTCCGCTCATCAGGTGATAGACATCCATGCAGTTCTCGGTCTGCTCCACGGTCACCACCGGCGCCTGCATCAGGTCGGCACAGCTCAGGCCCCGCAGCGCGCCCGAGCGGTGCAGGTTGCGCACCACGTCGCGTTCGGTGACGATGCCCAGGGTCAGCCTTTCCTCGACCACCAGAACCGAGCTGACCGATTTGCGGTGCATCAGCTCCAGCACCTGGGCCGCGGAGAAATCGGTGCTGACCTCGCATACCGTGCGGATCATCAATTCGGAAATCGGTTTCTGGTTCGTGTCCATCGGTGGCTTGGTCCTTTCTGGGCGGAGCACGGGAATCCGCAGCCCCGGCCGGCGAAGCGGCAGTATCCCCGGCGCCCGAAATCAAGTCAATCGGCGGTGCGCCAGCGCCAACTTTCATTAGACTACGGCGTCCCAGCCCCGAAATCACCGCGATGTCCCTGCCCCCCGCGATACTCCTGACCGGCCCCACCGCCAGCGGCAAGACCGCGCTGGCTTTCGAGCTGGCGACGCGCTTTCCCTGCGACATCGTCAGCGTCGATTCGGCGCAGGTGTTCCGCGACATGAACGTCGGCACCGCCAAGCCCGATGCCGCGACGCTGGCGCGCTTTCCGCATCGCCTGATCGACCTGATCACGCCCGAGGAACGCTATTCGGCGGCGGCGTTCCGCAGCGACGCGCTGCGCGAGATCGCGGCGATCACGGCGGCCGGGCGCATTCCGCTGCTGGTCGGCGGCACCATGCTGTATGTGAAGGCCTTGCGCGAGGGCCTGGCCGACCTGCCGCAGGCCGATGCCGAACTGCGCGCCGCGATCGATGCCGAGGCGGCCGCGCACGGCTGGCCGGCGCTGCATGCCGAGCTGGCACGGCTCGACCCGGACACCGCGGCGCGCCTGAAGCCGGGCGATGCCCAGCGCATCCAGCGCGCCGTCGAAGTGCTGCGCCTGACCGGGCGCACCCTGGGCAGCTTCTTCGCCGCGCAGCAGGCGCAGGCCCTGCCCTGCCGCCTGCTGGCGCTGGCGCTGGCGCCCGGCGACCGTGGCGTGCTGCACCGGCGCATCGAACAGCGCTTCGACGCGATGCTGCATGCCGGCCTGGTCGAGGAAGTCCTCGGCCTGC
Source organism: Sulfuritalea sp. (assembly GCA_023700805.1). Classification (GTDB taxonomy): domain Bacteria; phylum Pseudomonadota; class Gammaproteobacteria; order Burkholderiales; family Rhodocyclaceae; genus Sulfuritalea. Next base: position 121,947 of record JAMPYF010000005.1, read on the forward strand.
GCGCAAAGTACCGGCTCGACGGCGGCCTGCCCTCGATGCGCTGCGTCGGCTATCGCCAGGTCTGGGACATGCTGGAAGGAAATCTGCCGGCAGCCGAGCTGCGCGATCGCGGCGTCTTCGCCACGCGCCAGTTCGCCAAGCGGCAACTGACCTGGCTCAAGAGCATGGATGACATGCAGATCGTCGATCCGCTCGCCGCGGACCCGACGGAGGCGGTGCTGGCGGCGGTGCGCCAACACCTCGGCTAGAAAGTTGGCGCTGGCAGTACGGCGGACTGCAGTCCGCCCCACGCCGCCCAACGACTAGACGACGATGGTCTGCGCCTGTCCCTCGGCGCGCGCCGCGATGTGGCCGAGCAGATAGACCTGCTCGCCGGCGGCCGCCAGCAGTTGCATCGCCGACCCGGCATCGGCTTCGGCGACGATGACCACCATGCCAATGCCGCAGTTGAAGACCCGGTGCATTTCGGCGTCGGCCACCTGGCCTTCGCGCTGCAGCCACTGGAACAGCGGCGGCAACGGCCACTGTCCGCGTTCGATGATCGCGGTCAGATGCTCGCCGAGCACGCGCGGAATGTTCTCGGTGAGGCCGCCGCCGGTGATATGCGCCATGCCCTTCACCGGCATCGCCTGGATCAGCGCCAGGAGCGGCTTGACGTAGATGCGCGTCGGCGCCATCACCGCGTCCTGCAGCGGCACGCCGCCGATTTTCAGCGCGGCGTCGGGCTGCGCCCGCTCGATGATGCGGCGGATCAGCGAATAGCCGTTGGAATGGGCGCCGGAGGAAGCCAGGCCGAGCACCACGTCGCCCGGCCGGATCGATTTGCCGTCGATGATCGCGGACTTTTCCACGGCGCCCACGGCGAAGCCGGCCAGGTCGTATTCGCCTTCCGGGTACATGCTCGGCATTTCGGCCGTCTCGCCGCCGATCAGCGCGCAGCCGGCCAGTTCGCAGCCCTTGGCGATGCCTTCGATCACCGTCGCCGCCGTATTCACATCGAGCTTGCCGCAGGCGAAGTAGTCGAGGAAGAACAGCGGCTCGGCGCCCTGCACCAGGATGTCATTGACGCTCATCGCCACCAGGTCCTGGCCGACGGTGTCGTGGCGGTTCCACTGGAAGGCCAGCTTGAGCTTGGTGCCGACGCCGTCGGTGCCGGAGACCAGCACCGGATCGCGGTACTTCTTCGAAATCTCGAACAGCGCGCCGAAACCGCCGATGCCGGCCAGCACTTCCGGCCGCATGGTGCGTTTGGCCGCCGGCTTGATGCGTTCGACCAGGGCATCGCCGGCATCGATATCCACGCCGGCATCGCGGTAGGTGAGCGGGGATGATGAAGAGGTGGAGGCAGTCAAGATGAAATCCTTGAAGTAGCGGGCGAAATGAGCGGGAGGGACGCGGTTTGCCGCCGGATCGGCGATAATTCGCGCTGCCAAATACAGCGAAGCCGCGGATTTTACCGGAAATGACTGCGCCACTCGACGCCAAGCACAGCGACCGCCTGCAAGCCACCCTGTGGGTCGCGGCCGGCCTCGCGATCCTCGCGCTGCTGTATGCGCTGTCGCCGATCCTGACGCCCTTCCTGCTGGCCGGCATCCTCGCCTATATCTGCAATCCCGTGACCGACCGCATCGTGCGCGCCGGCGTGCCGCGCCTGCTGGCCGTGGTGCTGGTGATCCTGGCGCTGGCCGCGCTGGGCGCCGGCCTGATCCTGATCATCCTGCCGCTGCTCTACGAGGAAGCCGCGGTGCTCGCCGCGCGCGCGCCCGAGGCGCTGGCGCTGGCCAACGAAAAGCTGGCGCCCTGGCTGCGGCAGAACTTCGGCATCCGGCTGCGCTTCGATTCCGCCTCGCTGCAGAAGCTCGCCGCCGGCAACTGGGACACCGTGCAGGTGATCCTCGAACGCATCTACGGCTCGCTCAAGATCGGCGGCGTGGCCCTGGTCGGCCTCGCCGTCAACCTGCTGCTGGCGCCGGTGGTGCTGTTCTACCTGCTGCTCGACGGCGGCGGCATGACGCAGCGCCTGGCCGGCATCATCCCGCGGCCCTGGCACGCCAAGCTGATCGCGGTGGCCACCGACATCGACGCCGTGCTCTCGCAATACCTGCGCGGCCAGGTGCTGGTCATGGCGCTGCTCGCCGTGTATTACTGCATCGCCCTGTGGCTGGCCGACATTCCCTCGGCGCTGTCGATCGGCGTCGTCACCGGCCTGCTGATTTTCATCCCCTATCTCGGCTATGCCACCGGCCTGATCCTGGCGCTCTTGGTCGCCGCGCTGCAGTTCGCCGGCTGGGGGCCGATCGTCGCCGTGCTGGTCGTGTATGGCATCGGCCAACTGCTGGAAAGCTTCGTGCTCACGCCCTTCCTGGTCGGCGAGCGCATCGGCCTGCATCCGCTGGCGGCGATCTTCGCGCTGATGGCCTTCGGCCAGTTGTTCGGCTTCTTCGGCGTGCTGGCCGCGCTGCCGGCCTCGGCCGCGCTGCTGGTCGGCCTGCGCGAAGTGCGCACGCTGTATCTCGCCAGCGGTTTCTACCAGGGTCGCTGAATGGAAACGCCGCAACGCCAGTTGCTGCTCGACCTCAAGCCCGAGCAGCCGCCGACGCTGAACAACTTCGTCACCGGCAGCAACGGCGAACTGCTGCGGCGCCTGCGCAACCTCTGCGAAACGCACAGCTTCGACGCGCTCTACATCTGGGGGCCGCCGGGCAGCGGCAAGAGCCACCTGCTGGCCGCCGCCGCCGCGTGCGCCGGCGCGCAACGCCCCGTAAAGTACCTGCAGGGCGCGCAAGTCGGGGACGAACTGTCGCCCGCCGCGGGCAGCCTGCTGGTGGTCGACGACGTGCAGCAGCTCGGGCCCGAGGCGCAGATCGCGCTGTTCCGCGCCTTCAATGCCGCGCGCTTCCTTGGCCTGGCCCTGCTGCTGGCCGGCGACGAACCGCCGCTGCGCCTGGCGCTGCGCGAAGACCTGCGCACGCGCATCGGCCAGACCCTGATCTACGAAATCCAGTCGCTGTCGGACGAGGAAAAGGCCGCCGCACTGTGGCGCCATGCGATCGAGCGCGGCATGCTGATGGATGCCGGCGTGGTGCACTACCTGCTGCGCCACGGCCGCCGCGACCTGCCCTCGCTGATGGCCATGCTCAACCACCTCGACCGCGCCTCGCTGGAACAGAAGCGCCCGCCCACGCTGCCCCTGCTGCGCGAGCTGATGCAAACCTCACTGGACCTGGAAAAAGAATGAAACTCGCTTTATTCGACCTCGACAACACCCTGCTCTGCGGCGATTCGGATTTCGAATGGGCGCAATTCCTTATCGGCAAAGGCGTGCTCGACCGCGAGGTGCATGAAGCGCGCAACCTCGAATTCTTCGAGCAATACAAGGCCGGCACGCTGGACATCCATGCCTTTCTCGATTTCCAGCTGGCCCCGCTGTCGCGCCATGCGCGCAGCGAGCTCGACGCCTGGCACGAAGAGTTCCTCGCCACGCGCATCCGGCCGCAGATCAGCGCCGCGGCACGCGCGCTGGTGGCGAAGCATGCCGCAGCCGGCGACCTGCTGGCCATCGTCACCGCCACCAACAGCTTCGTCACCGGGCCGATCGCCCGCGAGTTCGGCATCGCGCACCTGATCGCGACCATACCGGCGCAGGAGAACGGCCGCTTCACCGGCCAGCCGCGCGGCACGCCCTCGTTCCGCGAAGGCAAGATAAGCCGCGTCGAGGCCTGGCTGGAGTCGCTCGGCCTGTGGCTCGGCAGCTTCGAGCAAAGCTGGTTCTACAGCGATTCGCACAATGACCTGCCGCTGCTGGAAAAAGTCACGCATCCGGTGGCGGTCGACGCCGACGCCACGCTGGCGCAAGCCGCCGCCCAGCGCGGTTGGCCGCAGATCAGCCTGCGCGTCTAGCGCCGCCCGCCGGGCGGCGACCGCCGCGTCGCGGGTTTGCCAACAGCGGCGTCCGATTCGGGTATACTCCGCCCCCTGCAAACGGCGGTGAACTCATGTTCATCGCCGTTTTCGGAGACGTGGCCGAGTGGTCGAAGGCACGCCCCTGCTAAGGGCGCATCTGGGCAAAACCTGGATCCAGGGTTCGAATCCCTGCGTCTCCGCCAGTGAATCAGACAGAACGCCCCTTGCGGGGCGTTTTGTTTTTGCAGCCGGCAATGCACCCGCCAACGCCTCGCGCAATTCGGATTTGCCCTGGCGTTGCTTTACTACTAAACTAATTTGCCGGGCAAGTGCCGCAGGATCGGCTCGGCTCCCGCGAGCAGGCCATGGCCGCCTTGCCGGGCATGAAACGCCTGGATAGCGCAGCCTTGCGAAGAGCCTACGAGGGCGGCTGATCACGCCCGACGACAACCTGTGGAGGACCTGCCATGGCCCGCGTCAGCACCTACCTCAATTTTCCGCGTTCGACCGAAGCGGCTTTCGAGTTCTATCGATCGGTCTTCGGCACCGAATTCACGATGCCCATCGCCCGCTTCAAGGACATTCCGGCCGCCCCCGGCCAGCCGCCGCTGGCCGAGGCCGACAAGGAACTCGTGATGCATGTCGAATTGCCGATCCTGGGCGGGCACGTGCTGATGGGCACCGACGCGCCGGAATCGATGGGCTTCAAGCTGAAGCCCGGCAACAACATGTACATCAATCTCGAACCCGATACGCGCGCCGAAACCGACCGTCTGTTCACCGCGCTTTCGACCGGCGGCGTGGTCGAGATGCCGCTGCAGGAAATGTTCTGGGGCGGCTATTTCGCCAGTCTTGTCGATTGTTTCGGCGTGCACTGGATGCTTAACTGCGTCAGCAAGACTTGAGCTGCCGTTTGGCGGCGCCGTGTCGGCCGCTGTAGATACCGTCTGTCAAGCTTCGGTGCGCGCGAGGTCCAACAGCGCATCGCGCACCACGGGCTTGAGTTGCGCTTCCTCGGCGGTGCCGAGGGACTTCAGTATCTCGACGCGCATGCGCGGATCCCAGGTGCGCCGCAGGTGGGTGGCGACGTCGGCAACGGCCTGCTGGCGATCCGGCATGGCCTCGAAAAAGGCGCCGATCCGGTTGGCCATTCTGATCAAGTTGTCGCGCTTCATGCGAGGTGCTCCGTCATCGTTCCGGTGTAGACCACGCAGGCCTCCTGGCGCAGGAATCCGATCAGGGTCAGGTTGAGTTTTTCCGCCAGGCGCACCGCGGCCGCCGTCGGCGCCGACACGGCGGCGAGGGTGCCGGCGCCCATTGCCGCGGCCTTCTGCACCATTTCGAAACTGGCGCGGCTGGTGATCACCAGCGCGCGTTCGCCGGCGACGCCGCCCTTGCGCGCCAGCGCGCCGAGCGTCTTGTCCAGCGCGTTGTGGCGGCCGACGTCCTCGCGAACGTAATCGATGCTGCCGTCGCGGTCGACACAACAGGCGGCATGGGTGGCGCCGGTGGCCTGCTGCAGGCGCTGCTGCAGCGGCAGGCTGCGCATGCCGGCGTAGAGCGAGGCCAGCGGAAACGGCGCGGCCTGCGGCAGCGGCGACAGCACGCGCAGCACCTGGTCGAGGCTCTCGACCCCGCACAGGCCGCAGCCGGTGCGCCCCGTGAGGCTGCGGCGATGCGCCTTGAGGCGGGCGAAGGCGTCGCCGGCGATCTCGATCTGCAACGTGATGCCGACCGCCGAGTCGCTGACGCCGATGTCGAAGATATCCTGGCGGCGCGCCACGATGCCTTCGGTCAGGCTGAAGCCGACGGCGAAATCCTCGAGGTCGGCCGGGGTGGCCAGCATCACCGCGTGGCTGATGCCGTTGTACTCGAAGGCGATCGGGATCTCCTCGGCTAGGTCGTCGGGCCTGCTCGCGCCGTCGCGCCACACCGGGCGCCGAACCATGGACTTCATGCTGCGGTCATGCTCCGGACTGCCGCGCAACCTGCACCGCGGTGACCTTGTACTCGGGGCAGTTGGTGGCCCAGTCCGAGTTGTCGGTGGTCACCACATTGGCACCCGATTCCGGAAAATGGAAGGTGGTGTAGACCACGCCCGGCTGCACCCGTTCGGTGATGGTCGCCGGCAGTACGGTCTTGCCGGCGCGCGACTCGACGCCGACGCGGTCGCCCTCGCGGATGCCGCGCTCCTCGGCATCGTGGGGATGGATTTCGAGCAGGTCGGCGTCGTAAAAGTTGGTGTTGGGGGTACGCCGCGTCTGCGCGCCGACGTTGTACTGCGACAGCACGCGGCCGGTGGTCAGCAGCAGCGGGAAGCGGCGCGTGACCTTCTCGTCGGTCGGCACGTACTGGGTGATCAGGAAGCGGCCCTTGCCGCGGACAAATTGATCGACATGCATGGTCGGCGTGCCCTCGGGGGCGGCCTCGTTGCAGGGCCATTGCAGGCTGCCGGCGCGCTCGAGTTTGGCGTAGCTGACGCCGGCGAAGGTCGGCGTCAGGCGCGCGATCTCGTCCATGATTTCGGATGGGTCGTCGTAGTGCATCTCGTAGCCGAGCGCTTTGGCCAAAGCCAGCGTCACTTCCCAGTCGGCCATGCCGGAGAGCGGTTGCATAACGCGGCGCACGCGCGAGATGCGGCGTTCGGCGTTGGTGAAGGTGCCGTCCTTTTCGAGGAAGGAGGCGCCGGGCAGGAAGACATGGGCGTACTTCGCGGTCTCGTTGAGGAACAGGTCCTGCACCACCACGCATTCCATCGCCGAGAGCGCAGCCGTAACGTGCCGGGTGTCGGGGTCGGACTGCGCGGGATCCTCGCCCTGGCAGTAGAGGCCGAGGAAGGAGCCGTCCTGCGCCGCCTCGAACATGTTGGGTATGCGCAGACCCGGCTCGGACTGGATGGTCACGCCCCAGTCGCGCTCGAACATTTCGCGCGTGGCGGTGTCGGAGACGTGGCGATAGCCGGGCAATTCGTGCGGAAAGCTGCCCATGTCGCAGGAGCCCTGGACGTTGTTCTGCCCGCGCAGCGGATTGACGCCGACGCCTTCGCGGCCGAGGTTGCCGGTGGCCATGGCGAGGTTGGCAATGGCGATCACCGCCGTCGAGCCCTGCGAATGCTCGGTGACGCCGAGGCCGTAGTAGATCGCCGCGTTGTCGGCCGTCGCATACAGGCGCGCCGCGGCGCGCACTGCCGCCGTCGGCACGCCGCTGGCGGCCTGCAGCGCCTCGGGCGAATTGGCCGGGCGCGCGACGAACTCGCGCCAGTCGGCGAAGGCCTTGGCTTCGCAGCGCTCGGCGACGAAGGATTCATCGACCAGACCCTCGCTCACGATCACGTGCGCCATGGCCGAGAGCACGGCGACATTGGTGCCGGGCTTGAGCTTCAGGTGATGCTCGGCCTTGATGTGCGGCGAATTCACCAGGTCGATCTCGCGCGGATCGATCACGATAAGCTTGGCACCTTCGCGGATGCGGCGCTTGAGGCGCGAGGCGAACACCGGATGGCCGTCGCTCGGATTGGCGCCGATCACCATGATCACGTCGGCCTGGTCGACCGACTTGAAGCCCTGCGTCCCGGCCGATTCGCCGAGCGTCTGCTTGAGGCCGTAGCCGGTCGGCGAATGGCAGACGCGGGCGCAGGTATCGACATTGTTGTTGCCGAAAGCCGTGCGTACCAGCTTCTGCACCAGATAGTCCTCTTCGTTGGTGCAGCGGCTGGAGACGATGGCGCCGATGGCATTGCGCCCGTGCTCTGCCTGGATGCGGCGGAACTCGGCAGCCGCGTAAGCGAGCGCTTCCTCCCACGACACCTCGCGCCAGGGATCGCTGATCCTGGCCCGGATCATCGGCTTGGTGATGCGGTCGGGATGGTTCGCGTAACCCCAGGCGAAGCGGCCCTTGACGCAGGCATGGCCCTCGTTGGCGCGGCCGTCCTTCCAGGGGACCATGCGCACCACTTCGGCACCCTTCATCTCGGCGCGCAGGCCGCAGCCGACGCCGCAATAGGCGCAGGTGGTGGTCACGCTGCGCTCGGCCTGACCCTTTTCGATGACGGTCTTTTCCATCAGCGTCGCGGTCGGGCAGGCGGCGACGCAGGCGCCGCAGGAAACGCAGTCCGATTCCATGAAGGACTCGCCCTGCCCCGCGGCCACGCGCGAGCCGAAACCGCGCCCGGCGATGGTCAGCGCAAACGTGCCCTGCTGCTCCTCGCAGGCGCGCACGCAAAGGTTGCAGACGATGCACTTGCCGGGGTCGTAGCTGAAGTAGGGATTCGACTCGTCCTTGACGACCTCGCTGAAGTGGTTCTCGCCGGCGCCATAACGCAGCTCGCGCAGGCCGACCACGCCGGCCATGGTCTGCAGTTCGCAGTTGCCGTTGGCGGAGCAGGTCAGGCAGTCCAGCGGATGGTCGGAGATATAGAGCTCCATGACGTTGCGCCGCAGCTTCGCCAGTTGCGGCGACTGGGTGCGCACCTTCATGCCGGTTTCGGCCGGCGTGGTGCAGGAGGACGGGTAGCCTTTGCGGCCCTCGATCTCGACCAGGCAGAGGCGGCAGGAACCGAAGGGCTTGAGGAAATCCGTGGCGCAGAGCTTGGGGATCATCACGCCGGCCTCGGCGGCGGCGCGCAGCACAGAGGTGCCGGCTGCCACGTCGACGGCGATGCCGTCGATCTCCAGCCTCACCGCATCGCCAGCGCCAACTCTTGGCGTACCGAAATCGATAGTCTGCGGAGCGTTCATGTGCGTTTGTCTCCGAAATCCTCGGGAAAGTGCCGCAGCGCCGAGATGACCGGAATCGGCGTCATGCTGCCCATGGCGCACAGCGAGCCCTGCGTCATGGTCTCGCACAGCTCCTGCAGCAGTTCGATCTGCCGAGTGTCACCGGCGCGGATGCGGTCGATGACTTCGACGCCGCGCGTCGAGCCGATGCGGCAGGGTGTGCATTTGCCGCAGGATTCGATGGCGCAGAATTTCATGGCATAGCGCGCCTGCTGCGCCAGGTCGACGCTGTCGTCGAAGGCGACGATGCCGCCGTGGCCCAGCCCGGCGCCGATCGTGGCGAAGGCCTCGTAGTCGAGCAGGGTGTCGAATTGCGCTGCAGGCAGGTAGGCGCCCAGCGGCCCGCCGACCTGCACCGCGCGCAGCGGCCGGCCCGAGCGCGAGCCGCCGCCGAAGTCGTAGAGCAGTTCGCGCAAACTGAGGCCGAAGGGCACTTCGACCAGGCCGCCGTACTTGATGTTGCCGGCCAGCTGGAAGGGCAGCGTGCCGCGCGAACGGCCGCAACCCAGATCGCGGTAGGCCGCCGCGCCCTGTGCCAGGATGTCGGGCACGCTGGCGAAGGTGATCACGTTGTTGATTACCGTCGGCCGGCCGAACAGCCCGGAGATTGCCGGCAGCGGCGGCTTGGCGCGCACGATGCCGCGCCTGCCTTCGAGGCTTTCCAGCAGCGCGGTTTCCTCGCCGCAGACGTACGATCCGGCGCCCTTGCGCACTTCAAGCTTGAAATCGCCGAGAAAGTCGCCGGCGTCCTCCAGCGCGGCGTCGAGCGCCGCGACCGCATGCGGATATTCGGAGCGAACATAGATGTAGCCTTGCGAGGCGCCGACCGCGAGGCCGGCGATGGCCATGCCTTCGAGCAGGCAGTAGGGATCGCCCTCCATCAGCATGCGGTCGGAGAAGGTGCCGGAATCGCCTTCGTCGGCGTTGCAGACGATGTATTTCTGCGCCGCCGGCGCGGCCAGTACGGTGCGCCATTTGATGCCGGCCGGAAAGGCGGCGCCGCCACGGCCGCGCAGTCCGGACCCGGTCACGGCATCGACGATCGCGGCCGGCGCCATGGCCCGCGCGCGGCGCAGGCCCTCGCCGCCGCCGCGCGCGACGTAGTCGGCCAGCGAACGCGGATCGACCACGCCGATGCGTCGGCAGGCCAGGCGCTGCTGGCGCGCGAGCCAGGGAATTTCGTCCGTCGGGCCGAGGCACTTCGGATGAGCGCCGCCCGTCATGAAACCCGCGGCGAAGAGTCCGGGCACGTCGGCCGCCGCAACCGGGCCATAGGCGATGCGGCCTTGCGCTGTGGCCACCTCGACCAGCGGCTCCAGCCAGACCATGCCGCGTGTACCGTTGCGCACCAGGCGCAGGCTTATGCCCTGCCGCGCCGCCTCGGCGGCAATCGCGGCGACCACGGCATCGGCGCCGAGGGCCAGCGCCGCGGCGTCGCCCGGCACGAAGATCGTGGTTCTCGCGATCGACTTTCCTGCCCCGCGCGCCAGCGGCAGGGTCGAGGCCGATCCGCCCGCGGACTCCGTGGTCATGGTTTCCACCTTCACGCTGCGGCCTCCAGCGCTGCGATCAGTTCGTCGAATTTCTGCGGCGTGACCTGCGCATGCAGCGTCGTCTCGTCGATCTGCAGCGAGGGGCCGCAAGCGCAAAGCCCCAGGCAATACACGGGTTCGAGCGTGAACTCGCTGCCGGCAAGCCGCGTCCGCGCATGCTCGGCCAGCGCCTGAGCGCCCACCGCCTGGCAGGCCTCGGCGCAGCAGACGCGGACCACGTGGCGGCCCGGCGGGGTCAGACGGAAATGGGCGTAGTAGCTGATCACGCCATGGATCTCGGCGCGCGAAAGATTGAGTTCCCTGGCGATCTGCGGCACGGCTTCGGGCGGGATGAAACCCAGCGCATCCTGGATCTCGTGCAGGATCGGCAGCAGCGCGCCGGGCTGCAACCGGTGCGCCTCGATGATGGGTGCGACGGTGACGAGGCTTTCCATGCGACTTTGTACTCCGCCCGCGGCGGAAGCGAAAGCGGGAAAAACCGAAGGCCTATGTGGGTTTTTCGAACGTCTCGGCCAGGGCCCGCGCCTCGGCGATCAGCGAGGCCACCATCGGCGGCTGCGGTTCGCGCGCCAGGGTAACCAGGCCGGTCGCCCAATCGACCGCCGGCTCGACCAGTTCGATCGCGACCACCCCGGGCGGCGTGCCGACCTGCTCCAGCACGCTGCGCGGCACGATCGAGGACCAGTGGCCGGAACCGACATGGGCCAGGATGCTGACGATGGAATTGGTCTCCAGCATCGGCGTGACGCCAGCGCCAACTCTTGCGAACACCGCGTCTATGGTCTTGCGGTTCTGCATGTCGGGCGTCAGCAGGCACAGCGGCACCGTCGCCGCCTCGGCCCAGCGCACCGCCTCGCGCCCGGCGAAGCGGCCGGCGGCGCCGGTCAGCAGCACGTGGCGCTCGCGCCAGATCGGCACGATGTCGAAACCGGGGACCTGGGCCGATTCGACATAGACGATGCCGGCGTCGAGTTCGAAGCGGCGCAGGCGGGCCAGGATTTCGTCGGTGGCCAGCGACAGCACCTCGGCCGTAACCCGCGCATGACGCCGCGCGAACGAGGCGGTCAGCGCGGCAACCACGGTCAGCGCGGTCGGGATCACGCCCAGCCGCAGACGGCCGGTGAGGCCGTCGCGCAAGGTCGCCAGTTCCTGCTTGAGGCTCTCGGCGCTGGCGGCCATGCGCTGGGCGTACTCGACCACGCTGCGCCCTTCCGGCGTCAGTCCGGCGAACTGCTGGCCGCGCTCGACCACGGCGACGCCGAGCTCGGTTTCGAGATCGCGGATCGCCGCCGAGAGCGTCGAGGGCGAGACATGGCAGGCCGCCGCCGCGCGGCCGAAATGCTTCTCGCGCGCCAGGGCGATCAGGTAGAGGTATTTGCGGGAAATCATCGGGCCGCGCCAGTCCTTGAGCAAGCGCCAATCTTCGCATCTTTCGCCCGGCTCCTGCCAGAAGCCCGCTGCAAAGCCGGTTTCCGGCTACACTTTGGCAAAAACCGGGAGGTGCGGGATGAGCGAAGTCATCGTCATCGGCGGCGGGATTGCGGGGATCTGCGCCGCGCTGGAACTGCTCGACGCCGGACGCCGCGTGCTGCTGCTGGAGCGCGACACGGCCGACAACTTCGGCGGCCTGGCGAAGGAAAGCTTCGGCGGCATCTTCCTGATCGGCACCCCGGAACAGCGCCGCGCCGGGATCCGCGACAGCCCGGAACTGGCGCTGGCCGACTGGCACGCCTTCGGCGAACTCGACTCAAACGACCGCTGGCCCTGCGCCTGGGCCGAGGCCTACGTGCAGCGCTGCCACGACGAGGTCGGGGTCTGGCTGCGCGAGTGCGGCGTCGGCTTCCTGCCGGCACCGCACTGGGTCGAGCGCGGCCTCTACACGCCGGGCAATTCCGTGCCGCGCTTCCATATCGTCTGGGGCACGGGACGCGAACTGGCACTGCGCCTGATCGACCGGCTGCAGCAGCATCCGCGCCGCACAAATCTGGAGATCCGTTTCGGCCAGCGCGTCGAAGCACTGCTGAGTGCCAACGGCGCGGTGACCGGTTGCCGCGGCGTCGGCGAGGAAGATGGCAAACCCTTCGAACTGACCGCGGGCAGCGTGATCGTCGCCGCCGGCGGCTTCAACGGCAATATCGAACGCGTGCGCCAGCACTGGCACCGCGACTGGGGCGCGCCGCCGCCGGTGATCCTCAATGGCTCGCACCGCTATGCCGACGGCCGGCTGCACGACGCGGTCGGCACGGTCGGCGGCCAGCTCACGCATCTGGACGCGATGTGGAATTACGCCGCCGGCGTGCATCACCCGCGGCCGCGGAAACCCTGCCACGGCCTCTCGCTAGTGCCGCCGCGCTCGGCCTTGTGGCTCGACTGGAGTGGCCGGCGCATCGGCCCGATGCCGCTGGTGACGGGATTCGACACGCGCGACCTGGTGGCCCAGGTGTGCAAGCAGGAGCGGCAGTATTCCTGGCAACTGATGAACCGGCGCATCGCGCTGAAGGAACTCGCGGTATCGGGCGCCGAGTACAACCCCTCGATCCGGGACAAGAAGAAGTTCGCCTTCCTGCGCGACCTGCTGTTCGGCAATCGATGGCTTTACGACGAGATGACCGGAAACTGCGAGGACTTCGTGGTCGGCCGCGATCTGCCGGAACTGGTGGCGAAGATGAACGCGCTGCAAGGCGACGACGGGGTGAGCCTCGCCGCCGTGGATGCGGCCACTGCGGCCTACGACGCGCAGATAGCCCGCGGCCAGGGCCTGCACAACGACGAGCAGCTGCGCCGCATCGCCTACCTGCGGCGCTGGAAGGGCGACCGCATCCGCACCTGCAAGTTCCAGAAGATCCTCGATCCGCAGGCCGGACCGCTGATCGCCGTGCGCGAATTCATCATCAGCCGCAAGAGCCTGGGCGGCATCCAGACCGACCTGCACAGCCGCGTGCTGGACCACGCCGGCCGGCCCATACCCGGGCTGTATGCGGCCGGCGAAGCCGCCGGCTTCGGCGGCGGCGGCATGCACGGCCTGCGCGCGCTGGAAGGCAGCTTCCTCGGCGGCTGCATCCTCAGCGGCCGCATCGCCGGCCAGGCCGCGGCATCCGTCACCTGAACCAATACCTGGGAAACACTTCCATGAAAAAGACCGGCGCCTGGATCGCGGTGAGAGCCCTCGAAGCCCTCGGCATCAAATACACCTTCGGCATACCCGGGGTGCACAACACCGAGCTTTACGACGAGCTCAACAGTTCGCACCAGATCACGCCGGTGCTGGTGACCCACGAAGGCGGCGCTGCCTTCATGGCCGATGGCATGAGCCGCACCTCGGCGCTGACCGGCACGCTGGTCATCGTCCCCGCCGCCGGCGCCACCCATGCCGCCAGCGGCATCGGCGAGGCCTTCCTCGACGGCGTGCCGATGCTGGTGATCTGCGGCGGCATACGCACCGACCTCGACAAGTCCTACCAGTTGCACGAGCTCGATCAGCATGCCTTCCTCAAGCCCCTGACCAAGGCCACCTTCCTCGTCACGACGCACGCCGAGATCGTGCCGACCCTGTTCCAGGCCTGGGAAATCGCCCATTCCGGCGAGCCGGGCCCGGTCTTCGTCGAAATCCCGGTGAACCTGCAGATGTTCCCCGGCGAGGTGGGCGAGATGCCCAGCCGGCCGGTGATCGCCGCACGGCAGCGGACAACGGCCAGCGACATCCGGCGCGCGGCGGAAATGCTGCTCGCCGCCGCGCATCCGGCCCTGTTCATCGGCTGGGGCGCGCGCGATGCCTGCGCGCAGACCCGTGCCATCGCCGAATTCCTCCAGGCGCCGGTGGCGACCACGCTGCAGGGCCTCTCGGTGTTCTCCGCCGCCCATCCGCTGCACACCGGTTTCGGCTTCGGCGCGGCGGCGGTGCCTGCGGCGCGCAATGCCTTTGCCGACTGCGACTGCATGCTCGCGGTGGGCACCCGCTTCGCCGAAATCGCCACCGGCAGTTTCGGCGTCACGGTGCCGCAGAACCTGATCCACGCCGATATCAATCCGGCGGTATTCAGTGCCAACTACCCGGCAACCGTGGCCCTCGAAGGCGATGCGGCCGCGGTGCTCGACCTGCTGCTGGAAGAACTGCGGCAACTCGGCGCCGCGCGCCCGGCGAATCTCGAACTGCAGCAGCGCATCGCCCGCGACAAGCAGGCCTACAACGAGGAATGGCTGCGCCACGACAGCGGCGCCAAGGTCAACCCGGCGCTGTTCTTCAATGCGCTGCGCGCGGCGGTGCCCGATGATGCGATCGTCGTGGTCGATGACGGCAACCACACCTATCTGACCGCCGAACTGTTCCCGGTGCGGCAGAGCAAGGCGCTGATCGTGCCGACCGATTTCAACAGCATGGGCTACGCGGTGCCGGCCGCCATCGGCGCCAAGCTGGCGAATCCGCAGCGCGAAGTGTTCGCCATCGTCGGCGACGGCGCCTTCACCATGACCTGCATGGAAATCGTTTCGGCGACGCGGCTCGGCCTCGGTCTGGTGTACTACGTGTTCCACGACGGCGAGCTGTCGCAGATCGCCCAGGCGCAGGAGATTCCCTTCAATCGCAAGCCCTGCACGGCGCTCGGCGCGATCGACTTCAGCGGCGTGGCGATCGCCACCGGCGCCGAATACATCCGCGTCGCCGCCAACTCGGATGTGGCCGCGGCCATCGCCAGCGCCCGCGAATTCGCCGCTGCCGGGCGGCCGGTGATCGTCGACCTGATCATGGACTACTCGAAGCGCACGGCCTTCACCCAGGGCGCCGTGAAGACCAACTTCAAGCGCCTGCCGCTGGCCCAGCGCCTGCGCATGGTGGCCCGCGCGGTGAAGCGCAAGATCACCGGCTGACGCCGGCAATTCAATCCGTAACGGCGGCGGTGTCGGTGCGGCGCGACAGCGCCGTGGCCAGCACGCCGCTGGCGACGATCAGGACCACGCCCAGCCAGCCGGACCAGGGCAGGGTTTCGTCCCACAGCAGCATGCCGAAGGCGCCGGAAAACACCACCGTGCTGTAGGCCAGGCTGGCCGAGACCAGCGTCTTGCCGCGCTTGTAGGCGGCGGTCATGCAAAGCTGCGCCAGTACGCCGAAGCCGCCGACCCCGAGCAGCAGCAGCCAGCCGCGCAGGTCGATGGCATGGAAGGGATTGGCCAGCAGCAGCCAGGGCAGGCCGCCCAGCGCCGACAGGGCCGAAAAATAGAACACCGTGCGCCATTCCGGCTCGCCCAGTTCGCCCAGGCGCCGCACGTTGAGATAGGCGATGCTGGAAATGATTCCGGAACCGAGGCCGAAGGCCGCGCCCAGCCACTGGTCGCGGGCCAGCGTCGGCTGCAGCAGGAAGACGACGCCGACGAAACCCGCCGCCAGCACGGCGTAGAAGCCGCGCCGCACCGGCTCCTTGAGCCACAGCACCAGCAGCAGCGCGAGGAACAGCGGCGAGGTGTAATTCAGCGTCACCGCCGCGGCCAGCGGAATCAGGCTGATCGCATAGAAGTACATCACCAGCGAGACGAAGCCCGCGAGGCCGCGCACGACGTGGGTACGCGCATGCGGCGTGGCCAGCGGCAGCCTGCGCACCAGGATGAAGGAACCGATCAGCAGCGTGGCGATGAAGCCGCGCCAGAACACCAGCTCCGCGGCCGCGAACTGCGCCGCGCCGAGCTTGACACATACCCCCATGCAGGCGAACAGCAGGCTTGCGGCGACCATCCAGAGTGACTGCATAAATGAAACGGGCGCCGGAGCAGTTCCGGCGCCCGCTGGAGTCTCCCCGATCAGATGTGTTCGGCCATCACGCGCCGATAGAACTCGTGGAAGTGCTGCATGCCGTCTTCCATCGGCGACTGGTAGGGACCGACCTCGTTGCGCCCCTGCTTCTGCAGGGCGCGGCGGCCGCGGTCCATGCGCTCGCCGATGTCGTCGTCCTCGATCGCCGTCTCCATGTAGGCGGCCTGCTCGGCCTTGATGAACTCGGGCTCGAACAGCGCGATGTCCTCGGGATAGTAGAACTCGACCACGTTGAGCGTCTTGTCCACATCCTGCGGAATCAGGGTCGACACCACCAGCACGTGGGGATACCACTCGACCATGATGTTCGGATAATAAGTGAGCCAGATCGCGCCATGCGGCGGCAATTCGCCGTTGTAGTACGCGAGCACCGCCTTGTGCCAGCGCTGGTAGGTGGCCGAACCCGGCTTCGCCAGCGAGGTGACGCCGACGCGCTGCACCGAATACCAGTCGCCGAACTGCCAGGTCAGGTCGTCGCAGGTGACGAAGCCGCCGAGTCCGGGGTGATAGGGCACCACGTGATAGTCCTCGAGATAGACCTCGATGAAGGTCTTCCAGTTGTAATTGCACTGGTGCAGTTCGACGTGATCGAGCTTGTAGCCGTCGAACTTGAGCTCGCTGCCTACTTTCATGCCGGCCAGGTCGGCGTTGGCCGAGCGCGGCCCCTTGAACAGCAGTCCCTGCCAGTTTTCCAGCTTCTGCTTGGCCAGGTTGAGGCAGGGATTGGCCGGGAAATGCGGCGCACCGATCAGTTCGCCGCCGCTGTCGTAGGTCCAGCGATGGATCGGGCAGACGATGTTCTTCGCATTGCCGGCAC
Organism: Sulfuritalea sp.; assembly: GCA_023700805.1. Classification (GTDB taxonomy): domain Bacteria; phylum Pseudomonadota; class Gammaproteobacteria; order Burkholderiales; family Rhodocyclaceae; genus Sulfuritalea. The sequence continues at coordinate 138,795 of JAMPYF010000005.1, forward strand.
CTTGCAACATGATGGCCTGGCGATGGCGGCAGACATTCGACATTTCGTAGCAGGCGTCGGGCTGGCGCACCAGCAGGCGCGCGTGATCGTTCCATTCCTGCGAACGGTAGTCATGCAACTCTGGAATCATCAGTTCATGGCCGACATAGCCCGGACCGGCGTCGAAGATCAGCTTTTTCTCCAGCTCGAAAAGCTTTTCATCGAAATACCACGCAACCGGAAACTGCGATGCTCCCGGCGAGAGGAGCTTTCGCGAGCCAACTTCGGACATGATTCCCAACCTCCAAGAGGGATTACCCGGAAACCGGAAACGGACGGAAAACAAAGTTTCAGATCTGGCCGATGCCCACGTAGGCGGGCGTTACGCCGAAACTGAACGACCGTCAGGAAAGACAATCTGCGCTGAAAACCAGCCGCACAATTGTAGCCAATTTGACCAGAGGGCGCACCTTAGGCTATTTTTACGGTTTTCCCTTGCCGCTGGTCACCGCTTTCGGCCAAGGCTTCACTCATGGCCACACTCCCGAACACTGCTCCAGACACCGATTCAGCAAGCGCAAGCCCGTCGTTTGAAAGCGCCCTCAGCGAACTGGAGGGCATCGTCGCCGCGATGGAAGCCGGTCAAATGCCCTTGCAGGATGCGCTGGACGCCTACAAGCGCGGCGCGGCGCTGTTGCGCCAGTGTCAGGCCACCCTGGCCGCGGCGGAACAGCAGATCCGCATCCTTGACGCCGATGGCTTGCGCGACTTCGATGCCGCGCAGCTAGCCCCGGGAGATGCCGGCACCGACGGCAAACAGGAAGGCTGAAACGCTCATGGATTTCTTAACCTGGATGGACACCATCCAGCAGCGCACCGAGTCGGCCCTGGAAGCCGCGCTGCCCGCACCCGACCTCGCGCCCGCCCGACTGCATGACGCCATGCGCTATGCGGTGCTGGGGGGCGGCAAGCGCGTGCGCCCCCTGCTATGCCACGCGGCCGGCGCGATCTTCGATGCCGACAGCAAGGTTCTGGACGCACCGGCGATCGCCGTCGAGCTGATCCACGCCTATTCGCTGGTGCATGACGACCTGCCCTGCATGGACGACGACGACTTGCGCCGCGGCAAGCCCAGCTGCCATGTCCAGTTCGACGAAGCAACCGCCCTGTTGGTCGGCGACGCCTTGCAGACTCTGGCTTTCCAGACGCTTTCGACCCGCCTCGCCGGCATCGCCGCGACACGCCAACTGGACATGCTGCATCTGCTCGCGCTCGCCTCCGGATCGCGCGGCATGGCCGGCGGCCAGGCCATTGACCTTGCCGCGGTGGGCCAGCAGCTGACCGTCGGCGAGCTGGAATACATGCATATTCACAAGACCGGCGCGCTGATCCGCGCTGCAGTGTTGCTCGGCGCCCATTGCGGCGAAGCTGCGCCGGATGCCCTGGAGCACCTGCGGCACTTTGCCAATCGCATCGGACTGCTGTTCCAGGTGGTTGACGATATCCTCGACGCCGAAGCCAGCACCGCCACCCTGGGCAAGACTGCCGGCAAGGACGCCGCACAGAACAAACCAACCTACGTCAATATCCTCGGCGCAAGAGAGGCGAAAACCATGGCAAGCAAACTGAGACAGGACGCGCACGACGCACTGGCGCCGTTCGGCGATTCCGCCCGGCGCCTGCATGAACTTGCCGATTTCATCGTCGAGCGGACTTTCTGATGAGCTATCCGCTGCTCGACTGCATCCAGTCCCCGGCCGACCTGCGCGCCCTGGAGCGCGACCAGTTGCCCCTGGTCGCCGCCGAACTACGGGCCTTCCTGCTCGAATCGGTATCCAAAACCGGGGGGCACCTGTCATCCAATCTCGGCACGGTCGAGCTGACCGTGGCGCTGCACTATGTATTCGATACGCCCGAGGACAGGCTGGTATGGGATGTCGGTCATCAAACCTATCCGCACAAGGCGCTGACCGGCCGGCGTGCCGGCATGGAACGCCTGCGCATGAAGGGCGGCGTATCGGGCTTTCCGCGCCGCAGCGAGAGCGTATACGACACCTTCGGCGTCGGCCATTCGTCCACCTCGATCTCCGCCGCGCTGGGCATGGCCGTAGCAGCACGCAACCGGGGCGAGGAACGGCGCGTGGTGGCGGTCATCGGCGACGGCGCGATGTCGGCCGGCCAGGCCTTCGAGGCGCTCAACAACGCCGGCGTGATCGACGCCAACCTGCTGGTCATCCTCAACGACAACGACATGTCGATCTCGCCGCCGGTGGGCGCGCTCAACAAGTATCTGGCGCGCCTGCTCTCGGGCGGCACCTTCAACGCCGCGCGCCGCGCCGGCGAGAAGGTGCTGGCGGTGATGCCCAACGTGCTCGAGTTCGCCAACCGGGTCGAGGAGCACGTCAAGGGCATGATCTCGCCGGGCACCCTGTTCGAGGAATTCGGCTTCAACTACCTGGGCCCGATCGACGGCCACGACCTCGACGCGCTGATTCCGACGCTGCAGAACCTGCGCAAACTGAAGGGTCCGCAGTTCCTCCACGTCATCACCCGCAAGGGCCAGGGCTACAAGCTCGCCGAAGCCGACCCTATCCTTTACCACGGTGTCGGCAAGTTCGATGCCGCGAACGGCATCGAACCGGCCAAGGCGTCCGGCCGGCTGACCTACACCCAGGTGTTCGGCGACTGGCTGTGCGACCAGGCGCAGGCCGACCCGCGCGTGATCGGAATTACGCCGGCGATGCGCGAGGGCTCGGGCATGGTCCGCTTCGCCCAGGAGTTTCCCCACCGCTATTTCGATGTCGGCATTGCCGAGCAGCATGCCGTCACTTTTGCCGGCGGGCTCGCCTGCGAGGGCATGAAGCCGGTGGTCGCCATCTATTCGACCTTTCTCCAGCGTGCCTATGACCAGCTGATTCACGACATCGCCCTGCAGAACCTGCCGGTGGTGTTTGCCATCGACCGCGGCGGGCTGGTCGGCGCCGATGGCGCGACGCATAACGGCGCGTTCGACTTGTCTTACCTCACCTGCATCCCCAATATGGTGGTGATGACGCCAAGCGATGAAAACGAATGCCGCAAGATGCTCTCCACCGCGCTGACCCTGAACGGACCCAGCGCGGTTCGCTATCCGCGCGGCAGCGGGCCTGGAGCCGCGATGGAGCCGGGGCTGACGACCCTGCCGACAGGCAAGGGCGAACTCCGGCGCCAGGGGCAGCGAGTCGCCCTGCTGGCCTTCGGTGCCATGCTCGCACCGGCGCTCAAGGCCGCCGCGACGCTCGACGCCACGGTAGCCAATATGCGCTTCGTCAAACCAATGGACAGCAAGCTGGTCGAAGAACTTGCCGCAAGTCACGAATTGCTGGTTACGATAGAAGAGAATGCCTTGATCGGCGGCGCCGGCGCCGAGGTGGCGCGCGCCCTGGAAGCGTCGGGCCTGCGCACTCCCTTGTTGCGCCTGGGATTGCCGGACCATTTCATCGACCATGGCGATTCGGCCTTGCTGCTGGCCGAAATCGGCCTCGACGAAGCCGGTATTGTGCGTAGCGTCGAGGCGCGATTGGCAGCCGAAATTAATAGTTGAGTAAATTCGTCGGATAATGATATAGTGGTTAGCCCAACTTCCGACAGCCACCCAAAATCAGAATGAATTGCAGGAATCCCATGGCCCCACCCGAAAAATCCGTCATTGCCGACGTTCAAAGCACCCCGGATTCGCGCCAGTTGCCGATCAACAAGGTCGGAATCAAGGACATACGCCATCCGTTCAAGGTATTGGACAAGAGCGGCGGCGTGCGTCACACCATCGCCAACTTCAACATGTACGTTGGGCTGCCGCATAATTTCAAGGGCACCCACATGTCGCGTTTCGTCGAGATTCTCAACTCGCACGAGGATGAGATATCGGTCGAGAGCTTCGAGACCATGTTGCGCGAAATGGTCACCCGTCTGGAGGCGGCGACCGGACATCTCGAAATGAGCTTTCCGTATTTCATCAACAAGGTGGCACCGGTATCGGGCGTCAAGAGCCTGATGGATTACGACGTGACTTTCATCGGCGAAATCATCGAAGGCGGCCGCTACCGGCAGACCATCAAGGTCGTGGTCCCGGTCACGAGCCTGTGCCCCTGCTCGAAGAAGATCTCCGAGCGCGGCGCGCACAACCAGCGTTCGCACGTCACCATCACAGCAACCACCAACCAACTGGTGTGGATCGAGGACATCGTGCGCATGGCCGAAACCCAGGCTTCGTGCGAGCTGTTCGGGCTGCTCAAGCGCCCTGACGAGAAATTCGTCACGGAGCGGGCCTACGACAATCCAAAATTCGTCGAGGATCTGGTGCGCGATGTCGCCGGCGCGCTCAATGCCGATCCGCGCATCGATGCTTACGTGGTCGAAAGCGAAAACTTCGAATCGATCCACAACCATTCGGCCTATGCGCTGATTGAGTGGAACAAGAAACGCTTCTGATCCGACCCGACCGAAGCCGCTGCTGATCGTTCCGAACGCAACGGGCCGCCCGGAGTATCCTCCGGGTGGCCCGTTTTGCCGCCTGCTGCCGAATCAGGTCCGGCGCGTGAGTTCTCAGGCGGCGGGAGCAACCCTGCGGGTGAGCTTTAGCTCCGGCACAACGCCTGCTGGCGCAGGCGTTGTGCCTA